>CAZNIS010000082.1:1718-33907 GCA_964573105.1 uncultured Granulosicoccaceae bacterium
CCCCCGCCGTTCGCCCGCGGGGGCGGGGGCGGGTTCCCCCCCGCGCGGCGGGCCTTGTGCCAGCGCGGCACTGGCCCATTTTTTCATCTCGTCGACCCAGGTTTTGTCAGAGACCATTTCGCCACTCTGCACCAGGTCATCCGGTAGATCCTGCACGGCCAGTTCGCGTCCGCTGGCCATAACGGTCAGCCAGCGTGCGAGGTTTTCCAGTTGTCGTACGTTGCCGGGCCACGGCAGTTGCATCAGCGTCTGATCAAGCTCTTCTGTCGATTGCTTGGCATCGACACCCAGTTCGTCAGCCGATTTGCGAAGAAAAGCTTTGAGTAAAAGCGGAATATCTTCAATTCTGTCACGCAGCGGTGGTGCGCTGATGCGAATAACGTTTAACCGATGGTAGAGGTCGGCGCGAAAGCGATGCTGCTCGACCAGTTGTTCCAGATTTTGGTGGGTGGCGGCGATGATGCGCACATCGACGCTGATCGCCTGGTGGCCGCCGACGCGATAGAACTGGTTTTCAGATAATACCCGCAATAACCGGGTTTGCATCTCCGGTGGCATGTCGCCGATTTCATCGAGAAAAAGGGTGCCGCCACTAGCTTGCTCAAATCGGCCTCGACGGCGTTCAGTGGCACCGGTGAACGCGCCTTTTTCATGGCCAAACAATTCTGATTCGAGCAGGTCGTGCGGTATCGCCGCCATGTTCAATGCGATAAAGGGTTCGTCTACGCGTGGGCTGTGGCGGTGCAGGGCGTTGGCAATCAGCTCCTTGCCGGTGCCGGATTCGCCGTTGATTAGTACCGTGGTGTTGCTGCGCGACAGGCGGCCGATGGTGCGAAAGACATCCTGCATGGCCGGCGTCTCGCCAATGAGGTCGTCGGTGCCGGGCGCCGGGCGCTCGACGGTTTTGGGTTTGTTGCCGGCACTTTCAAAAGCACGACGGGATATTTCTACCACTTCGTCGACATCGAAGGGTTTGGGAAGATATTCGAATGCACCGCCCTCGTAGGCTGACACTGCGGTCTGCAAATCGGCGTGGGCGGTCATGATGATGACCGGGGTGTTGTTTTGTTCGCGCTGCAGGGTTTCGAGAAATTCCAGGCCGCTGGTGCCGGTCATGCGGACATCACTGATCACTGCATCGGGCAGGCGTGCGCTGTGGTTCAACGCGTCGAGTGCTTCATCGGCGCTGGCAAAGCTGTCGACGTAGATATCGGCTTTTTGAAAAGCGCGCTCCAGCACCCAGCGGATGGACTGATCGTCGTCGACCACCCAGATGCGGTGGCGTCTCATGTGCGGGCTCCGTATTGCAAAGGCATGGCAGTAATTTCCTTAGATCGGAACAGTAGTGGTAAAGACCGTGTTGCCCGGAACACTCTGGCATTCGATCAGGCCACCGTGTTGAATCACCAGCGACTGGGCGATTGATAGACCCAGCCCGGTGCCCCCTTCGGATGCGGTTACCAGCGGATAGAACAGGGTCTCGCTGATTTGCGGATCGACACCTGGGCCGTTGTCGATAATCTGTATTCGGCACACCAGTTTAACCAGTCGGTTGCGTATCGTGAAATTGCGTTCAACCCGAGTGCGGATGGTGATGGCGGCCTGCTCTGTGGAGGCGACGGCGCGAACCGCGTTGGCGACGATATTGATCAGCACCTGGATCATGCTTTCGCGATCGCAGATGATCTCCGGAATACTGGGGTCGTAGTCGTGTCGACAGTCGATCTTTGGCGCATCAGTCAGCAGTAAGCGGGTGACGTGTTCGATGACGTCGTGCACGTTGTGCGGCTGCATTTGTAGTGGCGCACTGGGCCCCAGCACGCGCCTTAGCAGGTTTTTCAGTCGGTCCGCCTCGCGAATGATCAGTTGCGTGTACTCGCGCAGATCGGTATCGGCGGTATCTTGTTCGAGCAACTGTGCCGCGCCGCGAATGCCACCGAGCGGATTGAGAATCTCGTGAGCCAGTGAGCGCAACAGGGTTTGCGACTGACGTTGTTGTTCCAGCAGCTGCTGTTCGCTGGCGATTCGATTCTGACGGTCGTTGTCGAAGATTTCGATCAGCAGCTCAACTGACCCCGGATGATGTTCGGCCGGAATCGGGGTGATCATGCAATCGACAATCGCGGGTGGGCCGCTGCGGCGCTCGATATTGGCCTCGCGCTCGACCAGAGTGGTGCTTTGTCTGCGCGCGTCGTCGAAGTGGGCTATCAGGCTTTGCGGCAACCCGGCTACATCGTGCAGCGATTTGCCCAGCGTGTTGCGCCTGCTCGCGCCGAGCAGTGCCTCGGCGGCGCTATTCATCCATTGCACGGTGTCGCCGTCGGCCAGCAACAATATCGCCGTACCGAGGTGATCCGGGAGGTCTTCGGGTATGTTCAGCGCGGATATCCGTGGCTGTGGTTACCCGCTAGTGTAATCTACTGGCGCGCTCGCGGCATCGGCGCGCACTGATCCGGCTTGCTGACTAGTTTTCCTCGCGATCAAACGCGAGTGGGCTGTCCTTGCTGATGACCGGACGCTTGACGTGAAAGCTGACGGCATCTGCCTGAATTTGCGTCGAGCCTTCCGCGTCGACAATCTGGGCTGTCAGTGTATGGGTGCCGCGCGACAGTTGGGTGAGGCTGAGGTTGGCGTGGCGACCGTTGGATATTTCTTTGCCGTCCAGCGCGATGACGATCCGGTGTCGGGCATGGAGTCGGGGGCTTGCCAGCAGCACCACATCCACATTGCCGGAATTGCCGGGCGCGGTTGAATCATTTTTCGGGGTCAGGATCTCCAGCTTGGAGTAGATGACATCCAGCTGATCCGAGCGGTCTCCCCGCGCCTCGCCAACCGCCGGCTCGTATTTCTGCCGCGGCGCGCGCGGTGCCTTGGATTCGTTGCGGATCTTGACGCGTTCAGCACCATCGCTGGGTTTGTCGGTATAGATGGTATTGCCGTTCTCGTCGGTATACTTATAGATACCCGCGACACTCGCCGAGCAAAATCCAATACATGCCGCCAGCAGAAGCGATTTGCTGAAAACCCCAGTATTCATGTTGGTTCCGATACCTGACACGGTGGTATTTAGTGACTTGTCCAGTACGTGGATTTAACAAGTTTCACGCCTGTATCGGCAGCCTTGCGGAAATTGTCAGTGGTGACAGGGCGCGCTGACGTGGTGCGAAAACACTGCCGCGGCTACCGTGGCTGGAAGCGCCGTGCAATATTTATTCAATGCGATTGTGGATTCAGTAGCTTAGCGTTGCCTTGCTGCCGAGTGGTGGCCGCCGCAATCACCCCGGCCGCGCGCACCCTGAAAACCTGATTCTGCGATTGAATTCACACAGCGCTACGGCATCGGACCCCTTCTCATTGCGATATGCCGACTGAACCAACCTGGTGGTCGATAGGGTGAGCGCCCTCGAAAGGTGTGTTCACAGCGTGCGACGCCGCGGCAAAGCTGTGTGACGCTTGGGTTTTAGTTGTTGAATTTTCTGCACATATTTGGGAAAGTCATGGTCAGCGGGTGATGTTGATCGACCAACCCGACACAGATTGGCCGCGCTGGCGTGGTGGCGGCAGGTTCGCACTGATCCCGTCAACTAGTCGCAAAGGGGTAGACATGAAGCTGGTTGTTCTGGGGCGCGACGGGGTCATTAACGAACTCGCGGACGGGCCCATCACAAGCGTTGCTCAGTGGCAGCCGATCGACGGCAGTGTCGAGGCGATCGCACGCTTGTGTCAGGCGGGCTACCACGTGGTAGTAGTCGCCAATCTGCCGGCGATCGGACGCGGGCTGCTCACTCTGGAGGAGCTGCATCAGATCCATGAAAAAATGAATCAGACCATCGCGGCGGCCGGTGGTCATCTCGACGGCGTGTTCTTTTGCCCACACATACCCGATGACGATTGCAATTGCCGCAAACCCAGAGCAGGCCTGCTGGACAGCATCATGGAGCGTCTGAACATCGAGCTTACCGGTGTACCGCTGGTGGGCGATTCACTGCGCGATGTGCAGGCGGCCATGGTGGTTGGAGCACGACCGGTGCTGGTGCGCACTGGCGAGGGTGCGATCACACTGGAGCAAAACAAACGACTCGACAACGTCGATCTGTATGACGACCTCGCCTCCTTCGTGGAAGATCTGCTCGAGGCAGACTAACCGCAAATTACAAAAACCATTTCTACTTTGACCCAACGATGTCAAACCGCAAACCATCAAGCCCGGTATTGTTTTTTCGTTCGCTGTTGTTCTGGATCGTCTTTGCGCTGTCGATATTGCTCTACTGGATACCGGTGTGCTGTTCGGTCGTGCTGCCGATTCGCAAGCGCTACGACATCGTTAACCTGTGGGTGAAATTTAACCTCTGGTGGCTGCGCGTCAGTTGCGACATCGATCACCGGGTCAAGGGTGTTGAGAATATTTATGAGCCGGCGATCGTCTACGCGAAACACCAATCGACCTGGGAGACGCTGGCACTGAAAACACTGTTTCCGCACGCGGTGTACGTCGCCAAACGCGAGCTCCTTTGGGTGCCATTTTTCGGTTGGGCTTTTTCGGTACTGGACTTTATCAACATCAATCGTGCAGCAGGTCGCAAGGTGATGCCGCAGTTGATCGAGCAGGCAAAAACCAAAATCGCCAATGGATTCAGTATCACTATTTTTCCGGAGGGCACACGCACCGCCGTAGGTGCTCCGCCAGTCTACAAAATGGGGGGCTCTATCATGGCTGTTGAGTCCGGTGCGCCGATCGTGCCCGTAGCACACAACGCCGGCTTGTTCTGGCCGCGGCGCAGTTTCATCAAGTACCCTGGAACGGTCACGATTTCCATCGGACCAAAAATTGAATCGACGGGAAGAACTCCGGAGCAGTTGCGCGATCTGGGGCGGGACTGGATTGAGCGTGAAATGCAGGTGCTACTTGCGCAACCAGACGATTAACGCGCCGGTGGCAATGCAAACAGCTCGCATGCGTTGTGGTTGGCGCGCTCTGCGATTTCATCGGCAGAAGAGTGCTTTAGCTGTGCAACCGCGCTTAGCACCTGCTGGATGTTTGCCGGCTCGTTGCGAGATGCCGATTGATTGTGCACCGGTTGAAATGGCGCATCGGTTTCCAGCAGCAGATGTTGCATCGGCAGTGACGAGACCAGCTTTCTGAGTTTGTTGGCGCGCGGATAGCTTATCGGGCCGCCGAACCCGAGGTGATAGCCCAGATCTATCAATCTGTGTGCCTGTTGCAGGCTGCCGTTGTAACTGTGAATCACACCTTTGCCCGGGCCGTGCGAACGCAGCAGCAAAATAATCTCTTCAACAGCTTTTCGCGCGTGAATAATCACCGGTAACTGGAACTGACTGGCGATATCCAGTTGTTCGACAAAGTAGTGTTGCTGTAGTGCCCTGTCGGTGTCTGGCAGATAGTAGTCGAGTCCACATTCGCCAACCGCAACGACTGGCTGTTGGCCCAAACGTGTTTCCAGTAGTTGCAGATCTTGCGGGTGGTGGCGATCGGTGTAGAGCGGATGTAACCCGAACGTTGCAAATACATCGGTATGCGTGCGCGCAAGATCGGCGATGTCGTCCCACTTTGCCGCATGCACGGCAGGGATCACCATACTTGTGACTGACGCGTTGCGAGCGCGTTCTATGACGGCACACCGATCGGGATCAAACAACTCGTCGTCCAGATGAATATGCGTGTCGATTATTGGCGCTTGCATCGGCCGGGAGAGTCAACTACAAGGATTGGCGTGGTGGCGATGGACTTTTTCGATCGCACGTATTGCGCTGGCGTCAAGTGGGGTGCCCAGTGCCGCGATGTTCTGCTCTAGTTGCGTGGTATCGGTAGCGCCGATTATCGTGGACACGACAAAAGGCCGGGATGCGACAAACGCCAGTGCCAGCTGCACCGGGCTCAGGCCATGCTCAGCGGCAATCGCACAGTATTGGGCGGTAGCCTCAATGGCTGTGTCAGTGGTGTAGCGATAGAAATAGTTGGCATGCAGATTAAGTCTTGCGTGGTCGCTGGCAGTGCCATTGAGATATTTGCCACTGAGCTGTCCACAACCCAGGGGAGAATAGGCCAGCAGCCCAATGTTTGATCGATGGGCAAATTCGGCCAGGCCAATTTCATAGCTGCGATTGAGCAGATTATAGGGGTTTTGAATGCAACAGATACCCGTCTCGTTTGCGGTTTTTGCAGCATCCAGATATGTGTGCAGACCCCAGGGTGTCTCGTTGCATACACCCAGCGCGCGGACTTTACCGCTAGCCACGAGTTTGTGCAGCGCCTGTAGCGTTTCGTGAATAGGCGTATCGTGTTTGTCGGCGGTGTAATCGTAGCCGGTTTTATCAAAGTAGTTGGTGCTGCGGGCCGGCCAGTGAATTTGATAGAGATCGATATAGTCCGTAGTCAGTCGTTGCAGACTGGCGTCGATGGCCTGTTCAATCTGCCCGGCATCCAGCTGTGGCCCGTTGCGTATGTGCCCGATCCATTTCTTTGGCGCCGGCCCGACGACCTTGCTCGCCAGTACGATTGTCGATCGATCGTTGCGGCGCAGCCAGTCGCCAATGATCTTTTCTGTGTGTCCGTAGGTAGCGGCTCGCACTGGTGAGGGATACAGCTCTGCGGTATCGATAAAATTGATCCCGCGTTCCAGTGCGAGATCAATCTGCTGGTGGGCTTCGCGGGCGCTATTCTGCTCGCCCCAGGTCATACTGCCGAGACAAGCGGTGCTGACTTGTATCTGGGTGCCGGGCAGGTAGCTGTAGTTCACCGCGGGTTGGGCTGATGCAGTCAGTCAGCTAGAAAATCAGGTTCAGCATGAACAGACTGACAATCAGGAACAGCACCGTCATGACGGTGCCTGCGCGCATGAAGTCGATCACCCGATAGCCGGCCGGACCCATGATCAATGCATTGACCTGGTGGGTCGGAATGATGAAAGAATTGGAGGTGGCAATAGCCACGGTCAATGCGAATAGCGCCGGGTCAGCGCCGGCACCCACGGCGATATTGATCGCCAGTGGCACCAAAAGCACCGTGGCACCAATATTCGACATCACCAGTGTGAACACGGTCGCGAGTATCGCTATGACAGTCTGCAGCATCCAGATGGGCACGTCGCCCAGCACTTTTAGTGTCTCTGCGGCGATCCAGGCGGCGGTGCCGGATTTCTCGACTGCAAGCCCCAGCGGGATCAGGCTCGCGAGAAGAAAAACGGTCTTCCAGCTCACCGCTCGATAGGCTTCGTCCATGGTGAGTACGCCGCTTAATATCATGCCTACCGCGCCGACCAGCAGCGCGACCGACAGGCGCAAGTCAGAAAACAGTACCAGGCTCAGTGCGATGGCGAAAAAGATCAGTGCGTGCTTGATTTTGTTGGGACGCAGCTCTTCGTCGACGTGGTCGGTCACGACGGCGTAATTTTCATTGTTGCGCAATTGCTTGAGGTCGCGCCAGGCGGTGTGCACCACCAATGTGTCACCGCCTTGCAGCGGCGATTCCCTGAAGGTATCGTCAAGGGTGTAACCGGCGCGATAGATCCTCAACACGTTGAGGCCGTTGGAGGTACGCAGTTTCAGATCGTTGAGAGTCTGACCCACCAGTTCTGAACCGGGCGGTACGACGATTTCAGCGATGCCGGTTTCCTGTGCGTTCATCACGCGGGTGAAGTGATTCTCGTTCTTGACGATCCGCAGCTTGTACTTGCGCGCAAACTTGACCAGTTGGCGCTTGTTGCTCAATACACCGATGTAGCTGTCCACCCAGATGACTTCCTTGCCAGGGGGCACGACGGAGATTTCATCGCCGTTGCGGATCGCAAGGATAAACGGCACGTGTTCCAGCGTGCGCTCGATTTGTACGATGGTCATGCCGACCAGTGGGCTGTCGATTGTCGCCTGCAATTCGAAAAGCTCACCGGATATCCCGTACACACGCCGAAAGTATTCGGCAGTACGGGTAGTGGTTTCCTTGCGTTGTTCGCCTTTGACATTGGGCAAGACGAAGCGGCCGAACAGCACGAAGAACAGGATGCCCGTAGTAATCAGCGCCAGACCGATTGGCGTGACATCGAACAGGCCAAACGTATCCATGTGATACTCGGCGGGAAGTGCCTGATTTGACGACAGGATCAGGTCGTTGAGCAGGATCAGTGGACTTGAGCCGACCATGGTAACGGTGCCGCCGAGGATGGCGCAAAATCCCATCGGCATCAGCAGTCGTGACATGGGAATGGTGGTGCGTCGCGATATTCTGCTGACTACTGGCAGAAACAGCGCCGCTGCCCCGACGTTCTGCATAAAGCTTGAGATGAGACCGACGGCGCCGGAGATCATCGGCGTAATGCGCTGTTCAGTCGATCCGCCGTGTTGCAAAATCCAGTTCGCAACCCGGCTCATGATGCCGGTTTTGTCGAGACCGGCACCGATGATCATCACCGCGATGATCGACATCACCGCATTACTGGAAAAGCCGTTGAACAATTCGTTGGTCGAGATGACCGGGTTGATACCAGGCAGCATCGTCGACAGTCCCAACAGCACCATAATGGTGACCGCAGCGACATCGATACGCACAAGCTCCGATACGAACAGATAGACAGTCGCAGCCAGCAAGCACAGCACCAAAATAATTTCCGGGGTGATCGCGCTGGCTTCTATCATGGTCGGTCGAGCTCTGTCTCCCTTGGTTAAGAAACGGCAGTGCCGTTTTGGTTGAGGCTTCGCACAGAAGTAAGTCGCGACGGCAAGTGGTCGCAGCGTGGGCAATCGAGGCGTGTCTTGACAAAAGCACGTCAGAAAAATGGCGCAGGGGTGCCCGGTCGAATACCGTGCATGAAGGCTGCCAGAATTTTTTTAACCCTGTCCCCTTTTAAGTACAGCACTTCTGCGAGTCAGATTATAGGCGCAGCAAGTGTAAATATCCATATACACTCAGCGTACCGATAGGCAATGTCACCACTGACACGGTGGCGCCTGGCTGACTCTCAGCCACCAGCCCTGCCGACAATAACTGGCGCTGGCCATTGCGAACAGCAGGCGTGCGCAGTCATCGACGGGTACAGAAGTTAAAAGGTTGATGGCTGGCGTACTTTGAGTCGCCTGCGATGAGTAAGTTGATTTGCGTGTGCGGTAGAAAAATCCCGTCCCGCAGCGCGGTGTTCGCCGACCGCGCATCTGCGGTTTACCTGACGCCGCTCAAACTAACAGGACGGCATACAGAGCATGGGTCCGTTGCGTTTAGTGACGCCGGTTGAGGTCTTCGTACATGCGTTTGATCAGATCGCTGGCCGTGGTTTCGAACCAGGCGGGCACGATGGCGTGAATCATCGCTGCGCCCGCGGCGGCGAAAAGGCGAATGGAAAAGCGCATCGCGAAGCATAAGTGCTGCAAGTAGTTTTCGCCGACAGTCGCCGGGTGATCGGTAAAAGCGCGAAAAAAGCGGGCGGCTGACTGCATTTTGGCCTGTTGCATGGGGGCTGACCTGTTATTGATGTTGAGTGTTATTCTTCCATAGGCTTGTCCAGAAAACGTCTCATTGTGGCAGCGTTTGGCGCTATAATTGGGAAAATATTCGATAATTCGAGGTTTGATTGGACAAAATAGATCGTTTGATCCTGGAGGCCCTGCAGCCTAATGCGTCGCTGAGTATGGACGCATTGGCAGAACGGGTGAAGTTATCGCGCAACGCCTGCTGGCGACGGGTCAAGCAAATGGAAGAAAACGGCGTGATTCGCGGCCGCGTCACTCTGGTGGATCCACAAGCGCTATCGCTGGGCTTGTCTGTTCTGGTGCTGATCAGAACCAGTGAGCACGATCCAGCCTGGCTGACACGCTTTGAAAAAACTGTCCGATCGATGCCGGAAATTATTGGCGCGCATCGTATGAGTGGTGATCTGGACTACGTGCTTCGTGTTCGCGTAGCAGATGTGAAGGGCTACGATCGTTTTTACCAAAGCCTGATCAGTCAGGTGTCGATATCCGATATCTCGGCGAGTTTTGTGATGGACGATATAAAAGATACCACCGTGCTGCCGGTAGACGGGTGAATCTGATCGCGGTATCGATGATCAGCGGGTGGTTGCAGCGTCCAAGGTGTCGTCGGTGACACCGGCAAGGCGCAGCTCGGCTTTGCGCACTTTACCTGTTGGTGTACAGGGTAATGCTGGCATGGCTCTGACATATCGCGGCACAGCGAAGCTTGCCAGGTTGGGCGCTGCACGTTCGCGCAGCGAAGCCAGTAGTTTTGCGTCAGTCGCGGGCTGTTGTAGCACCAGCGCTATCATTACCTCATCCTCCATACCGTCTCCGCCATCTGCGGGCACCGCGAAAGCCGCTGCCTCCAGTACTTCATCCAGCGTAAGAAATGCCTGTTCTACTTCATAGGATGAGATGTTCTCGCCGCGCCGGCGAATACAGTCCTTGATTCGATCGACGAAAACAAAATAGCCGTCGTCTCGTCGCCACGCCGCATCACCGGTGTGAAACCAGAAGTTGCGCATGGCCTGGTTGGTTTTTTCGGGTATACCGGCGTAGCCGGCTGCAAAGCCAAACGGTGTTTTCGGTCGAACCATCAGTTCGCCGATGACGCCATCGGTAACCGGTTCGTCGCTGTCGGCATCCCGTATCTGCACCTCGAAGTGTGCTGAGTATTCGACGCCGCAGGTATCGGGGGCCTGTTCATGCAAGCGGCCGTAGAGTGGAATGTTAACTTCGGTCATACCGTACATTGGTATGACCGACGGCACACCGAAGCGATCGCGAAAAATCGAATCTGCATTGCCGGGCAGGGGAGCTGCACCAACCACTCTGAGGCAGTGATCGCGATCGCTGTCAGTAGCCGGACTGTTAGTGATGAAACTGGCGACAGCGCCCAGCGTGTTGGTATGGGTGATCTGGTAGCGACGAATGTCGTTGAGCCATTCGCTGGTAGAGAATCGTGGCCGAATAACGGCCCGTGCGCCGGTCAGCAGACAGGCGAGCAATTGCATAAACAATCCGTTCGCATGGAACAGAGGCAGGCAGATATAAAAGCGATCATCGCTGCGTAGATCCATATTCTGCCAGGTGCCTATCGCAAACAACACGCAATGCGCGTGTGGCATCAGCACACCCTTTGACGGGCCGGATGTACCGGAGGTAAACATGATGCACGCGATGTCGCTGTGTGCCGGCGTATGTTGGTCGCCGGCTGACAGCACAGCGGTATTGTCTGCGATCGATTCAAAGCGCACGCAGGGCGGGGCGGCATTGCCCAGATCATCGATACGTGAGGCCATGGCGCTGTCGGTCAACACCATCGATACCCGAGCGGTTTCGAGTTGGTGCTGCAGGGTTGAGCCACGCATCGCGGTATTGATTGCCACCATGGTGGCGCCCAGCATCGACAGACCAAACCAGTAGCGACAGAACACTACCGGGTCATCGGTCATAACGGCGATGGTGTCGCCGATCTGCGCGCCGGACTGGCGCAGGGATTCGGCGGTAATTAACGCCTCTTTCAGGCATTGCGCAAAGGTCCACCGTTCGCCGCTGGTAAATTCGATCACGACTCTGTCGGGCTGGTGACTGGCCTGACGGGAGAGTATCGTCGGGATGCACCACTGGCGACTGTCGCCAATACCGGGGAAGCAGTAGTTGTCGGTCATGGGGTCACAGGCGGTCGATGAATCGCTATTGTCGCATGCCGATCAGTATCACACTGGGTACCACCAGTGCCACGGCAATCACGGTGCGACGGTCGATCTGTATTTCTCTGAACACCCAGACGCCAAGGATTAACGTGAAAAATGGCGTACAGGCGACGATTGGACTGACTACCACCAGATCGGTCCAAAGCAATGCCGTATTGAGTGCGAGCACTGCCGTGCCGTACATCAGGCCGGATAACACCATCCAGCCAATGCCTTTGCGGCTGATCGCAGGCGCGGGTTCGCGCCGGTTGTGCCAGCGATAGTAAAGCCAGGCGAGGGGAAACGATACCGAGTACGACACCAGCGCAACGAATATCGGGCTTGCGATGAACTCGAGCCCGAGTTTGGCCAGCGCATGTGAAATTGCCCTTATCAGTGCCGCGCCTATCGGGAATATCAACGCCCAGACGGGCCAGTCCGGTTTACTCGAACCGCGCCAGCTCAACACCACCACAGCGACAACTATTCCCGCCGTGCCCGCTGCCGTTTGCCAGTGCAGCGGTTCTGATAAAAAAACCACTGCCAGCGTGACGCTTAGGATCGGGCCGCAGGCACTGACAGTGGATGCGACTGTCGGGCCCAGCATTCGGGTGCCAATCGTCCCGAGGTTGGCGGACACAAGCGGCCGCAGCAGACCCGCTGCCGCCAGAAAAAATATCGCCGGGGATAACCAGTAGGCCGTCTGCATATAGAACGGGGCGGCGATCCAGTACAGCGCGACGGAGACGCCAATCTGGTAGCAGGTGACTCTGGCAGGTGCGGCGTAGTTCAGCGCGTGTCGCGACGTCTGATTACCCAGTGCAAACAGCAAAGCTGCAAAAAGAGCCAGAGCGATGGCGGGTGTATCAGGCGACAAGCTGCGTTCCGGGTAATGGGTGTCGATGTGCCAGAGTGCTGGCGAGTCTGCGTGGCCAGGTGACAAGGTGCCGGTAAGGGTGGTGGCAAGCGCGAGCGGCATTCGACGGGATCGTCGTCAGTAAACAGCGACCATGTGGTGCCAAATGGACCAATTCATCTGGCACCGCACCAGCGTACACCTATTCGCGTCACGCTCAAGCGTGAATATCCGCTATGCGTTTTCGCGCTAGCGCGATACACCACAGCACCGATGGCGATTGTCGCGGGTAGCGCCAGGCGACAGGTAACCGGGCGTTGTTGATTATTACACCTTGGTGTTGTTGACGGCTTGCAGTCAACAAGCTGACAAAGTTGCAGTAGTATCTTGATAGTTGTTCTATCTTTCTGAAAACAATGGCTTTTATTGCCAGGCGGAAAGCAAATAAAACTACAACAAAACAGAGCCGAAATATGCTAAGAATCGCAATTGGGGTCCTCGGTATCCTCTTGATCGCGCTTGGGTTTTCCAGTGAAAGCACATTGTCGTGGTTCAAGCAAAAAGTCACCTCGCCGTTCTCATCGACGCCGACACTGTCGGTGGGCAACCCGATCGGTATTCAAGCCAACGGCGTGACACCATCTGTTGCAGATTCGGGTGTCGCCACGCTGGAAACACTGTCGACGACGGCTGAGTCTACCGTCAGTGACGGGCTTGCGAAGGGTGAAGAACTGGTCGTGGCCGCAGCCGTCGGCAGCGAGGCACCCAAGCCTTCTGCCGTTGCAGAAGCAAAGGAAGAGTCGCCACAGATTGAAATCGTACCGGCGGTGGCTGCAACCACTGATGCGCCGAAAGATACGGCGATCGATGCGGTAATGAAAAAGGCCGCTGCAGCGAACGACGATACCCTGTTTGTGCTGAAAGATAAGGTGAATCTTCGCAAGGGACCGTCGATCGAACATCCCATTGTGCTGCAACTTGAAAAGGGGCAGGAGCTGATGGAATTCAAGCGCGATGGAAAATGGGTCCACGTTGGCGCCTATGGCACCGAAGGCACGGTCGGCTGGGTTCATCGCACACTGGTGGGAACCACGCAGTAGTCGGCCGCATCGGGAAATTCAGCCAGTGTTTCAATCAATTGATCTGTTTGACCTGACCGGCAAAACGGCGCTGGTGACCGGTTCCTCGCAGGGGATCGGTTTTGCCTTGGCGGGCGGTCTGGCCAGAGCCGGCGCGAGCATTGTATTGAACGGCCGCGATGGCGACAAACTGCAGGCTGCCGCCACGCAATTGCTGGAAAAAGGGTACACAGTCAGTACCAGTGCATTTGATGTCACCTCGCATCAGGACGTGGCTCACGCGGTTGGCGAGATCGAAGGTGATTCGGGGCCGATAGATATACTGATCAACAACGCTGGTATGCAGCACCGAACACCGCTTGAGGATTTTGATCCGGTGATGTTCGACAAGCTACTGCAGACCAACATCGCTTCTGTATTTCACGTGGGACAGGCGGTGGCCCGGCATATGATCAAGCGCGGGCGTGGCAAGATAATCAATATTGCCTCGGTGCAGACGGCGCTGGCGCGTCCCGGTATTGCACCCTACACAGCGACCAAGGGGGCGGTGGCCAACCTGACCAAAGGCATGGCTACCGACTGGGCTCCACACGGCTTGCAAGTCAATGCGATCGCGCCCGGTTATTTCGACACACCGCTGAACGCAGCACTGGTATCAGACCCTGAATTCAGTGCCTGGCTTGCCAAGCG
This sequence comes from uncultured Granulosicoccaceae bacterium, assembly GCA_964573105.1. Taxonomy (GTDB): domain Bacteria; phylum Pseudomonadota; class Gammaproteobacteria; order Granulosicoccales; family Granulosicoccaceae; genus CAKZSB01. The sequence goes on from CAZNIS010000082.1 coordinate 16,001, forward strand.
CACGCCCGCTGGTCGTTGGGGACAGCTCGATGAACTGATTGGTGCCTGTGTATTTTTGTCTTCCGGGTCGGCCAGTTTTGTCAATGGCCATACGCTTTTTGTCGATGGCGGTATCTCTGCCTGTCTGTAGCGTGGGCATTATCGCCTGAAAACAATTCAGTGAGCTGACTCAGCATCGCGCGGCCCAGATAGCGCGAGTCATAAATGTTGGTTGCGCGCTTATAGAATTGCGAGACATCGTGACCAATGCCGATGGCAACCAGTTCTGTCGCGCCGCGCTTTTCGATATCGGCAATCACCTGATGTAAGTGTTCGATCAGAATATTCTGTTTATTCGCCGCCATGGTGCTGGTATCCAGTGGTGCGCCGTCGGATATCACCATCAATATCTTTCGTTGTTCACTGCGCCGTGTCAGTCGTTGATTGGCCCATAGCAATGCCTCGCCATCGATATTCTGTTTTAGTAATTCCGATCGCAACATCAAGCCGATTCCGCGCCGGCCGCGACGATAGGGCGCAGAGGCAGGCTTATAGATGATGTGGCGCAATGCGTTGAGTCGACCGGGGTTGATCTTGCCGCCCGCCTGCTGCCAGTTTTCCGCGTTGCTGCCGCCGTGCAGTTCAGTGGTGGTAAAGCCCAGTATCTCCACCGTGACGCCACAACGCTCCAGAGTTTGCGCCAGCAGGTCAGCGCAGGCGGCCGCTATCGCAATTGGCTTGCCGAGCATGGATCGCGAGTTGTCGACCAGCAGCGTCACCACGGTGTCGCGAAATTTGATTTCGCTTTCCTGCTTGAACGACAGTGCCGTGCGGGGTCGCGTGACCACGCGGGTCAGTTGCGAGGTATCGAGCTGACCTTCTTCAAGATCAAATATCCAGTGCCGTTGCTGCTGTGCCATCAGCAGCCTTTGCAGCTTGCCCGCCAGTGAATTAACTACTCGCGCATGTCGTTCAATCTGCTGATCCAGCGCATCGCGAAGCTCGCTCAGCTCATCGGCGCTGCACAGCGATTCTGCGCTGATGACTTCGTCGTACTCAGTCGAATACACAGTATAGTCAGGGGCGCTGGCTGCCGATGACTGGACGTTTTGGCCATCCTGTACTGGCGCGTCACGATTGACCGCGGTGACGTCGTCAAGCAATTCGTCATCCTCATCTTCACTGTGCGCATCGTCCGGTGGTTCAGGCGCTTCGCGCAGGTCGATATTGATCGTGATGGTCGCGGTGGGATCATCCTCATCGCTGTCGACGGTCTCGGTGTCGTTGCACTGATCGTCTTTGTCGGCGGTGTCTGTCTCGTCGACGCTGGCGTCATCGTCGGCTGCGTCTAATGAGGCGTCAGTGGCACCGAAGTCACGTGGCAGGGCGGCGATAATCGCGAGACAAAGCTCGGCGTACGCTGCCTGGTCGTGCATCGAGGTTCGCAGCGCCTGCCAGCTGTCGGGGGCGGCTTGCAGCAGCGAGCGATACAGCGATATCGGTGCGCTGACTGCAGCGGGTATCGGCCAGTTGATACCGAGCGACTCACGGGTGAAACAGGCGATCGCAGTGCGCAATATCAGCGCGGGGTTGGGTGTTCGCGTGGCTTGCGTCGCCTGATGATTCCAGTAGACGCAGAGGTTGTTGGCAACCCCGGCAAACGCATAGGCACCCAGCATCAGACATCGGGTGAGTTCCATCTCGTCGAAAATGAGTCGATCGGATTTGCGAACAGGTGCGACAGTCGCGTGGCAGGCGGCGTGGTGGTGCAGGTCGATCATCGCGATGGCATCAGCGATGCCGCGCTGAATCGGCCTGGCCTGAGGGTGCGCAAAGTCGACCGCGGGGATGCGCAGTCCAAGCCGGCAGGCGTCGTTACTCGCGCCGGAATCAATCGAGAGCGCCGGATTGCCGGACAGTGCCTTGGCACAAGCACTATTGAACCGGTTCTGCTGGTCGTGGATGTTACAGCTCCCGCTTTGGCGAATGGATTTGGGCTCTCGAACGCCGCCAATAGTATAGCTGAATGCCTGTGTTTCAACGGTGTCGGGAGGCTGCAACGGCAAGGGTTGACGGTGCTCAGGTCAACACACCCTGCGTGCACAGGTCACCCTGGAATCAGCCGCTTTGTTGCCGTTATTCATCGACCCGTTGTATGCTTCTGGGATTCGATCCCAGGGAACAGGGAGGCATTATCCAGCGCATTTGGCTGCGTTGGCGGAGGTTAAACAGTTTGGTGGTGAATATCCTGTGAAGAATTGGCTTTCTGTTGTACTGGTTGGGTACCTGTGGCTCGTGTCTGCGCAAATTCAGGCAGATGCCGACACCATACGCGTTGGCAGTATCCACGATACGTCGGGTATTCTCGGTCACTACGGTCGTTCGATGGACAAAGCCGTCACACTCGCCATTGAAGAGATCAACGCAGCGGGTGGTCTGCTCGGCAGATCACTGAAAAAAGTGGCGTTTGATACGCGTTCTGATCCGGCGTTATATCCCGAATACGCGAGCCAACTGATTGCTGAGCAGGTCGACGTCGTTCACGGGGCAATACTTTCCTCTGACCGCGAGGCGATTCGCCAGGTGATGGCGGCTGCCGAGGTCCCGTATTTTTACAACCGGCAATACGAGGGCGGGGTCTGCGATCGCAACGCCTTTTTTACCGGGGTAACACCGGCGCAGCAGGCGCAGATTCTGATGCCCGAGGTGATTCGGCGCTGGGGTAAAAACATTGTTGTGGTAGCTGCCGACAACAACTACGGCAGAATTACCGCCAAATGGATTCGACACTTCGCCAAAAAGCATGATGGCAAAGTACTGGACTCGCAGTTTTTTGACCTTGCCGAGTCTGATTTCAACACCGCGATCAAATCCATTCGGCAATTAAAGCCCGACATGGTGGTATCACTGTTGATCGGTGGGCCGCATCTTTCGTTCTATCGACAATGGGCAGCCAGTGGTGCGGCGGGAAAGATTCCAGTTGCGTCCACCACCATGGGTGCCGGCAACGAACATCTAGCTCTCACCAAAGATGAGGGTGACGGCATCATGATGGTGTACAGCTACTCCAAAGCACTTGATACAACTGCCAACCGGGAATTTGTGCAACGCTGGAGCCGCCGATTTGGCGATACACAAGACCTGCACGAACTGGCCGTCTCCACCTATCAGGGCGTGCACGTCTGGGCTGAAGGAGTCAGGCGTGCTGGGACACTCGATAGTGATCGTGTGATCGAGGAACTCGAAGGCGATCTCGCAATTGATGCGCCGACCGGAAAGTTCTCTATAGATCCGTTAACGCACCATGCCATCACAACCGTGCACCTGGTCGAGGTCAAAGACCAGGCTATGCAGGTGATAGAAACCTTCGGCGAATTGGCGCCCAGAGATACCCAGATCGTTTGCAACCTGGCCCTCAATCCGAATGACAACGAGCAATACGCGATATCGGTTGAGCTCTACGATGTGTTGTTTCCGCAGATGCGCTAGGCAAGGCGAAGGCAGGTAAGCTGCCCTCGCGAGTAGGGAGGCTTTAGCTGCCTCGCGTACGCGTCGGGTTACCTGTGTTGTGCTACGTGTGTTTACCCGTGAATTGTGGGTTCCAGGTGACGTGACGCTGGGTACGGCTGGCTATGCAGCCTTTTGCAGTTGCCAATGAATTTCAGCGGGCGGCAACTCGCCGCCCGCCGAATGTCACAACTTAAGCGAACTTCACCCCATTGCTCTCCAGCGGCAGTTTGGTAAAGCGCTTGCCGGTCGCTGCGTAAATTGCGTTGGCCAACGCCGCACCTGCCGGCGGCAAGCCCGGCTCACCCACACCTGAAGGCGCCTCTTCTGACGGCATGATATGCACCGCAACCTCGGGCATGTCGGAGATGCGCAGCGGCTTGTACTGCGGGAAGTTCTTTTGATCGACGACGCCGTCGGTCATCGTCACTTCGTTGCGCATGACCGCGCCCAGGCCGTAGCCGATGCCACCCTCCATCTGTGCGCGGATCACATCCGGGTTAACTGCCACGCCGCAATCCACTGCACAAGTGAAGTTGTCGATCGAGATCGCACCGTCAGCGTTGACTGATACGTCTGCCACTTCAGCCACGTAGGAGTTGAATGACTTGTGCACGGCGATGCCTCGACCTTTGCCCTCAGCCGGTTTCGAGCCATTCCAGCCCGCCTTCTCGGCCGCTAGTTTCAGCACACCGGCAAAGCGCGCCTGGTCGGGATCACTGTCATCCAGGTGAGCCAGACGGAACTCCACCGGATCCTTGCCGGCCGCCTCTGCCGCCATATCCATCAATACTTCCATGGTGTAGCCGGAGTGGCTGTGACCGACCGATCGCCACCACAGCACGCGCATCGGCGAGGTGTAGTCCGAAAGTCCGACGCTCATGTTGTCGATGCGGTAGGGCGTATCGACGATGCCTTCGATCGAAAAGTGATCGACGTTGTTGTGCACCAGCATGCCCTCGAAGGGTGTGCCCTTGGCGATCGACTGAGCAGCGGTGCGGTGTGCCCAGCCAGAGATTTTGCCATCGGCATCGACGCCAATCTTCGCCCGGTGCGCGACCATGGGGCGATACCAGCCGCCGGCCAGATCATCTTCGCGTGTCCACACCAGCTTGACGGCCTTCTGGCCGCCCATCAGCGCGTAGGCCAGTGCCGCTTCAACGTGGTAGTCGGAGCCCGCGTTGGCGCGCCGGCCAAATGATCCCCCGGCGTAGTAGGTGACGATCTCGATCTTCTCGGGTGGCAACTGCAATACGGCGGCCAGCGTCGGATGTGTGATCATGTGGAACTGACAGCCATCGTGCAGCCGTGCGCCGCCATCTTCGGTGGGCTCGATCACACAGTTGAGCGGTTCCATTGGCGAATGTGCCAGCAGAGGAAAGACGAAGTCTGCCTCGACCGTGGCGGCGGCTTCCGTGGCGGCGGCCTCGACCTGCGCCAGGTCGCCCTTGCCGGTCGCGTCGTAGGTGGGGTCGGTGTCCAGCATGGCCTGATATTCGTCGGCCATTTGCGCCGAGCCGCGCGAATCTGCGGCGCTGTCGTCCCAGACGGCGGTGATCATGCGGCGCGCCTTGATTGAGCCCCAGGTCGATTCGGCATAGACCGCCACACCAGAGTTGTTCGGCATCGCTTTGGCGTCGACGAAACCTTTTACTTCTTTTGCCGCCGAGGCGTCGAAGCTTTTGAGTACGCCACCGAACTTGGGTGAACGCAGGATCGTGACGTAAAGCATATTGGGCACTTTCACGTCCATGGCGAACATGGCGGTGCCGTTGGTTTTGCCCCAGCTATCCTTGCGCGGCAGTTTGTTGTTACCGATCAGTTTGAAGTCTGCCGGGCTTTTCAGCGCCGGTTCGGCGGTGGGTTCAAGCTTGGCAGCGCGGGCTACCATCTCGCCAATCGCGGCGTTTTTGTTGCCCGCTTTCAGTACGCCGTCTTCGAGCGTGACGTCGGCAGCCGGCACGTCCCATTCTTCGGCGGCTGCGCGGACCAGCATATCCCTGGCACCGGCGCCGGCTGCGCGATACTGCATAAACGAGTTGCCAATCGCGGTGGAACCGCCAGTGCCCTGGCCGCCAAACGCGAGGTTTTTGTATGTTTCGCCAGAAGGTGCGAAATCGACTGTGACAGAATCCCACGGTACGTCGAGCTCTTCGGCGATAAGCGTCGTCAGGCCGGTGGTGGTGCCCTGGCCCATTTCGAAGTGTTTGACGATCGCGGTGACGGTGCCGTCATCGGCGATTCTCACGAACGGGTTCATCGCCGTCGAGGGGGCGGCAGCATCGGCGCTGGCGGCAAGCAGGCCCTGTGCGTTGAAGCCCACGACCAGTGTGGCGCCGGCGGCAGCACCCGTTTTGAGGAATTGGCGGCGGTTCATTTTGGCGCCCATGATCATGCCTCCAGAATTTCAGATGCGCGATGAATAGCGGCGCGTATGCGTTGATAGGTGGCGCAGCGACAGGCGTTGCCATTCATGTAGGCGTCGATGTCATCGTCGCTCGGTTTGGCATTTTCAGACAATAAACCGATCGCGGACATGATTTGTCCAGACTGGCAGTAGCCGCATTGCACCACATCGAGTTCGCGCCAGGCGGTCTGCACCGCTTCGGCCTGCGGCGTGGACACCGCTTCGATGGTGGTAATTTCGGCATCGCCAACCGCTGCCAGCGGGGTGACGCAGGAGCGCTGCGGCTTGCCGTCGATGTGCACCGTGCAGGAGCCGCACGACGCAACACCACAGCCAAACTTGGTGCCGACCAGATTGAGTTCGTCGCGGATCACCCAGAGCAGCGGGGTGTCGTCCTCGGCGTCGACGGTTTTCGTCTCGCCGTTGATTTTCAGTGTGGTTGCCATGGTGTGTTAGTGATCTCCCGTTGAGGTACTTCGTCTGTGTGGTTGGCCGGTTGTCACAAGCTTTGGCGGCCAGTGTCGAGACTCGCGAATGGAGTGCCGTGATCTCAATGCCATATGTCCTTGATCTGCGGTTGCGTGCCGGACAGCCGTGGTCCTGGAGCGGCAATACGTCGTTTATCCCTGTTGCCTGAAACGAGGCTGAGCCCGCAAGGTAGCACAGCTGCGGGTGGGTGCAAAATTACTCGTCTCGATTATTGCCCCGTCATCGAATAGCGTTCTCCAACTGCGTTGTGGGGGCGTTGGGTGGGGTCATTGGCGGGGATTGCGTGTTGTTCGGCCGCCATCAGAGAAGGTCTACAAATGGGTAGCCGGGACGCATCGGTTTTGCAGGCGATGCTGGCTTACCGTGCCCACGCCAGGCGCCGCAGTACGCGTGTTGCGGTTGGGGCGTTGACTATCCTTGCGCGAAACCGCCGTACTGGTTACGTCTTTTCAATAATGCGAACGCCCTGGCGGGACTTGCTTTTGGCGCGGCGACCCACTTGTGGATTTTCTCAGGATATCAGTTGCCGCAATCCAGACCCGGACTCTTTTGTTAATGGGTACTGCCCGCGGTCATCTTATTGGTATTGGGTTTGGCACAGATTGCGAGCCCGTTTCTGCTCGTAGAGGATGGTCAGGACTGCGGGATGCAGATGTCGATTATCCGTTTTCGGCCAACCACGACGTACCTGCAGACCCCGGTGGTTTTGCACGCGTTAGATGGAACATCAGTGGCTTTGTGCATGACTTTGCCCGATGCACTTTGTTGGCTGGTTTTATCGTCTTGCGGCCGCTTCGATTCTTTATAGATAGCTTCGCGGCACAGCATTTATTGTGGGGCATTGTCACACTCGTCACGATGTTGCTGGAGAGGAGAACGTCCTGACAATTTCACTTTTTCTATTACGTGATGCCGTAAGGTGTAGTCGCAGTCTATGACGTCGACGCGCTGGCGAGTCTTCGCGGCAGTTACGGCCGTGCTCACGCAATGGATCTATGTTGGCCGGCAACAGGATACGGCGTGTGAGGTCAACGAAAGACTGCTTGCAGAGTCGGTGCTAAAACTTAGGTTAGTTTTGAATAGCTACGCACACCTTGACTCTGCGACCTCACGGGCACGACAGTCGCACTGCGAACAGCTCATTGCAAAGCGCTTGTGGCCGCATCAGTGCCCGCGGTTGAGTGGTGTTGAATGGCGTGCTACCGTCGCGGGACGCTAACACGATCTATGGAGCCGCCATGATTACCGCAATTGTTCAGTTTCCACTGAGTGCCGGAACCACGTTGCAACAGGCGCGTGAACTTTTTGAAGGCTCTGCACCAAAGTATCAGGCGCTGGCGGGTCTGGTGAGAAAATATTATCTGTTCGACGAAGACAGCATGACAGGCGGTGGCTGTTATCTTTGGGAGTCGCGGGCCGCGGCTGATGCTGTCTACACCGATGATTGGAAGGCGATGATCGAACAGCGCTACGGTGCAGCACCGCAAATCAGTTTCTTTAATACGCCAGTGATTGTCGATAACGCAGTCGCAGAAACTGTGTAGCATTCAGATGAATTACTGGCTATTCAAATCCGAGCCCGATGCATTCAGCATCGATGATCTGGCGGCGATGCGCGGCAAGCGCGATCACTGGGACGGGATACGCAACTACCAGGCGCGCAACCTGATGCGCGATCAAATGCGCAAGGGTGATCTCGGGTTTTTCTATCATTCCAGTTGCAAGGTGCCCGGTGTCGTCGGCATCGTCGAAATTGTTAAGGAAGCCTACCCGGACCACACCGCGCACGACCCGGAAGCCAAATATTTTGATCCCAAAAGTTCAGCAGACAATCCTCGCTGGTGCATGGTGGATGTCAAGCTGAAAGAGAAATTCCCCGATGTGATTTCGCTGCAAACGCTAAAGGCTACACCCGGGTTGGAGGAAATGACTCTGCTGCAGAAAGGCAGCCGATTGTCGGTCCAGCCAGTGGCGGCAAAGCACTGGAAGATCATCGTCAAGATGGCGGCCAGTGTTTGACGGCATAGCGACACTGCGATCTTTTGCCTGGGCAGAGGGTGCCCGGGGTTATACTCGACCAACAATCATCTCCGGAGGAAACAATGCAGGCTCAACTGGATAAGGTTCTCGCGGCAGGTATTGAGCAAGGTGCCGCGCCCGGTGCGGTGGCGATCGTCGTCGATCGCAATGGCGTAATCTGGCAGGGTGCGGCCGGCGAGCGCGCGACGGGCTCTGGCGTTGCCATGACGACCGATACCGTCGGTGCGATTTTTTCCATGACCAAAGCCATTACCGGTGCTGCTGCCATGCAGTTGGTCGAGCAGGGCAAACTCGATCTCGACGCCCCGGCCGGCGACGTTATACCGTGGCTTGGCGAGGTGCAGGTACTGGATGGGTTTGGCAGCGATGGTCAGCCGCTGATGCGCACGCCCCGTTCTCCTGTCACACTGCGCAATTTGCTGACTCATACATCCGGGTTCACCTACGAGTTATGGAACGCCAATGAGGCAAAGTGGCGTGAGCTGACCGGCGCGCCAAGTTTGTTCACTCTCGAGAATGAGGCGCTGCGCGTGCCGCTGGCGTTTGATCCGGGGATGCGTTGGGAATATGGCATCGGCATCGACTGGGCGGGAAAGATGGTCGAGGCGGTGTCCGGTAAGACGCTGGGTAGCTATTTTGCCGATCATCTGACTGGTCCACTGGGTATGTCCGATACCGCCTTTGTTCACACCCCCTCGATGCTCGATCGGGCCGCCGGGGTGCACGCGCGAACGCCTGACGGTGACCTGCCGACCATCGACCTGCCGGCGGTCGAAAACCCTGAGTTTGAAATGGGCGGCGGTGGGTTGCACGGCACCATGGATGACTATGGCAGGTTTATCCGCATGATACTCAATGACGGCGAACTCGACGGTACGCGGGTGCTGCAATCGGACACCGTGGCCAGTATGTGTCAGAACCATATCGGTGATTTGCGCGTCCAGCCGCTGACGACGATCGCGCCGATGTTTTCGAACGATGCGGAGTTTTTCCCCGGCGAACCCAAATCCTGGGGGCTGACGTTTCAGATCAATGAAAGTGCCTGTGATACAGGCCGACGCGCAGGCACGTTGATGTGGGCGGGCCTTGCCAACAGCTTTTTCTGGATCGACCGAAGCAATGGCATTGGCGGTGCCTACCTGAGCCAGATTCTGCCTTTCGGCGATGAAAAATCACTACAGCTGTTTCTCGATATAGAAAAAACCGTTTATCGAGAGTTGGCTGCTTAACCGAGGCGATAGCCCATGCCGTAGATTGACTGGATCAATTGTTCCGAACTGCCGCCGGCCTGTACCGGGTCTGATAACTTGCGCCTTAGGTTGCGTATGTGGCTATCAATGGTGCGATCGCTGACGACGCGATTGTCAGCGTAGCAGGTGTCCATCAATGCATCGCGCGTATAGACTCTGCCCGGGTGCTGCATCAATGTTTGCAACAGACGAAACTCAACTTTCGTCAGTTCGACATGCTGATCATTCAATGTGCAGCGAAAGGTCTGTAAGTCCAGGGTGAGACCCTGGTGGGTCAGCTGCTCGGTAGCTGGTGTGGGTGCTGCAAAACCATGCGTTCGTCTAAGCAGGCTGCGCACTCTCGCCACCACTTCGCGCGGTAGAAATGGCTTGCAGATGTAGTCGTCTGCGCCGAGTTCCAGCCCCAGTAGCCGATCCACCTCGTCCACCTTGGCCGTCACCATGATGATTGGCATATCTGAGCTGCGACGAATGTATTGACAGAGCGACAGACCATCCTCGCCCGGTAGCATGATATCAATCATCAACAGGTCTGGCCGGTCAGTATCGATCGCGCGTTTGGCTGTGTCACCATTATGGTGAATGCTCACGCGAAAGCCGTCGCTCTCAAGGTAGTCGCGCAACAAGTTTGCAATATCAATCTCATCTTCAACAACCATGATGTGATGTTGCACGGTATTCATTGTTTTGCCCTCTCGGTTGAATCAGCCTGTGGCAGGTCGAGCGGTAACTGCACCCTGATTCGCAGCCCACCCAGAGGCGATGGGGTCGCAGTAATGGAGCCATGGTGAGCGCGGACGATGTTTCGGCAGATCGCAAGGCCAAGTCCAGCGCCGGCGCTGCGGCGGTTGCGGGAAGATTCCAGTCGGTACAGCGGGTCGAAAATCATGTCATAAGCGTTTCCATCGACGCCGGGCGGTGTGTCGTCAATGGTTACGATCGCATTGCCGTCCTCGCGTGCAAGCGTAACGAGTACACGGCCCGGCGAGTCGGTATAGGAGAGAGAATTAGCCAGCAGGTTGTCGAGCAGTTGCGCGAGCCGATTCGGATCTGCCTGCAGTGTCAGCGCGTCCAGGCCGGCAACGTCTATAGCGATCGGCGAGGGCAGCCACGATCGATAGCTTTGTGCAGCCTTGTCTGTGATCGCTCGCAAATCGACGGGCTCGAAGCTATAGCGCAGTCCGCCCACATCGGATACCGCCAACTGGTGAAGGTCTTCCACCAGCATGTGAAGGCGTTTGGACGAGCGCTCAAGTGATTCCAGTTGGCTGTCATTAAATGGCCTGATGCCATCTCGCATAGCGGCTACATCGCCCACCAGCACAGTCAGCGGGGTGCGCAGCTCGTGTGCGGTGTCGGCCAGCCAGCGCCGCCGGGATTTGCTGTTCTCTTCAAGCGTTGCAGACAGACGATCCAGATCCTGCATGATTTGTCTTAGCTCATCGCAACCGGGTGCCCTGTGCGTATCGTCGATGAGTCGACCACCGTAGTTGCCGGATGATAGTTGTTTGATCGAATGCATCACGCGTGACAGCGGTCTATTCATCTGTCGCGTGAGCAGGAAAGAGACAGCCACAGCGAGTAACAGCATGGCGATGGCGGTTTGTGCGCTGCTGACCCATTGTTGGTGACGAAAGCGCGTTTCAGGTGGTGTTTCAAAGCGGCGTTTGGGGTCGCTGTAGAGTATGCCGATGGTGTTGCCATCCACGACCACGTCGACTCGTGACCACAATTCATTATCTGTTTCATTCAACTGGTCGCCGACGATGAATTGCCCGTCAGCATCGTGCAAAGCGGTGGAAGGTATGCGTCTTCGGCGCTTTCGACTGTACTTAGAGTCGTTTTTTTTCGAGTGCGTCGCTCGCGGGCGACGGGGCTCCGGCCGATTCGAGCGCTGCAATTGGTTAAAGCGTGCCTGAGTCAGCTTTGTCCAGGTGTTGCCGTCAGTCCGGTAGGCCCCGATCAGTGCTTCGGCCAGCAGGTTCAGCCGTTCCTCTTGCAGCGCGTTGTGGTAGTCGTTAAAGCCCCGATCAAAACTCCAGCGCGCCAATGCCAGGGTAGCCAGCAGGACGACAATCGTCAGCCCCAGGTGCGAGGCGAACAGTTTCTGCGCGATAGATAGTTTCAGGGGCATGGGTGATCCAGCGGTGCCGGCACTATAACGGTCGCTTCTAATTGCGGTGATAAAAGTGAGCAGCAATTGGAGATTTTCCTTAATATCTGCACAATTGAGCCCATGATTGTGTCAATTGCCTGCTGTGGCGCAGTCGTCCACCGACAGCCTGGCGACTGGTGTCGGTAGAATGCGCGGCGAGAAGCGCGCTGCGATCGTATGCCAAGCCGGTGGTCACGCACTGGCCTGAACCCGGTTCCAACACTACAATCGAGCCCCAGCAGCGTCGCCACCGGTTACGTGAGTTAACCAGTGTTACGCAAATTCAGATGAACTTTCGCCAGAGATCATGACAGATGGTTAGTCCCGGGTACCTCGCCTATCATCCCGACCCCAAAAAGCCGGATCAGGCGCTGCCTGCTGGCGCTTGCGACAGCCACTGTCACGTTTTCGGGCCAGCGGCGCAGTTTCCGTTCGCCGCCACCAGCACCTATGAACCGGTCGACGCCGGCAAGGACACGCTGTTTCAACGGCATCGCTTTCTCGGTATCGATCGCGCGGTGATCGTGCAAGCCAGTTGTCACGGCACCAACAACGACGCCATGCTCGATGCGCTGCGCGCGGGAGGCGAGGCCTATCGCGGAGTCGCCGTGGTAGACAGGGAGATCACCGAAGCCGACCTGCAATCGATGCACGAGCAAGGGGTTCGCGGCGTGCGGTTTAATTTCGTCAAACGTCTGGGTGGTGGCAAACCGCTCGATCACTACGAGGACATCCTGGCCAAAATTGCGCCGCTTGGCTGGCATATCATCGTCTACTTTGACGCTGAGGATCTGGTCGAGCTGTCACCGTTTCTGCAAAGCATTCGCGTGCCGGTCGTCATTGATCACATGGGGCGTGTACCGGTTGAGGAGGGGCTTGAGTCAACTGCATTCAAGCTGCTTCACAAGCTGCTGCTGGATGATGAAAAATACTGGGTCAAAGTTAGTTGTGCCGAGAGGCTGTCCACAATGGGCCCGCCCTACAGCGACGTTGATCCGGTGGCGCTGAAGCTTATCGAATCGGTACCTGACCGTGTGTTGTGGGGGACCGACTGGCCGCATCCGAACATGAAATCGCACATGCCGGACGACGGCCAGCTGGTCGATCGCGTATTTGCGATTGCCACCACCGAGGCGCTGCGGCAGAAAATTCTGATCGACAATCCCACCCGGTTGTATTGGTCGTGATGGCGTCCTGCCATCAGACAGAAGCCAATCAATAGGAGCCATGATGAAACCAGTCGCCGTGCGCAACATCGAGCGTGCCGATCAATCGGTGATAGACAAACTGGGCGAACTCGGCGTCGCCACCACTCACGAGGCGCAGACGCGCATCGGGCTGATGAAACCCTATATGCGGCCGATTTATTCTGGTGCGCGAATTGCCGGCAGTGCAGTGACGATACTGGCGCAGCCAGGTGACAACTGGATGGTTCACGTCGCCATTGAATTGGCACAACCGGGCGATGTGCTCGTCATTGGTTGCACCGCTGACAACACCGATGGCATGTTTGGCGATCTGTTGGCCACCTCTGCGATGGCGCGTGGTGTGCGCGCACTGATTACCGATACCGGCTGTCGTGATGTGTCCGAGCTGAGCGAATTGGGTTTTCCAGTGTGGTGTAAGCGAATTTCTGCCAAAGGCACAGTCAAGGAGACGCTTGGCAGCGTGAATATACCGATTGTGTGTGGTGGCGAGATCATCAACCCGGGTGATGTCATCGTCGCGGATGACGACGGGGTCGTCTGTGTGCCCAGACGATCGGCTGAACAAACGCTGGCTGCGGCGCAGGCGCGTGAAGCCAACGAGGGCGACAAGCGTCGCAGGCTTGCCGCCGGTGAACTGGGGTTGGACATGTACAACATGCGGCCGCGGCTGGAAGAGGCCGGGCTGGTTTATGTCGATTCAGCGGCGGACCTGGATACGCTGCAGCAATAGCCGCAAACCGATAGCGCCACTCACGGGAACAACTATGATCGTAGATTGCCACGGCCACTACACCACTGCGCCAGATGAACTGGGCGAGTATCGAGAACAACAAAAGTCCGACTTGCTCGGCGATCCGGCGTTCCAGCACAGCAAGGGCATCATCTCGATCACTGATGATCAGATTCGCGAAAGCCTTGAGGGCGCGCAACTGAAGCTGCAGCGAGAACGCGGCACTGATCTGACTATCTTCTCGCCACGTGCAAGCTGGATGGGGCATCACATTGGCAACGAATCCACCAGTGTCACCTGGACACAGCACTGCAACGATCTGATCTATCGCATCACACAGTTGTATCCTGAGAATTTTGTCGGTGTCGCGCAGTTGCCACAGACACCGGGCGTGCCGCCAGTCGCCTGTGTCGCCGAGATTGAACGCTGCGTCAATCAGTACGGATTTATCGGTATCAACCTCAACCCTGATCCGTCCGGCGGCTACTGGACCGATCCACCGCTGGGCGATCGCTACTGGTATCCGGTGTATGAAAAAATGGTCGAGCTCGATATACCCGCCATGATTCATGTCAGCGCCGCGTGCAACCCTGCATTTCACACCACGGGCTCGCACTATCTCGGTGCCGACACCACGGCGGTTATGCAGGTCATTACCTCGGACTTATTTAAGGATTTCCCCACCCTGAAATTTATCGTGCCGCATGGCGGCGGTGCGGTGCCCTATCACTGGGGCAGATTCCGCGGACTGGCCGACATGATGGGTAAGCCACCACTGAGCGAGCTGATACTAAACAACGTTTTCTTTGATACCTGTGTGTATCATCAGCCTGGCATTGATCTGCTATTGAAGGTTATTCCGGCCGACAACATCCTGTTCGCCTCCGAGATGGTTGGTGCGGTTCGCGGTATCGACCCGGAGACCGGTCACTACTTTGACGATACCAAACGCTACATCGACAACAACACCGAGCTCAGCGCGGCCGAAAAACAAAAGATCTTTGTTGGCAACGCGCAAAAAGTGTTCAGTCGACTGAAGATCGGTTAATCATGAGCAAGGGCATTCCGTGCACCTGGATGCGTGGTGGAACATCCAAGGGCGCGTATTTTCTCAAAAGTGATTTACCCGCAGATGAGGTGCCGCGCGATGCGCTGTTGCTGTCTATCATGGGGTCACCCGACGCGCGCCAGATCGATGGCATTGGCGGCGCTGATCCATTGTGCAGCAAGGTAGCTATCGTCTCCGCCAGCGATCGCGATAACGCTGATATCGACTACCTTTTTTTGCAGGTGTTTGTGGATCAACCCATCGTGACCGATGCGCAAAATTGCGGCAACATCCTCGCTGGCGTCGGGCAGTTCGCGCTGGAGAACGATCTGGTGCAAGCACACTCAGACGAGACAAAAATCTCTGTCTATATGGTCAACAGTGATCAAGTCGCCGAGGTGACGCTGCAGACTCCCGGCGGCATCGTCAGCTACAGCGGTGATGCCCGTATTGACGGAGTGCCCGGGACCTCGGCACCGGTGCTGCAGAATTTCCCGGAAGCGGCGGGGTCTAGCTGTGGTGCCCTGCTGCCCACTGGCAACGAAGTCGATGTTTTCGATGATATCCCGGTGACCTGCATCGACAATGGCATGCCGGTCATTGTCTTGCGAGCGTCAGACATGGGTGTTAGCGGGTATGAATCGCGTGAGGAACTGGATGCCAATGAGGCACTAAAGGCGCGTCTCGAGTCCATTCGCCTGCAGGCCGGTCCGCTAATGAATCTGGGTGATGTGAGTGAAAAATCAGTGCCGAAGATGTCTCTGGTCGCCGCACCTCGACATGGCGGTGCCATCAGCACACGCACCTTCATCCCGCACCGCTGTCATGCATCAATAGGGGTGCTGGGCGCTGTGAGCGTTGCGACAGCCTGCATGCTGCCACAATCACCGGCGGCGCAGCTGGCTGATATTCCCGCTGACGATGAAAAGCTGATCTCGGTCGAACACCCGATTGGTGAAACTGGTGTCGTCATGAATGTAACGTTCACCGGCAATACTATTCAGGTACACAAGGCCGCCCTGTTGCGTACAGCGCGCAAGCTGTTTAGCGGGCTGGTTTTTCCACATTGATAATCGGACGTTTTTGCTTTGAATAAAAAGATACTGATACCTGTCATCACGGCGGTTTTGCTGGCGTTCGGGATTAACCTCGACAAGCTGGGTATTGATCTCAATGCCTTACTTGACGGCGATCTACAATCCGCCACCAGTGGCGGCAACTCGAATGGTGAGCTGACGCTAAAAGAGTTCGGCAAGTCGAATGCCGACAGCGGTAAGGCTGCGGGCAGCTCTAATACAGCGGGTTATCAGTCCGGGGCCAAGTGGTCAAAGACCAGCCCCGCAATCAACCTGCATCATGTTTTCGAGGGTGAGATCAATCGCAAGGGCCGACCAGTCGGGTTTCATTCCAGGCCCGGTGGCGTTGACCCGTCGACCGCCCGGTTGGTCCGCATTCGCGACAAACCCAACAACCAGGGCGTGTATACCGCCATGATCGAAGTGCGGGACGGCTCACGCTGGCTGGAAAAGTTCTCGAGTTTTTTCCCCGATAGTATGTCGGCCGAGCAGGTGACTGACGCGGTGCTCAATGCCTACCGCAACAGCAAGAACAAGAAGAGCCAGCCCTGGCGCGGCCCTTCAGGGCTGGGTTTTGACATCGAGGGGTACACCTTGTCTAAGGGTGATATCAACACCGCCTATCCGATTTACAAGTGAGATTGAACATGAAAGATCTCGAATTTTATACTGACGATAGCGGCAACCCCTGCGCTCGTGGCAATGATGAGCGCCTTGCGGTATTCCTGCAAAGTGATCTTCAGGGTTCGATCCAGGTCACGCGCGATCTGATAGAAAAAGTCGCCAACGGGCAGGTGAGAAGTGAATTTCACGGCAATGGTCACAGCGTGATCATCAGTCCGCAATTGGCGACGATTGAGTCGAATTTTGACGACGAGGCACCGGATCGACGACTGCCGCGTGAAGACTTGCTTGCGCACTTGCGAGACTGGCTCGCATTTATCGAGCGCTAGCGTGTCGGGCCGCCATTGTGATCCGCGCAATGTGTTATGCCGTACCAGGCTGATGCCCATCGGGCGCTTTAGTGTCTAGCGCTGAGAATGTCTGAATCGAATAAAGAACACGAGGCGGTCGATAGCAGTATCACCGCCAGTGCCGTGTTGCCAGATGCCATCCAGTGGCCAGCGATTGTCAAATTCGAGCGCGATCAGGAGTTGGCCTTTGCGCGCACAGCAACCGAATGCCTGTCACTGCTGGCAAACTGCGATGGGCCGGTGTTTGTAGTGGACGCCAATGGGATCAAGCATTCCATGGATCACGCAGATTCCAGCGCTATCAGTTTGTCAGAGCTCACGCTCTGGATAAGAGATCACGCAGCGGCGCTGGATCAATGTTGTGTGAGTAAAATTCATGTGCGTAACGTCGCTGACGCTATAAGCTTTGTCGCACAACTTGAAGAGGCTCGTTGAGCCTGTGTTTGCCATTTCATGAAAGAAAAAATGCCGGACGACGGATTGTTGGACCGGTTTGTATGGCTGGGAGTAGCGGGGGCTGTATTGTCGCTGGCGGGTGCGCTGGGTCACTACAATCTCTTCTTGGATCTTATCAGTAACTTTCGCATGCAATACATCGCCGGCACAGCGGTGTTGTTGCTGTTTGCATTGTTTCGACGACAGTTTGTTGCAGTGCTCGTGTTGTTCATTGTGCTGGGTGTGCATGTCTACGGCACCTTGCCATACTGGCGCAAAGCCGATGGGCCTGTCGCTGAGCCCGATCTGCGAGTGATGACCTGCAATTTATTGGCAAACAATCGCGAGCACACTGACGCCATTCGGATTATTAATCGGCACCAGCCGGACATCATGGTGTTTCAGGAGTATTCAAACCAGTGGCACGATGCGTTGGGCGATACCCTGGCGCGCTATCCTCATCGGGTTGTAGAGCAACTCGACAACCCGTTCAGCATCGCACTGTTCAGCCTCCACCCACTCAGCGATAGCCAGGTGGTTGCCTACAGCGGCAGTGGTGTACCGAGCATCGAAGCCACGGTAGATTTAGAAGGGCGGCCGCTCAAAGTT
>CAZNIS010000083.1:0-9813 GCA_964573105.1 uncultured Granulosicoccaceae bacterium
CTGTCCGTATGCCGCCTCCCCCATCGGCATCAGGCAATACACACTCACACCCGCCAGAGCCGCTGCGTGCTCGGCCAGTTGCGCGCCCAGTACCGCAGGCTCGGCCAGTGCCGAGTGCAGCACCACGGTTTGCCCGCTTGAAAAGCGATCCAGAATTTCGCCTATATTCGATATCTTTTTCATGCCATCGACCTGTCGCTTAAAAGCAAATCAGCGGTGTTCAACTATTGACCATCCCGTCTGTGCCAGCAGTGCGGCACGCTTGCCAACCAGTATCGCGTCGGCGCTGCTGGCGTTGCCCTGCAAGCCACGCGCGTAGACGCCCTGCACAATCGCCGCAAGCCGAAACAGTGAGAACGCAACAAAGTAATCCAGATCGATCTCCTCGGTGAGTCCGCGCTCGCGACGATACACATCCACGATTAGATCAACAGACGGCAGGCCCTCGCTCTCGAGGTCGCGGCCCTTGAGCCCACGCACACCTGACAGATCGGCCGGCAGATACCACGGCAGACAGAAATACCCCAGATCCGCCAACGGGTGGCCGATGGTCGATAGCTCCCAGTCGAGCACGGCGATAATATTGGTGTGTTCGGCACCGAACATCAGATTGCCGACACGGAAATCACCGTGTGCGATGGTGGCCGGTGATTCGGGTGGCTCGCGATTGCTCAGCCAGGCCATCAGTTTATCCATCGCCGGCATCTCGTCGGTCTTTGAGGCTTCGTACTGTTTCGACCAGGTACTGATTTGCCGGCCAATATAGTTTTCAGCACGGCCAAATCCCTCCAGTCCAACCGCCTGCCAATCGACGTTGTGCAAGCGGGCCAGCGTGCTCGCCATTTGCTCGAACATCGGCGTGCGTTGCGATTGCTCGAACACTGACAGCGTGGGCTCCTGCTCAACCCGGCCATCGAGATACTGCATGACAAAGAAAATGGTGCCGATGACGTCTTCGTCTTCACAAAGGTGCAGCATCTGCGGTACCGGCACGGCGCTGCCGTCGAGCGACTTCATCACTCTGAATTCACGATCCACCTGATGCGCGCCACGCAGCAGTTTGCCTGGCGGTTTCTTGCGCAGCACAAACGGTGTGCCGTCGATGAATATCAAAAAGGTCGGATTTGACTGGCCACCCTGAAACTGCCTGACTTTCAGACTGGAACAGCCCTGTGGCAGATACTCGTGCAGGTACTGCTGCAGCCTGCTTTCATCAAATCGATGTTGTGGCAACACCTCAATGGTGCCATATTCATCCAGCTTCAAAGACGGATCACTCATGTAATGGTCTGCCCGCCGTCGGCGACAATCGTCTGTCCGGTGACAAACGAGGCGGCATCACTGGCGAGAAACAAGGCGACGCCGGCGATCTCTTCGGGCCTGCCGATGCGGCGCAGTGGCGTGCGCGCCTCGGACTTGCCCAGTCGCTCCGGATCTTCCCACAGGGCGCGGGCAAAATCGGTTTTCACAAGGCCAGGTGCAATCGCATTGGCGCGTACGCCACTGGGCCCCCACTCGACGGCAAGGTTGCGCACAAGGCCCGTCTCCGCGACCTTGGAAATGCCATAGAGGCCCAATACCGTGTCGCCGCGAATCGCCGCGATGCTTGAGATCACCACCACCGATCCATAACCGCGCTCGGCCATCGACGGACACACCATATTGCACAACTGAAAAATACTGCGCACATTGGTATTCATGACGGTGTCAAACGCATCATCGCTGATCGTGTGCATCGGACCGTAGACCGGATTGGTCGCAGCGTTGCAAACCAGAATATCAATCTGGCCCCATTTTTCTACGGTTTGATCAACCAGTGCCTGCTGCTGATCGCGTCGCCCGACGTGACAGGGTATGCCAATCACATCCAGCCCCTGTGCAGTAAACTCTTCCACCACCGCGCTGCAGGCATCCGCCTTGCGACTGGAGATCACCACTCTGGCACCGGCACTGGCCAGCGCAAAGGCGGTGGCTTTGCCGATACCCCGCGTGGAGCCGGTGACCACTGCGACCTTGCCGTTGAGGTTATACATGGGTTCTCCTCCGATTTGTCAGGGGCACTTCTACAGAAAATGCAGTAACGCATACAGCAGAAAAGTCAGTGCCAGACTCAGGTGAATGACGCCGACTATGCTCGCCATCTTCCAGATTTTTCCAATCACCGCATTGACCTGCAGGGCCAGCACGATCACCACGGCCAGTACCCAGCCAATATCGCTCATCGCCATTGAGTCATAACCGCCACCGGCGGGGCCATGTTTGGACGCCAGCATGCCGTACAGCATCGGTGCCGAGAACAACGTGTTAGTGCGCGATGCCAACAATGCACGCGGTGCGGCGCGTGCCTTATCCCCTTCGGCCAGACCGCACAGTACCTTCTGACACGGCCAGATAATCAGCCACACGTTGAGAAACATTAACGTGCCCATCAGTGCGCCGAGCAGAATGTACTGGTTTGCGCCGGCACCGAGTGCTGCCAGCAGATACAAGCCGGTGAAAAAAGTGGCTAGCGCCGCATAGCGAAACCACAACAGCGCCCGCGGCACCAGCTTTCCCATCACATCGGCACGCGCGTCGTCGCTGGCTTCCTTGAAATATTCACCCTGCACGAAGTTGAAGTAGTACAGCAACCCGACCCAGACCAGACCGAACAGTACGTGAAACCAGCGAAACAAAAAATCGATAAACAAGCTCATGGTGTCAACTCACAGGTTAGCGGCGAGCGCCGGTGCGCCTGCCAGTGATTCGATATCCGGTATCGGGCGGCGGGTGGCCGGGTTGTCGGCCAGAACACTTTCCAGCGTTTTCGCTATTGCCAGCACATTTGCATCTGAACCGTTCGGCCCGACTATCTGCAGTCCGAACGGCATACCCTTGTGATCGACACCACAGGGCAATACACAGGCGCAACACATGGCAGTTGTCGGCGCGTAGGCAATGGCGAGCCAGCGCATGTAAGTGGGTAGCGTCTCGCCATTGATCTCGCCGACAGACAGCTGGCTGTGTGGAAAAGGGGTCACAGCTGTTGCTGGTGTGATGACGATATCAGTGGAAGAAAAAAACCGCAGCGCATCGCGATAGATGGTGGCCTGCTGTGCAGACGCGCGGGCGATATCAGCGGCGCTAAACTGCAGACCGCGCTCAGTGTTATCGATGATATTCGGTCCCAGCAGATCGCGGTGTTCGGCCAGCCGCCTGGCATGGCTTGCAACAAAGCTTACGCCGCGCAGCACTTCAAAGGTTTCGTGCACGTGCTGCATGTCGGGCGCACGCTCGTAGAACTCGCCAAATGATGAACCAAAGGTGCCAATGCGCTCGCGAAAGATAGCCCGGATATTATTGTCGATCGGCGCGCAACCCAGATCCTCCGACCAGGCTACTTTTAATGTCGACAGATCGACTGGTTGCAAGGTCTCGGGTATCGGATGCGCACCCGGTGCAGAAAACGGATCGGCACGATCCACCCAGCTCTGCGCGCGTAACAGCAAGTGGGTGTCAGCCACTGTGCGCCCCATCGGCCCGAGCACCGAAAACGGACTTAAGCTGATTTCGGCGTGTGTCGCCGGTACCACACCTGGCGATGGTCGAAACCCGGTAATGCCGCAGAATGAAGCCGGATTGCGCAGACTGCCACCATAGTCAGAACCACTGGCCAGCGGCAGCATATTGGTTGCCAGTGCCACGGCAGTGCCACCGGAGGAACCGGCGCAGGTCTTGATCGGATCGAACGGATTGCCGGTCGCCCCGTACACGCGATTAACCGTGTTGGCGCCGGCGCCAAATTCAGGTGTGTTGGTCTTGCAGAATATATTGCCGCCGTGGCGGCGCACACTGGCGACCATGTCGTCATCCGTATCCGGCACGTGATCTTTGTACAGCAGCGAGCCGTGTGTGGTGCGCAGACCGGCAGTCTCTTCAAGGTCCTTGATGCCAACCGGCAGACCACCGAGCAGGCCGATATCCTCACCTGCCATAATGGCTTTTTCATCCCTGCGCGCCTGTTGCAATGCGGCATCGGCATCCAGTGCCACCACCGCATTGACGGCGGCGTTAACCCTATCGATCTGATCGAGGCAGCTTTGCATTAACTCGACAGGCGATAGCGATTTGTTTTGCAGCATCGACAGTGCCGCCACTGCCTCCAGATCACAGGGTTGAGTCATCGAGGATACCGTGTTGGGTGAAAGCGCCGCCAGACGACGCGCAGGCGGCGCTGATTGTACCGCGCTTCAAACGCTCGATACAGGTGGGGGCAGCGCGCCAAGATCCCAGTAGAGCCCCGCCATCACTGGCAGTGCGTCGCGTACCAGCGGCAGCAAAATGTGCTCATCGGGTGCATGCTGCGAACAGCCGGCGTAGGAGTGTGGAATCCAGATCGCAGGCAGACCGAGCAAATCGGTGAAAAGATCATTGCAGATCGAGCCACCCATACTCGGGATCACGGCAGGCGCAGTGCCGAGCGTGTTTTCCAGTGAGTGCTGTACAAACTGAACCCACGGGTGATCGGGTTCGGTGCGCGAGGCGGCGAAGCCCGCGGCATTGCCCTTTGGCGCGGCGACGATCTTCACCTGCTCAAACCCGTGTGCATCCAGGTGCTCGCGCAACGCCGGTTCGATGCGACTGACATCGGTACCGGCAAAGTAGCGCAGCTGACAGTGCGCGCGCGCCCACGGCGAGATCGCGTTCACGGGATTGTCCGGGTTGCCGGATTTCATCGCCAGCACCGCAAAACTATTCCAGCTGTAGACTTTTTCCGCTGGTGTCAGGCCCGGCTCGCCCCAGTCCGGGTCGATGGCAGGCGCACCGGGTCCGGCCGATATCTCAAGTCCGTTCAGAGCTTTTTTAATCGCTTGGGTTCGCGCGGGGGGCAGCCAGTCTTTGATTTTTATTTGTCCGCTGTCACTGACGATACTGGCCAGCGCGTGGGCGAGAATAATCGCGGGATCAGCGATCAGGCCACCCCAATTGCCCGAGTGATGTCCGCCATCGCGCAACTCCACCAGCAGGTCGAAGTTCTCTCCACCGCGTGCGCCAAGCGTCAGTGTGCAGCGCTGCGGGCTGACACGTGGACCGTCGGAGGCGATGAACACATCGGCTGCGAAGGCATTGAGGTTATCGGCGATGATCTCGCGCAGACCCGGTGAGCCGTTTTCCTCACCGGTTTCAATGATGAACTTGCTGTTAAAACCAAGCCTGCCCCGCTCTGCCAGCACGCAGTTCATCGCCGCCATGTTGATGGTGTGCTGCGCTTTGTTGTCGGCCGTGCCTCGACCGTAGAGCCGCTCACCGTCGCGCGCGATTTGCCACGGACCATCGCCCTGAGTCCACTGCTCATCCAGTCCCAGAATCACATCTCCGTGACCATAACCCAGCACCGTGGGCAACGCAGGGTCTTCTATCCGTTGCGCCAACAGCACCGGACCGCCGCCCGCTACCGGGTTTGCATACTGCTGGCAGCTAAAGCCCATCTGTTCAAATGCCGGTTGCATCTCACGCCTGAGGTACTGCTCCAGCACCGGGGTATTGTCGGGCTTCTGGCTTTCAGTTCGGTGCGCGACACGACGGCCGAGTTCAATTTCAAACTGTCCGTCGTCAAAATACGCAAGTGCGCGATCAATGGCCGACTGGCGCGTAGCTGACACGACGAATCCCCCCTGTTAGCCAAAGCCCCACTATACCCGCAACCGCCAAAGATCGTCGCGCACACCGAGCGATGCCGTCCTGTTATTGCAGCCATACAGTCTTGACTCAGTACTGCGCGGCGCGTAACACCACATGCGAGTCGATCTTTTATCAAATGCCTTTAGAACGCCCCGCAACTGCCACCGATTCGTGGCAAGGTAGCCTGTGCCGCAATCCAACGATGCCGACCAGACCGCTGGCCCCCGCACCAACCATGTGGTGACGGGTGCGATGTGGATGCTTTTCTCGTGCTGCTTTATTGCGGGGATCTCGGTTCTGGCCCGCTATGCTGCCAAAGCTGGTGTGCCACCGATGCAGATCGTTTTTCTGCGCCTGCTGTTTGCCCTGATCACGATGCTGCCACTGCTGTTGTGGCGCGGACGCAGCATGATCACAACCAACCGCTGGACCTTGTACCTGGTGCGCGTGTGCACTGGGTTGTCGGCCATGGTTACCTGGTTCATTGCAGTCGCACTGGAACCGGTTGGAAAAATAACCGCTATCAGTTTTATGGCCCCGGTGTTCGCTACCGTGCTGGCGGTGATGTTCCTGGGGGAAGTCGTGCACGTACGGCGCTGGGCCGCCACGCTAACGGGCTTTGTCGGCGCGCTGATCGTCCTGCGCCCTGGTATTCTGGAGCTCACGCCCGGCGTCTGGCTGGCGTTGATCTCCGCGATGTTCATGGGGCTGTCAACGACACTGATCAAACGCCTGACCGCGAGCGATGATCCGAATCGGATCGTCTTTATCACTACCTTGATTATGACCCCTTTAACGCTGTTGCCAGCGCTGTGGGTGTGGCACTGGCCCACGTTGCACGTCTGGCTGGTGTTGCTGGCACCAGCCCGGAATATTCATCGCGGGGCGAGATTATCGCGTAGAGCATTGTTTTCACCGCGGATTATCTGAAGGCGTCGAATACACGCTGTTATTTGCAACTGAAGATAATTCGCGGTGGGAGCAAGGATCAAGCGAGAAATCGTCATCGTGGTGAATAATCCGGGCTAGGGCCAGTGGCGACACTGGGCCACGTGTTTCTGGCTCGCGCCTACGCCGCGGCCGACGCATCGATGATCGCAAGCCTCGACTTTGCACGACTACCGTTCGCAGTGGCCTTTGGCTACGCCCTGTTTGGCGAGACCATTGATATGTGGACCTGGATTGGCGCCGGCCTGATATTCACAGCAGGTGTGTATATCGCCCACCGTGAAAACCTGATGCGCCGCCAGCGCCAGTCTTTGACTGGCTGATCCGCTCAGGCGGCGGCCGGCTTGCGCGGTGCAAGCAATGGCAGCGCACACACGGCGATGAAAATAGCGGTCGCGGCGGCGGTGAGTATCACGAACAATCGCGAAAATCCCCAGCCTGCGTAAACCCACGCGATAAACGGTACCGAGCAGGCCATGACTGTGATCGTCGTGGTGTAGCGCAGCGCCAGGATGCGACTGCGCCACTCTGACACCGCAATGCGACCGACCAGCACATCGTTGATCGGTATCTGGCCGAATGCGGCGAGCATGAATCCAACCGCCACCACAATCGCCAACACGCCCGAGGCAGAAATCATCGCCGCAAAAAATACGATCTGCAGCACGGCGATGGTCATGAACACATAGCGTGCGGAGACGCGGTCGAGCAGATATCCGACCACCAGCTGCGCAAGCGAGCCAATCGCAAACGCCATGAAGGCAAGCCAGCCAACCAGTGTTGCGGTGGGTGCGATGTCGGCGGCACGCTCAGACAACACCCTGGGCAGCGCGAAGGTAGTACTTTGAAAAACCAGACCACCGATGGCAGTGGTCAGCAAAATGATGCCAAGTGTACGGCGAAAGATCGACGCATCGACACCACTTTGCTGCGGCTTCTTTTTAACCGTCTGATCAGGTGCCGATTCAGCCGGCCTTTTGCGATAAATCGCCTGCCAGTACAACAGGCCGAGCAGCACCGAAAACACCCCGGGCCAGACAAACGCCGAGCGCCAGCCATGCGTGTCGATCATGAAGCCTGTCAGCAGTGCGGCGATCGCCACCCCCATGTTGCCCCACACACCATTGACCGCGATGCGCATGCCGGTTCCGCCTGTGCCATCCAGCACCAGACCGATACCAACCGGATGATAGATCGCGGCGAACACGCCAATCGCAAACAGGCCAATGCCAATCTGCAGCGGCGTCGATACGAGCGCACAGGCCACTGAGGCAAGGCCAATACCGATAAAAAACACCACCATCATGCCCTCGCGACTCCAGCGATCAGCCAGCCAGCCAGCCGGCATCGCAAACGCGCCAAACGCGACAAATCCCGGTGTCGCATAGGGAATCAGCTCGGCGTAGCTCAACCCCCACTCGCGAGTCAGCGCCAGCGCCGCCACTGTCGCGAATACCAGCATGAACAGGTGATCGAGCAAATGGCCCAGATTCAACAACAGAAAATGCAATCTTTCTCGCATGGTTGTTCAACACCGTAGGGGCTGACAGAATACCCGAGTCTGGCTTGTGCCCCAAACGTTGCGCAGCATGCGCGACCGTTTCCACGTTATCAGGTAGTCGACCCATGAGCGATCAAATCCCGCAATCCACCCTCACCAGTGTCGAAACCTGGCAGGTGCGCAAGCCGGCTGTGTCCAGTCGGGGCGGGCTGGTGGCGAGCCAGCACTATGCGGCATCTGCCGCCGGCGCACAGGTGCTGCGCGAAGGCGGCAACGCAATCGATGCGGCGGTGGCAACCAGCCTCATGATCGGCACCGTCGAGCCGTGGATGAGTGGCATCGGCGGCGGCGGGTTTATGTTGTACCGCGACGCCGCCAGCGGCACAGTGCACAGTGTCGACTTCGGTATGCGCGCACCACTGGCACTTGATCCCGCCGACTATCCACTGGTACCGGGTCAGGACGACGATCTGTTTGGCTGGCCGTCGGTGATCGACAATCGCAACGTGCAGGGACCGATGTCAATCGCCGTGCCCGGCTATTTGCGTGGCATCGACGCAGCCCTCAATCACTTTGGCACCAAATCCTTCGCCGAGCTGATCACCCCGGCGATCGAGAGTGCGCGCTCGGGATTTGCCGTCGACTGGTACGCAACACTTAAAATCGCCGCCTCTGCACCTGTGCTGGCGCAATTTGCCCAAAGCGCAAAGACTTACCTGCCGAATGGCTTCGCCCCGGCCGGCGAATGGGGTGGCCCGCTGCCATCGATCGTGCTCGGCAATCTGGCCCACACGATGGAGCAACTGCGCGATCGCGGCGTCGAGGATTTTTATCAGGGCGAGCTCGCCGCGATGCTGGATCGCGATTTCAAATCGGTGGAATCGACACTGCGACAGGCCGATCTCGCCCAGTACCAGGCGCGTATCGGCACGGCCGATCAGTCGAGCTACAGAGATGCCACCTTGTTTACCGCACCCGGACTGACCGCCGGCCCGACCCTGCAGGATGCGCTGCAACGACTTGAAAACAGCGGCTGGTGTGCATCGACTGCACCGGACGATGACACCTACCGCGGCTATGCCGCGGCCCTGCGCGACGCCTACCACCATCGACTGAGCACGCTCGGCGATCTGGACGACAGCCGCGCTCCCGGCTGCACCACACACATCACTGTAGTCGACAGCGCCGGCAACATGGTGGCGCTGACGCAGACGCTGCTTTCGGTATTCGGCTCGAAGGTGATGCTGCCAGAGACCGGGCTACTGATGAACAACGGCATCATGTGGTTCGACCCGCGCGACAATCAACCCAACTCAATGGCACCTGGCAAACGACCACTGTCAAACATGTGCCCCACGCTGTTCAACACGCCCGACGGCAGCTTCTACGCGCTGGGGGCCTCGGGTGGGCGGCGCATCATGCCGGCGGTTATGCAGCTGCTGTCGATGGTGGTCGACTACCAGATGGATGTTGATACAGCCATGCATCAGCCCCGAGTCGATGTCAGTGGCGCTGCACAGGTCTGTGTCGATCAGCGCCTCGGCGCCGCACTGATTGAACAGCTACAGCGCGACGGACACCCTGCGATCGGCGTGCCACACGGCGTTTATCCATCGCTGTTTGCGTGCCCGAACCTGATCAGTCGCAATTCATCAGGCGACAACTGCGGCGGCTCGTTTGTGATGTCACCCTGGGCTGAAGTC
>CAZNIS010000083.1:9913-32139 GCA_964573105.1 uncultured Granulosicoccaceae bacterium
GCTGAAGTCACCGCTGAAGCGATCCGCGACAGCGCATAGGATCACGTTCGCGTATAGTCCACCTCGCTGGCGGCTTTGCAACAGGATTCACCGCCCCGACACGCAGGATGCCGGACAATCCCGTCCACGTTTCTAGTCTATTTTGCGATTACCCCATGAAAAAGGCGATTGCCCTCCTGTTTGCTGTTGCTGCGCTTGCGGTTTCCGGCACGAGCCTGTCAAAGTCTCAGCCCGAGCTCGATCTTTCACAGCCCGCGAAGGGCAAGGTATTGCTGTCCATTCGCGGTGATATCCAGGTTCATAACCACAATGCCGATACGCTGGAACTCGATCGCGACACACTGCAGCGCCTGCCTCGCACATCATTCACCACGCACACGCCATGGACGGTCGGCGCATCGACATTCGCCGGTGTCACGGTGCGCGATCTGCTGGCCGCCATCGGTGCGGGTTCGCAGCGATTCAAAGCAATCGCCATAGACGATTACCTGATTACCGTTGAGGGCGTCGATTTCGATCGCTACCCGATCCTCATCGCCTATGAACTGGACGAAAAACCAATGACGCTGCGCGATCTTGGCCCACTTTGGCTGATGTTCCCGTTCGATGACCACCCCGAACTCTCAACCGAAATCAACAAGGCTTTTTCCGTCTGGCAACTGCGCGAGATGGAAATACTGTGAAGGGTCGTATTCTGGTCGTCAGTACACTGCTGGCGGCACTGGGTTGTATCGCTGCGTTGATCGTCATCATGAAACAGATCGATGAGACGCGTGAACGGCTTACTCGCGAAAGCCCGGGCGCGATGAACTATCTGATGCAGGCGACCCACAACATCAACAAGCTGGCCGATACGATACATCGCTATCGCTACGCAATACTCGCCGGCCAACCGGCAGATGAGTTTGCCACTGACTACCGCGAAACCTTCGATGTGGTCTGGAGTTCATTTCGCGTATTCGAGCTGCGTTTTCCGGGTGATCCGGAACAACAGGACCAAGTAGCCGCGCAAACGGCGAGCATCTGGGAGTTTTTGCGTACCAGCGAACCGCTGATCGCACACGATCACACGCTAACCCCGACACAGGCGTTGCAACTGATTGATGGCGCCCGCGCGCACAGCCGCCAACTGCATATCATTGGCACGCGATTTTTTATTTACTCGTCCGTCGCACAGGATGCCACCAAAGCACACCTCGTGGCATTGAACCGGGCATTCTGGATATTTGGCGCGGCACTGTTTCTCGCCGCCGGGCTGTTGATCTGGCTGGTGCGACGAGTCACGCTGCAGGCCGCCAGCTCGCAGGATCTAACCAAAAAAACCCAGCGCGAAATGGCTAACGTGGTCGAGCAGCTGCAAAGCGGTCACAAGGAAAAACGCAAGATCGAGAGCTTCATCGCCGAGGCGAGCCACGATCTGCGCCAGCCCCTGCAGGCGCTGATTTTTCTGATCGAATCACTGAAAACTCATGTACACAATCAAGAGGGAAAACAAACATTGCTGGCGATTCGACAGTCTGCCGCGCACCTGAGTAAATCGTTCAACAGCGTACTGGATTTATCACAACTGGACGCCGGTAAAATCACCACCAAAAAAAGCACCTTTGATCTGGGCCACTTTCTGCGGCTGTTACAGCTCGACTACGAGCCGATCGCAGCGGCCGAGAACATCAGCATAAAACTCGACGCTGAACCCTGCGATGTCGAGACAGATCCGGTGTTGCTGGACCGGATTCTACGCAACCTGATGGAAAACGCTGTCAAACACAGTGGCGCCACACAAATTGCGCTGCGCTGTTACCGACAAGGCAATAAATCGGTCGCGATCGTGTTGCAAGACAACGGCGTCGGCATTCCGGCCGCCGAGCACGACAATATTTTTTCCGAGTACTACCAGATATCCAATCAGGATCGCGATCGTTCCAAGGGTTTCGGACTCGGCCTTGCGATCGTCAAACGCCTGGCTGGCCTGACCGACATCGATCTGCAACTGCAATCCAGCGCAGCCAGTGGCACCACATTAACGCTGACAATCGCCGCTGCCACCAGCCAGCGTCCGCTGCGCGAAAGCACCAGTACAACGGCGTTCGATTTGAGTTATCACGGCGATGGACAACTGGTGGCCGTTATCGATGATCAACCCTGGGTCCGTGCGAGCGTGGAAGCACTGCTGAAAGCGTGGCGGTTTCGCACGATCAGCGCTGCATCGGCAGAGGAGTTACTCGCGCTGCTGGACACCGGCAATGGCCAACCTGATCTGATCATTGCCGACTATCAACTGCAACGCAGTACCGGTGATCAGGCGATCGCCAGAATCCGCACCGCACTGGACCAGACAATCCCCGCGCTGATCATTACCGGCAACACCTCATCGGACACACTGGCGCTGGCAGCCACCAGCGGGCATCCGGTGCTGCAAAAACCGATTGAGCCTGAAGCGATGATCGAGGCAGTCAGCACCATACTGGGCAACCCGACCACCCTCGAGACCATCGATCAGGTTGTTTGAGTTCAGGCGGCTGCGACTGCCTGGCCGGTGGCGCCGGCGGCGCTGTCTTTGAGCTGGCGAAAGTTCAGCGTACGGTTCAGGGTGTAGAGGTGAAAGTCGTGGCAGCCATGGCTGATCAATCGATCTGTCAGGCGTTCTAACTCTTCAAGCCCGACGCGCTCGCGATCCGCTGGCACCGTTGCGGCAAACAGCGCGCGCAGTCGCGCCGGCACTCTGGCACCGCAACTGGCGGCAAAGTCGCAGGCGCGGTCAAAGTCGCGGATCGGCAACAGGCCTGCGACCAGCGGCAGATCAATGCCGGCTGCAACAACGCGATCGCGAAAGCGGGCGAAATCATCCGCATCGAAGAAAAACTGACTGATCGCTCGCGCCGCGCCGGCATCAGCCTTGGCTTTCAGTTCCATCAGATCGTGCTGAGCTGAAACCGCCTGTTGATGGACTTCGGGGTAGCAGGCGACACTGATGTCAAAATCGTGCATCGACTTCAGATCGCCAATCATCTGCGCGACGGATTGATAGCAAGTGCCGCGTTTTTCGGCAAGCTGTGCGTCTTCACGTGCATCACCACGCAGCGCCACCAGCCGGGTGACACCGGCATCGAGAAACTGTCGCGCGTTGGCCCGCACTTCGTCGCGCGTCGAGCCCTCGAAGGTCAGATGCGCGGCGACCGGCGTCGCGGTCTCGGCCGCCACCTGGGCGACCGTCGTCAGGCTTTGCAGCTGCCCGCTGCCCAGCGCGCCGAAGGTAATCGACACGAAGGCCGGATCAAACGTTTCGAGCTGCCCGAGCGCGCGCCAGAATTTGCGTTCGCCGGCAGCACTTCGGGGCGGAAAAAACTCGAAAGAAAAACGATTGCTGGTCATGTCCGTCGTACCCTAGTGTGTGTAATGCCCGCCGTCCCGCGAGGCCTGCCAGATTTTTACCGTCAGCGGATCACCCTGCAGATCGCGCGACGCGCCGCTGGTAAGCCCGCAGTCACGCAGCATGCCCTCGATTTCTTCATCGGCGAATCCGAGTCGGTGGTGCTTGTGCTCACTGCGCAGTTGCTCCTCGTTGTGAGGGGCAAAATCGACAATGAACAGCCGGCCCGACGGTTTAAGCACGCGCGCCGCCTCTTCGATCACCAGTCCCGGCTCATCGCTGTAGTGCAGCACCAGATGCAGCGTTGCCAGATCGACTGACGCATCGGCCACCGGCATGTTGTACATATCGCCCTGGCGCACATGCACGTTGCGCAGCGCCGCCGCCTCGAGGTTGCTGCGCGCAACCGTCAGCATCTCCGCTGACAGATCGATACCCATGCCTCGTTCGACGCGCTCTGCCAACAGCTCAAGTAAACGACCGGTGCCGGTACCAATATCGAGAAAATCGGCGATCGGGCGATCCCCCACCAATTCCAGAAACTCTCGCTCCAGTTGCGCCTCTGGCACGTGCAACGCGCGAATCTCATCCCACTGGGCCGCGTTTTCACGAAAGTAGTTGCGGGCGAGGTCGGCGCGCTTGCGCTTGATCTGCTCGAGTCGCTGCAGATCGCGATTGAGTTCCTGATCATCCTCCGGCAGCAAATCGACCAGTGTGCGTGCCAGATGCGCCTCGACGGTTCGCTCGGCGATGCGGTAGTAGACCATCGCCCCCTCACGAAACCGATCCAGCAGACCCGCTTCGACCAGCAGCTTCAGATGGCGGGAGACGCGTGGCTGGCTCTGGCCAAGGATCTGGGTCAGCTCACTGACGCTGAGCTCGACGTGGGCACAAAGCGCCAGCAGTCGCAGCCGCGTGGGTTCCCCGGCAGCTCGCAAGCCGCTCAGCAATTGCTCCATTTTTAGCCTATAAAAATATAAAGATATCTTTATATGTACATTTATTACTGTATTATGTCAACCAAAATTCAGTGCACTGGTTCACTAACTTCTCGGCGAGCAAATCAATATGTCATTAAATTTCAGTGAGATAGAAAGTCTTTTTCAAGATCGAATACTTTTGCTCGACGGAGCAATGGGTACGATGATCCAGCAACTGAAACTCAATGAATCTGACTTTCGCGGCGACCGTTTCAGCGATCACCCCTGCGATTTGCGCGGCAATAATGACCTGCTGAGCCTCACCCAGCCGCAGATGATCGAGGCGATTCACCGCCAGTACCTCGAGGCTGGCGCCGACATCATCGAAACCAATACCTTTAACTCGACCGCCATCGCGATGGCCGACTATCAGATGCAGGACCTGGTGCCCGAGCTGAATCGCACAGCGGCACAACTGGCGCGGCGTGCGGCCGATGCACTCAGCACCGACGCGCGCCCCAGACTGGTGGCCGGGGTGCTCGGCCCAACCAATCGAACCGCCTCGATCTCGCCGGATGTCAACGACCCGGGCTATCGCAACACCAGCTTTGACGAACTCGCCGAAAACTACCTGTCGGCCGCTCGCGAGTTGCTGGCAGGTGGCGCCGATCTGATCATGATCGAGACGATTTTCGACACCCTGAACGCCAAGGCCGCCATCTTTGCGATCGACCAGTTGCAAACCGAGCTCGGCCAGCGCATCCCGCTGATGATCTCCGGCACCATTACCGATGCCTCCGGTCGTACCCTGAGCGGACAGACGACGGAGGCATTCTGGAACTCGGTGCGTCACGCAAAGCCACTATCGATTGGACTCAACTGCGCGCTCGGCCCGACAGAACTGCGCCAGTACATGGCCGAGCTGTCGCGAATAGCCGATGTCGCCGTCAGCGCACACCCGAATGCCGGGCTGCCGAATGCGTTTGGCGAGTACGACGAAACCCCTGAACAGATGACAGCTCACGTCGCCGAATGGGCCGACGCCAGACTGGTCAATATCATCGGCGGCTGCTGCGGCACCACACCGGAACACATCGCCGCCTTCGCTCAAGCACTGGCCGACAAACCCGCTCGCCCGATTCCGCAGATTGAACGACAATGCAGACTATCCGGCATGGAGCCCTGCACCATCTCACCGGACAGCCTGTTTGTGAATGTGGGCGAGCGCACCAATGTCACGGGCTCAGCTGTGTTCAAACGACTGATTGTCGACGGTGACTATGATGCCGCGCTGGATGTGGCGCGCCAGCAGGTCGCCAATGGCGCACAGATCATCGATATCAACATGGATGAAGGCCTGCTCGATGCCAAAGCCGCGATGGAACGCTTTGTCAAGCTGATCGCCGCCGAGCCAGACATCGCGCGCGTGCCGCTGATGATCGACAGTTCAAAGTGGGAAGTCATCGAGGCCGGTTTAAAGTGCGCACAGGGCAAGTGCGTAGTGAACTCCATCAGTCTAAAGGAAGGCGAGGAAGAGTTTCTCCATCACGCCAGACTGTGCCAGGCTTATGGTGCCGCAGTGGTCGTCATGGCGTTTGACGAAAACGGCCAGGCCGATTCTGTCGAGAGCAAAGTCGCCATTTGCACACGCGCCTATCACCTGCTGGTCGACGAGGCCGGCATGCCTCCAGAAGACATCATCTTCGACCCCAACATCTTCGCGATCGCCACCGGTATAGAGGAACACAACAGCTACGGCATTGCCTTTATCGATGCCTGCAGAGAAATCCGCAACACCCTGCCGCATGCGATGATCAGCGGCGGCCTGTCGAATGTGTCGTTTTCCTTTAGAGGTAACAACACCGTTCGCGAAGCGATACATTCTGTATTTCTATATCACGCGATACGCGCCGGTATGACCATGGGCATCGTCAACGCCGGACAACTCGCCATCTACGAAGACATTCCAGAGCAGTTGCGCGAGCGCGTTGAAGACGCCGTGTTGAACCGTCGTAGCGATGCGACCGATCGACTGCTTGAGGTAGCAGAGCAATATCGCGGCGATGGCAGCAAAAAGGCTGAGCAGTCACAGGAATGGCGCGACCTTCCGGTTAACGAGCGACTGGCACACGCGCTGGTCAAGGGCATTGCCGATCACATTGAAGCGGACACCGAAGAGGCACGACTGGCACACGAGCGTCCGCTGCAGGTCATCGAAGGCCCACTGATGGACGGCATGAACATCGTTGGCGATCTGTTTGGCGAGGGCAAGATGTTCCTGCCGCAAGTCGTGAAGTCGGCCCGCGTGATGAAGCGCGCGGTGGCCTGGCTGCTGCCCTATATGGAAGAGGAGAAAAAACGCCTCAACGCCAGCAGTAATGGCAAGATCCTGATGGCGACCGTCAAGGGCGATGTACACGACATCGGCAAGAACATTGTCGGCGTGGTGCTACAGTGTAACGGCTACGAGGTTATCGATCTCGGTGTCATGGTATCGGCCGACAAAATTCTTGAAACCGCCATCGCCGAAGACGTCGACATCATTGGCCTGTCCGGACTGATCACCCCGTCGCTTGAAGAAATGTCCCATGTTGCCGGCGAGATGCAACGCCGCGGACTGCGCATCCCGTTGCTGATTGGCGGTGCCACCACCTCGAAAATGCACACAGCAGTCAAGATTGCACCGCACTACGAACACCCGGTGGTCTATGTGGCTGATGCATCGCGTGCGGTGGGTGTCGTAAGCCAACTACTGAGTGACACCAAACGCCACCAGTTCGTCGCCGACACTCAGGCCGACTACCAGCAGATGCGCCGTCGCTTCGAACAGCGCGACGATGAAAAGAAACTGTTGCCGCTGTCTGCAGCTCGGGAAAATGCCCTGCAGACAGACTGGCAGGCAAATCCCCCTGCCGCCCCCGCGATGCCAGGTGTGCATATCATTGAAGAGCTGCCATTCGAAACACTGGTTGACTACATCGACTGGACACCGTTTTTTCACACCTGGCAACTGCGTGGTAAATACCCGCGCATCCTCGAGGACGAAAAGCTCGGCGAACAGGCACGCCAGCTCTTCGCCGACGCACAGAAAATGATCCAGCGGTTTATCGATACACCAGACCTTACCGCGCGTGCCGTTCTGGGCCTGTTTCCGGCCGCATCGGTCGATGGCGAAGACATCCGCATCCTCGATCCGAGCGATCGGGACAGCGCCCTGGCCACCCTGCCCGGTCTGCGACAACAGGCGCGGCTACCGGCCGGCAAGGTCAATCTGGCACTGGCCGATTTTATTGCCCCGGCTGACGCAGGCGTTGAAGACTGGATCGGTTGCTTTGCCGTGACCGCCGGGCACGGTCTGGACAAACTCGTCGCCGAGTTCGACGC
Organism: uncultured Granulosicoccaceae bacterium; assembly: GCA_964573105.1. Classification (GTDB taxonomy): domain Bacteria; phylum Pseudomonadota; class Gammaproteobacteria; order Granulosicoccales; family Granulosicoccaceae; genus CAKZSB01. The sequence goes on from CAZNIS010000083.1 coordinate 17,588, forward strand.
CGCCCACGATGACTACAACAGCATCATGGCCAAAGCGATTGGCGATCGCTTTGCCGAGGCCTTTGCCGAGTATCTGCATCGCGAGGTGCGGACAAACTACTGGGGCTACGCGGCAGATGAGTCGCTCGACAGCGCCGATCTGATTCGCGAAAAATACCGCGGCATCCGGCCAGCCAGCGGCTACCCGGCGTGCCCGGATCACACCCAAAAGCCGATCCTCTGGGAGCTGCTCGATGTGGAAAAACATACCGGCATCTCGCTGACCGAATCGATGGCCATGTGGCCGGCCTCGTCGGTTAGCGGCTGGTATTTTGCGCACCCCGAGGCGCGCTATTTTGGCGTCGGGGCAATCGGCCGCGATCAGATCGAAGACTACTGCCAGCGCCGCGGCACAAGCCAGGAAAGCGCGGAAAAATGGCTGGCCAGCAGCCTGGCTTACACGCCTTTGCGCAAGGCGCAGGAGGCGCCCGCCAACGCCGCATAGTCGACCGGTCAACGGTTGTTATCAGGTGCCCGGACACATCGCCCGGGCACTTGAAAAGCAGTGGTTTTTTGCTCCCGGTTTCGCAACCCCGCCCTATAACGTGAATTTATGCGTCACGAATGCGCAGATAACCTTGACTTCCACACCGGACTGCTACTTTTACTAGAGATCATTCGGCAAGCAACCCGGCAATTACAAGTCCCATGAAAACATTTCTGGCCGCTCTTATCGACGGCTGCAACTCGCCTGTTGGCAACGACGGGCGGCCAGTATCATGAGTGAGCAAACTCCCGCGCGACACGACAAGTTCTATCTCGGCCTGTCGGTACTGATGGTCGTCGCCACAGCCAGCTGGTGGGCCTGGGACCGGCTAAGCGATGATGCAACCGTCGCGACCAACTCCGCACAGGCCGGCTATCAAAACGCCGACACCGACGGGGACGGCGTGACTGACCTGAGCGACCAGTGCCCGACGCTTGCCGGAATTGTCGCCAATCAAGGTTGCCCGCCAGATGGCGACGCCGACGGCATTGCTGACGTTGAAGACCGCTGCCCGGAGGTTGCAGGCACGGCGGCGCTGCTCGGCTGTCCGATGGACAGCGACGCCGATGGCATCAGCGACGACACCGACCACTGCCCGGGCCTGGCCGGTACGGCAGCGGACCGCGGGTGCCCGGCTGACAGCGATGGCGACGGTGTATTTGACCTTGATGACAAATGCCCTCAACAGGCGGGCGATGACGGTTATGGTTGCGCGATCGTTGCAGCGGCAGCCACCGCGGCAAACACCCCCACTGCGCAAGCGCGCATAGACTGCAGCGGCGAGCATGCCGACAACAGCGCCTGCGACAAACTAACGCTCGACGCCGACTCTGACGGCATACCCGATCAGCACGACCGGTGCCCGGCCCACCCCGCCCCGCAAACCACCGATGGCTGCCCGGCCGATGCCGACGCCGACGGCGTGGCCGATGCGATGGACGAGTGTCCGGACCAAAAGGGTGCGACAAACGGCAACGGTTGCCCGATCGAACAGGACAGTGATCTGGATGGCGTGACCGATGAAGTTGACGACTGCCCGTCTGTGGCCGGCATCGTCGCGCGCCACGGCTGCCCGGCCGATCGCGACGCCGACGGTGTCGCGGATGGTGACGATCTGTGTCCCAACACAGCCGGTGCAACCAATTTGCGCGGTTGCCCGCCACAGCCAGAAGACATGGTTGCCACACCTTCAGCGACCACGGCACCCGCGGCGCCAATAGAGGCAACGCAGCAGACGATTGAAATCGCTGCCAGTCTGCCGGTCGCACCGCAAAAAATCCGCGATGAGCCTCCGCTCGACACACGTCTTGGGCAAGTGAAAACCTACCCGGCTGCAGTCATTCCCGCCGACACCCCGATCAGCGCTGAAGATCGCGACATCCTGAACTCTGCAATTGCCTTGCTGGAGTTTGAACCCGACAGCGCGACGCTGACCGGCGATTCGGCCAACGCTCTGATGAACGTGGCGGACCTGCTCAAACGCTACCCGGATGCCGTCCTCGAAATCTCAGGGCACACTGATTCATCCGGCGACGCCAGCACCAATATGGAATTGTCAAAGGATCGGGCCCGTGCCTGCGCACTGTTTTTTATGCAAAACGGTATTCCGACCAGCCGCCTGCGGGCTGCAGGTTTTGGCGAATCACGTCCGATCGCGAGTAACGCCACCCCGGAAGGCAGACGAATCAACCGCCGCGTCGAGTTCAATCTGGCGTTTGCAGAATAACCGCTGGCAGCGGCCCGTTACCGATCAGCCCAGGGCGGGCTTAGCCCCTGGCTGACCAGCACATCCAGACACGCACCCATGGTGTGATAGTCGGTTTTGCCCGCTGGTGATTTTAGATCGTCGTAGGCTTCGTTATTGCGCTTTAGGATGCGATACCAGGCACCGTAGCGGTGATCCACCATGTGCCGCCAGCTGTAGTCCCAGATCTTCTCGTACCATTGCCAGTAGCGGGGCTCGCCGGTTGCCTTGGCCAGGCGTGCCGCCGCGGCGAAACTCTCGGCCTGAACCCAGAAGTATTTGTCGTCGTCACAGATTTTTCCATCGCGATCGAATCCGTAGCAAATGCCACCGTGGGTATCGTCCCAGGCAGTATCCAGCGCCCTATCAAAAAGGTGCCGGGCTCGATCCAGCATCCAGTCTTCACCCAGATGTTCATGCAACATCAACAGCAGCTTGCACCACTCGGTTTGATGACCGGGTTGATAACCCCAGGGCCGAAACAGATGCCGGGGGTTGTCGATGTTGTAGTTCCAGTCCGGCTGCCAGTGGGTGTCGTAGTGCTCCCAGATCAGATCGTCGGCGCGCGCGGCAAGCTCCACCGTGACGCGGTGCGCCATGTCACGCGCACGCGAAAGATAAAGCTGATCGCCCGTCGCCTCAAAACTCGCGATTAATGCCTCACAACTGTGCATATTGGCATTCTGACCGCGATAGTCATCGATGCGTGAAAAATCGGCATTGGCCTCGTCTTTGTACAATCCGGCGTCAGCGTCCCAGAAGTGCCGATCCATCAAGTCGTAGACCGCACGCAGCCCGGCCCTGGCGCGCGCACTGCCCGAGTGTGTCGCCGTCGCATAGGCAAGCAGTACAAACGCCACACCGTAACAGTGATTGGTGGTATCGGTTGGCCCGGTTTCATCCAGCGTCCAGATGTAGCCACCGGTATCCGGATTAAAATGCACTTGCTCAAGATAATCCAGGCCGTGTTCAGCCAGTTGCAGATAATCGTTGCGCGCGAACCAGCGCCCGGCCTGTGCATAGTTGAAGACAAAGCGCGCACTGCTGACCAGATGCCGCATGTGTGGCTCGTAGATACTGCCATCATCACGAAAGTACTGATAAAAACCGCCGGCAGAATCCACACACACAGGATCGTAAAACGCGAGTATCGATTTAACGTGATCGATCAGAAAATGGTGATCGCGAAAATTTGGATTCTCAGTCAACTATCGTGCTCCATCCGGTCAGTGCTTGATCGATTCACACTGTGATAAAAAGGGGCCACTATGAATCGGCGCGCAGTGCCGGCAGGCCGATACCGGTCGATTCAAAGCCACCATCTACCGCGAGTATCTGACCGGTGACGTATGTCGACTGCGGCGAACAAAGGTACCAGATCGCATCGGCGATTTCGTCTTCGGTGCCATAGCGGTTAAGTGGAATCGCATCGTGATAGGCGGCGCGAATCTCGGCACTGTGTACGGCCTTGGCCATTGCGGTGTCGACCGGTCCGGGTGCCACTGCATTGACCCGAATGCCAAACTCGGCCCACTCGGCCGCCTGCTGACGAGTGAGCTGTGAAATCGCGGCCTTGCTGGTGCCATAGGCCACCCGCAGCGTGCTCGCCCGCAGTCCGGAGATCGAACCGATATTCACGATCGTCCCGGTTCCGCGCTGCGCCATATGCGGCACCACCGCCTGCGCACAATAAAAGGCACCATCCAGATTGACCGACATCACCTGCCGCCACTCATCGACGGTGGTCTCCAGTATCGGCTTGAACACCGCGACGCCGGCGTTGTTGACCAGACTGTCTATGCGCCCGAAACGCTCGATGATGGATGCTATGCTCTGCTGCACCTGCTTCGGTTGCGACACATCGCACACCAGCGCCTGCACACGTGCAGCCTGATCCAGCGCTGGCTCGGCAGTGGCGAGTGTCTCGGCATCAATATCGAGCAGCGCAACGCACCAACCGTTCTGCAGAAACCGCTTCGCTGTAGCCAGACCAATACCGCGCGCCGCACCCGTGACGACCGCCACCGCTTCAGAATCAGCCATAGCCGATCGTCTCTCCTGTATATTCCCGCAAGCTTTAACACACCCGTGAGCCGAAATTCTACCATGCCAACCTTGGCCAACCCTGCCGGCAACGGCGCTGAAACCACCGGTTCAGCGCTCAAACGTGCCGACCACTAGCATGCCCCACTCTACGCTTTTGCCGAGCCTTGCCGTATTTTTTGCCGCCGGCCTGTGGGGGCTCTACTGGTGGCCACTGCGCGAAGTGGAAGCTGCCGGCGTGAGTGGATTGTGGTCGGTCATGGCAAGCTATCTGGTGCCACTGATCGCGCTGTTGCCGGTGCCGTTCATTCGCCGCAGACAACTGGCAGCCGATTTCAGGCACATCTGCCTGATCGGCGTGTTTGTCGGTGCCGGTCTCGCGCTGTACGCCTGCGCCTTTTTGTACACCTCGGTGATGCGCACCACGCTGCTGTTCTATCTAACCCCCGTCTGGTCGACCCTGCTTGGCATCATTTTTCTGGCGGAGAAACCGGGCTGGCAACGCTGGGGGGCGATGGCGATCGGCTTTGCCGGATTGTGCATCATGATGCTAGCTGGCACCGGCACCGAGCACAGCCAGGGTTTGAATGTGGGCGATCTGGCAGCGCTTGCGGCCAGTGTCATGTGGGCGGTAGGCTCGGTCCTGGTGCGCCGCTTCGACCACATCGACTCACTGGATATTCTGCCGGCTCAGTATTTCTTTGCCGCCTTGTTTGCGTGCATCGTGCTCTCGCTCGCCGGCCAGTTGTCCAACGCCCCCACGGTTGCCGGCTGGAGCGCCGCGATGCCCTGGTTGATCGGATACTTTGTCGTGGTGATGTTGCCGTCGCTGTACGTGTGCATTCGCGGCGCGCAGCTCATCTCACCGGGCAGGGTCGGCATACTGATGATGTCGGAAGTGCTGGTTGCCGGAATCAGTGCGCCGTTGCTGGCCGGCGAAGTCTTGAGTGGAACTGAGTGGCTGGCCGGCTGCCTGATCATCCTCGCGGGCGTGCTGGAGGTCAGTACCCCGGGCACAACACCGGCGCGTGCCGCGCAATCCGCCTGAGCGCTACTGAGCAGCCTGGGTGTAGATGTCGATCGTCTTGCCGGAATCCGCATCGACAAAAAACACCGATGACGCGGGCGTGGCATTGTACTGCACCGCGTACAGATGCCAGATCTTGCTGATATCGGTCTTTAGTTCCACGCGGGTCTCGTACCGCACGCGAGACCAGTAACCCGGGTCGACGAGCACCTGCATCTCACTGGCAGACTTGCGCTCAAGGCCACGAAACAACTCATCGCCAACCAGGCGGTTCAAGCCGGATATCGCCTCGGTAATCTCGGTCCAGATCTGCTCTTTGCGCGCTTCATCGCGAACCGGATCAGAGGGCGAATTGGCTTGCACCTCAGTGGCAGGCAATGCGGCTCCTGCAGAGGGGAAATTGGCGATCGGCACCTCGAGCAGCGGCTTTTCGGGCGTCTTGTCGTCTACCGACGCCGCCTGCGCGGTCGGGGTCGTTTCAACCGCTGTATCATCGGCATCCGATACGGTTTCGACCGCGAGAAAAACCACGGTCACGAGCAGCACAGCGGCAAACAGATTGGTTTTCATAGGATCTTTCAACGCGCTGCCACGCCAACGGACATGGAACGCGATACACTGAGGTGTAGACGATGAACAGATCGTAACAGTATCAATACAGAAATTGTAGCTTTTCCGATATTCGGATTGCTCGAAGCACCTGAACTTCGGTTGCGATATCATTTATCCCATTGTTTTATAGATATTTTGTATCGAATGCCGGCCTATTCCGAGGCCGACTAGAAATGTAAACTTTTAGATCCACCCCAGCCCGGCCGCGGATGCCGGAACAGCAGGATACACCGGTATGAGCAAGCCAGAACCGATTCGATTCAAGGGATATGCGCAACGCGATCTTCCCGCCGAAGACGCCGAGTTAACCCACGTCGGGCCGAACACCCCCTGCGGCGAATATCTGCGTCGCTACTGGCAGCCGGTCGCCATGGCGAGCGAAGTGGGCGATCTGCCACTGGCGGTGCGAATCCTCGGCGAGAACCTGGTGCTGTTTCGCGATTTGTCCGGCAACCTGGGTCTGCTGCATCGCCACTGCTCGCATCGCGGGGCCTCGCTGGAATACGGCATCGTGATGGAGTGCGGCATCAAGTGCTGCTATCACGGCTGGCACTACGATGTGGACGGCCGCATCATCGACCTGCCCTCTGAACCCTCCAACAGCCCGATCAAAGACAAAGTCGTTCAGGGCGCCTATCCAACACACGAATACGCCGGCATCGTGTTCGCCTACCTCGGCCCGCCCGAACTGATGCCGGAGTTCCCGATCTACGACACCATGCTGCTGCCAGACACCGACGCCAAACCCTTCTCGCTCAGCATTCCGTGCAACTGGCTGCAGGTTTATGAGAACACCCAGGATCCGATTCACGTGATTCACCTGCATGCGCGCTCAAGTGGTGTGCAGTTTGGCGAGGCATCGGGCGTGGAGCAGTTGATCGACTATCGCAACACGCCGCTGGGCATGATCAACATTCAGACCCGCCGCTGTGGCAACCACTTGTGGACGCGCACCACCGACACCATTTTCCCCAACTGCAACCAGACCGGCGCGATCTGGGAAGAGGCAGAGTCGCAAAAACTGTTTCAGCGCGTCTCGATGCTGCGCTGGATGGTGCCAATCGACGACACCCACACCGTCACCATCGGCTGGCGTTACTTCAACGACAAACTCGACCCGCGCGGTCAGGACCAGCCCGATATCGTCGGCAAGGAGACCATCGATTTCATGGGCCAGACTGAAGGACGCACCTACGAAGACCGGCAGCGTTTTCCAGGCGACTACGAAGCCCAGGTATCGCAGCGCCCGATCGCGATTCACGCGCTGGAAAATCGCGCCACCTCCGACCGCGGCGTCGCCCGTCTGCGCAAACTGTTGCGCGAGAACATCCGCGCGCACGAAAAGGACAACCTCGCTCGGCAACCGCAAAACAGTTCGGCAGGGTATGTTTCAACCTATTGCCAGGACACGGTTTACCCGGTCGCCTCAGGCGGCGACGATGAAACAGAACTAATGAAGCAGTTTGGCCAGCGCGTCAGCGACAGTGTGCTGGAAAGCGACAAACTGCCACACGCTGAACGAGAAGCAGCGATGGGTCAACGCTGCACCGAGTTCGATAGCTAAAACAAGCTCAACACGAGTACACCATGCCTCAGACAACCGCCGCGTCAAACGCAGGTCGCACCGCCGATCAAATGCAACTGGGCGATCATTATCGCAGCACGCTGCCAGGTGATGACAGTGGCACCGCGGGCTCAAGGCAGGTGCCGCAGGCGCTCTGGTCATCGGTTGCCCCCGTGCAATTCAGCGAGCCCAAGCTGATTACCTGGTCGCAGGAACTGGCCGCCACACTGGGCCTTGATATCGCCGCCGATACAACTGCTGCTGCGCGCGTGTTTACCGGCCAGCAACTGGCCGACAACAGCCAGCCGTACGCTATGCGCTACGGCGGCCATCAGTTTGGCGGCTGGGCCGGACAGCTGGGTGACGGGCGCGCGATCACACTGGGTGAGATCACTGCACCGGACAATCAACACTGGACACTGCAACTCAAAGGCGCGGGCCCAACGCCCTACTCGCGCGGCGCAGATGGAATGGCCGTGTTGCGATCATCGGTGCGGGAATTCATGTGTTCAGAAGCCATGTTTCACCTGGGCATCCCGACCACCCGCGCGCTGACACTGTGCCTGACCGGCGACAGCGTTAATCGCGATGTGTTCTACGATGGCAACGTGGTTGCCGAAAAAGGGGCCATTGTCTGTCGCGCCGCCCCCTCATTCGTGCGCTTTGGCAACTTCGAGATTCACGCCGCGCACCAGGAGCTTGATCAGTTGCGCGCCCTGACCGACTACGTCATCGCGCGCGACTACCCGCACCTCGGAAAACCCGGACCGGACACCTACCAGCGATGGTTCGCCGAAGTACTCTCGCGCACCATCACACTGGTAGGTCACTGGCAACGTGTAGGCTTCGTGCACGCAGTAATGAACACCGACAACATGTCGATCACCGGCCATACCATCGACTATGGCCCCTATGGCTGGCTGGAGGAATACGATCCACGCTGGACACCGAACTACATCGACAACGAAGGTCGCCGCTACAGCTACGGCAACCAGCCCGAGATTTGCCGCTGGAATCTGTATCGACTGGCCAACGCGCTAGTGCCGCTTTTTGGCGAAACCAAGCCACTGGAAGAAGTGCTCGATAGCTGGTCATCGATTCACGATCCACTGTGGCGGCAGACCCAGGCCGATAAACTCGGCATTGCCGAAGCCACAACAAGTGACGACAAACTGTTCGACGAACTGCGCCAGCTAATGCAGCAGACCCGCGCCGACTACACGATATTTCACCGACGCCTGGCGACGATCAGGTGCAGCGAGACGCCCGATGCAGAAGCCATGTTCAACGCAATAACACCATCGTTATACGAACCCGGGCAACTCCAGCCCGAGGCACGGGAGCAACTGGGCCACTGGCTCACGCAATGGCGCGATCGTGCGAATAGCGATGCAAGAGCCGATCAGTTGCGTGCCGAACAAATGAACGCACACAACCCGTGCTACGTGTTGCGAAACTACCTGGCAATCGAGGCGATCGACGCGGCTGAGACCGGCGACTATTCAGTGCTTGAGTCAGTGATGGAAGTCATGCGAGACCCGTATCGCGAGCAGCCAGGTAAAGAAGAATATGCCAAACTCAGACCGCAATGGGCAACACAACGCCCTGGCTGTACCATGCTGACCTGTTCGAGTTAAAACCTCGCCAGCCGACACATCCGTCAGACAACCCCTGTGGGAGCAGGACTCCGTCCAGCGAACAAGTCATGCGGGAAACAACGCCGACCACACTTATTCCCTGAGCGGGGCTCACATCCCACGATACTCACTGTGGGAAGCCAGCCCCGCTGGGTGAACATGCCGTGCGGGAAACAAAGCCGACCAAGCTTATTCCCTGAGCGGGGCTCAGGTCCCACGACGCTCACAGTGGGAAGCCAGCCCCGCTGGGTGAACAAGCCGCGAGGGGATACAAAGCCGACCACACATGTTCCCTGAACAGGGCTCAGGTCCCACGATACTCACAGTGGGAAGCCAGCCCCGCTGGGTGAACAAGTCATGCGGGAGACAATGCCGACCACACATGTTCCCTGAGCGGGGCTCAGGTCCCACCATCCCGGCGGTCGAGTTGCTACGCGCTCCGACGATAGCGAACAATCACCGTCATCGCCGCCATCGTCAAAAACGCTGCCACTACAAACGGCGCCCCCGGCAAATAGAACGGCGCATCATCGGCGGTGAAGTAGCTAAACGTGCGGGTCATGACGAGCGGGCTCAAAATCGTGGCGATCGCCACCAGTGAGCTCATCGCCCCCTGCAGTTCGCCCTGCGCATTGGCTGGCACAGCGTTACTCATCAGCCCCTGCAGCGCCGGTACGGTCATCGCACTCAGCACGCCAATAGGCATGAACGCAAACACCTGCCAGGTTTGCGAAAACAGCGGATACACGCTGAACGACAACAGATGCACCAGCATACCCAGCATCACCGTGTGGTTTTCACCCATTGCAGGAATGGCGAAGCGAATCAGCCCGCCCTGCACCAGCACCACGCCCAGACCATAGGCGGCCAGCGATAACCCAACCATGCCGCCATCCCATCCAAACTGCGCCCGTCCGTAATAGGCCCACACCGCCGGATAGACGAAAAACGCCATGTTGATCAGCATGAAGGCGAGCAACAGTGGCAGCATGCCGGGCAGTCGCTTTAACTGTCGAAACGCGCCTAGTGGATTGGCGCGCCGCCAGTCGAACGCGCGGCGTGTTTTGTCGGTCACGGTCTCTGGCAACACCAGCCAGCCAAACAACAGATTCAGACCAGTCAGCGCCGCTGCCGCATAGAACGGCGCACGCGACCCATAGCCCGACAACAACCCGCCCAACAGCGGCCCAAGAATAAATCCAACACCAAACGCCGCACCCAGTAATCCAAAGTTCTGGGCTTTTTCCTCTTCACTGGAGATATCGGCCATGTAGGCGTTGGCGATCGATTGCGTCGCCGCCGTGATGCCACCAACGATACGCGCAATCACCAGCAACGCCATCGATCCGGCAACCGCCATCACCAGATAGTCAATCGTCATCACGAACAGCGAGATCAGCAACACCGGCCGTCTGCCAAATCGATCGGATAGGCTGCCAAGCGTGGGGCTAAAGATGAACTGATTGACCGCAAAGATCGCGCTCAGTATGCCGCCCCAAATCGCGGCGTTACTCAGATCGGTGTTGGCTACCTCGCGCAACAGATCCGGCATCACCGGCATGATGATACCGATGCCCATCGAATCGAGCACCACGGTAAAAAAGATAAAAAGAACCGGCAGCCGCCGCTTTGATTGTGCCATCAGTATCTGCATTGCCTAACGACGGGAAGTGACTTCATGGTGTGTGCTATCGCTGCTCACTCTGCCACTCGGGATGAATCCACGGCACCGCGTTGGATCGCGTCAACGGTGATTTGCCCAGCAACAGATCAGAGGCTTTTTCACCGGTCATGATCGACGGGCCATTCAGATTGCCGTTGGTGATGCGCGGAAAAATCGAGCTGTCGGCTACGCGCAGCTTATCCACCCCGATTACCCGGCACTGCGGATCGACCACCGCCATCGGATCGCTCTCTGCCCCCATTTTGCAGGTGCCGCAGGGGTGATAGGCACTCTCGACGTTGTCGCGAATAAACTCGTTCAACTGCGCATCGGTTTGCATGTCACTGCCCGGCTGTATCTCCTTACCGGCAAATTCGCTAAACGCCGGCTGGCTGAATATCTCACGCGTCAGCCGTATGCAGTTGCGAAAATCATCCCAGTCCTGTTCAGTGCTCATGTAGTTGAACAGAATTGATGGCGCATCGTGCGGATTGTCTGATTGCAATTTCACATGCCCGCGTGAGGGCGATCGCATCGGCCCGACGTGCGCCTGAAAACCGTGCCCCTCAGCCGCCGCCTGACCATCGTAGCGTACTGCGATGGGCAAAAAGTGATACTGGATATCCGGATAGTCGACACCTGCCCGCGATCGAATGAACGCCGCCGACTCAAACTGATTGGACGCACCTGGCCCCTTTTTTGTCAACAGCCACTGCAGGCCAACCAGCGCCTTGCCAAACAGATTCCAATATTTAAACAACGTAATAGGCTGCAGACAGGCAATCTGCAGATACAGCTCCAGATGATCCTGCAGATTCTGCCCGACGCCGGGCCGATCGGCGATCACCTCGATACCGTGCTCACGCAGATGATCACCCGGCCCAATGCCGGACAGCATCAACAACTTGGGTGAGTTGATTGACGAGCTTGCGATCACCACTTCGCGCCGGGCACGCACGATCTCGCGTTGACCATTGCGTTCGATCTCAACGCCGGTCGCGACGCCGTTTTCAATCACAATACGGGTGGCGAGCGCCCGCACGATGTCGCAGTTGTCGCGTTTCAGAGCAGGCTTTAAGTAAGCATTGGCGGCAGACCAGCGCCGCCCGCGCCAGACTGTTTGTTCCATCGGCCCAAAACCTTCCTGTTGCTCGCCGTTGTAGTCGTCGGTGGTTTCGTAGCCTGCCTCGCGACCGGCAGCGACAAACGCGTGAAACAGCGGGTTTTCGCGCGTGCCGCGCGATACATGCAGCGGCCCGTCAGTGCCACGCCAGTCGGACTGCCCACCGTGCCAGGTCTCCATGCGCCGGTAGTACGGCAACACATCGGCATAGCCCCACCCGCTCGCACCCGACTCGGCCCAGTGGTTGAAATCCTGAGCGTGACCGCGCACATAGACCATGCCGTTGATCGACGACGATCCGCCCACCACCTTGCCGCGCGGGCAGGCCAGACGCCGGCCATTCAAATGCGGCTCGGGCTCGCTGTGATAGCCCCAGTCGTAGCGCGGCATGTTCATCGGGTAGGACAAGGCGCCGGGCATCTGAATCAGCGGCCCGGCATCACTGCCGCCAAATTCAATCAACAGCACGCTGTGCTGACCGTCCTCAGACAATCGATAGGCCATCGCACAACCGGCCGAGCCAGCACCTACAATTACAAAATCAGCTTCCACGGTCGTGCCCGCTCCAGTATGTGTTTAGTCGAATCAGCTAACGCTACTCGCCACGCGGAAAGCGCTGATTCTCTTCCATCACATTCAAATCCATGTGATTGCGCATGAAACGCTCAGACGCCTTTTGCAACGGCTGGTAATCCCAGGGGTAGTAGCCACCCTGTCGCAATGCCTCATAGACCACCCAGCGCCGCGCCTGCGACTCGCGCACTTGTGCATCGAACTGCGCCAGGTCCCAGCGCTGATCCGCAAGGCGGCTAAATTGTGCCAGCGTGTCGGCGTAGTCTCCGTCGGCGGCAAGATTGCGCTGTTCCTGTGGATCGGCCTGCAGATCAAACAGCTGATCCGGATCCAGCGTGCAGCGATTGTACTTCCATTTGCCATCCCGAATCGAAACCAGTGGCGCGTACGAGGCTTCAGCCGCGTACTCCATCAGCACCGGCTTTCCGCGCGATGGCCCCGCCGCCATCGGTACCAGACTGGTGCCCTCGACCCAGGGCTCGACCTCTGCCATGGAAATACCGGCAAGATCGGCAAGCGTCGGTGCCACGTCGATGGTCGAGACAGGATCATCGACAGTGCCAGCCGCCATCCCCGGTGCCGCAACCATCAACGGCACCCGCGCCGAGCCCTCGTAGAAATTCATCTTGAACCACAGTCCCTTCTCGCCGAGCATGTCGCCGTGATCGGAAACGAAGAGCACTATGGTGTTGTCGCGCTGGCGGGTATCGTCGAGCACCTGCAGGATCTGACCGATCTTGTCATCCAGGTAGGAAATATTGGCAAAGTAGGCGCGGCGCGAGCGCTGAATATCGTCTGCCTTAATATCGAAAGACTCATAATCATTGGCCAGCAGAATGCGTTGTGAATGCGCGTCTAGCTGATCAAAATGGCAGTCGGGATCGACCGGCATCAGGTGTTCGCAGTCGGCGTACAGATCCCAGTACCGTCGTCTCGCCACATAGGGATCGTGCGGGTGGGTGAAACTGACCGTCAGCGACCACGGGCGCTGATCCAGCCCGCGGGATAACTGATACAGCTTCTGCATCGCAAAACTCGCGACTTCATCATCGTACTCGAGCTGATTGCTGGTCTCGGCAACGCCCGCACCGGTGACTGACCCCATGTTGTGGTACCACCAGTCGATCCGCTCACCCGGCTTGCGATAGTCCGGCGTCCAGCCAAAATCCGCCGGATAGACATCTGTCGTCAATCGCTCTTCAAAACCGTGTAGCTGGTCGGGGCCAACAAAGTGCATCTTGCCCGACAGGCAAGTGTAATAACCGGCACGGCGCAGATGGTGGGCGTAGGTCGGAATGTCCGAGGCAAACTCCGCCGCGTTGTCATATACCCGAGTGCGGCTGGGCAACAGGCCGGACATAAACGATGCGCGCCCCGGTGCGCACAGCGGCGACGCGGTGTAGGCATTGGCAAATCGCGTCGAGCGCGCAGCCAGGGCATCGAGGTTTGGCGTGTGCAGCCAGTCGGCCGGCCCGTCCGGGAACAGCGTGCCGTTGAGCTGATCGACCATCAGCACCAGAATGTTAGGTTTGCTCACCGCGACGCTCCTGCTTTTGGCGCAGATTTTAGCCGCAGATTGCCTCACTACGACACAGAATCACGACACCCGCCGTTCAACTGATGCCACACGCCAGACCAGCTACTACAGACGCGTTAATCGGCCGTGCGGGAAACAAAGCCACCCTCACTTATTCCCTGAGCGGGGCTCAGGTCCCACGACGCTCACAGTGGGAAGCCAGCCCCGCTGGGTGAATAAGCCGTGAGGGAAACAACGCCGACCACGCTTATTCCCTGAGCCGGGCTCAGGTCCCACATGCTCACAGTGGGAAGCCAGCCCCACTGGGTGAACGTGCCGCAAGGGAAACAAAGCCGACCACACTTGTTCCCTGAGCGGGGCTCAGGTCCCACCCGCTCACAGTGGGAAGCCAGCCCCGCTGGGTGAACGTACTGTGAGGGAAAAAAACGCCGACCACGCTTATTCCCTGAGCGGGGCTCAGGTCCCACATACTCACAGTGGGAAGCCAGCCCCGCTGGGTGAAC
>CAZNIS010000084.1:0-1548 GCA_964573105.1 uncultured Granulosicoccaceae bacterium
CTGATAATGGCTACCGTGATCAGCGCTTCGATCAGGGTAAAGCCGCGTTGTGCCGACACGGGTTTACCCATCATCGCTGTTGACTCGTTGAGGTATCGAACTCATCGAGTGCGTCGATAAGTGCCGCCAGCGTTTCCGGATCCTGATCGTTGCGCAGCGAGTGCGCCAGTGTTTGCGCGTGGGCGATACGGTCGCGAAGTGCGTCGGCCGTTTGGTTGATCTGCTCTGCCAGTTCAGGGAACCGGTCGTTTTCGCGCAAACGCATTTGCACGTTCAGGTCGCCATCGGCGATCTGCTGCAGCGAGCGCTCTGCGCTAAAGATGGGGCCTGCAATACGATGGCTGGCTTTCAGATTGTAGCGATAGATCCCGATGAACCCGACTACTTCGAGCGCCGCGATGGTGTACGCCAGATACTCTTTCGTCTGTTGCACATCGACAAACGCGTCCATCATCCAGAACGTCGTCGTGACGATTACATTGATCAGAATAAATGTGATCAGCATCACTTCCAGCACCATGCTCTGTTGGAAATGGCGCTTGACGTATAGCCGGGTCCGCTTTTCCGTGACCTTGTCGGCCGCGTGAACGCTCTGGTCTTCTGCTGTTATTGTCTGCATAGCAGAAAGGCCAGCGGCCGATCTTCGGAAAAGTGAAATTAGCCGGCGAGCGCGCGCGATGGAGGTCTCAGCTTTTACTGGCCACGACGAGAATCCTGTCGTTTGCGTGGGTGCGTTGCGGGCGGTGGCGCGATGCGATTTTCGGCTAGGTCGACACGCGCGTTTGCGGTAAGCTCGGCGTGTCTTGATGGCTGTATCTGACCTGTCACGGCAAGCCGCTCGGCGGGTATTCAGTTAACCATAACCGGGATCATTTAAATGAACTATGAAGTGATTGTGACCTGCGCGGTAACTGGCGCTGGCGATACGCTTGGCCGTCATCCCGGTGTGCCTGTTACGCCTGAGCAAATTGCCACCGCCGCTATCGATGCGGCCAAGGCGGGGGCCGCGGTTGCGCATATACACGTGCGCGACCCAGACACCGGCAAGGGTTCGCGGGATCCGGAGTTGTTTCGCCAGGTGGTGGAACTGGTGCGCGCCTCCGGTACTGACGTGGTGATCAACCTGACTGCCGGCATGGGCGGTGACTGGGTGCCGGATAGCGCCAATCCGGCGATGCCCGGACCGGGTACCGACATGATTGGACCGCTCGAGCGGCTGGCCCACGTGCAGGATCTGTTGCCGGAGATTTGCAGTCTGGACTGCGGAACACTGAACTTTGGAGACGGTGAAGAGATTTATATTTCCACGCCGCCCACGCTTAGAAAAATGGCGGAGCTCACAAAGGAGTGGGGCGTGAAGCCCGAGCTCGAAGTGTTCGAACTCGGCCATATTCGTTTCGCCACACAAATGATCGCCGAGGGGCTAATCGCCGATCCGCCGATGTTTCAAATTTGCCTGGGTATTCCCTGGGGCGCCGATCAAAGTGTCGACACCATGAAAGTGATGAAGGATCACTTGCCGGCCGGTGCGAGCTGGGCGGGCTTTGG
>CAZNIS010000084.1:1648-24308 GCA_964573105.1 uncultured Granulosicoccaceae bacterium
GGCGGGCTGGGTTACAGCAGCATGGCGTTGATCGAGCGCGAGTACGGCAAGACGACCCATGCGTTGCATTCGTGGATTGCACGCCCGACAGAGTTGCTGATGGCCTGTGAGGGTGAT
This sequence comes from uncultured Granulosicoccaceae bacterium, assembly GCA_964573105.1. Classification (GTDB taxonomy): domain Bacteria; phylum Pseudomonadota; class Gammaproteobacteria; order Granulosicoccales; family Granulosicoccaceae; genus CAKZSB01. The sequence continues at coordinate 1,766 of CAZNIS010000084.1, forward strand.
CAGATCGAACGCTACCTGAACCCATGCATTACTGGCGAGAAGCGCGAACTGTTCGCTCTGACCGAACCCGATGCCGGGTCAGATGTCATGTCGATGAAAAGCAACGCGCGGCGCGACGGCAACGACTGGATTCTCAACGGCTCAAAACATTTTATCTCTGGGCCGGTGATGCCGGATTTTGCCATTGTGTTTGCGGCCACTGGCACCGATGACACGCCGCGTGGCCCGCGCAAACGAGTCACCGCCTTTCTGGTCGACGTGGGCGAGCCTGGATTCGATATTCGTGAAGGCAATCGCTGCGTCAGCTACCGCGGTTACAAAACCTTTCAACTCAATTTCACTGATGTGCGGCTTGGCCCCGGACAGATTCTGGGTGAGGAGGGGCGCGGGCTTGAGTTGTCTGGTCTGTGGTTGAAGATGGGGCGCATCTGGGTGGGGGCCAGTTGTTGTGGCAAAGCCGAACGACTCTACGATATGGCGACCGACTGGGCCGCCAACCGGAAACAGTTTGGCAAGCCGATTGGTCAGTTTCAGGCAACCGGTTTTCGCCTGGCCGATATGGCGATTGGCATCCGCACCGCCGACTTGCTGGTGATGGATACCGTGCGCAAGGCAGAACAGGGCAGCATGCAGGATGCCGATGCGGCGATGGTCAAAGTCTATTGCTCTGAAATGCTGAACAAGGCGGCCGACGACACAGTACAAATCTTTGGTGGTATGGGACTGATGGAAGAGCTGCCGGTCCAGCGCCTGTGGCGCGACTCGCGGCTCGAACGCATCTGGGATGGCACGTCTGAGATACAGCGTCATATCATCACCCGTTCCATTTTGCGGCCATTGGGTGCATGACACCGGCACAACAGGCCAATTTTAACCGCCTGATCGCACCGCGACACGTCGCCGTGATCGGCGGTGATGACGCGGCAGTGGTGATCAACGAGTGTCGTCGCATCGGCTATGCCGGGGAACTATGGCCCGTTAATCCGCGGCGATCCGAGATTGCCGGCATTCGCTGTGTCGCAACTTGTGCGGATCTGCCGCAGGCACCCGATGCGGTCTTTCTGGCAGTGCCGGCAGCACCCGCGTTGAATATCATCCGGCAACTGTCACAGATGGATGCCGGTGGCGTGGTCTGTTATACCGCCGGTTTCAGTGCCGATGGATCACATGGACCACAGGCGGATCGAGATGTCATTGAAGCGGCAGGCTCTATGGCACTGGTGGGGCCCAATTGCTACGGGCTGATCAACTACATCGATAAAGTCGCACTGTGGCCGTTTGCGCACGGTGGTTACTGCCCGGGATATGGGGCTGCAGTCATCACGCAAAGCGGTATGCTGTCATCGGATATCACCATGAACCAGCGTTCATTGCCGTTGGCATTCATGGTCTCGGCAGGCAATCAGTCGGTGTTGCGGCTTGAAGATTACGTCGATACATTATGTGAAAGACCAGAAGTGCGAGCCATTGGACTGCACATCGAGGGTTTGCACAACATACCGGCTTTTTGCAATGCCGCGGTGCGTGCGCGCGAGCTGGGTAAACCGATTGTAGCGCTGAAGACCGGCACCTCGAAGATCGGTGCAACGCTAACCGTCAGTCATACTGGTTCGCTGTCCGGGGACAACGAACTCTACCAGGCACTGTTCCGACACCTGGGTATCATTAGTGTTGATAGCCCGGCGCAGTTTGTTGAAACTCTGAAATATCTTGTGGTGTGCAAGCCGGTAAAAGGTAAACGATTGATTGGTTTTACCTGCTCTGGTGGCGGGGCGACGCTGTTGGCTGATCACGCCGAGTCGCTGGATTTACAGTTTGATGAAATATCGGGTGGTGCCGGTGACAAACTCGCCCGGCAACTACCCGCCATCGCCAGTGTGACGAATCCGCTCGACTACACCACTCCGATCTGGGGTAATGCTGAGAAGACCCTGCCGGTTTTTTCCACGGCCGTACAGGATGGCTATGACGCCGCTATTCTGGTGCAGGACTATCCATTGCCCGGGCTCGATGAAAGTCGTGTCTGGTATCGCAACGATGCGCAGGCTTTTATCGAAGCGGCCGCTTTGGCCGGTATTCCGGCGGCGGTGTGCAGTACGCTTGCCGAGAATATCGATCGTGAGACGCGCGAGTGGATGATAGATAAGGGGGCAGCTCCGCTACAGGGCATTCACGAAGCGCTGAATGCCATTGACGCCGCCAGTTGGTATGAATATCACCGAACAGAAGTCGGGCGCCAGGCAGGACCGATGCGTAAGGTCGATCCATTGCGCAACATACGCCAGTATGATGAAGCGCGCGCCAAGGCGTTGTTGGCAGCGGCGGGGCTGGACATTCCGCCAGGGCAGGTTTGCAGTGCTGACGCAGTCCGACAGGTGGCGCACACGATTGGATTTCCAGTGGTGTTAAAGGCCAACTCCGGTGCTATTGCCCATAAAACCGAAGCGGGTGCAGTGGCTGTCGGCTTGCGAGATTCGGCGGCAGTGGGCGATGCGCTTAGTGCCATGCAAGCATCTGTCGCTGCCGGTGGTTTTCAGTGTGAATCTTTTTTGATAGAAGCGATGATGCCAGCGCCACTTGCTGAGTTGCTGGTCAGCGTTAGACGCGATGCGGAATTTGGCTGGGCGATGACACTGGCAACGGGCGGTGTGTTTGTCGATATGTTGCAGGATGCCGTCACCCTGTTGCTGCCGACCGACAACAGTCAGTTACTGCGTGCTCTGGATGAACTGGCGGTGGCGAAATTGCTGCATGGCTATCGCGGCAAACCGGCGGTCGAGCGGCAGATGCTGGTCGCACAAATACAGCGTATTGCCCAATTCGCCATGGCGAGCGATCCAGCCGTTGCGGAAATCGAAATCAATCCGCTGTTTATCTATCGTGAGCGTGTCTGCGTGGTCGACGTGTTACTGCGCTGTGGTGAGCCGGTTACTTAATCAGGCAACGGATACGCCATAGATTTTCTGCTCAACCAGTTTCAGTAAGACATCTGTGTTGACCGGCTTTTTCAGCAGGTCTACTTCCTCGGGCTGATCGACAGATTCCAGCGAGCCGGCGTAGCCCGTAATCAGTATCGCGGGCAGGGTTGTCCCTGTGATGCGACGCGCCTTGTGGATCAGTTCGTGGCCCGACAGGTCGGGCAAGCGCAGATCGGTGATCAATAGATCGGGCTCTATGCCACGTGCGATAACTGACAGGGCATCACCTGCCTGATTGCAGGTCAGCAGCGTGAAATCATGACCCTGCATTACCAGCGACATGGCGTCGACAATATCTTCGTCGTCATCGACAAACAACACGCAAGGGCGTGTGCGATCGTACTCGGCAGTGATTGCATTTTGCGCTACCGGGGCCGGGGCGCTGGCAGCGGTATTGTGTGGTGCACGAGTTGCACAAATTGAAAACGTTGAGCCAATACCCGGTTCAGATGTCAGTTGCACATCGTGATTCAGCAATTTACAAAGCTGCGCCACCACAGCCAGGCCAAGGCCTATGCCCATTTTGCGAGTGCGACCAGGATTGCGTAACTGGACGTATTCTTCAAAGATACGCTGGTGCTGAGATGGTTCTATGCCGACGCCGGTGTCGGTGATTTCGATTCGAATTTGTGATTCAACCGCCGTGCAGCGCAAGCGCACCGAGCCCTGTTCGGTGTAGCTGATGGCATTGGTCAACAGATTATCAATGATTCGATAGAAGAGTGCTTCATCGCTGATGATTTCACATTCAGCGCACTCGACAAGCATTGTCAAACCGGCGGCCTCGGCGCGTGGCTCGTGTACCGCCTTCAGCCGAGCCAGTACGCCCGAGATACAGAAAGGCTTGATGTGCGTTTTTATCTTGCCACTCGAGATACTGGTAATGTCCAGCAGGGATGCGAGTGTGTCGCTCATGGCGGAGACTGCGTTGCCGATTTTTTCGGTGATCTCATCGAGTTGCGCTGCCGGCGGGTTGTTTTGCAACACTGACAGGTAGAGTGTCATTGCCTGTAGAGGCTGCCGCAGATCGTGGCTCGCCGCTGCCAGAAACCTGGATTTGGCCTGCGCGGCATTTTCGGCCTCGACGCGGGCGCGTTGAGTGTCTTGCAGCGAGCGGGTCAGCGCGTGTGTACGATCGACCACGCGCTGCTCCAGTTCTGCGTTGACAGTGATCAGACGCCGTTCTGTTTCTTCGCGCTCAATTGCGATGCCAGCGGCAAGTGCCGCGCCTGCAATGAGCTCTCGATGCTGATCTTCCTCGATCACCGAATCAAAATAGATGACCAGTGAACCGACGACTTTGCCGCTCGGGGATGAAATGGGCTCGGACCAGCAGGCGTTGATGCTGGCTGATCGAAGCTCGTCGGCGAGCGGGCGCAGCGCATGGATAGAGGGGATGTCGTCAACCAGCTCGCGTCGACCATAGATGGCCGAGCTGCCGCAGGGGCCACTCTCCAGCGCAACTGGCTGCCCTTCCAGCGCATCCTGTACGAATGGGGGCAGGGCGCTTGAGGCGACCACAGAAAAGCTTCCCCGAGTGTCGCTCTTGTGACTCGGCCGCACCAGCATGATCGACGCGCAGGTCGCGTTGCTGTAAAGCTTCACGTGCTGGACGAGCTCGTTCAATACGATGGCAACGGGTTCCGCTCTGGCGATGCGCTCGAGGATGGCGGTTTTCGCGGCTACTTGCCCGCGCAGCGGCTTCTGCAGTGACACATCGTTGCAAACGATGATGACGCGGCCGTTGCTGTCAGGACCCAAAGGCTTGATCTGGCTGATGAGTTCGTTGTCGTCAATGCCTTGCGCGAGCGAGCCCTCTAAATAACAAAGGGCTGTTTCACCCGATGCTCTTACGTTCTGGATCGACCGGGTTATTGCTGCGGCTACGTCGTTCGGCAGAAATGCGAAAAGGCTCATCCCGACCATTTCTTGCCGGCTGAGGCTGAATTTGTCCGCCGTTGTCTGATTGGCCCAAACCACATTGTTGTCCGCATCCAGGCAGACTATGCGCTGTGCCAGCGCGTCGATTAACTGCAACTCGGGTGCACTGCCGGACGATGCCGGGCGCGCCTGCAACAACGACTTACCGTGCTGACCAAAGCTTGCGAGACGACCCTCGTGAGCGCTGTCGAAAGTTGATGTATCACCCAGGACGTCAAAGAGCGCCCAGGTATCCTGCATACGTGAACACAGTCGCTGAATCTGTGTGGCGTCCAGTTGCTGTATCTGCGGCAGCAAAGTGCCGGCGATTCGATTGGCATACTCGACGTGGCCATCGTCGAGCACCCAGGTAGGCACATCGAGAGCATCCAGCTCGGCGTAATTCGTCATGGTCAGTTCGAACGATCCGTCACTGCTTTCCAGAAGTATATCGCATCCGTTATTTCGCTTGTGTTAACGAATGGATGGTCGCTGTCCACTGGCAGTGCACTGCCCTGGTGGCGGGTGAGGCGCGCGGTTGTCACCGTTGGCGGGCGCCGATTTTCACAGGGTTGTATTTGCTCCAACGGTGATTGTTTTGCCAAACGCCGGTGCGATAAATTTCTCCTCGCTGACCTTGTGTTTGGTCATCGCGAGCTGCAATGCCTTTTGTGGTGCGTCTATGCCTTCGTAGGTTAATTGAAACGTGCTGTGATGGATTGCCAGACTAAGTTGACTGCCAAGATCGCGATGAGCGAGTACCGCCTGTTCGGGATCGAGATGCACCGGCTCCATAAACCAGCGTGGCTCATAGGCTCCAATCGGAATCAGTGCAAGCGTGAAATCGCCGAACTTGCGCTGTGCATCGGCGAAGTGCGGGCCGTAGCCGGTGTCTCCGCCAAAGTAGATATTCCCTGCACTGGTGCCGATGACAAAGCCGCCCCACAGTGTTTTCATTTGATCGGTAATACCGCGCCCGGATCGGTGACGCGACTCGACGAATTCAAACTGCACACCGCCCAGCGACTCGCTCTGGCCCCAGTCCATGTCAGCGTGATTGTGCAGTTTATGTTTTTTGAACAAGCCGCTGTTACCCAGGCCGGCGAGTATCCTGGGCGGATTGCTGTGGTTGGTATGTTTATAGAGTTTGCGCAGCGATTCAATATCGAGATGATCGTAGTGATTGTGACTAATCAATATCACATCAATCGGTGGCAGTGATTCGATCTCGATGGCGGGTGGGGTGACTCTTTTCGGCCCAACGAAGCCAAACGGACTGGCTCGTCTCGAAAAAACCGGATCGGTCAGGATGTTGATGCCGTCGACCTGTATCAACACGGTGGAATGATTGATGATGGTCGCCGCAATTCCCTTTGTATTGGTCTGCGTAATAGGATCTGCCGCACTCGGATCGACCCACTTGGGCCAGCTCGACTTTTTGAATCCGTAGGAGACGGACAGCTTTAGAATATCCAGAAAGCCTTTGTCAGCCGGGAGCCGATTGACGAATACTTTGCCATTGAAATGATCGCTCTTCGGGCCGCGATAAACCGGGGCCGAAGTGCAGCTGGACAACAGGGTCGCTATCACGATAGTCAAGATAATTTTCATGGGTTTAACCTGGATACCTCGTGAGCGGGCGATAACATTAGGCACTGCAAGTTTACAAAGCCTTTCGTGCGCCTGCAGCGAATACCTGTTGCTGATGTTAAGGGAGCACAGTGCTTAGCGGGAGTAGTGATGAATCGAGAGATCGGCAGTGTCATGTATTGTAAGGCAGGTTTTAGTGATCAGCTCACGCAGGAGAGCACCCAGTCGCGAACTTTCTCTGCGTTTGTAGAAAGGGGCCGGTTGCGCGACCAGACCAAATAGATCCCTCTGCCGGTACGCCAGGCCCAATCCTCGCGTGCGGCTAGCAGTTTGCGGTCGATCAGGTCGCGCACGATATGTTCCCAGCCAAATGCAAACCCTTCACCGGTTTGTGCCGCTTGTAGCACCAGCGCATAGTCGTTCAATCGCATGCCTTCATTGATTTGAGCGCGCTCAATGCCATGGTGTGCAAACCATTGCGACCAGGTGGGCCTGAGTCGAACCGGTTCTTCCAAATGGATCAACCGTTCGTGGAGCAGATTCGGTATTGAGCGAAGATTGCGTGCGGATCGCATGACGATCGGGCTTGCGACCGGAAAGATCACCTCGTCGGCGATTCTCGCGGTATGGCAGTCAGGCCAGTTGCCATCGCCGATGCGCACCGCGATGCTGATGTTGTCGGCATCGATTTCAGGGTCGTGGACGCTGCTCTGCAAACGCAGATCCACATCCGGGTGCAGCCTGCGCAATTTAGGCAGTTTCGGCATCATCCAGTAGTGCGAAAAGGCCGAGGACGAATTGAGCGTGACATAGTCGTTGCGGCCCATGCTGTGGACGGCCTCGACAGCGCTCTCGATACTGCGCAGCGCCTGCGAGACGTCGGCATAGAATCGCATTCCCGCATTTGTCAGTGTAATGCGTCGGTGACCGCGCTCGAACAATTTCACCGCCAGTGATGTCTCCAGCTGCTTGATTGCCGCACTGACCGACGGCTGCCGCATCCCCAGCTCCTCCGCGGCAAGCGTAAAGGATGCCAGCCGGGAGGCCGCCTCGAAGACGAAAAGATTGCGTGGCGATGCGATGAGTTTGAGCGCGTTTCGCATAGCTACAGTCTATGTAACCGATAGGTATTTACAACGGTTACATTGATCCGGATCGTCGTTATTATCGGTGCACCGTCGCAATCAGGTATCCCGCATGGTCCGTCGAGCCCGTCGTTCGCGCGCGGCAAGCGCCGCCGCCAAGGCCACTGCCTATATCAAACGTCGCCTGGCGTTTTTCGATCCGCTCGATGAGGCGCAGCTTGCCACCATCGACGAGCAGGTCGACTGGATGCTGGAGAACATCGGTTTTGCTTTTCGCGATGATCCAGAAGCCCTGCGCATCTGGCGTGAGAGTGGCGTCAAGATGGAGGGCGACAAGATCTTCGCCGATGCACAGTGGGTGCGTGCCCAGTGTGCCAAAGCCCCTTCACAGTTCACTCAGTTGGCGCGCAACCCCGAGCGCTCCGTGGTCATCGGCGGCGACAATCAGGTTTTCGCTCCGATTTACGGAGCGCCCTTTGTGCGCGATCTGGAGGGTGGTCGTCGCTATGGCACTTTCGACGACTTTGAAAAACTCGTGAAGCTTGCGTATCTGCATCCCAATCTGCATCACACCGGTTTCGTCGTCACTGAACCAACCGATATTCCGGTGTCGAAACGGCATCTGGATATGGTGCTTGCGCATATGACACTAAATGACAAACCACATCTGGGAGCGATCACAGAAAAGAGCAGGGCGCAAGATAGCGTAGCGATGGCGGAGATTCTTCACGGTGCTGACACGATGGAGAACAACGTCGTGATTATGGGCAACGTCAACACTAACTCTCCGTTGCTGATCGACCGTGTCGTCACGGAGGCGATACAGGTCTATTCGGCTCGCGGTCAGGGCATGGTCATTACGCCATTCATTCTCACTGGCGCGATGGGGCCCGTGTCCACCGCCGCCGCGGTCGCGCAGGCGATGGCCGAAGTCATGATCACGGTTGCGTTCGGGCAGCTGGTACGTCCAGGCGCACCATTTGTGATGGGCAGTTTTCTGTCTTCAATGAGCCTGAAGTCCGGTGCGCCGACATTTGGCATGCCCGAACCGGTATTGTCGAATTACATCATCGGGCAAATGGCGCGGCGCCTGAAGCTGCCATTGCGTTGCGGTGGTTCCCTGACCGCATCAAAAATAGAAGACGCGCAGGCTGCCTATGAAAGCGCAGACTCAATGCACTCGACCGCACTCGCAGGCTCGCATTTCACGCTGCATGCCGCCGGCTGGCTTGAGGGTGGGCTCGCCACCGGTTACGAAAAGCTGATCATGGACGCCGATCGGCTGGGCAGCTATCAAAAGTTACTCGCAGGCCTTGATATGAGCGAGGATCAGTTTGCCCGCGATGCCTACGAGGAAGTTGATCCCGGTGGGCATTTCCTCGGCTCGGCGCACACCATGCGCCACTATCAGACGGCATTTTATGATGCGCAGCTAAGTGACAGTGAGAACGTCGAGAGCTGGGAGGAGGGCGGCAGCAAGGATATGCGCCGCCGAGCCTACGAAAAATGGAATCGCATGCTCGCCGACTACGAGGCGCCTGCGATTGATCCTGCGACCAAAGAAGCGCTTGACGAATATGTCGCCAGGCGCAAGCACGAGTTGCCGGATGCCTGGTACTAACAGTGTCGCATTGCTCGGCATTCGAGCGCCTGATGGTGCTGCTTGCCCTGCGAAATACTACGCTGTCGCGCGTACCTGTGCTGACCGATTTTTCTAATCAACAACTGGTTTCAGTGAATGGCACTTGACGCTAACGCGGTACAAGATATAGCCACCCGAGTGCTCGCAGACTATGACGCAGTTAAACCGGGTGAGTTATTCGCCGACGGCCTGCGCCTTGAGCTTGTTGATGCGTGGCGGGTGCAAGCGGCGGTGACACGACTGCGAGAGAGACGCGGTGAGACCGTGATTGGTTACAAAGTAGGTTGTGTGACACCGGGCAATCAACAGATGATGGGTTTGGATCAACCGGTCTGGGGCAGGTTGTGGGCGTCTGAGTTACACGAGACTGGTGTGAGACTGTCAAAGCAATGCTACGCCAATATTGCAATAGAAGCCGAGTTTGCGATTGAACTGGCGACTGATTTGAAGCCGGAAATGTCGATTGATGAAATAGCGCAGGCAGTCGCCGCCGTCTATCCTACGCTCGAACTTCACAACCTTGTATTGCGTAGTGACAAACCCAATGGCCATGAATTGATCGCCAACAACTGTATCAACAGCGGGGTGGTACGAGGTGCTGCGGTTACCGATCTCGCTGCCCGTCGTGACACTGATTTGCAGTTAGTTTTCGACGGAGTTGTCGTCGATCAGTGGCCGACGTTGAACTGGCCCAATGATATTGTGGGTGCCGTTTTGTGGTTGACAACCGCATTGGCTGAACAGGGTCTGCAAGCCAGCGCGGGAGACCTGTTACTGACCAGCGCCTGGGGGCCTCCCATTCCGGTAGCTGAAAACACGTGTGTCGAAGTAAAGGCGTCCGAATTCGGTCATGTGTTCGCGCTGTTTGAATAAACATATAGCTCAATTGGTTTGACGCGCGACAGCGAGCGCTGCGCTTATTACATTGTGAAAGAGTAGTGATCTCTAGATATCTGCGCGCTGGTGTTTTTGCTCTGGACAATCTTCTGGAGCAAAAGTTCAACTCCGTTTCAATTTATTTTGACCCTTCCTGTTGCGTGTCGCGCGATACCCGGTTTTCGCTGCTTTGATGGCGTGAGCGGATTAACCGCGGCCGTCCCGCGGGAAATTATCACAAATTACTAACAGAGAATTTTTATCGGAATAGTTTCAGGATGTCACGTGTTTCCTGTTGCAAGAAGCTTGATGTCCGGTTGTTGCACGGCCTTTGGGTAATCTGCATTGAATCGCGTGTCATAGGTATCGCGAGAGCAGATTCGATAAAACGTTTCTTCAGCAAGGGAAACGACGGTGCTGCAACCGGATGTCAGGTTTTGGAAGATTGAACCTTTATCCGAAAATTCAGGAAAACTAAATCATGTTGCGAAAAAGATCAGATTTGCCCGGCACTCTCAAGTTTGCAGTGGCATTAACTGCGGCGCTTGTACTCTCCGCTTGTGGCAGTGATAGCGACACCACTGCGGTAGTGCCGGATGCTGGTGCTCAACTGGTATCGGTACAACTGGATGCCGCTCAGGAAATTCCTGCGCCAACCGGGGTGCCTGCAGCCGCCAGTGGTACCGCCGAAGTGTCGGTCGATGCAAACGGATTTGTTACCGCAACCCTGGGTGTCAGCAACCTTACAGGTGCAGCCACCGCCGCTCACATACATCGCGGGTTTGCTGGTAGTACGGGTCCGGTCGTGATCGGTCTGAGCTCCGACGACGGTGGTTCAACATGGACGGTCCCGGCTGATGCGCGGGCACTGACTTCGGATGAAATCGGCGCGTTCAATCGTGGCGAGCTCTATTTCAACGTGCACACTGCCGCCAATGCGCCGGGGGAAATTCGGGGCCAGATTGACGCGGGCAACGCCACGCGGTTCACCATTCGTCTGGAAAATGTGTCTGATGAAGGCACACTGAATGTCGTTTCTGATGGTTCTACTCAGGCGGTGCCGCTGTCACCGGGTGCCTACATAGTGCATCGCGAAGAATCTGACAGCCCCTTGCTGCTGCCCAGAGACGCAGCGAACGCTGGTCTGGAAGCGGTCGCCGAAGATGGCAACACTGCACCGTATCCGCAAGCGGTACCGGGTGCTGCGATCTTCAACACACCGGTTGGCGCCAGTGAACCGGGTCCGATCGGTCCTGGTAACGCTTATGAATTTACGATTCAGGCGATCGACGGTGACAAGCTTGGCTTCGTGACCATGTTCATTCCGTCCAACGACTGGTTCTACACACCTACTGATGCAGACAACAGTCTCGATCTTTTTGTTGGCGGCCAGCCTGTCTCGGGTGAGGTGCTGGAGAGCGATATCGCTGTCTGGGATGCGGGTACCGAGGCCGACGAAGAGCCCGGCACCGGCGCCAATCAGGTGCAGCGTCAGGCTGGTCCCAACACTGGCGAAGCCGATACTGATACTCGAGTCAGCAGCCTTACAGTTCGCGGACAGTCCGTCAGCCTGAATGGCCGAGTACTGCGAGTCACGATTACGCCGCAGCCCTGATTGGCTGATCGATGGCTGTAGTTATCAAAGCGCCTCATGTTGAGGCGCTTTTTTTGTTTTCTGCCCTGAACGGATTTGCTGCTGTGTGCTTCTGAAAGCGGAAACTTTCTATTGAGGCATTGTCATCGCTTTGGTTGTGCTAAACCTGCGCAGATGGTCGAATCGTGTTTTTCGTCACCTGGCCTTGCCTGGCGCGGCAAGTGACTCGCGAAATACAATCTGCGTATCGAACTCGATGCTGGTTGGCTTTGTTTCGGAGCGCAATTGCTCCAGTAGCAGTCTGGCCGCGGCCTGTCCCATCTCGAGTTGCGGCACTCGAATTGTCGTCAGTGCCGGTGTGACTACTGACGCGAGGCTGATATCGTCAAAACCGGTGATAGAGACATTGTCGGGTACTTTGATACCTTTTTCTCTTGCGCGCAGAATAGCGCCGGCTGCCAGCACATCGTTACCACAAACAACGGCGCTGGGTGGATTGGGGTCTGACATCAGTTGTTCGAATGCATCGCTGCCGTTTTGTATTGAATAGGGTGTTTCCAGTACGGCCGTGAGCCTGGCCTGACTGTGATGGTTTTTAATCGCCCGTTTCACCCCTTCGATTCGGTCCCTGGCTCGATCGTTGCCGGTAGCGTCACCTGCGATCATCGCGATGCGTCTATGCCCAAGATCCAGCACCTGGCGGGTTATCAGGCGCGCGGCCTTGATGTTGTCGAAGCCGGCAAAAACGCGATCATCATCATTGTGGTAGCTCCAGGCTAGTACACAGGGGATGTTGCGCATACGCAGAAAGCGCGTGGTCTCGTCTGGACGAACAGCACCTATCAGCAGCAGTCCGTCAGCACCGTGGGTCATCAGCGAGCGAATTTGTCGCAGTTCCTCGGCCGCATCGTAGCCGCTGCTCGCCACCAGCATTGTCACGCCCGATTCGGCCAGCACCTGCTGAAACGCCTGCAGGCCACCCGCAAACATTGAATTCGACATGGTGGGGATAATGGCCCCGACCGTGTTGCTGCGGCGCGATGCCAGTATTCGACCGCCCACATTCGGCGTGTAGCCAAGCTTGTGGATTGCCTCCTGAATTCGCTCGCGGGTCGCGGTGGCGACTTTGTCGGGCTCGTTGATCGAACGGGAAATCGTGGCAGTCGATACCTTGGCGGCCCGGGCTACGTCCTCAAGCGTCGGTTGTCCGGGGTTTTTCATTTGTCAGGGCAGGCTGGTTGCAGGCAAGGTTTGCCCGCCATTATAGGGTGAGTCTGTCAGTTTGTGCTCGACCAGGGTTGTGATGTAAGCGCTTGCATTACCTTATGCAAGCGCTTACACTGCGGGCAGAATATTCATCCGATCCGTCCGTCAGGCCGGCATATGACGGGCCGGTTCGTGTTAACGCCTACTGGCTGCCCAGCCAATGGAGAGCAACAATGACGATTAAATACCTGAAGAAGGCGACCAAGACCGCCGTCAGCGATGCGACTGACGTCCGCGAAACGGTGCAGGGCATATTGTCCGAAATCGAGGCTGGTGGCGATAAGGCGGCGTTGCGCTACGCGGAAAAGTTCGATCAGTATCAGGGCAACATTCTGTTGACTGAAGAAGAGATAGCAGCGGCAACCGCGGCGGTCCCGCAGAAGCTCAAAGACGATATCGCGTTTGCCCACGATAACGTGCGCCGGTTTGCCGAGCTGCAGAAAACCACCATGCAGAATGTGGAAATGGAGGTGATACCGGGCTTTACGCTGGGGCAGAAAACTATCCCCTGCCGCGCCGTGGGCTGTTACATCCCGGGGGGACGCTACAGTCACATCGCCAGCGCCATCATGACTGTTACCACCGCCAAGGCTGCCGGCTGCAATCACATCGTCGCCTGTTCACCGCCACGCGTGGGCGAGGGCATTGCACCTGCTATCGTGTTCGCCGCCAACCTGTGTGGCGCCGACAAAATTCTCGCCATGGGAGGCGTGCAGGGCATCGCCGCCATGACCTTCGGGCTTTTCGGCCTGCCCCAAGCAGATATTCTGGTGGGCCCCGGCAATCAGTTTGTGGCAGAGGCCAAGCGTATTCTGTTTGGCCGCGTCGGTATCGACATGATCGCCGGCCCGACTGACAGCCTGATCCTCGCCGACGCCAGCGCCGATGCCGAGATTGTCGCCAATGATCTGGTCGGTCAGGCCGAACACGGCTACAACTCGCCCGTCTGGCTAGTCACCAATGATCAGACGCTGGCTGAAAAAGTCATGCAAATGGTGCCGGGTCTGATCGCGGATCTGCCTGAAACCAATCGCGTCAACGCCGAAGCCGCCTGGCGCGACTACGCAGAAGTGATCCTTTGCGCCGATCGCGAAGAGATGGCGGCCACATCCGATGACTATGCGCCGGAACACCTGACCGTGCAGGCCGAAGACCTCGACTGGTGGCTCAATCGCCTGCAGTGCTATGGATCGCTGTTCCTTGGCGAAGAGACTACCGTCGCCTATGGCGACAAGGCTTCCGGCACCAACCACGTACTGCCGACATCGCGATCCGCCAAGTACACTGGTGGCCTTTCCGTGCACAAATACATGAAGGTGGTCACCTGGCAGAACGCTACCCGTGAAGCCTCACGCGATGTTGCCACCGCCACCGCACGCATCTCACGTCTGGAAGGGATGGAAGGTCATGCGCGCACCGCTGACGTCAGGTTGAAGAAGTATTTTCCGGACGAGCAGTTTGATTTGACGCTGTAATTGGCAGAGGCACCGCATACGCCGATTTGTCAAGCACAGCACCTGGTCACCCGCAGTTCGTGGGAGACTCGCCTCCGTCGAGCGAATAAGCCGTGAGGGGTTAGTTCGCAGACGCCTGTTCCCTAAGCGATGCTTCGGTGAGCGGTTCAACTGCGTTCAGCGATTAATTGCCAGACAAAAACGAGGGCGCCAGGTGGCGCCCTCAACCGAATCAAAACAGCGGGTAGACTACAGCGCGCCGGCAGTCAGTCCTTCGGGTGGGCTGCTTTCCAGTGTCGCGTCACTGATGCTCTCAATGATAGGCCAGTTGTTCTCGGCACCTTTGATGAAGCCCGGAATATCGCCAAGCCAGCGTTCCTGAACTTTTTTGTTCAGATTCAGGTAGAGCTTGTCATCGACAATCTTCCACGCGGTCGGGTCGCCATCGAACTTTCTGCCCATTGCAGTGCCAAAAGCGCAGTAGCCACCATACTGTGGCGCGTAGGCCGCAGGATCGGCACTGAATTTATCCCGGTTGGCAGCGGTGCTGAACTGATACGTGGCACCATCGTGAGTTGCAGTGAAATCACCACTGCCTTCTACCGGTTTGCCTTCAGTAAAATAGGCGACGACGTCGTAGCCGTGTACCGCCAGGCCATCGACCAGATTGACTTCTTCGTCAGCAAAGCTTGCGAGCGGTGCGAAGATCAACGCCAGTGCGAGTGCACCGCCCTTCGACCAGTTGAGAAAACAAGCGCGTAGATAGGTCATGTGTAATCCTTAAAAGTTAAAATGGAGGTCGGTGACCGAACCGCTGAATGGCTGCCGTTCACCGTATAACCTTAGGTCGCGCTTCTTTGATCCGGTTCACGATGATTCATGACCGATCATCTTAAAAACCATACAATTCGTCTCAATGGACACCTTATCCCCGGTAATCGAGCGTCTGGCCCTGTCAGCCGATACCTTTTTTTCAGGCACCTTGTGCACAGATGCTTCGTTTGCAGATTGTTCCGGTTCCGGGCACCTGCATCTGTTGCGAAAGGGGCAGCTCATTCTGACTGTGGCGGGTGGTCCATCGCATCTGATCGATCAACCCAGCGTGATTCTATTCGCGCCGCCGCTTAGTCACCGTCTCGAAATGACAGAATCCTCCGGCGCCGAACTGGTCTGTGCCGAGATTACCCTGCATAGCGGAAATACCCGTTTGCTGCCGTTTGGCTTGCCAAACCCACTCATTGTTCCGTTGGCCGATGCCAAAGGCCTGCAGGCCACACTGGAGCTGCTGTTTGACGAGGCGTTTGACACTCGACTGGGCGCGCGCGCAGCGATCAATCGGTTAATGGAATTGCTGTTCGTGCTGCTGATGCGCTACTGCTGCAACGCCGGTGACCTCAAGCCCGGGCTATTGTCCGGGCTCGCGCATCCGCAACTGGCAAAGGCACTCGAGGCGATGCATGAATCTCCAGGGCGACAATGGAATCTCGATCAATTGGCCGCAACCGCCACCATGTCGCGGGCGCGATTCGCCGCTTTGTTCAAGGAGCACGTGGGCGTACCCCCTGGTGAATATTTAACTTCTTTGCGCATCGTCTGTACGCAAGCCGAGTTGCGGCTGGGACGAGCCCTGAAGGCCATCGCACCCGACGTTGGCTATGCCGATGCCACCGCTCTGGCGCGCGCATTCAAGCAGTACACTGGCCTGAGTCCGCGCGCGTGGCTTGCTGAAAATGATAAAGCACCCATCCCCATGGATGTGCAAACGTAATCCGACAGCGCTCTACTTGATCGCCGTCGACTTAAGCGTTCATTTTTTGTCGCCGCCGCGCCAGAAACTGTTGATGCGATTGTTCCGTACCATCGTGAAACGATCCGGTCCACTGATCCCACGGTGTCTCCAGTCCACCGTAGTTGCAGTCAAAATAACGATGGTGCAACTGGTGGTGAAAGGTACCCAGCGGCAGCACCAGCTTTCCGCGCCAGGCAATACCGTGATAACCGGTGTGGGTAGTGGCGGCCGACAGCGTGAAGTAACTCAGGTGAAAAATGATCAGCATCGGGCTGGATGGAATTATGAAGTGAATCAAGACCGTGCTCAGGTAGATCAAGTGTTCCAGCGGATGCATCGAAAGCCCGGACCATGGGCCAACGTTGGTATTGCGGTGGTGCAGTGCGTGTATGCGTTGATAAAGTGCGGTGTGGTGAATGAGCCGGTGGATCAGGAAGAAGTGCGTCGTCTCCCACATAGGCAGTAAAAAAATCAGCAGCACAAGCCAAACCAGGTCACCGGGTATCGAAAGCGCCGGCGCATAGCCGTTCGCCAGCGCCCACATCATCAATACCTCGTAGGCACTCCAGATCGTGACGCCGCTGGCCAGTGTCCAGAACATGTTGTCGTGTATCTGGTTGTTGAAAGTGAACACGCGGCTTTTCGTCATCAGTGGTCGCGTGTCAAAGCGATAGTCATCTCCCTGTGCACGGCGCCTATAAAAGTACCAGTGCAGGCCGCCCGCAACCAGGCACATCAAAAATAGATTACGCAGGTAAATCTGCGCGATCCAGCCTATGGAAAAGTCTGTCGTCTGTTCGAGGTCGGGGTGGAAAAACACTGCGCTGATGATGGCCAGCAGCAAAATGATCAGTCGCTCGGATGCCGGCAGCCAGCCGCGGATCATCCAGCGGCCAATCGCCGTTGGATCGGGTGGCCAATTGAAGTACGGTGAGGGCTTTATCGGCAGCGCAGGAATATAGTGCCACGGGCTTTTGCCGCGGCTTTGCCGCGTGCTTGTGCCTTGCGGGTCGCCGGCTGTTGAATCAGCTGATTGAGTCATGATTAGGCGAGCGGTCCATTCTGCAAAAATTGAGCGGTAACAGTATATTGTGTATTCGAACAACCTGTTCTGCAATTTACGCCCGCCAGCTCTGGAAATTCGCTAAGCTTCGGCTGTTGAAAATGATCAGGAAGCGCCTGTTATGAAATTCGTACTCATCCTGCTTGGGGCAGGTATCCTCTGGTTTGTCGCCCAGCAGTTCCTTAACAGCGCTAAGGCCAAGGAAAATATCCAGCTTGGGAGAGAATTTCTTGAAAAGAACAGCCAGGCTGACGGGGTGCAAAGCACGGCTTCCGGGTTGCAGTACCAGGTGCTCCAGGCAGGCAGCGGCACGACACATCCCACTGCCAGCGATAGAGTCAAGGTGCACTACCACGGCACATTGATCGACGGCACAGTTTTCGATAGCTCGGTCGATCGAGGCGAACCGATTTCATTTGGCTTAAAGCAAGTCATTGCCGGCTGGACCGAGGGCTTGCAGCTGATGGTGGAAGGTGAGAAAACCCGCTTTTTTATTCCTGCAAGCCTTGCCTACGGCAATCGGTCTGCAGGCAAAATAAAGCCCGGGTCTACATTGATTTTCGATGTCGAGTTGATTGGTATCAACGTCGATTGATGTAGTTGTTGTCAGGCGGGCGCCAGCGCACGCCTGATAATAGCGTCGAAGTTCGTATTTTTCGGCAATGTACCAAATGCACCGTTGTAGCGTGAGCCTAGCCGTGAGTTGCAGAACGCATCGGCTACTTCTTGCGGTGCATGTTGTGTCAGCAGCGCGCCCTGCAATGTCAGCGCCATCGACTCGGTGATAGAGCGCATACGCGTTTCCATGTCGTCGTGGTCGGCCAGATCATCCTTGAGTTGATCAATTGAGCGATCCAGATTGACGTGGCCTCCGCGGGCCTTTTCCAGCTCATCGATCAACGCATCGACAGAACCGGATTCGCGCCCCATGGCGCGCATCACATCCAGCCCCATGATGTTGCCTGATCCCTCCCAGATAGAATTCAAGGGCGCTTCGCGATACAGCCGTGGCATGATGCAATCCTCCACATAGCCCGGACCACCATGGCACTCGAGTGCTTCAACTACCAGTGGAGGGCAGCGTTTGGTATTCCAGTATTTCGCCACTGTGGTGCCTATACGAGCCAGAGCGGATTCGTTTGTCTGATCGCTGTTATCCATTGCGTGCGCTACTCGCAGACCCAGCGCCAGTGCCGCCTCTACTTCTATTGCCATATCGGCCAGGACGTTTTTCATCAGCGGTTGCTCGGCGATACGTTTACCGAAGGCCGAGCGATGGCGGGTATGGTGCAGTGCCTGTACCAGCGCCTGGCGCATGATGCCGGCAGACGACATCGCGCAGTAGAGCCGGTTGCCAGTGACCATATCCATAATGGTGCGGATGCCGCGGCCCTCGTCGCCCAGCATCACGCCCCAGGTATCCTGAAATTCCATTTCGGTGGAGGCGTTTGATCGATTGCCGAGTTTGTCTTTGATGCGTTGCAGAAACAGATGATTGCGTGTGCCATCAGGTTTCCAGCGCGGTACCAGAAAACACGACAGGCCGGCAGCGTCCGTGCTCGCCAGCACCAGAAAGGCATCACTCATCGGTGCCGAGCAAAAATACTTGTGGCCGGTAATCAGGTAGTCCGCACCCATACCGATGCCGGCACCCGCCGGAACTGCCGTGGTGGTATTCGCCCGTACGTCGGATCCACCCTGTTTTTCAGTCATGAACATACCGATCATTGAGCCGGTTTTGTCGGCGGCCGGTATATCGCGTGGGTCGTATTGGGTCGACAGCAATCGCGGCATCCAATCGGCCTCAATAGCCGGTGCATGGCGCAGAGCCGGTGCGACGGAATAGGCCATCGCCATTGGGCAATTGATGCCGCCTTCAGGCTGGCAAAACTGATAGAACAGTATCGATTGGGCAACATGCCCGGCGTTGCCTTCGTTGGCCCACGCGAACGTATGCGCCTGGTGGGAAATCGCAAGTTTCATTAAATCGTGATAGGCCGGGTGAAACTCCACTGCATCAATCCGCATACCGTAACGGTCAAAGGCGCGTAACTCCGGGCCATGTCGGTTGGCCTGGGTGGCCAGCTCAAAGGTATAGTCTCGGCCGGCAGCAAGGCCGGCACTCGCCAGATGGTCGGCATGAACATCGGCGCCCTGCAGCGCCGCCCAGTGGCGCAGCGGGGTATCGTCTCCCCATAAGTCCTGATCACCCATGTGCGGTGGCATGTTGGTGACGGTATGCGTAGCCAGTGTGGCCAGTGGTTTTAGTGGATTCATGGAAGCTGACTTTAGCACGGAGTAAAAGCTCTTCGGCTCATGCATTGAAGTGGCGGCCAGTCTGCGGGCTTCGTTGTCGGGATTGCAGAGCTTCGATTTGCTGACTGGCGTGCCAATGGTTTCGCGGACGCATGGCTTGCCATCATCTTTCAGATATCTTAACGCGTCATAACATAAAGGTTTTCAGGGCCGCGCTGTGACTCATGACACAGCCAGAGTTACAACTGAATGTCCGTCAGAAACGACGGATCTGTTGTTTGCAACCTATTGTTTGTGACTTTTTGGCGACGCCAGCTGGTTTAAGTTTAGCTGTCCCGTCGGCAGCGTTCTGTAGCGGTCAGGACTACCACTCAACCTCAAGCCGCTGTACACCCCGAAAAACCAGCGTAGGCAGATACTGCCAGTCCTGATCATCCACCAGCCGCATGTTTGGCAGGCGCTTGGTCAGTTGCTCCAGAATTACCCGCATTTCCAGCCGTGCCAGTGGTGCGCCCATGCAAAAGTGCGCACCCAGGCCGAGGCCGAGATGTTTCTTGGCGTTCTTGCGGGTGGCGTCGAATTTTGAGCCGTTTTCGAACATGTCTTCGTCGTGGTTGCCGGAGCCCATCATCATCAGGATTCTGGAACCTTTTGGCAGGTCGATACCGCCGAGGGTGGTGTCGCGGGTGGTGATTCGACGCCAGCCGAATATGGATGAGTCGATGCGCAGGATTTCTTCGACAGCGTTTTCGATCAGCTCGGGTTTTTCACACAATAGCTCCCATTGTGCGCGATCGGTCAATAGGTGACGCAAACCGTTGGCAGATGCCTGGGTGGTGGTCTCGTGGCCGGCGAACTGCATCAGGAACATCACGTTGTACAGGTAATTGATGGTGAAGAGCGATGGGTCGTCCTGGTGTATACGCACCATGTCGCCGAGGTAGTTGTCGCCGGGGTTTTCATAGGCGCGATCGACCAGGTCGACGGTGAACTTCCAGTGTTCTCCCATGCCGCGCATCATCGCGATTTGTTCGGCATCGGTGGCGTAACCCCAGTTGACGATCGCACGATCTGAGCCGAGTTTTTTCACAAACACGGCGTCTTCATCGCGAGCGCCGAGGAACAGAAAGATCGCTAATGCCGGTACTTCATAGAGCATCTGGGAGACCAGCTCGGCGCGGCCATCATCAATGAAACGATCGATATAGCGATCGACAATATCCCGGATGCGCTCTTCCATCTGGTTGACACGTTTCGGCGTGAACGCATTGCCAAAAATTTTTCGATGGTGTTTGTGTGTGGCCGATGATTCGTCGACCAGCGACGGCTCGACACCGAGATCCTGTTCATCGCGCACGGCGGCGGCGGCCGGGCAGATCGGCGTGACCGGGTGGCGGGCGATGACCGGGGAGTAGGTGTCTGGATCGCGGTAGACGGTGGCGATGTCGTCGTACTTCAACACCACCCAATAGTTGAATTCCGGGCTGTAGAAGATCGGCTCTTCGCTGCGCGCCTTTTCGAAAAAGCTGTAGGGGTTTTGCAGATAGTGTTCGGAGAACGGGCGAAACGCCTGTGCGGTCGGGCTGGCCGGGCACTGGGGTGCGACGGGGGCGGTGTCGTCCGGATCGGACTGGAACATGCCGTAGCTTGCGTTATCTGCCATGTGCGTGTGGCACCTTGTGTCTGGACTATCCGGCTATTTTAGCACTGGCGAAGAGTTGACATATACTGACGATGTAGTGATTTGCCCTACCGATTGGTGGGCAGTCTAATGAATCACAACGGAATGTAGGTTGGGCAAAGCCAGCGATTGTGTGGTTGATTATTTCTTGACGGCACGGTGTATCCGAGTTAAATGCTTCGGCTATTGCGTGCCCAACAATTGCGCCGCTAGTAGGCAAGAGCATTTCTGGAAGAGTTATTGGATCAATGCCCGATGTGCTGATGAGCTGAGCCTGGTGATGCCTTGCTCACGCGTCGGGTTACCAGGATGCTGCGTCTGTTGATGGATCAGTATGGCTTTGGTGTGGCCGATCTAACTGAAATTGGCAGGAAGTCGCTGGTGTCCAAAATTCTAAATGAGCGTGGTCGGCAACTGACGAGACAGCATATCGATGCACTGAGTAAACGATTTGGCATCAGTCCGGCACTTTTTTTTGCTGCCTGAGTATCTGGGGAATCTAATGGTAGCTGGAGGTTGGGCAAAGCCAGCGATCAAGGGGATGATTCTTATCTGGTGGCACGCTATATCCGGGATTCGGGCTCTGGCTATCGCGTGCCCAACAGCTGCACTTGGCCAGTTGATTCTAGAGTGGGATAGTTTAGGTAAAAATTGCCAGCATTGTTGGGCACGCGAAAGTACAGCTTTGGGAGGTTGTATAGCAGCGGCGATCAACACGAAAATAACCACACAATCGCTGGCTTTGCCCAACCTACGGTTTACACCATAGAGACTACGACGTGGTTGGCCAGCGACTAGCCAATACATTGGGCATTTGCCTACATGACAGCTTCGAACAACTGCCTGGTGTTAGCTTCGGTCATTTCAACCGGGTTGCCACCCACACTGGGATCGCGCAGGGCAGATTGCACAAGCGTGTCGATATTGGCGTTTTCAACACCGAGTTCGGTCAGGGTTTTCGGGATTGAAAACGATGCGTTGAATTGATCGATGAATTCGCAGAAGCCGTCGAATCCTCCCTCGATATCCAGATAGGCGGCCACTTTTTCAAAGCGCTCGCGAATGGCCGGTGCGTTGAATTTTAACACTGCGGGCATGCACACGGCGTTGGTGGTGCCGTGGTGGGTGTGGTGCACGGCACCGATCGGGTGACTCATCGCGTGAATAGCGCCGAGGCCTTTCTGAAATGCTGTCGCACCCATTGAGGCGGCGCTCATCATATTGGCGCGGGCGTCTATGTTGTTCGCATCTGTGTAGGCGATCGGCAGGTTGTCTTTGACCAGTCGCATACCCTCCAGCGCGATGCCCTGGCTCATCGGGTGATAGTGCGGGCTGGAATAGGCTTCAAC
>CAZNIS010000084.1:24318-31846 GCA_964573105.1 uncultured Granulosicoccaceae bacterium
GGCTTCAACGCAGTGAGCAAACGCATCGAGCCCGGTGCCGGCGGTGATGAACTGTGGCATGCCGGTGGTGAGTTCAGGGTCGCAGATCACGGCCACTGGTAACATCTTCGGATGAAAAATGATTTTCTTTTCCGCTGAGTCAGTTTTGGAGATCACACTGGCGCGGCCCACTTCAGAGCCGGTGCCGGCGGTGGTGGGCACGGCGATCACGGGGGCGATGGCGTCGGCGTTGGCGCGTGTCCACCAGTCGCCGATGTCTTCAAAATCCCACAAGGGGCGTGTCTGGCCCGCCATGAATGCAATCACCTTGGCAAGATCCAATCCAGAGCCACCACCAAAGGCGATCACTCCATCGTAGCCACCGTCGCGATAGGCGCGTACACCTTCATCGGCGTTTTTATCGTTGGGATTGGGGTCGACATCGGCAAACAGTGCACGGCCGAGGCCTGCGTTGTCCAGCAGATCCAGCGTGTTGCCGGTGATCGGAAGATCCGCCAGGCCGCGGTCGGTCACCAGCAATGGCTTCTTAATGTTGGCAGCTTCGCAGGCGTCGGCGATTTCGCTGATTCGGCCAGCGCCAAATCGGATGTTGGTCGGGTAGGACCAGTTTCCGGTTAGAGTCATGAGTGTGTAATCAGTAGTAGTTGGTGTGTATCAGGCGCGTTCGAATCCGCGCGCGACTTCCCATTGTGTCACCGCGCGATCATAGGCGCTTTGTTCCCACTGGGCACAGCAGGTGTAGTGTTCGATAACGTCTTTGCCCATCGCTTCAATCAGCATGGCCGAGTCTTTGAAGTTGTCGATCGCGGCACGCAGGGTGGAGGGGATCTCCGGCACAGAATCATCGTTGTATAAATCACCACTGGCGGCGTCTTCGAGTTCAAGCTTGTCTTCGATGCCCTTGATGCCGGCGGCGATCAATGCAGCCTGGGCCAGATAAGGGTTGACGTCGGAACCGGGTATGCGGCATTCGACGCGAACGGCTTTGGTGCTCTCTCCGCACAGTCTGAAACCGGCGGTGCGGTTGTCGACCGACCAGGCGGTTTTGGTGGGCGCGAAGGTGCCTTTCATGAAGCGCTTGTACGAATTGATATAGGGGGCCAGAAATACGGTGTACTCAGGCGCATAGCGCAGCATGCCGGCCATAAAGTGGCGCATCAATTCGGACATGCCATATTGTCCGTTAGCATCGTGAAAGGCGTTGGCGCCATCTTCCCACAACGACAAATGGATGTGGCTGGCGCTGCCGACGCGATCGACATGCCATTTTGATAAGAACGTAGCGGCGTGCCCCTGCTGCCAGGCGATTTCTTTGGTAGCGTGTTTGGCGAGGCTGTGATGATCGGCGCAGGCCAGTGCATCGCTGTAGCGAATGTTCAACTCTTCCTGGCCGGACTCTGCCTCGCCCTTGGAGTTTTCCACCGGTATGCCAGCGCCGTACAGCGCGTTGCGCAGACGGCGCATCACCGGCTCTTCTTTAGTGGTTTGCAGAATGTGGTAGTCCTCGTTATAGCCGCTGATCGGCTCGAGGTTCATATACTGGCCCTGTCGGATTTCGTCCAGTGAGTCGCGGAACAGAAAAAACTCCAGCTCGGTTGCCATCATGGCGTTGTAGCCAAGCGCGGCCAGTCGATCGATTTGTTTTTTCAGTACTGCGCGCGGTGAATGTGGCACGGGCTCATGGGTGTGGTGATCGATAATATCGCACAGCACCAGTGCAGTGGCTTCAAGCCACGGCAACACGCGCAGGGTAGATAAATCCGGCTTCATGATGTAGTCGCCGTAGCCGGACTCCCAACTGGATGAGGCGTAGCCGTCGGGTGTGTCCATTTCCAGATCGGTCGCGAGCAGGTAGTTGCAGCAGTGGGTCTCTTCCCAGGCGCTGTCTAAAAAGTTTGAGACGTGAAATCGCTTGCCCATGATGCGACCCTGCATGTCCACCAGACACACCAGCACGGTGTCTATCTGGTCGTCGTCTGCAGCGGTTCTTAGCTCATCGAGGCTTATCAGGCCTTTCATCGTTCGCGATTTCCAAAATGTTGTGTGGTGTCAGTGAACAAAGCCCCGGTCATGGTTTGACCGGGGCTGGCACGCGGGATCAGCCGTAGCGATAGGGGCGTCCGGCTTTCTGCATATCGTCGTTGTACTTGCGGAAGATGTCGACGACTTTCTTTTTGGTTTCAGACTCTGCGGCGATCTCGTCCCAGAACTTCACCGCGGCCTCTTCGACCTGGGCCCATTCGTCATCCGGAATGGTCGTCAGCTCCATCTTGGTGCCATTGACGCGCAGATCTGCCTCGCCACCCCAGTACCACCACTGGCGGTAATAGTGACTCTGTTCCATGCAGACGGTTAACAGCTCTTTCAGGTGCTCGGGCAGTTCTTCCCAGCGCTCCATGTTGGCAAAAAAGTGACCGATCCAGGCGCCGGAGATGTTGTTGGTTAAAAAGTAGTTCGTCACATCGGCCCAGCCGACGGTGTAATCTTCGGTGATGCCGGACCAGGCGATACCATCCAGCTCGCCGGTTTGCACCGCCACTTCGATATCTTCCCACGGCAAGGTAACCGGTACCACGCCAAACTGCGACAGGAAACGTCCGGCGGTGGGGAAGGTGAATACGCGTTTGCCCTTGAGATCTGCCAGTGAGTTGATCGGGTCTTTGGTGGCAAAGTGGCAGGGATCCCAGGCACCGGCCGAGATGTGTTTGACGCCAACCTTGCTGTATTCCTCTTCCCAGATTTCCTTCAGTCCGTACTGATTGAACAGCACAGGTACGTCCAGCGAATAGCGACTGCCGAACGGAAAGTAACCGCCGAATACCGTGACTTCGGTCGGAGAAGCCATGGAGTCGTCATCAGATTGCACGGCATCAATGGTGCCGCGCTGCAGCGCCTGAAACAGTTCGCCGGTGGGCACGAGCTGATCGGCAAAGAACAGTTCGATTTCCATCTCGTCGCCGGCAATCTTGTTGAATTTGTCGATTGCGGGTTTGATGACGTGCTCGGCCAGTGCCGTGCCAGCGTAGGTTTGCAGCCGCCACTTGATTTTGGATTGCGCGATCGCAGGTGCTGAAACAATACCGGCGGCCGGCAACGCGACGGCAGCCTTTTTAATAAACGAACGTCGATCTGTCATTGTCTTTCCTCTGGGTTGTTACCTGTACCGTCTCTATTTGCCGTAGACGGTTTCCGGCAGCCATAGTGCAATCTGCGGGAACACCATGACGAGTGTGAGTGCCAGTACCATCACCAACACAAACGGAATGATTGAGCGGTAGATATCAATCAGGGTGATTTCCGGTGGTGACATGGCACGCATCAAAAACAGGTTGTAGCCGAATGGTGGCGTCATATAGGCCACTTGCGTGGTAATGGTGTAGAGCACGCCATACCAGATCAAATCAAAGCCCAGCGCTCCTACCAGCGGGATGTACAAGGGGGCGACGATCACCAGCATCGCCGTGTCATCGAGAAACGTACCCATCGCGATGAACGACAGCTGCATCAGGATCAGTATCATCCACGGCGACAGGCCAAGCTTTTCGGTGAACAGGCTCTCGATCGCTTTCACCGCACCCAGGCCGTCGAAGACTGCGCCGAACGCCAGTGCAGCTAGAATGATCCACATGAACATGCAAGTGATGCCGAGCGTATTTTTAAGGGAAGTGTCGAACACGCGCCAGGTCATTCGGCCTTTGACGACGGCCGCGGTGAATGCGGCAATGGCACCAATTGCAGAACTCTCTACAAGTGACGTCCAGCCATTGACAAACGGGATCATCATCGCAAAGAAAATAAACAGCGGCAGCAGGCCGGCCAGCAGCAGCCGATATTTTTCCGCTTTTGGAATATCGCGCTCTTCGGCGGACAGCACCGGGCCGAGGGTCGGGTTGATCTTGCAGCGCACGGCGATATAGATGATAAACATCGCCGCCATCATCAGGCCGGGCACGATGCCGGCGAGCCACAACTGGCCAACCGGCTGGCGCGCGATCATTGCGTACAACACCAGCACCACAGATGGCGGCACCAGAATGCCCAGTGAACTGCCGGCCTGTACTACACCTGTCACCATGCGTTTGTCGTAACCGCGGCGCAGTAATTCGGGCAGCGCGATGGTGGCACCAATCGCCATGCCGGCCACCGACAATCCGTTCATGGCTGAAATCAATACCATCAGGCCGATGGTGCCGATCGCAAGACCACCGTGTATGCCACCCATCCAGACGTGAAACATGCGATAGAGATCATCCGCGATGCCACTCTCGGACATGATGTAGCCCATGAAGACAAACATCGGCACGGTCAACAGCGGATACCAGCGCATGACTTTGATCGCCTGCGAAAAGGCGATATCAAAGCCGCCGCGATCGCCCCACAGCAACAGGGCCGCCACTACCGCCACAAAGCCGATCGCGCCAAATACACGCTGGCCCGAGAACAGCAGCGCCATCATGGCGGCGAACATCGACATTGCAATCATCTCGTGGCTCATCAGATCACCTCGCCACGCAGACGCAATATATCCTTGAATAGCTCCGATACCGCCTGCAGCAACATCAGCACAATGCCCACGCACAGCACGACTTTGATCGGCCACATATACGGTCGCCAGATGGTGCGGCTGCGCTCCATGGTGCCGGGTTCTTCTGTGCCTGTGATGATGCCGGTTAAAAAGCTGATCGGATCAGAGCCGAAGTAACCCAGTGAATAGGCAGTGGAACCAATTGCACCCCACAGCAATACGGCGAGATAGATCAGCAGGCAAAACACTGTGATCAGATCGGTCAGCGCCTTGCGCTTCAATGACCAGTTGTCGTAGAACAGGTCCATGCGCACGTGTGAACCCATTTGCACCGCGTAGGGCCCGCCCAGAATGAAATAGGCCACCATCGCAAACTGTGCAGCCTCCAGTGTCCACAGCGATGGCTGATCACCGAATTTGCTGATAATTGACCACAGCAAAATCGCCATCATCACGAAGATGCCATAGGTCATCACTCTGCCGATGCCGCGATTGAACCAGTCGATGGCTGCTATGTAGGTTCGCATCGGTTTCAGGATCCCGTCACCGCGTCTGCTCGCGCGTTGGCAGACAGTAGTGCCAACGCCTCAAGCAGCCACTGTTGCAGATGATCCGCCATGGCAGCGCACTGGGCATCGGTTTGAATCAGGTCGTTGCGTATTTCGATCATCACGTTGTGCAGGCCATTGTCGATGCCGTGTTGTTGCAACGTATGGGTGACGCCATCTGCCGAGCCATAGGGCTGATTGCGTTGAATATTGAAGCCGCTTGCAACTGTCAGCAATGCGTCCGCAAGGCGTGTATCCCGGTCGTGCAGAATGCCAATTTCAACCTCGCGTGGCACGCCGTGATAAACCGGTGTGAAGCTGTGAACCGTTACAAGGATGGCGGGGCAATGATGCTGCCTGATAACGTTAGCCAAACGAGATTCAAACGGCCGATAGTAGTGATCGATACGGTACTGGCGTTGCGTGGTAGTTAGTTCAACGTTACCCGGAATCGGGTAGATCTCGCTTTTGGCTGGCATGGCCGTGGCCGATTCTGGCGGGCGGTTGCAATCGTAGACCAGACGCGACACCGCACCTTCTACCAGCACTGCATCGAGACGATCCGCCAGATGGCGTGCTGTGGTAACGGCACCCGGATCCCAGGCCACGTGACTGAGCGCGGCATTTGTGTCGAGACCGAGGCCGTTGAATTCGGCGGGGATAGTGGCGCTGGCGTGCTCGCAGACCAGCACGATTTCATGCCGTCCACTTTCATTGTGCACTGTTACCGCGCTTGTCGTCATAGCGTCCCCATCGCTACTGATTGTTGTTCACGAGTCAGTTTGCCTGCTGACTGTGATGTAAAGTATTATTCAGGCCTGTTGGCTGTGTCAATAAATTTTCAGTGGGGGAAATCCATGGCTCGCACCAGCGTTGCAGAGCAATTGCGCGAGCAAACCGACAACCTCACACGCTCAGAACGTCAACTGAGCGATGTGATCCTGCAAAATTATCCGGTCAGCGGACTGGGCACGATTACAAGCCTTGCCGAAGCCGCCGAAGTATCAACGCCAACCGTTGCGCGGCTGGTGCAAAAACTCGGATTCACAGGTTTTGCCGATTTTCAGCAATCGCTGCGTCGCGAACTGGATGAAACGATTTCCAGCCCGTTGACCAAGCGTGATAAGTGGGTAGACGATGCGCCTGACGCGCACATACTGAATCGATTCACCAAAGCTGTGATCGACAACATCGGCCAGTCACTCGGTGAGGTTGACCCGGCCGTGTTTGATCAGGCGTGCGACTTGATCTCAGACCCCAAGCGACGCGTGTTTGTAGTCGGTGGCCGAATCACCCGCACACTGGCCGACTATTTCTTTCTCCATCTGCAGGTCATTCGCGAACAGGTCACCCACGTCGCCTCCAATTCCAATGCCTGGCCGCACTATCTGCTGGACGTGAAACCGGGCGATGTCATTGTGATATTCGATATTCGCCGCTATGAAAACTCCACCCTGCGGCTGGCAGAGATGGCTCGCGAGCGTGAGGCGAAGTTGATCCTGTTTACCGATCAGTGGGCGTCACCGGTGGCGCGGATCGCCGATCTGACTTTCCGAAACCGGATATCAGTGCCCTCGGCCTGGGATTCCAACGTGACCGGTATGTTGCTGGCGGAGATCCTGATTGCGCAGGTACAGGAGCGTGACTGGGAGAGTACAAAATCGCGTATGGAGGCACTGGAAGATATGTTCGATCGGACGCGGTTTTTTCGTAAGTTTTAGCCAAGGTCTGTTGATACGGTGACAACAGGCGCCGCTCTGGTGATGTCTGCGTTTATCTGTATACTGCCAATTCGTACCGCACGTTCTGGAGGAAAACCGGTGCTTAGAAAAACGCTTCACGCGCTGATTGTGGGCGCTATGATGACGCTTGTTACGGCTAATGCCGTGTCGGCAAAGACGCTGAAAGTTCAGGCCAGTTCCAAGGCTGGTGACTGGGCACACCGCTTCATGACGGATAACTGGGGCCCGAAGCTTGGCGCCATGACGGGCGGTGAGGTCACGATTGACGTGTTGCCCACCAAGGCGGTTGTGCCGCACCGCGAAACCATTGATGCGGTCGCCAATGGCATTTTGGACGGTGATTTGAATGCTGTCAGTTATTTCTCAGGTCGCGATGCGGCATTCGCCGTGATTGGCGATCTGATTGCCGGCTACGACACCGTGGATCAGGTGCGTACCTTCTGTATGCACGGTGGCGGCAAAGAGATCCTGCAAAAACTCTACGATAAGTACACCAAAGGCAAGGTACACGTGGTGGGCTGTGGGCCCTATGCCAAAGAGGCCTTTGTCTCGACGATCCCGATCAAGACCGTGGAAGATATGAAAGGCGTGAAGGTGCGCTCGCCGGAGGGTCTGGCGGCCGAAGTATTCAAACGCGCCGGTGCAGCACCGGTATCGCTGCCGTTTTCTGAGGTCTACACAGCGCTGGAAAAGGGTGTGATCGACGCCGCTGA
>CAZNIS010000085.1:0-26440 GCA_964573105.1 uncultured Granulosicoccaceae bacterium
GTTATAGACGGATGATTCATGCAGAGTTGCGTTCCTGATTGAGACTGCCGGTTGGCTGGAGGTTGTTGCCGGTTAGATGATCGGTCTGCATGCACGGTCGCATAGTTGGCGCAGGGGATGGATTGATGGCTACAGGTACTGTGGCACTGTTTTTCAGGAGGCGGCTGCCCCGTTTTTCCTGAAGGTCTCTAGCGACAGTTCTGACGCCCCGTGGTTCACGCAAACTCATGCGAAGGGTCGCGTTGCTCGAATGCAAGTTCGATGGCCCCGTCGAGTGGTGTGCCCACACGCTCGACCGATGCATCGATTTTGTCCTGTGGCAGGAACGGTTGAAAGTGGGGGCCTATGCCGCCAGTCAGGCAAATAGCCAGGCCCGGGTGCCAGCCCATCTTATCGATACCGTTTGACAGGTAAGTGGCCGCGGACTGCATGATCCGTTGCGCGGTTGGGTCGTTGTCGCTGGCGCTGCTCGTCACGATGGGGGCCAGATCGCCAAAATCCCGTGGCGTGGCGCGGCTGGCAAAATCGACAATGGCCGCGGCGCTGCCAAATTGATCCAGCAATCGGGTGATCAGCGGTGTGGCTGTTACAAAGCCGTCGCAATGTTGCAGTGTGTCGGCAAGTGCCAGCCTGCCAACCCATTGTGCCGACGCCTCATCGCCCAGTATCGAGCCCCAGCCACCGGCAAATCGAATGCTGCCATCGATCCGCGCGGCGAAGAACGAGCCGGTGCCGCAGTGCGCAACCAGGCCATCTTTGTCTCCCAGTGCACCTCGCAATGCGGCGTTTCGATCTTCTTCAAAGTGCGCGTGCTGCAGTGGCAGGGCACTCTTGAGCCGCGTTGCTATGTCCTGCCCGGTGACACCGGCCAGGCCAACGTAGGCGGGCAACGTGTGGATGACTTCAACGGGTACGCTGGCCTTTGTCGACAATGCCGCCAGTCCTTGCTCGATGCAGCTGACAGTGGCATTGAAATCAGACGTGGCGTTGGCAGGGCCGCCCTTGTGTACCCATCGACGGTTGCCATGTGCTGCGCTGTCGGGATCGGCTGCGTCAGCGCGTCGCGCCAGCGCGAAGTCGCAGTGTGTGCCACCGCCATCGATGGCCAGAACCCAGTTGTCTGTTGTTACGGCTGTCATCATGGCGCTACGATACCGGTCGTTGAAAGTATAATCCAATGTCGGGTCAAACCGTCTCGGCAGTCGTTGGCAACAGCTGGTATTCGGGCTGCGCGAAAAATTCGATAGACAAACGGTTTGTAGCGAGTAATCTGGAGCAAACGACTACGGAGGACGTGGGTGACCACGCCAGCTACTGAAATGCTGCATCGCAGCGCCGCCGGGCTGGACAGGCGGTCTGCGATGGAAGCGGCAGCACTGCTCGCAGAGGGGCAGATCGTCGCGGCAAACTGTGTGCAAAGCTCGATCGAGGGCATCTGTGCTGGCGCATCGGCGATGGCCGCCAGCATCCGCAGCGGTGCCTGTATCCATTACGTCGCTGCCGGGTCATCCGGGTTGATGGCAGCCGCAGATGCCCAGGAGTTGGGTGGTACCTTTTCAATTCCCTCGCGTCAATTGTATATCCATATGGCCGGAGGGCTGCCCGCTGGTGTGGAGATGCCGGGCGACACAGAAGATGAAACTGCCGGGCTCGACGCAGCACTTGCAGGGTTGGGCTCGAACGATACGGTAATCGCGATCTCGGCCAGTGGCTCAACGCCCTACACGCTGGCAGCAGCGCGAATCGCCAGATCATATGGCGCGCTGGTGATTGGCATTGCCAACAACCGCGATGCAGAGTTGCTCGAGCTTGCTGATCTGCCCATTCACCTGGATACACCACCGGAAGTGATTTCGGGTTCGACGCGGATGGGGGCGGCGACCGCGCAGAAAATCGCGTTGAATATGATGTCCACGCTGATGGCAATTGCGCTTGGCCACGTGCATGATGGCATGATGGTGAATCTGCATGCCGACAATACCAAGCTTCGTCGTCGCGCCAGTGGTATGGTGCAGGAAATCGCACAGGTGTCGGCTGACGTTGCACAAGCAGCCCTCGACGCCGCTGATGGGCAGGTCAAATCGGCTGTACTGATTGCCGCTCGCGGTTTGTCGGCAGAGGCTGCAGACAAATTGCTGGCCGAGCACGAAGGGCACCTTCGCCCGGCGCTTGGGCGAACCCACTGAAGTTTTACCAGACCGCTAACCAGAGGAAACGAACCATGATAAAAAACATCGCCAAACTGACTTTGTTGAGTTCAGCGCTTGCGGCAACCGGGGTCATGGCGGATGACGTCACGCTGACCATCGAAAGCTGGCGCAACGATGACCTGACCCTGTGGCAGGAAAAGATTATTCCCGCATTTGAAGCCGAACACGACGGCATCAAGGTGAATTTCACACCGTCAGCGCCAGCTGAATACAACGCCGCACTCAACTCAAAGCTTGAGGCGGGCTCTGCCGGAGATCTGATCACCTGTCGGCCTTTCGATGCGTCGCTGGCGCTGTTCGAGGCCGGCCGTCTGGTCGATCTCGACGACATGGAGGCGATGAACAACTTCTCTGATGTCGCAAAGTCTGCCTGGCAGACGGATGATGGCTCGGCCACTTTTTGCGTGCCGATGGCGTCGGTCATTCACGGCTTCATTTACAACAAGGAGGCGTTTGCCGAAGTAGGTGTCGAGGAGCCAGCCACCGAGGCAGAGTTTTTCGCCGCGCTGGACAAGATCAAGGAAGATGGCAATTACATTCCGATGGCGATGGGCACCAATGATCAGTGGGAAGCGGCGACCATGGGTTACAACAACATTGGCCCCAACTACTGGAAAGGTGAAGAGGGGCGCCGTGCGTTGATTGCCGGTGAGCAGAAGCTGACCGACGAGCAGTGGACTGCACCTTACGCTACGCTTGCGAAGTGGGCTCCGTATCTGGGTGATGGCTACGAGGCGCAAACCTACCCGGACAGTCAAAATCTGTTCACTTTGGGGCGGGCGGCCATCTATCCGGCTGGTTCCTGGGAGATATCCGGTTTCAATGAGCAGGCAGATTTTGAAATGGGTGTGTTCAAGCCGCCGGTGCAAAACGCGGGCGACACCTGCTACATCTCCGATCACACCGACATCGGCATTGGCCTGAACGCGGCATCAGAAAACGCTGAAGCGGCCAAGACCTTTCTCGCCTGGGTAGGATCACCCGAGTTTGCAACGATTTTCGGCAATGCGCTGCCTGGCTTTTTCCCGTTGTCGAAGACACCGGTTGAGCTTGAGGATCCGCTGGCGAAGGTATTCGTTGGCTGGCGCGGCGAGTGTGAATCGACGATTCGATCCACCTACCAGATTCTGTCTCGCGGCACGCCGAACCTCGAGAACGACACCTGGGGCGCATCGGTTGCCGCGATCAAGGGCACTTCAACGCCAGAAGAACTTGGCGCCAAGCTGCAGGAAGGGCTGGATAGCTGGTACAAGCCCTAACTGGTAACGATTCGGGTGGCGCAATGCCACCCGAATGGCGGAGGCCCTTCATTGCAACGCGCTCGAACCCGGTGGCATATCGCGGTATTTCTTCTCCCCGCGGTGCTCGTCTACACCGCGGTAATGATCTTTCCGCTTTTCAACACGCTGCGTCTGGCGTTGTACAGTAAGGTTGATCAGGAGCGGATATTCGTCGGTCTGGACAACTTCCGCACGCTGTTTTTCGATCCGGTGTGGTCAGAACCCTTCTGGAATGCGCTGGCCAATAACTTCTGGTTTTTCGTCATCCACATGCTGGTGCAGAATCCGATCGGCATTGCGCTGGCGGCGATCCTCAGTCATCCGCGGCTGCGCTTTGCCGCGCTGTATCGATCTGCGATATTCATTCCAACGATTTTGAGTTTTGTCATCGTCGGCTTTGCGTGGAAACTGATCCTCTCGCCAATTTGGGGTATCGCCCCATCGATGCTCGACGCGGTTGGATTAAAGTCGCTGTTTGCCCCGTGGCTCGGTAAAGAGGAATATGCGCTAACGACTCTGGCACTCATATCCGTGTGGCAGTTTGTCGGTATACCGATGATGTTGATTTACGCCGCGTTACTGGCAATCCCCGAGGAAATTCTGGAGGCCGGCGAGGTCGATGGCATCACCGGCATGTCCGCGTTCTGGAAGATCAAGCTGCCGTTGATACTGCCATCGATCGGTATCATCTCGATTTTGACCTTCGTCGGCAATTTCAATGCTTTTGATCTGATCTACGCCGCGCAGGGCGCGCTGGCGGGGCCAAGCTTTTCAACCGACATACTCGGTACCTATATGTACCGGACGTTCTTTGGCTTTCAGTTGCAGCTGGGAGATCCACACATGGGATCGGCGATTGCCAGCGGCATGTTTGTGGTGATACTGATTGGCGTGTGTATCTATCTGTTCGGGATTCAAACCCGTATGCGGCGCTATCAGTTGTGAGTAGTTGCCGATGAGTCACGCTCGCAGCAATCCGGTCAATGCGCTGGCGATGCATGGTGCCCTGATCCTGTATACGCTGATTGCGCTGTTTCCCGTGTTCGTGATTCTGATCAACAGTTTCAAGAAACGCAAAGCGATCTTTCGCGAACCACTGGCGCTGCCAAACAGTGATAGCTTCTCGTTGATCGGCTACGAGACAGTGATGAAGCAGGGAGATTTTTTTCTCTACTTTCAAAACTCGATGATCGTCACCGTGGTGTCGCTGTTTTTTATTTTGCTGTTCGGTGCCATGGCGGCCTTTGCGCTGGCGGAGTACCGCTTTACCGGCAACACGCTGATGGGCTTGTACCTGGCGCTGGGGATTATGATCCCGATTCGCATAGGGACTGTGGCTATTCTTGAGATGATGGTGGCAACCGGCCTGGTCAATACGTTGTCGGCATTGATTCTGGTATACACCGCGCAGGGCTTGCCGCTGGCGGTTTTTATTTTGAGCGAATTCATGCGTCAGGTATCCGATGACTTGAAGCATGCGGCGCGTGTGGATGGCTTGAGTGAATACGCGATATTTTTTCGCCTGGTGTTGCCACTGGTGCGACCGGCAATGGCAACCGTTGCGGTATTTAATATGATTCCGATCTGGAACGATCTCTGGTTCCCGCTGATACTCGCACCGTCAGAGGAGACCAAGACGCTGACACTCGGATCACAGGTCTTTATCGGGCAATTTGTGACCAACTGGAATGCGGTGCTGTCAGCATTGTCTATGGCCATTCTGCCAGTGCTGATATTGTATGTGATCTTTTCCAGACAACTGATCCGCGGGCTGACTTCGGGGGCGGTAAAATGATCAAGGCGGTCGTCGCCGGTTTGGGCAATATGGGGCGAAGTCACGCGCTGGCCCTGCATTATCATCCAGATGTGGAGATTGTCGGGCTGGTCAATCGAAGTGACGTGCCACTTGCCGATGAGCTACAGGGCTATCCGCGCTATCAGCGGTTTGAAGAAGGCCTGGCGCTGGCACCGGATTTAATGGTGATTGCCACGTATTCTGACAGCCATGCCGACTACGCCTGTGCGGCGATGGATGCTGGTGCGCATGTATTTGTAGAAAAACCGCTTGCAACCACGATGGCAGATGCGCAGCGTGTAGTGGAAAAAGCAGCGCAGACCAATCGCAAGCTCGTTGTTGGATACATCCTGCGCCACCATCCATCCTGGATGCGGCTGATCGACGAGGCGCGTGGTCTGGGTGGGCCGTTTGTCTTTCGTTTGAATTTGAATCAGCAGTCATCCGGTGCCGAGTGGGAGACGCACAAGGCGTTGATGCAAACTACATCACCCATCGTTGACTGCGGGGTGCACTATGTCGATGTGATGTGTCAGATCACCGATGCAAAACCATTGCGGGTACATGGCATGGGGCTGCGTCTGTCTGATGAGATCGCCGCAGATATGTATAACTACGGCCAGTTTCAGGTGGTGTTTGAGGATGGGTCAGTCGGCTGGTATGAAGCCGGTTGGGGGCCGATGATGTCGGAGACTGCCTTTTTTGTTAAAGACATCGTCTCGCCTAATGGCTCGGTGTCTATTACGGATGGCAACAAGGGCGCATCGTCTGATATTGATGGACACACGAAAGTTGGTGGCATTCTGGTGCATCGACCGGAAGGTGATCAACTCATCGAGATGCCGGATGAACCCGGCCATCAGGCGCTGTGTGATGCCGAACAGGCTTATATGGTGCAAGCCATTCGCGATGATACCGATTTATCGCGGCATATGAACGATGCGGTGCAGTCTCTGGCAATTTGTCTGGCTGCTGATGAATCGATTCGCACCGGGCAGGCCATCACTTTGCAGGAGCCTCTGCCGTGACTGCGATGAGCCTGACCAACGTCAGCAAAACCTTTGGCAAGGTTGAAGTACTGACGGATATTCACATCGGTGTTGACGATGGTGAGTTTGTGGTGTTTGTGGGGCCCTCGGGGTGTGGCAAGTCGACGCTGCTGCGCATTATTGCCGGGCTTGAGGATGCGACCACCGGAGAGGTGCGTATTGGCGGAGAGATCGTCAACCATGTGCCACCGTCAAAGCGCGGCATCGCGATGGTGTTTCAAAGTTACGCGCTGTATCCGCACCTGAATGTGTATAAAAACATGTCTCTGGCGTTGAAGCAGGAGCGTCAGAGCAAAGCGGTTATTGAAGAGCGCGTGGCCAAAGCCAGCCGTATGCTGAATCTTGACGACTATCTGCATCGCTATCCGTCGGAGTTGTCGGGCGGGCAGCGCCAGCGGGTGGCGATTGGGCGCGCCATAGTGCGCGAACCGAAATTGTTTCTTTTCGATGAGCCGCTATCCAACCTTGATGCGGCGTTACGCATGAATACCCGGCTGGAAATTGCGAGTCTGCACGATACGCTGAATACATCGATGATCTATGTCACTCACGATCAGACTGAAGCCATGACGCTTGCCGATAAAATCGTGGTGCTGAACGATGGTCGCGTCGAGCAGATTGGCAGTCCAATGGAGCTGTATAACAATCCGGCGAATCGTTTTGTTGCAGGGTTTCTGGGGTCGCCATCGATGAATTTCATGCCGGCCGACACCATGGCACCGGGAGACAGTCGCACGTTAGGGGTGCGGCCGGAAGATCTGCACTTGACCGAAGACGGTGGCTTGCCTGCCACTGTGCTGCACGTTGAGCAGTTGGGTGGCGATACCAATGTTATCGCGAGCGTTGGCGATAACCGCATCACCGCGCGACTGTTTGGTCAGCACGCGATAGGGCAAGGTGAGGCTGTGCGGTTCAGTTTTTCACCGGATCGTGCCTACTACTTTGATGCTGCCGGCGCCCGGCTCGATTGACACCTATGGCGCGGCTTCGACTTCGAACGTGATCGAAAAGTCGACCAAATCTGTGCCGGTTTCCTGTATCCAGAAGGTGTAGTCGCCAGCTGCCAAAGGCGGTGTGAACATCTGAGCGCCAGGGCCGGTGCCAATGACAGGCAGGATATCCAGACCCAATGACACGATGCCAAAATGCGCGTGGCCGAGCAGGTTCGCGACGTTGGGTGAGGCCGCGAGCTCGGTAAACTCAGTGCCCGGCTGCAATGCGATGAAAGACTGGGTGTTGGTTGAGTCATAGCGGTTTAGCTTAATGCCAGTCAGTTCGGTATCGGCTGGCACGTTGATGCTGACGTAATCAAGATCGGGTGAGACGACCGATGCGTTGAGTCGATTGGCGCCTGTCGCTAGCTGTAATCGCAGTGGATTGCTCGGGTCGTTAGTGATGTCGCCGCTGCTCGCCTCGTCGTAGAGCGGTGCCGGGTCAGTGCTTTCCGGGACGCTGTCTGAGCTGCCGCCGCAGGCGCTGATGGCGATGCTCGACAATGCGGCTGCCATGGATGCCAGCAGCGTCGACGGGCGTTTGATTGCGATCATGTTTGCTCTTTTAGATTTCCTGCGTACAGACAAATGCACACTCGGAACTATAGTGCAGGTGCGGTGAATTGCTGGTGTCTACCGCGGTTTGTAGCTGCTGAAAGCGGCTTCCAGTACGTCTTCCCAGTTGTTTGGGGTGTCGGGGTAGGGCGGTTTGAGGTCCATTCTGAAAAACATCTCGTCGGCGGCGCGCTGTCTGACCAGTTCCACCAGTTCGGCAAAAGTTTCGATTTCTTTGTGTTCCAG
This sequence comes from uncultured Granulosicoccaceae bacterium, assembly GCA_964573105.1. GTDB lineage: Bacteria > Pseudomonadota > Gammaproteobacteria > Granulosicoccales > Granulosicoccaceae > CAKZSB01. The sequence goes on from CAZNIS010000085.1 coordinate 8,128, forward strand.
CAGCAATTCACTGACGTGCAGCATGGGGTGTGTCCGCGGTGAGTGAGGGAAGTTGGGTGTATCGCCCGCGCAGTATTTGCCGGCCCGGCTGGCCATCGGGGTCAGAGAAACTGGCCCGCCAGTGCAGCAGATTGCGGCACAGGATGCCCTGTCCGGCCTCCAGTCGCAACCGTCTGTGCCATGGCTTGCAGGCGTCGATCGCGGTTTGCAGCTGCTGCATCGCGTACTCGGTGTCCTGGTTGCGAAAGCGGATATTGCGGCTGCGGGTGGTGTAGCGCATCGAAAGTGTAGCGTCGTCGTGGCAGGCGAATACGGCGGTGTATCTGTCCGGGCGGTCGTGGCCGTGGCGGTCGGTGTTGGCGGGCAGGCAGATTGCCTCTGGATGGCTCAGCAGTTCCACGATTTCCGGAGTCTGGCGGTAGAGCTCGATCAGCAGCAACTCGGGATCCAGCAGATATAACTCGCCACCCTGTGCCGCCGGCCGAAGGCAGTGCAGTACGAAGCAGCGCAGCGATTGATCGTCAGCGTTGTAGTAGCCGTCAGTGTGCCAGTTCATCTGCCGGTTGCTGTAGGGCACAAACCGCGCACGGGCATCGGTGCCGTGGTCTTGCAGCAGCGACAGGCCGTCATCGCCACGAATGACGCCTTCGTCATTTAGGGTCAGGCCGAGTGCAGCGAGCAGGATCGACAGGCTTGCTCGCTGATTTGAACCCTCGATCCGAAATTGCGCCAGGCCATCGCGTTGTGTGCGCAGACACAAATCGGCAAGATCCGCGGCGTCGGGGCTGGCACCAGCCGGCAGATGCAGGATGGTTGCGGCCTGGCTCGATTGCTCGTGCCGCTGCAATCGCTGGTCGCGCCAGCGTTGCCAGGCTGCCGACTGGCCATCGAGATGGGCTGGCAGATTGCTTGCGGACGTACTGACTGGAGGCATTTGAAGTTCGGGCTATACCTTTCGAGATAGTGCTCACCGACCCATCACCACCAATGTAGGGTGGTTGCGGCGGGGCTTGCTTCCTACAATAGCAAAGTGTGGCCAATGCGTCGCCGACACGGCGATGCGTGCACCGGGAGATGATCACCATGAGCGATAGAGAAGACAAGCAACACGGCACGCCGATGCTCGATCAACTGGAGGACGGGCCGTGGCCCAGCTTTGTCTCTGGTATCAAGCGCCTGCGCGATGACCACCCGAGTGACCGCGTCAGCGGTATGGCCAACGACCTGCTCGGCCAACTCGAACACTCCTACGAGACCCGCAAGGGCTACTGGAAGGGCGGCACCGTCAGCGTCTACGGATACGGCGGCGGGATTATCCCGCGCTTCTCAGAAGTGGGCGACATGTTCCCCGAATCGCGCGAATTTCACACCCTGCGCGTGCAACCACCGGCCGGCAATCACTACACCACCGACGCATTGCGACAGCTGGCGGACAGCTGGGAGAAACACGGTTCAGGTCTCGTCACTTTTCACGGCCAGACCGGCAATATCATGTTTATCGGTGCCACCACCGAGGCGACGCAGGATTTCTTCGATGAAATCAACGACTACGGGTTTGACCTGGGCGGCGCAGGCCCCTGTGTGCGGACCGCGATGTCCTGTGTGGGTAGTGCTCGCTGCGAGATGTCCTGCAGCAACGAGCACAAGATTCACCGAAGCCTTGTGAATAATTTCACCGATGACGTTCACCGTCCGGCGCTGCCGTACAAATTCAAGTTCAAGGTCTCGGGCTGTCCGAATGACTGCATGAATTCAATCGAGCGCGCTGACTTTGCCGTGATCGGTACCTGGCGCGACGACATGAAAGTCAATCAGGAAGAGGTCAAGGCCTATGTCGGCCGCAAGGGTCGCCAGCACGTGATCGACAACATCATCACCCGCTGCCCGACCAACGCATTGTCGCTGAAAGACGACGACACCCTTGACGTCGACAACCGCAACTGCGTGCGCTGCATGCACTGCCTGAATGTGATGCCGGCGGCTTTGAGCCCGGGCGATGACAAGGGCGTGAGCATTCTGATCGGTGGCAAGCGCACACTGAAAATTGGTGATTTGTTCGGCACCGTGATCGTGCCATTTATGCGGCTGGACACCGAAGAAGACTACGAACGATTGGTGGAGATCGCCGAAGAGACGATCGACTTCTTCGCCGAAAACGCGCTGGAGCACGAGCGCACCGGCGAGATGATCGAGCGGATCGGACTGGTGAATTTCCTCGAAGGTATTGGTGTTGAGGTCGACCCGAACATGATTGCCCACCCGCGCGAGAGTTCCTACGTGCGAACCGACTCGTGGGATGAAGAGGCCGCCAAGTGGTTTGAGCGTCGCGCCGAAGGCAATCAGCAGGCCGCAGCAGGAGGAGCAGGGTAATGGCAGATACAGCAAAAAAACCCAAGAAGCAGATGCGCCAGGCAATCGAGAGCGGTTGCCCGGACGGTATGCAGTACATGCATCCGGTGATGGTCAGAAACTTCGGTCAGTGGGTCAACCACACGCACCCGCGCCCTGGTGTGCTGTGCCACATTGCCGATAGTGGCGAGGCGATCTGGACGGTTCGCGCCGGTACTCAGCGCATTCTCGATGTCTTCACCCTGCGCAAGCTGTGCGACATAGGTGATGAATTTGCCGATGGCCACGTGCGTTTCACGATTCGCTCAAACATCGAATATATGGTTGATGCCGAAAGCAAAGTTGAGCCTTTGATCAACGCGCTGACCGAAGCCGGCTTTGTTGTCGGCGGCACACAGAATTCTGTGGCGATGATTTCGCATACCCAGGGCTGGCTGCACTGTGATATTCCGGGTACCGACGCCTCGGGCGTGGTCAAGGCGATGATGGATGAACTGCACGAGGAATTCACCAACGCCGAAATGCCCAATCGCGTACACATCACCACCTCGTGCTGTCAGATCAATTGTGGCGGCCAGGGTGATATTGCGATTAACGTGCAGCACACCAAGCCACCGAAAATCAATCACGATCTGGTTGCCAATGTGTGCGAGCGACCATCGGTGGTGGCGCGCTGTCCGGTCGCGGCGATCCGACCTGCCATGGTCAACGGCAAGCCGTCTCTGGAAGTGGATGAAAAGAAATGCATCTGTTGCGGTGCCTGTTATCCGCCGTGTCCCCCGATGCAGATCAACGATCCCGAGCACAGCAAGCTTGCGATCTGGGTGGGTGGCAATCACTCGAACGCGCGCAGCAAGCCGTCGTTCCAAAAACTGGTGGCAGCCGGCATCCCCAACAATCCTCCGCGCTGGCCTGAGGCAACCGCGATTGTTAAGCGCATTTTGCGTTGCTACAAGGAAGACGCCAAAGACTGGGAGCGCATCAACGACTGGATCGATCGCATCGGCTGGCCGCGCTTTTTCGAAATCACCGAATTGCCGTTTACCCGATTCCATATCGATAACTGGCGCGGCTCGCGAAAGAGCCTCAACTCTTCCAGCTACATCCGTTTCTAGTCGATGAAAATAGCCGTCGTCGTTAACGAGGGGCCGTACCAGCATCAGGCATCTGACAGTGCCTGGCATTTTGTCAGCGCTGCGCTGGAATCCGGTCATGAGATCAGTCGCGTGTTTTTCTATCACGATGGCGTCAACAATGGCAGCCGACTGACCACCCCGCCACAGGATGATCGGCACATACAGCAGCGCTGGAGTGAACTGGCAGAACAGCACCAGCTCGATCTGGTGTTGTGTGTTGCGGCCTGTCAACGACGCGGCCTGGTGGATGCCGATGAAAAGAAGCGTCACGGCAAAGATGCGGATAACATCGCTGACGGTTTTCGCATCTCAGGTCTGGGACAGTTAATAGAGGCCTCTGTCGAGGCGGATCGCGTTGTTTCTTTTGGCGACTAGTGGAGGCCACTGATGGAAGATGATGACGACATCGGTGTGGTCAAACGTTTTTTGTACGTCAATCGACGTGCACCGCATGGATCGATCTATGCGCTTGAATCGCTTGAAACCGTGCTGATTGGCGCTGCTTTCGATCAGGATGTCAGCGTGTTGTTTGTCGATGATGGCGTGTTTCAGCTGAAGAAAGATCAACAGCCGGATTCGCTCGGCATGAAGAATTTTTCAAAAACGTTTCGGGCGCTGGAGATGTACGACGTGGAGAAAATCTTTGTCGAGGACGAATCCCTGACCGAGCGCGGACTGAGCGTCGACGATCTGCTGATCGATGTCGAGTCGCTGCCTCGGGCGCAGATTGGTGCGCTGATGGATGCGCAGGACGTGGTGCTGAGTTTCTAGAATGGCAACACTTAATATCATCAATAAATCCCCGTTCGAAAAGCATACGCTCAGCCAGTGCCTGAGTCGTGTGGCACCCGGTGGTGCCATTTTGCTGATCGAAGATGCGGTCTGTGCAGCCGTGCCCGGCAGTGCCTTTGCCGATCAACTCAGCAATGCCGCCACAGAGCAGAAACTCTATGTGCTGCAGCCCGATCTCGCGGCGCGCGGCTTTGCCGATGTCAGCTTGCTGGACTCGATAAAGCAGGTAGACTACAAAGGCTTTGTGGATCTTGTGACTGAGTACGATCTGGTCCACTCCTGGTTCTGATGCCGTTATCACTGACAGCTCAGTCAACCACAGACATAAGCTGCGATTGCAGCCACATTAACGTACAACCGTTGCCGAACCATCGGCAATAGGGAGCCAATATCATGGGTATAGAAGTCAACGGCAAAATGCTTGAGACCGACGAAGAGGGTTATCTTGCCAGCCTGAGCGACTGGGAGCCCGCCGTCGCCGGTGTCATGGCTGAACTCGATGACTGTGAATTGTCAGAAAACCACTGGGAAGTGATCAACTTTCTGCGTGAATACTACGATGAATATCAGATCGCACCCGCGGTGCGCGTGCTGACCAAGGCCATCGGCAAGAAGCTGGGCAAGGACAAGGGCAACAGCAAGTATCTCTACGAACTGTACCCGTATGGCCCCGCCAAACAAGCGTGTAAATACGCCGGCCTGCCCAAGCCTACCGGCTGCGTCTAGGCGCTATCGCCAGTTGGCTTCAGAGCGTTCGAGCACCGGCATATCATGAGCGCTCTGATAGGTGGGCTGCTTTATCTTTCCGTTGCCGTTTTTGTGATCGGCACCGGCAGAAAGATCTATCGCTACGCTCGCACCCCTGCACCACTGAAAATACCCACCATGCCGGCGCCGCTCACGCGCGCCGGTGTGGTGGGGCGCATGCTGCGCGAAGTCGTGCTGTTCGAAAGTCTTTTTAAAGCCTCTCGCTGGACCTGGATCTTTGGCTGGCTGTTCCACGCCGGTCTGTTGCTGACTCTGCTCACGCATTTGCGCTATTTCACCGAGCCGGTCTGGTGGTGGGTCGCACTGATTGCGCCATTTGGGAAGTATGCCGGCATGGCAATGGTGATTGGCCTGTGTGGCTTGTTAGGCCGGCGCCTGCTGGTCGATCGCGTGCGCTATATCTCCGCACCGTCCGACTTCCTGATGCTTTTGTTGTTGTTGGGTATCGCTGGCTCGGGGCTCATCATGCGCTATGTCGCACACACCGATATCGTCGCGCTGAAACAATTTGCACTGGGGCTGGTCGGGCTTGCGCCAACTGCCCTGCCGGGCAGTCTTGTGCTGATCTTGCACCTGGCACTGGTCGGCGTATTGTTGCTGATCTTTCCGTTTTCCAAGCTGCTGCACGCACCGGGCTTATTCTTCAGTCCGTCGCGCAATCAGGTCGATAACTCGCGCGAGGTGCGCCACGTGAATGTGTGGTCGCCGCAGGCCGACGTGAAAAATGGTGCCGGGGTGCGTGATGGCAGCTAAAAAACCGGAGTTCGATACACCGGCGATCGACCACGATCAGCTGGTGCCGGCGCTGGCGCGCGGCGCGCTGAAGCACAGCCAGCCTTTTGTCGCCAAGCCCGAGATTCAGGAGGGCGTTGGCTTTCCGGGTGAGCTCGTCGACAACTGGCAGCAGGTGGCAGTCGACAAGCTCGGTGAGCTGGCCGGCAAGTCGCGCGGTTTGCAGGTCTATCTGGATTCCTGTGTCAAATGCGGTGCCTGCACCGACAAGTGTCACTATTTTCTGGGTACCGGCGATCCCAACAATATGCCGGTGGCACGACAGGATTTGCTGCGCAAGGTCTATCGCCGCTATTACACGCTGCCGGGCAAATATCTGCCGTGGCTGGTGGGTGCTGAGGATATGACCGAGGAAGTACTGGACGAATGGTACAGCTACTTTCACCAGTGTTCGCAGTGCCGGCGCTGCTCGGTGTATTGTCCCTACGGAATCGACACGGCCGAAGTCTCGATGGCGGCGCGGGAGATCATGGATGCGGTTGGCAAAGGGCAGAAGTACTGCAACGAGATCATCGGCAAGGTACACAAGCTTGGCAACAACCTCGGGTTGCCGGAGCCCGCGCTGGCTGACACGCTGGAGGGGCTTGAAGAGGACGTCGAGGAAGACACCGGTGTCAGTGTGGCATTTCCACTTGACCAAAAAGGGGCCGATGTGTTGCTGGTGACGCCGTCTGCCGACTTTTTCGCCGAGCCACATATCGATGGCTTAATCGGCTATGCCAAAGTTTTTCATCAGGCCGGACTGAGCTGGACAATCAGTTCACACGCTTCAGAGGCCGCCAACTTCGGGCTATTCATCGGCAGCTATGAGAACATGCAAAAGGTGGCGCTGCGCATACGCGAGGCGGCGCTCGAGCTTGGCGTCAAGCGCATCGTGTTCGGTGAGTGTGGGCACGCCTGGCGCGTGGCTTACAGCTTTTTGCACACGCTGGCGGGGCCGCTGGATTTTCTCGATTCGCGTTACCCGGTGCCGCAGCACATCATTGAGGTCACGCACGATTTGCTGCAACGCGGTGCGTTAAAGCTCGACCCCGAAGCCAACGACGAGAAACGCGTGACCTTTCACGACTCCTGTAACGTCGCGCGCGCATCGCGCATGGGCGATCACGCCGGCGGCCAGTTTACCCTGCCGCGCGAGGTGATACAGGCTGCCTGCAATCACTACTACGATATGCCGGCCAACACGATTGGCGAGGCGACGTTCTGTTGCGGCGGTGGCGGTGGTCTGTTGACCGATGATCTGGTTGAGTTGCGGGTAAAAGGGGCCATGCCGAGAATGCAGGCTTTCAGTGAAGTGACCGATCGCCACGGCATTACCCATCTGGCCGCTATTTGCGCGATCTGTAAAAGCCAGTTTTCCAAAGTTCTACCCTACTACGGTTTCGAGATGGATCAGATTGTCAGTGTGCACCAGTTGGTCGGTGATGCGCTGCAGTTGGGATCATCCGAGTAAGCGTGAGAAAAATACGATGACGACACCGTGGAGCAAAACCCACAAAGGCGATTCGCACACGTTTCGCAAATTTGAGGACGGCGAGCAGCGCTGGTCGCGCTGGACTGAACAGATCTTCGTCGCCGATGAATCGCATAAGTGTCCCACCTACGTCAATCGCACGCCGCCCTGTCAGGGCAGTTGTCCATCCGGTGAGGATATTCGCGGCTGGCTGCAGATTGCGCGCGGCATTGAAAAACCACCCGAGGGTGTGAGCTGGCAGGAGTATGCGTTTCGCCGCTCAACCGATGCCAATCCGTTTCCGTCGCAAATGGGCCGGGTGTGTCCGGCGCCCTGTGAGGCGGGCTGCAACCGCAATGACGTCGATGACTTTGTCGGCATCAATGCAGTGGAGCAGTACATTGGTGACAACGCGATTGAGGGTGGCTACACCTTCGACAGCCCGGTGCTGCAATCGGATAAAAAAATAGCCATCGTCGGTGGCGGACCGGCCGGCCTTGCCGCCGCCTATCAACTGCGGCGCAAAGGTTACGGCAGCACGATTATCGATGATCACGAAGAGCTGGGCGGCATGATGCGCTACGGCATTCCCGGCTACCGTACACCGCGGCGTCTGCTCGATGCCGAGATCAACAGAATTCTCGCGATGGGTGACATTGAAGTCAGGACATCGACTCGAGTTGGCGATGATATCTCGCTTGCCGAACTGGATGATCAATACGATGCAGTGCTGTGGGCACTGGGTTGTCAGACGGGCAGGGCGCTGCCGGTCGATGGTGGCGATGCGCCCAACTGTGTGTCCGGTGTGAAATTTCTCGAAGCTTTCAACACCGGGCGGCTGAAGGTCACCAGTGACAAAGTGGTCTGCGTCGGCGGTGGTGATACATCAATCGATGTGGTGTCAGTCGCGCGGCGGCTGGGCAAGATAAACAAGCTCAACACACGCGAGCGACCGGAGCTGGTGGTGCATGGTTTTGTCTCGCACGATGCGGCATTGGCCGCGACCCGCAGTGGTGCGCAGGTCACGCTGACATCGCTGTTGCCACAGGAGGCGATGACCGCCGCCGAACACGAGGTTCACGACGCATTGACCGAGGGTGTCAGCATCATGTCCGGTGTGATGCCGCTGCGCGTGATTGTGGGCGAGGACGGGCGTGCGAATGCGATCGTCATGGCGCAGTGTGAGATGCAGGACAACAAGCCGGTGGCCATCGAGGGCAGTGAGTTTACGCTCGAGGCAGATCTGATCGTCTCGGCAATTGGCCAGGGCGGCAATCTGCATGGCCTGGACGAGCTCGATAACGGCCGCGGCCTGATCGATGCCGACCCGTATTATCAGGTGGCCGATCGACCGGGGCATTTTGTCGCCGGCGATATCATTCGGCCGCACTTGCTGACTACGGCCATTGGTCAGGCATCGGTTGCCGCCAACTCAATCGATCTGTACCTGCGCGGTGAGTCGCAGAAAAAACGTCCCAAAGTGGATGTCAATCATTTCAATCTGATGGAAAAACTCGCCGAGGCGCGGCTCTCGCCGTCGGAGAGTTTTCAGGCTGCTGACTGGGGTACCGATCAATCTGACTACGCGGTGCACAACTATGAGGATCGCTCGGCGCACGAGATAGCGGCGGCCAATGAGCTTTTTCTCGGTCACTGGAAGGAAGAGGCGCGCAATCAGCGCGGCGAAAATGTGCCACAGGGCGATGAGGTGCTGGGCAACTTTGAAGAGCGCCTGAGCAATCTGACCGAAGAACAGGTGGTCGCCGAGGCTGGACGCTGCATGAGTTGCGGCATGTGCTTCGAGTGTGACAACTGCATGATTTACTGTCCGCAGGATGCGGTGTTTCGGGTCAGCAAGGACAAGCGCACCACCGGCCGCTACGTCGATACCGACTACAGCAAGTGCATTGGCTGTCACATCTGTTCGGATGTCTGTCCGGCCGGTTATATCGATATGGGCATGGGGCACTAGTCACCCAATGTGGCGCGCCTATCGTCCACTGATGCTCCTGATGCTGGCTGCCGTCTCTGGGCCACTGGCCGCCGATCGCGGCCCTGTGGTGCCGCCGGCGACGCATGGTGAGCAATGTGTCGCACCGACCGATGTCATGCGCCGCGATCACATGGATCTGCTCGATCATCAGCGCGATGAGACGGTGATCGACGGTGTGCGCAGCAATCCGTACAGTCTGGTCGATTGCGTGAACTGTCACGCCAGTCACGACGATCAGGGGCAGGCGATCAGAATCGATGCCGAGGGGCAGTTCTGTCAGGCTTGTCACGCCTATGCGGCGGTGAAAATCGATTGTTTCACCTGCCATGCTGCGCTGCCGGAGGAAACCGTCGGCGCACGGGATGTAAGGTACCACCGGGATGAACGATACATCCTGCAGGCTTACGCCAATGGCAACTGAACCGGCAAGCCAACCGTCAAGCCAGGCACGCCGTCGCTTTCTGACCAAACTCGGTCTGGGCGCGCTGGTGGTATCTGCGCCGACGCTATCTCTTGTGTCGTTGCAGGCAGCGGATCAGCCGGTCACCGCGGCACGGCGCTGGGGGCTGCTGATCGATACGGCCAAATGCGCCAGCGGTTGTGATGATTGCGTGCGTGGCTGCAACGCCGAGCACGGAATAGCAGCGAGCAACCGCGAAGACACGACAGCGCAGTGGATCAGAAAAATCGACCTGCAAGATAATCTGACCGGCCGTGAGAGTTCACTGCCAGTGATGTGTCAGCACTGCAGCAGCGCTCCCTGTGTGGACGTATGCCCGACCGGAGCGTCGTTTCGACGCGCCGATGGCATTGTGCTGGTCAACAAACACACTTGTATCGGCTGTCGTTACTGCATGATGGCGTGTCCCTACAAGGCGCGTTCATTCATTCACGAAAACCTGACCGATCAACTCCCGCGTGCACCGCGCGGCAAGGGTACGGTCGAGAGCTGTACGCTGTGTGTACATCGGATCGACGCGGCCGAGGACACGAGTGAAGTTAACACCGCCTGCGCGCAGGCATGTACCGATGCCGGACACGATGCGATTGTGTTTGGCGACCTGAACGACCCCGACAGTCAGATCGCGCAAGCGCTCGCCAGCAGTGACAGCCTGCAGATTCGCAGTGATCTGCAACTGGGCACTGGCGTGCGCTACAGTCAGTTTTAGTTCGCATGCCACTCGATCCATTCAGTTATCGTACTCTGGCCCCAAAAGCGGCAAGCTATTGGTGGCTGCTGGTCGTGTTGGTGCTGGCAGTGATCGTCGGGCTGGGCTGTGCGTGGCATGTCGAACACGTCGGGCACGGGGTGACCGGCATGAGCAATCGGGTGGTCTGGGGGCTGCCGCATGTATTTGCTATCGGGTTGATCGTCGCGGCATCCGGTGCGCTGAACGTTGCGTCGATGGCATCGGTATTTGGGGTTGCGCGGTACAAGCCTTGGGCGCGAGTGTCGATCGTGTTGGCGATGGCATTGCTGATCGGCGGTCTTTTGATTCTGGTGCTTGATCTCGGCCGACCGGATCGACTGGTCATCGCGTTGACACACTGGAATTTTCGCTCCATTTTTACCTGGAATATCTTTTTATATAACGGTTTTCTGGTCATCTGTCTGGTGTATCTGTGGATGATGCTGGAGCGTCGGTTTAATCGCTATACCCGCGTGGCCGGGTCGATCGCGTTCGCCTGGCGGCTGATCCTGACCACTGGTACCGGCAGTATTTTTGGCTGGCTGGTGGGGCGCAATGCGCTTGATACCGCGTTGCTGGCACCATTGTTCATCGCTTTGTCGCTGGTATTGGGTAGCGCGGTTTTCGCGTTGCTTGTGGTGCTGCTGCGACGCTGGTGGGGTGGCACCGTGACTGACGACTGGACTGTCGCGCTGTCGCGGCTACTCGGCTGGTTTGCGCTGGCGCTGGCTTACTTTTCCATCGTGCATCATCTGACCAATCTCTATGTCGCCGAGCACGGTGACACGCAAACGGCCATGCTGGGCGGATTTTATGGCGCGCTGTATTGGCTTGGACACATAGTGATCGGTACGCTTGTTGTCGTGTGGCTTGGCTTGTTTGGTGTGCCGACAGTCCGGCGGGTGGTATACGCGAGTGTTGCAGCCATCATTGGTAGTGTTTTGTTGTTGTACAGCATTGTGGTGGGCTCGCAAGTGGTGCCGCAGCGTCTGTTCCCGGGCAAAACGGTGATCGCCAGCACCTTTGGCGATAGCGGGCTTGCGCAATACGTGCCCAGCGTGTGGGAGTTTGGTCTGGGCATCGGCGGTGTCGCGCTGGCGTTGCTGTTGTTGTTGCTCGCGATGCGGGTGCTGCCGCTGCAACCAGAGGGGCTGGAGTCATGAACGCCGAAACCACGCCGTTGACGCACGGATTTGTCGTTGCCGCCGCCTGGCGCTCAAGCGGCAAGACAACGGTATCAAGCGGGCTTGCCGCCGCCGCGCGCCGACGTGGTTTACACGTTCAGTGTTTTAAAAAGGGGCCGGATTACATTGACCCGCAGTGGCTGCATAGCGCCAGTGGACGCCCGTGCTACAACCTCGATCCGTGGATGCAGTCCGATGTCGAGCTGCAGCAAACCTACAACCGCTATCGCGCCGGCGCCGAGCTTGTCATCGTTGAGGGCAACATGGGCCTGCACGATGGCATGTCGGACGATGGCAGTGACAGCACTGCCGGGCTTGCGCGGCAACTTGGCCTGCCGGTTGTGCTGGTGGTGGATTGCCGCGGTATGCATCGCACTGTCGCGGCACTGCTCGATGGGCTGTGCCGATTTGACGAGCACGTACAGTTTGCCGGTGTGATACTGAACCGGGTGTCTGGCGCACGGCACGAACAGAAATTGCGCCGTGCGATTGAGTCTCAAACCAGTCTGTCGGTGCTGGGGGCGCTGCCGTACTGTGCCGACTGCGAACTCGACGAACGTGAGCTCGGTCTAACCCCCGCGCTGCAACATGGTGACTGCGAATACCATCAAACGGCGATGGCGAATCTGCTCGAGCAGGGATGTGATTTGAATGCACTGTTCGGTGCTTCTCGGGCGGCTGCCGTCGGCACAACGCACCAAGGCGCCAAGCGTCGTGGTGAGCGCTATCGGATCGGTATCGCGCAAGACCAGGCGTTTCACTTCTACTACCAGGATGATCTGGATGAGCTTCGGCGGCGTGGCACCGAGCTCGTGCCCGTGTCGCCGCTGCGCGATTCAGCCTTGCCGCAGGGATTGGATGGCCTGTTGCTGGGCGGTGGTTTTCCGGAGCGCTATGCCGGACAATTGTGTGACAACCAGTCTTTCAGGACGAGCCTTGAGGCCGCAATCGAGTATGGTTTATCGGTGCGCGCCGAATGCGCCGGATTGATCTATCTGTGTCGGCGCATGCACTACGATAATCGACAATACAACATGGTGGGTGCGATTGACGCCGATGTGGTGTTTGAGAAAAAGCCCGTTGGGCGCGGCTATATGCGGCTCTCCAGTGCAGTTGCCGGCAGCGGACTGCGGGCGCATGAATTCCACCATTCAAGGTTGATCAATCGCGGTGCGCTCAACTACTGTTACCAGGTTGACCGAGGCCACGGCGTCGATGGTGAGCGCGATGGCATTGTCGTGCACAATGTGGTGGCCAGTTACGCGCATTTTCGCCACACCAGGGCAACGCCGTGGGTCGACTGGTTTGTGCAGCGAATAGAAAGCCGGCAAACGGCATGCGAGCGAGACTATGTTCAAGCTTAGCAAGGCCGCTGCGGCTGAAATCAAACGCAGCATGCAACAGCATGATTTCGACGACCTGCCGATCCGAATCGCCGCCAAGCGTGACAACACTGGCACCATTCATTATCAGATGGGCTTTGATCAGGCAGGACCCGGTGACATCATGCTGGCCAGCAACGGCGTGGATGTGGTGATCGCCAATGTGCACAAACACCTGTTGCACGGCGCGGAGATGGATTTCGTCACGCTCGACAACGGCAGCAGGAATTTTATCTTTCTGAACCCGAATGATCCGGCCTATGTGCCGCCTGCGACTGACGATGATGGCGACGGCGCCGGCAGTAGTTGAGTCGGTGACTACCAGCTCCGATTCGGCTCCTGAGGTTCAGGACTACCGCTATCGGCGCGGCGCAATTTCTACCTATGGACGAGCGGTTCACGCCGAGCGCCGGCTGCGCTGGCTGCTGGCAGGCTTTGCAGCGGTGGTGTTGTTGTCGTCGCTTGCACTGTTTGCGTTCGCCAGGGCCGATGGCTGGTGGCTGACACTGACGGCCGCGTTGTCTCTGATTTGTGTCGTCGCCGTCTACTTTTTCGTGCATCGCCATTTCATTGCACCCGACCTTGCGTTGCGCAAATGGGTGCAGCAATTGTGCGATGGTGAGTTCGATGCCGAAATCGAGTTGTCGAGCCAGAACCCGCACCAGTCCGAACTCGCTTTTCACACACGCAATCTGTCTGCGGCGCTGAATCGTCTCTCGACCGAGATGGAGGATCTGGTGAGTTCGCAGACGCGCCGTCTGGCACAGCAGAATCAAAGTCTGGATCTGTTGTTTCACCTGGCTAATGACGTCGCGCATGAGTCAGATCACGAGCGTGTGTTCGATACCGTGTGCAGTTACCTCGCACAGTGGTTTGGCGATGCCTCGGTCAGCGCCTGGATGGCGACGGCGGATGGACTGCAAGCAATCGCCACACAAGTGGCCGGCGATGTGTCGCCAGCTGACAAGGCTGTCGATGCGGCACCTGCGATGGTGAATGCGTTGCAGGTCGACACCAGTAGCGACTCAACGTTGCCTGTTACGATCCGGCTGCCGTTTGCCGGTACCCATCGGCAGACGGGGATATTTGTTATCCGGACACGTGCCACTGAGCTGGTTGATCAGGCCGCCACAAAACGTTTGCTCAATACAGTGGCAGAACAGGTGGGCCAGTTTGTCGACAAGCAAAAAGCGATCGATGAACTGCGCGAAACGCAGTTGGTCAGAGACCGCATAGTGCTGGCGGCTGAGATGCACGACTCACTGGCGCAGACACTGGCAGCGCTGCGCTATCAGGTTACCTTGTTGCAGGAATCGAGCGCCAGCGTTGAGGATGTGCGCGTTCGCGATGCGGTTGCGCGCATTCTCGCCACTGTCAGTGAGGCTAACTCTGAGGTGCGCAGCCTGATCAGCGAGTATCGCAAGCCGCTGGGTGATCATCGCTATGCGGAATCGATTCGCGTTGTTGTCGATGAGTTCAGGCGCAACGCCAATCTGCAGGTGTTCTTTCAGGCCGATAATCCACATATCAGTTTCTCGGCGCGCGAAGAGGCGCAGTTACAGCGTATCATCGGTGAGGCGCTGAACAATGCTGCCAAGTATGCCAGCGCCAGTATGGTGAGAGTATTTCTTGGCAGCGATGCCACGGGTGCGCGAAAGATCCTGATCGAAGATGACGGTATCGGCTTTGACGTCGATGCATTGGCCGATCAGACGTCGAGCAACAACGGCGGTAATCACATTGGATTGTCCATCATGCGAGAGCGTGCGATGACCATCGGCGGCACACTGGAGATAGAATCTGATCCGGGTGAAGGCACTCGCGTATCGGTTGAGCTGCCGCCGCCCAGCCAACAGCCAGAGACTGACGCATGAAGGCCGTGTCCACCGTCATCATTGATGACCACACGCTGTTTCGCACCGGTTTACATGAATTGCTTACCCGCCGTGGGTTGACGGTGGTTGGCATGACCGGGCAGCCGCGTGAGGCCGAGTCGCTGGTGGCGCGCGAACAACCCGATGTCGTGCTGCTGGACTTGCGCATGAGTGAGATGAGCGGCCTGGATGTGTTGCGCGCACTGCGCGAGCAATCACCGGAGCAGTGTATTGTTATCCTCACCACCAGCATTGAAGAGGCCGATTTACTTGAAGCGTTGCGGTTGGGGGCTAACGGCTATTTGCTAAAAGACATGGAGCCCGATGATTTTGTCGTACTGCTGCAAAAAGCCCATGCCGGCGAAACGGTGGTGGCACCGGATCTGACTGGTTTACTGGCACGTGCAGCGGTTGGCAGAGAGCAGGCTCCACCGCCGCGTAAATCAGTTAACGCCTACTGTCTGACGCCGAGAGAGATGGACATCCTGTGCCATATAGCAAAAGGGCAGAGCAACAAGGATATAGCGCGGGATCTGGGCATTACAGACGGCACGGTCAAGTTGCATGTTCGCGCGGTGATGAAAAAACTGTCAGTGCAATCGCGAGTGCAGGCTGCGGTGCTGGCGGTGTCGGAAGGATTGTGCGAAGGACATGATGATACTGCGGGCGGGAGCAGCTCGGAAATCTGAAGTGTTGTTGAGTCGCACTGCCGGCCTCATGTCATCGAAAAAAGCGTAGCCCGGTGTGACGCGCCGACGCAATGCTGCATCGGCGCTTTCTGGTTGTTTGCTGGTCCAGTTAACTACTGGCCGGGCGCCGGTGGCAGCATAGCTTCGACGCTGCGGACGCCATTTTCATCTTCCGGGACCATGAACGCTGGCGGAGGCGGGCCACCGAGGTTGCCCGGGCGGCGCAGGTGTTTGGGCACGTAATACTTCATGGAATCTTCAACCGGATAGCCACCGGCAGGAATATTGACGATCTTGCGCTCAGCACCACTCTCGTCGACGACAGACTCAACCACCTGAGGTGCGGGTGGTGCCGGCGGCGCGACATTATCATTGATGGCTGGCGCAGCGGTGTCGTCAGACTCCACGACGCGAAACGGGTCTGTCCTTGACTGTTGTTCTGCGGTGACGGCATCGGCCTGATCATCGGTGGCGGATGCTGTCAACGACGAATCAGCCTTTGTGTCGGCGTTTGATACGTTGCTTGTTGTATTGCTTGTGGCGGCAGTAGAGTTGGGAGTCACCTTAGGCGTACCCGAACTGGCCTGACTATTATCCGTGGTCTGTCTGGTGCTCCAGACGTAAATGGCTGCGACTGCGACGATGACAACCAAGCCTGCACTAACGGCGCGCATATCTGCTCCTGTTCCCTGAATTTGGTCTGTTTACTTTAAGTGGCGTCGGGGCTTACATCTGGCCCCGTCGACAAAAACACACCTTAACAGATGTGGATACTGGTTACTGTGTTCCGATCTGCACGACTGTATCAACTGCTTAACACAATCGGTGCCCTACTAAGATCTCAAGGCTGGGTTGTTAGTAGTGCACTGTTGTTGGCACCCAGCGCACCGTAGGCTGCCAGCCAGAACCCCGACCAGGGGTGCCAGCTATCTCCCTCGGAGATTGATTGATAGCGATTCAGTGCGCCGTTGTACACCCAAACGGTTTGTTCGATCAGATTCTGGGCTGTTGCCTGTGCAAGCGTGCAGCCATCGGTGCAGACGCCTTCGCCCAGGATCAGCCGGCTGGAATCAAAACTGCCAGTCTGTGCAAACGGATAGGACAGCATGTTCCATGTAGGCGATTGCAGGCCGACGACCGGTATAGCAAAGCAGCCATTGGTGCTGGCACAAGCCGCAGAATTGTCTACCGGTGTATCGGTCGAAACATACGGCATGCGGATGGTTCGATCCTCTTCCGTATTCTGGATGATCCAATAGCCTGTACCTTGCGCAAGGCTATCGTCAACAGTGAGCGACTGATAGGTACCAGTTAAGGCATCGAAGCGAAACAAAGTCCACAGGCTGCCATAGCTTTCGAGCGGCAGCTGATCTGCGAATACCGTCTTAACGGTGAGATCCGGTGCGTTGGCGGGGATGCCAATTTGTTCCCAGGTGTTGTCGCGCAACAACTTGGCTGGATACGGTTCGGCGTTGACCATATCGGCGTAGCGGTTGCCATAGCGAAGACCGATCTCCCGAAGACCTTTGGCATTGAAGTGGGTGCCGTCCTTGGTGTCAAGATCTGAGCCGCGCACGCAGGATGTGTTGAAATCGGTGTCGTAGTTTAACGCCATGAGTCTCGCGTTGACGGGGGCGGCTGCGGTCTCACCGCAAATGAAGATGGCGTCATCAGCGATATCGGGCTCTGCACGGAAATTACTGATTAGTGCTTCAAGCTTTTCTTTGTAGTAGGGCGGGTGCGATTTCTCATCGGTAGTCGCTTCTCCATCAGATGTGCCCTCGAACTGCCAGTCTGTTTCGCCCTGATGCCACACGATTGCATCAATCGATGTCTTCGAGCTTTGCGCCGCCAGAGCCTGTTCGACCTTGGCCATCACCTGTTGGTAAAAGTTGGGCGCATTCGGATCGTAGGAGTCGTCGGGTTCTTCTCCTTCCTCTGGCTCGGGTGGCGGAGGTGCAACATAGTCGGGATCCCAGTGGCCGATGCCTCGTCCGGGTGCGCTGGCCATGACAAAGCCAACGACTCGCGTTGGATCACTCTCGACAATAGCTTTGCCCAAATGCAATGCAAAATTGTTATAGGGTAAGCGGTTGTCATGGGTAAGCGCGCCGTTGCCGGGCTGCCAACCGTTGATGTCCCATGCCTGGTGCAGGTCGGCTTGCTCCCAGATTCCGGCACTGGTGAACGCGAATACCTGAGGATGAGGGGTGTCAATGTCGGCATTGTACTGAGTGCCGGATGCGCGCACATTCGATTGACCGGTGATCAGGATGAGGTCGGTAAATGCCGGGCTTTGCGCATACGCTTGACCACAGAGCATGAGGGCTGCTGCGAGCGATGCGATGATTCTGGTTTTATTTCGGGGGAAACGCATAGGGGCTATCGCACACGTTCGTAAGGGCGAAGTGTCGCATATCACGTGACGAATATTCTTCACATGATTGTCAAAACACTGCAAATAACAGGGCTTGCCGTTTAGTTTTGTCTGTTCGACGGTGAACAGCGTATTGGCATTTGTAGCCCGTCAGGGGCAGAGGGCGGACTGCGATTGACAGTCCGCCCCGGTGGTACTTCTAGCCAGTGGCTGCCGGTCTAGCCGGGAGCAGGAGGCGGTGCCAGGACCGGCGGCGGGGTTGGACCTGGCTCTGGTTCCGGCTCAGGTTCTGGCTGCGGTGCAGGCTCAGGTTCTGGCTGCGGTGCAGGCTCAG
>CAZNIS010000085.1:26540-30922 GCA_964573105.1 uncultured Granulosicoccaceae bacterium
GCTGCGGTGCAGGCTCAGGTTCTGGCTGCGGTGCAGGCTCAGGTTCTGGCTGCGGCGCGGGCTCAGGTTCTGGTTGCGGTGCAGGTTCAGGTTCTGGCTGCGGCGCGGGCTCAGGTTCTGGTTGCGGCGCGGGCTCAGGTTCCGGCTGCGGTGCAGGCTCAGGTTCTGGTTGCGGTGCAGGCTCAGGCTCAGGTTCTGGCTGCGGCGCAGGCTCAGGTTCTGGCTGAGGCGCGGGCTCAGGTTCCGGCACAGGCACAGGTGCAGGCTCGTCTGGTGTGCTCTCTGCAGTTTGTATTTCGCAGCGCAGGCGCTGCAGGTCCGTGCTGTACAAATGAGCGACCCTGTTTTCAGCGCCGTTGGGAAAGTCAACCGCATTGAAGTGCTGAGGTTCCGAGAGGTTCAGTGTCAGCATGCGCTCGGCAGTGAACCAGCTGGCCGTTTCGACCACATCGTCCGAGTGGCGCACAATCAGCTGACCGTCTGCCATAAACAAATAGTCACCAGCCGTGCCCAGCTCCGAGAATGCGCTATCGAGCGTCAGGCGAAACTCGGTGGTGCACTGCCAGTTTCCGGAACCGGCGGACAGCAGGCTCGAATCCAGCGTCTCTGGCAGCGCCAGCCGGTCGGCTGCGTACAGGGGGACGGCAGCCTGCTCGCCGGCGAGTGCTGAACTCACCAGGCAGCGACCCTGAGAATCGGTCGCCCAGCCAGGGAATTGTGCAATCTGTGCAGCATCGGCGGCGCAGGTTCTGACGCACTCGCGAGAATCACCGGCAGATCCAGTAGCTACTGACCAGGGGCCTTCATCGTCCGAGACCATGCAGACGGGCCAGACCGGATCACTTGATGCAATTGGGTCAGCTGGGGACTCAGGTGAAGGGGTTGGTGCTTGCGGAGCCTGTGGCAGAAGGTCGCTTGTGCTATCGGTGGCAGCGTCACCTGCGCCGGGCACCAGGCAAGTGCGAAAGCCGTTCCAGCCGTAGCCGTCACCGTCGCTGTCGACGCAATTGCCGGGGTAGACTCGGCAAGTTTCGATGCCGTTCCATCCGTAGGTGTCGCCGTCGTCATCGATACAGCCGTCGACGATGATCTTGCATTCACCGAGGCTGTTGACGCCAATGCCGTCGCCGTCATCATCGGTGCAGGGGTCTGCTGGAATCTGGCAGGCGTTTTGGCCATCCCATCCCCAGCCATCACCCAGCGGCGCGCTGTCGTAGCAAGCCATCGCTGACACTGATGCGCTTTGGCCCAGCGTCGCCAGAACTGTCACTAGGCCGCAAAGGCCCGGCATATACCTTTTCTTCACTGCTCCACACACCTTGTTTTTTCGCCTTCGAACATCCTACATCAAACTGCATGTAATGCTACGTATTGGTTCACGTGGTGCGGGATTAAAAATCGTGACCCGTGGATGGCGGGCTGAACTATCGACTGATCAGCAATTTAGCGTTGGCATCGGCGGCGTTTGACAGGGCCAGCGCCCAGTAGCCCTGCCACGGGCTCAGCGATTCCAGTGTGCTGGAATAGCGTGTGCCGTCAAACCACCAAAGATTCTGGTTCATTAGATTCGCCTGGGATGCCGCTTCTTCGAGGATGCAACCAGGTGCCAGTGCACAGGGCCCGTACTCGGCAGTGACGCGAAGATCGCGGGTGTCGGTGTCTGAGTTCAGCGGGTGGCCCAGCATTAGCCATTGATCGCCGTCGGCCCTGCCGGGCAGTGAAAACTCAAAGCAGCCGTTGTCATCCGGGCAGATCGTCGATGGTTGCCGGTCTGTGGGTCGGCTGCCTGCGGGCATGTTCAGCGATACGGTCTCGCCGGTCATTTGCAAAATCCAGTAGGCCGTACCTGGCGTAACGGGTTGGTCGATATCCGGCACGAGATAGCGCCCGAGGCCGGAATCGAATTGATACAGAACCCAGCCGCGTTCGGCATCGCCGAAGGCGCCTGGAATGTCATCGGCAATGATCGCGCGAAGTGTGTCACTGGATGCCGGCGCTGCCGCAGGCACGCTGAGCATGCGCCAGGTGTTGTCCGGCAAGTTGAAAGGCAGCACGATCGCTACCCGCGTTCTGCCCTGTAAGTCGTCGGCACGGGTGCCGTGCGTGGCGAGGGCATCAGTCTCGGCGGGCGAGCCCATTTCGAGCCTAAGGTCGGTGCGATCGGCTTTGTGAAAACGTGGATTGGTCATCGCCAGATCGAGTCGTTCGCCGGATGTCTTTACATAGCCTGCCAGACTATCCGCGAAAAACAGGTTGTCGCTGAGTGTGTTGCGTTCGAGTTGATTGTTGACGTCGCTGATCAATACTGCGTTTGCGCCGCCGTGCACGATGTTGTGCCGGATCGAATTATCGACAACGCGATGCTGCAGCCAGATTTCGCCAAACCTGTTGGCGGGATCAGTCGCGTTGTTAAACAAGGTGTTGTGGTGTATTCGGATGTCGGTCGATGTGCCCAGATTGGCGCGATAGCCACCCAGCGCAATGCCGGCCAGGTGTGATCCGCTAATCTCGTTGTCGAACATCTCGATGTTGGATGTTGCACCGACCGGTGACTCGCTGGCCAGTTCAACGCCGATGTTCGAATCGCGCACCACATTTTTCTCTATCGTGATACCCGTGCCACCATCGACGTAAATACCGCCAGCAGAGCGTGAGCCGCCGTACACCGGATTGGTTTTTGAATCGATGTTGTAGACATAATTCCCACTGACTACGCCATTGCGCGCCCGATTGAGCTCAATCGGCACGCCACCGTCGGTAATCCATTGTTCAAATCCAATGATGTCGATGCCGATATTGTCATTGTCGAACACCGTGTTATTCACCACGCTGAAACCGTCGACGTTGCCGTTTAGCACCAGAGATTCACTCCAGCCCAACGTGAGATCGTGAAGCGAATTTCCGCTGATCAGAATGTCGGTGATCGGTTCAATACTGGTGCCGTAGATCCCTATGCCATTGGCAATCGGCGAGGTCTCGTGCACAGCGCTTATCGAGTGAATGCGGTTGTCCAGAATTGAAATATGTGAACTCGCGCCGGCCACGTAGACGCCAGCTGCCAGTTCCCATCGGCCAGTCGCCGCGTAGTTGCGAATTTCGAATCCCTCGATCGTGACAAAGCGCTGGCCGCGCAGCGCAATGGCTATGGGTGTGTCGAGGCTAGAGCCATCGAGAACAGGCGTCTCACCCGGCGCTGCCCGAAGTATCAGGCGATCCGTGTTGTCTGCCAGTTCGGTGAACTGCAAGGACTCCGCATAGATACCAGTTCGGACGTTGATGTCATCGCCACCGCGCGCGGCGTCGATGGCGGTCTGGATAGATCGCAGCGGAGCGTCTTCGGTGCCTGCGGCGGTATCGCTGCCATCTACTGCCACCCACCAGGTCGCTGCACGTGCAGATTGAGTGCACAGGGCCAGGAGTACCGACAGCGCGATCACAATGGACTTGGATCGGGTCACTGTTACATTCATCCTTAATACTCGTGAGAATGGTGATGGCACGTCAACTCATTATTCAATGCGGACTAGTTTCGTCGAAACAAAACAGTGGGTGTTTGTAGTGAGTCGGTAGACGTTACGCGTGCCCAATAGGCGTGCCATACCTGCATAGAACCAGATTCGTTTATTCCTTCGTACTGGTTGCCGTCAAAGCCGAAAAAAAGCGGGCTTACTAAACTGACCGTTGCCGGCAGTGCTGGTTCCACGATACTGCATCCGTTCGAGCCCGAACAGTGACCCGTTTCCGATCTGACTCGAATCGCACCGATGGGCGTTGCGGCGGGAAACGGATTTGCAACGAGGTTCCAGTTACTTCCCGTGTTAGGGTCTGCCATTGAGCGTTCAACGC
The DNA here is from genome assembly GCA_964573105.1 of uncultured Granulosicoccaceae bacterium. Taxonomy (GTDB): domain Bacteria; phylum Pseudomonadota; class Gammaproteobacteria; order Granulosicoccales; family Granulosicoccaceae; genus CAKZSB01. The sequence continues at coordinate 30,387 of CAZNIS010000085.1, forward strand.
AACCGGAAAATGCCCCACAAACGGGTGATTTTACTGTTTTTACCGACGTACTGCCTGCAGGCATATCAAGCTGCACGGTCTGATCAGTAGACTGCATAATCCAGAAACCGGTGCCTGCTTCGAGAACATCGGTGCTTGCCGGTTGAATGTATCTGCCAAGGCTTGCATCGAAACGAAAGATCACCCAGTCCTGTCCATAGATGCCGGTGATGTCATCGGCAAACAGATCGGCAATCGTTGCGCTGGCAACCGGAGCCTGCAACGGCACGCCAAGTAACCTCCACTCGTTGGGGGGCAGTTCGATAGATGCCGGTTTATCCGATGGATCGAGTGCGCTGGTGTGGCTGTGGAATTCTGTCAGGTTGTCAAAACCATCATCGTCAGTGTCTGTTTGTGCCGCAACGACTCCGAGTCCGTGTTCGACACCGTCGATGGTAACCTGATACTCGTTGATCGTCGCCACGTAAGGCAAATGTTCCGCCTTGTTAGTCTGCAACTCGACACCGAGTTCTATCGCACTGATCGCGCCACTGTCC
>CAZNIS010000086.1:0-30774 GCA_964573105.1 uncultured Granulosicoccaceae bacterium
CTGCCGGTCGATAAGTAAACATTGCCCTGTTCGCGGATAGTATCGGTGGCAGAGTAGCGCTCGCTCGGATCGGCGAGGGAATAAAACAGCGTGTCTGCCGCCTGATTGCCCTCGCAATCGTGTATCCGTAAAACCTCACCTTTTTTAATTGGCTGCATCCAGTAGTCACCGGCCAGAATTGTGTCGTGGCGGTTGGTGTCTGCCGGGTTTCGCTCGCTTTCAACGATCATGTCAGTATCCTCCCTGCAGGTGGTAGAGCGCGTTGTTCTGGAAACCACGATGATTCTCGGGGCAGTGCGTCATGCAGATGTCGTCGTCCTGAATCGGCGCGGCCTTGCGCAGTTCATAGGCGATCGGTTTGCGCGGGTATTCAACTGCCGGGTTCAGCGGGTGAGGGCAGGTGTTCATGATCACCAGCGTGTCCATTTCAAAACGCAGATCGATGCTGGCGCCTGCCGGGCTGTGATTGTCTGCAAAGCTCAATCCGCCCTTCTCATCCGGTGATACGCGGCTGAATAAATTTAGGTTGGCCGAGATGTCACGACGGGTCATACCATATTTGGCAAGCTCGACCAGGAAACTGTGCTCGCCGCTTAAGGTCCAGTCGTTGCGTGCGTCCTGATAGTTCTTTGTCTTGTACTTTTCCTCAAGTCTCGCTGTGCTGAGATAGCCACTGACGGAATCGTGCCAGCCCAGTGAATCGGCGATAATCGAACAGAAAATCCGCCCCATATCTGAATAGAGACAATGGCCCTGCGTCAGTTTGAAGGTGTGCTGACATTTCAGTGTGTCGGGTGCATTGTAGCGCTCGAGCGTATTGTCGGGGTTGTAGAGCAACATACCGACGTTGGCCCCACCCTCGATATCGGTCAGTCGCAGCGTGATACCGCGGCGCACGATCATCGACCAGTGCGCCCCGCCAGGCAATTCATCGGCGTACATCAATTCGCGATCGGGAAATATTTCAGCCATGGGCAGTCAGTTGATTAGGGTGGGTCGGAGTGCGTATGAAACGGTGATGCTGCGCGCGCCGTCCGTCGAACGCGTGTTGCCGTTTATTGTCTCGCGTCTACCATTGCGGTTCAACATCATCTCCGACCGGCGCCAGGCGAATCATATTAAACGGTTCATCGTCAGCACCCGGCGGATGTATCAGTCTGTCCAGGTGTTGCCTGGTTGCCAGAAACGGGGGCTCGCTGGATTGTGCGGCGGTTCTGGGTCTGGGCACTGGTACCTCAATCAGCTCGTGTACCGTGCCCGGATTCGGTTTTAGCACCAGAATTCGATCAGCGAGGAAGATCGCCTCGTCGAGATCGTGGGTGATAAACAAAATGGTGATGTCGATGTTTCGCCAGATCTCCAGCAGGTAGCTCTGCATTTTCGCCCGCGTCTGTGCATCCAGCGCGCCAAATGGCTCATCCATCAGCAATATGCGCGGTCGTGCGGCCAGCGCGCGCGCTATCGCCACGCGTTGCTTCATGCCGCCCGACAACTGATGCGGATAGTGATTCGAGAAGCGCTCAAGACCCACAAGATCAATCCACTGCAGCGCCTCTGTTGCCGCACGGGTATTGGACATGCCGCGGTTGCGCAAGCCAAACATGACGTTTTTCTTTACCGTCAGCCACGGGAACAGCGTATAGGTTTGAAAGACCATGCCGCAATCCGGGCCAGGTTCGTACACCGGCTGGCCGTTCAGCCGCACGGTGCCAGACGTGGCCGATTCGAGGCCAGCCAGTATACGAATCAGCGTGGACTTGCCACAGCCCGATGGCCCGATTACCGTAATGAACTCCCGGCGGTGCACGTCGAAGCTGATGTCCTGCAGCGCTACGACCGGCGTATCGCCGGCGCCGCTGTTGAATGTTTTACCAAGCCCGCTGACCTGCAGTGTGACGTCTCTGGCTTTGAGTTTTTCAAAGCGCTCGCGAACTACCTCGGATTGTTGCAGGTGGCTGGCTGGCGCACTCATGCCTGAACCGCCTTGCCGCGACTGTTGTCCCAAGGGAACAAACGCTTGCCAATTTTGGCCAATAGCATGTCTGTCAGTAAACCAATGATGCCAATAATAATAATCGCGGCAAAAACCTTGTCGAAGTTTTTATAGCGCGCCTGCTGCGTGATAAACCAGGTAATGCCGGAGCTTGTGCCGATCAGTTCCGCCACAATTAAATAGGTCCAGGCCCAGCCGAGCAGGATTCGCAGATCGCGGTAGAGATCGGGAAGGATGCCGGGCAACACCACTTTGAACAACAGTCCCAGGCGCCGCGTGCCCAGCGTCATCGCCGCCTCGATCAACGCCATGTCCAGCTTGCGCGTGGTATTCGCTACCACCAGCACCTGTTGAAAAAACGTGCCGATGAAAATGATCGCTATCTTGGGTCCGTCATGTATACCCAGAATGGCAACGGCCAGTGCGCCGAAGGCCGGCGCTGGCAGGTAGCGGAAAAATTCGATAAATGGCTCGTGCAGGCGCGACACCGCCGCGTAGGTGCCACACAGTATGCCAAGCGGCACGCCTATCAGGCTGGAGAGTGTGAAGCCCCAGAAAATAATAGTGATGCTGTGCCATAAACTCTGATGCAGCCACTGTTCGCTGCGGCGTCTGGGTTCAGTGGTGAACGAGGTATAAAGCGCCGCCAGCACTTCGTGTGGCGCCGGAAGATAGACCGGATTACTGCGATACCCCTGTGGCACGATACCACCTTCAGCGATTTGCTTGTCGCGTTCGATGTCATATCGTTCGCGCTCAATCGCCATGCCGCTTTTAAAATAGCTGACCGACCCAGGTTCGGTAATCGTGACATTGGGATGCCATAGAAAGGGCAGGTAACTGAGCGCCGCCCACAGCGCCAGAGGCAACAGAAAGGCGGCAACGCCGAGCCAGTGGTGGCGTCGGGCACTTAGCCCGACGCGAGGTGCCAGCCACGGCTTCCTGTGTTTCGCCCCGCTCGCTGACCGTGGTTCATCGGTTGTCGTCACCTTCGGTAGCGGTGCGGATGCCTCTGACGAGTTCACGGCCCGTACCGCTGCCTACTTTTCGAGCGTCAGACTTGGATCGATGTACGACTCGAGATCCTGCGGATCGGGGTAGACCTTGTACTTGATGTTAAAATCATCCGAAATTTTGCTCGACCCCCAAAGCGAATCAAAGCCGTCAGTTTTGCTAAAGAATGATTTGGCCTCATCGAGATTCAGCAGCCGAGTGCCCTTCAGCAGCGGGGCATATTCCTCCGCTGTCAAGCCGACGCGGGCCGACATAATCTCTAGTGCCTCAGCTTTAGTCTCCTCACTGGCAATAAAATCCACCACGCGATACCAGACATCGACCACCTTCAGCCAGTCTTCGCGGTTTTCCGCCAGGCTTTGCGGAGACACTGCCATTACGTCGTAGATTAAACCTGGCTCATCAGCCGAGGTGTACAGCGGTTTTGAACCGGGCACCAGCGACAGCGCCTGGCCGGAATTGGGCTGCCAGGCGACAATTGCAGACACGTCTCCCGAGGCCAGCACCTGAGGCGTCTCGTTGGTGGGTACATTGACCAGTTCGACGTCGGCTTCTGTCAGACCAGCCTTCTCCAGCGCATTGAGCAGTAACAGGTGTCCGACGAAACCCACTTCGACACCGACTTTTTTACCTTTGAGGTCGGCAACCGACTCGATACCCGGAGCTGCCACCAGCATGTCGTTCCCGTTACTGTAGTCGCCAATGATGATCATCTTGCCCACCGCACCGGTGGAGCCAGTGACCAGCGTATCGCCGTTGGTCATCAGCACCGCATCCAGCTGGCTTGCAGCGAACGCGTCCATGGAGGCGACGTAGTCAAACCATTCGAATTTGACGTCGAGTCCCGCTTCGGCGAACCAGTCCTTCTCTATCGCGACCTCCCAGGCGACCCAGCCCGGCCAGTCACTGTAGCCAACGGTCAGCGGTGCCGCCAGGGCGCGGGTGGCGAAGCCGAACACCAGCGTGGCAGCCAGCGCGGCTGACAGTGAAATCCTGCGAATACGACGAAGTCGTGTTGTCAATATGGTCATAGATGCCCCGGTTCGTTGAGTCACCGGCAACAACAAGCAGTGCCGGGCGAGTGCATACTATCCGACAGTGCCATCGCGACGTGATGTTGATTGGTTTGCGTGGTGATGCAAAAAATGCAGCGCGGCAGGAGCGAGAAGCCAGGATTGCGCTGACGATAGGGACGACGCGCACGGTGGTTAATAGTAGCGATTCGATCCAACAATTCGTTAACTTGAACTGACGGTCAGCGCGTTGCGTGTTCCCACAGCAGCTGCATCGGCAGTACAGTCGGGACGATAGAGCCGTCGAATAGTTGTCGCCGCCAGATCCACCGCTCGTCTGATTGCGAGAATACGATCTGATTCTCACGAAACGGATTGGTGCACTGCGTGGCGATCGCCGCTGCGCCATCCCAACAACCTGTGGCGTACTCTGACAGGAATCGCGCCTGAATATCCACCCGCTTATCCTGGGTGTTATTCTGAGTCAAAATTGGTGACAAGCCAGAGAAGAATTGCGACTCTGTCAGTACAATGATCCCCGTAATGGTGTCAGATTGAATTTGATACACACGCTGCGGTACTACCGGATGATGTTTCCACAACTCGCGGTAACTGGCGTACACGCCATCCTCCAGCAGGTCGCCATCAGAGTTGAAACTCAGCCGCCCGACATCCGGCTCTGTCGGTGGCCCGTGCCAGTTAATGTCGCGCCTCCAGGTACAGACATCCCGCTGCAACGAAATGGTGCCGGCAAAACCCTCGGCATCGAGTAGCTCTGTCAGTACCGGCGTCGCCAGATTCGCAAGGCATTTTGCGGCTGTGACTTCGGGTCTGCGAAGCGGTATTCGAATATCGACAAACCAGTCCCCAGCCTGTATCCAACTGACGCGTTTATCGTCGCAGCGAACGGTGTCGACTTCAATCCACTCGCGCAGCCACAGACCCTGTAGCTGCTCTACGGTTACCATCGTCTTTGCGGCAATTGGCTGACTGGCGATCAGGCCGCCACCGCTGCGGCCTGGCGCAGCGCGGCAATGATGTCATCGGCTCGACGCAATGCACCGGTCTGCAGGTACTCCATCGCATTCAATGACGCCTGATGTGCCTCTGGAGAGGTGCCGCCAACGCAGTCCTCGACCACTCGCACGTAGTAGTCGCTCTGATGTGCATCGGCGAACGTGTAGTGAACGCAGACATCGGTCATACCGCCGACCAGAATCAACGTCTGTGCCTTCAGGCCCTTGAGCAGGATCTCAAGCTCGGTGCCGAAAAAACACGAATATCGTCTTTTTTGAATGAAGTAATCGGTGTCGCGCATGTCCATCTCCGCGGCGGCCACCGGTGTGCCGGGCTCGCCCTCCAGACAGTGGATATCCTCGGTGCCGTCCAATTCGCGTCCATAGTCGATTTTATTGCGCCGGTGAATTTCCTGAAAGAAGATGATCGGCGTATCGGTCTCGTGTGCCGCATCGATCACGCTACGCGCATTTCTCATGTTTTTAGCATAGCCGGGCATCACCGGTATCCCGGCCTTTACGTCCATAAACGCCGACTTTTGAATATCGATGACGACTAATACCGCATTGCCGACAAGCATAGGTTGCCTGGCCATTGAATTCTCCTGTGGTTCATCTGGATTGATCCGCACCCATCAAACGGGGTAGATCGCCAAATCGCGCGACGAGTCCAAAGACCAGCATCGACGCCAGTATAAAAGTAACGGCGCCGACGGCCATGGTTGGCGTGAAGCCGTTACGCAGTGAGTTAAAGATCTGCAGTGTCACTGTGGAGTAGGCTGAGGCCGAGACAAAAAACATCACAATGAACTCGTTAAAACTTAAAATCAGTGTGAAGAAAAATCCGGAAACCGTGTAGGGGAGCGTCAGTGGCAGGATCACCGTGCGCAATATGACTCGGTCGGTCGCACCCATCGTTCTGGCGGCATCGACGTGCGCCTGCTCAATGGATTGCAGACCGAGCGATATAGTGGCTAGTGGCAGGGCAGCCAGCAAAATCGCGTGACTGATAATACCGGCGTACACCGACCCGAGCAGGTCGATAAACCCCCACATAAACCCAAGGCCTACACCAAAAACGATGGGCGGCAACGCGAACGGCAGGCTGGTAATGGTGGCCAGCGTCTTCGACCAGCGGCTGTTGTTTCGCCACAGCCAATAGGCCACGGGCCAGGTTAGCAACACGGCCAGCGTGGCACTGGCAAACGCGATTATTAACGAGTGCGACAACGCATTTTTCCACACCTGTTCGGTGACGAAAAATTCAACAAACCGCGCGACGGTGGGATCCTGTGGCGGGAACAACATGCTTCTGCCGCCGTTGAGCGCCGCTGCACACACCACGACGATTGGCAGTGCAACGACGGTTGCAGCGCCGGCCATAAACGCCACTCGCAAACTTGCAACCAGTCGGTTCATTGAAACGCCTTCGAGCGGCGCCCGAGTGCCGTGGCAATCAGTAGAAAAACGACTGCCGTCAGCAGCAATATAATTGACTGTGCAGCGCCAAAGGGCGCATTGAGCGTAGCGCCGCGAACCGAGTCGTAGACGGACACGGCAAGAGTCTGGCGCGACGGATTGGCGAAGACCGTGATTGCGACGTAGGAACCCAGCAGGAATACAAACAATAACAGGGTGGTACCGACAACAGACAATCGCACCGATGGCAGTACCACGGTTCTGACCACAGTCAACGAGGTCGCCCCCATTGTTCTGGCGGCCTCGATCATGGAGTGATCAATGCGCGACAGGGGCGGATATAACAGGATGACCGCATACGGCCATACCAGGTAGCTCATGGTTAATATGGTCGCAAAGTCAGTAGGCTTGAAGCGCACATTTCGCGGATTGGCCAGGCCCCAGTCGCGCAGCACCTGAAAGCCGCCGTTCCCCTTTAACCAATCAGTTAACCCGGTCTCGCGGAAAACCATCGGCAGGCCGGAACGGTTCGACAGCAGAATATCCCACCCCATGACGACGAATACCTCAGACAGCGACACGGCCGACAACAAAAAAACGAGCCACAGCGTTTGCGCGCGGCGCGTCTGGCGCGACATCAGATAGGCAAACGGAAACGCGGTGGCCACCGCCAGTATCGAGGCGACAATCGCGTAGTAGAACGAAAACCACAGGCGTTTGAGATACAGCGTGGAACTGGTGTTGGGCCAGTCTGCACCGACAAAAAAGCGTTGGTAGTTAGACAGATCCAGCGCCCAGCGCCAGCCGGCGCCTTCGATTTTCTCGCCAAAACTGATGACAATCACTACTAGAAACGGGCAGACACACAGCAACACCAGCAGCAGGCAGAACAACAGCCTGAGCACGCGCCGGTACTCTGGCTTTGCCGCAGTCCGAGCACCCGTAAGCGGCTCACTCGCGACTGGCAAAACGGCGCTCACGCCGCCCGAGCCAGCGGAAACACGCGAATCGCACTGTCAGGCAGTTGTACAATGACAGGCTGATTCAATTGCAGCGGTTCTACATCATACCGATTGGGCATATCGAGCAACACGGTACCGGTCGCCGTGGCCAGTTGAATTTCAAGCGTCGGACCGACGTTGCGAATGTAGCTGACCGTCGCCTCTATCGTGTTCGGACCCGGTTTATCGACAATGCGGTTTCTCTCCGGTCGGCTGAACAACGTCACCGCTGCGCCATCGACGAACTGCAACGGATCGCGGGTCTGCAACGGCTTCTCGCCAATCACCACCTGTCCGTTGCGAACGGTCCCGTTTAGCAGCGTGGCCTTGCCGATGAAAGAGGCGACGAAGATGCTCGACGGGTTGTCGTAAATCGCATCGGGCGTGCCGACCTGTTCTACCTGTCCCTGGTTCATGACGACAATGCGATCGGCCATCGTCATCGCCTCGCGCTGATCGTGTGTCACGACGATGGTCGTAATGCCAAGCCTTTGCTGCAGCAGCCGCAGCTCTACCTGCATGTCTTCCCGGAGTCTGGCATCGAGCGCCGACATCGGCTCATCGAGTAAGAACACACTGGGTTCCTGGGCGAGCGCTCGCGCGATGGCCACCCGCTGTCGCTGCCCGCCAGACAGTTCACCGATACGCCGGCTGCCAAAGTCGGGCATTTGCACAAGCTCCAGCAAATCTCGCGCGCGCGACCGGCACTCCTTGAGCGGTACGCCGCGAATCCTTAGCGAATAGGCGACGTTGTCGGCGACTGACAAATGCGGAAACAACGCGAACGACTGGAACACCATGCCAAAGCGCCGCTGATGTGCGGCGCGTTCGGTGATATCCACATCATCAAGGTAAATGCTGCCCGAGGTCGGACGCTCAAGTCCGGCAATCATGCGTATCAGCGTCGTCTTGCCACAGCCCGAAGGCCCGAGCAGCGCGGTGAGCTCACCGTCTCGAAAGTGCAGGTCAGCGCGATCGACAGCGCTTACCGTGCCGAAGCGCTTTTCCAGTTGCCGCAATACAATGCCGGACATGAGCCGGTCACCCCGCCGCCAGCATTTTGTCCCACGTCTCCTTGATAAAGGTTTCGTTGTCGAGGTAGGCCTCGTAGGCCGGCTGGATGGAGGGCACCCCGGAGACCGCGGCGAACTCCTCGTCACTTAGATCCGTAACGCTCTTGTCAACCAATGGGGCTGTGCCGATCATTCGACTCATCAACGCCTGAACCTCGGGCTGCGAGGAGAAACCGATAAATTCCATCGCCTCGGCCGATTTTTCCGACAGTGTGGACAGGCACCAGGAGCCATATCCCTGTGGATTGCCTTCTTTTGGAAATACCGACTGTATCGGAAAACCGTCGGCCGCCATCAGCGAGGCGACATCGTGATAGTACATGCCGCCGATCACATCGCCATTTTTCATCCCCTGTTCCATCTGGCTCTCACCTGACCACCAGAGTGTGACATTGGGTTTGATTTCAGCCGCTTTTTCGATCAGTGCGATAATGCCGTCTTTGCTGTTGAAGGTCTCGACCCCATCGAAGAAGGTCGCGGCGACAATATCCAGAAAATTGGAGTTGTAGTTCTTCGATAGCCCGAGACTGGACTCGTAAGTGGATTGATCCCAAAAATCTGCCCAGCTCTCCGGTGCCTGTGTCTCGTCCGGATTGATAACCATCGAAGTAAACCAGGACATGGCACCGACACCCAGCACGCCATCATTTCCCTCAAACAGGAAGTAGGGCGATAGGTTTTCTGTGGACGGAATTTTGTCGACGTCGATTGGTGCCAGCAATCCACCGATGCGTGAGGCTTTGATCATGGTATCGCGGGCATACAACGACAGATCTGCCGGCACCGAGCCTGCGGCGGCTGCCTGCTGCATGGTCACCAGCCAGTCGGTTGAGTTGGGCTGCGTGACGCTCTCTACTTCGATACCGGTCGCCGCGGTGAAGGCCGGGTAGACGTGTTTTTTAAAACTGTCTTCGAAGTAGCCTCCGTATGAGCCTACTTTAAGTGTACGTGTTTGACCGATTACCGGCAGGCTGGCAAATACCGAGGAGGCAGCCACGGCGCCTGCCGCTGACTTCAAAAATCGTCTTCGGCCCGGACCCGTCATTGTCGGTGCGGCATTGCCGGCAAGTGTCTTTTTATCGCTCATCAGTGTCTTCCATTTGGTTTGCAGGACCATGGTATGGGAGATACGCGGGGCTAAATACTGCTAAAAAGTTCCAACGGCGATGCATTTTTTGCATTCACTGCAAACGCCTTTAACAATACGGACTCTCGATGCCGATCGGCATCGTTTGGGCGAGGCGACCAACGGAATACAGCGTAGCTGTCAGGAAGTAATTTCCTTTGCCTCTCGTTTAAAAGGGTTGCGCTCCGGTATCTCGTAGTCCAGTTCTACCTCGCCCTTTTTCACGGCGTCCTGCAGGTAGCGAAAACCGCCGACTGTCATGCGCATGAGATGTTCACCAGCTACCATTGAGGGGTACCTTTGGCGCGTATCCGCATTGGAAAACTTTTCCAGTGGCTCGACCACACTGTGATAGTCAAGGCCAAAGAACAGAGGAAAAGAGTATCTGGGTTTGCCGGTATTGACGACGCGGTGCTGGGTCGATTTAAACTGCCCGCCCGACCAGGTCTCGAATATATCGCCGATATTGACGATAAATGTTCCCGGTACAGGCGGCGCTTCTACCCAGTAGTCGTCCGCATTCATCACTTGCAGACCAGCGCTTCCCTGCAGCAAAATCGTGAAGCATTCAAAATCAGAATGCGAATCAATTCCAACCGCAGTTTCGCTGGCCGGTTGATTGTTTTCAAGGTATCGAATCAACCTGAGCTGCGACGTAGGGCAGGTGATGTGGCGACGCAACTCTTCTGCATCGACACCAAGTTCCAGCGCCAGTGCGTCGAGCAACTGCAACCCCAATTCGAATACAGCATCGTAGTACGCCGATACGGTTTCTCGCCAGTTCGGCAAATCGGGCCAGACATTGGGGCCAGTCATACGCCACTTGGCGAGGTAATCGGGATGATCGGCCGGTGCCTCGTAAGACATATCCCAGGCTTCGTGAAAGTTGATCGTATCGGGGAAATTGCTGCCGTTTTCCTCAAATGGCACATAGCCGCGATGATTGGTCGAGAATCCACACCAGTACTTCATCTTGTAAGTGCGTGGCATCGCGTGAAAGGTTTTTGACGCTTCAAACAATGCGTCGATCATTTGCTGCGGGATTCGATGCCCCTTGATATAGAAAAACCCCGATGTGCGTGCCGCCTGGCCCAGCGCATGGGCGACAGCTGCGCGGTCACCGGTATACAGGCCTTCAATATCGATCACGGGCAAACTGGCGCTTTCCAGAGTGAGCGCGGCGGTGGCGTTGAGGCTGTCAGTCAAGATACTCTCCGTAGCAAAAAATTCGGGATGCCCGATGCAGCAACCTATTATGTGTTAACCGTTCAACTGAACCCGATGCTAATATGTCAGCACCGCTGTGCAATTGTGGAAGCGCGTGACGCAGCCAACTCCAACCCTACCGGCAGATCAGCCACAACTGACGCTATGGCAAAACAGAACCCCTACCGTCCCTACACGGCAAATACCGAATTTCAATCGTTGCTGCCAGAACGCAAAGGCAGTGATGTGAACGGTCTCGGCGAGACGGAAACCCGTCGTCCGACAATGGTCTGGTGGGCGACGGATATGGATGCGGCCCCTTTTGGCGAGGCGCAGAAGTGGTTCTACCAGCGCGAAAAACCCGATCCTGAATTGATGGAGCTGCGCAGCCGGCGGCGGGAAATTCTTGAAGCGCCACTGCCGAAACTGGCCCATGCACCGGTAGAGCGCAGCCCGCAGGAATGGACAGATCTACTCGATCAGTTTGTCGCAGATGGTGACTGTGAGATGACTGGCGTCACAGCCTTGCAACCTGAGTGGGTGTTCGATCACCAGGAGACGGAGTTTGGCACTGTCGTCATGCTGGCGGTGAAACACGAATATGACGAACTCAAACACGTGCCCGAGACACGTGGTGGTATCGAGGTGACTCGCCAATACTGTCGCGCGGCGGCGGCAGCCAAGCGCGTCGCGGGCTGGCTGCGAGAGCAGGGCTGGGATGCCACACCGGTGACCGGACCGATGGTTGGCGAAATCCTGCTGATTCCACCGGCCATCGAATGCGGATTTGGTGAGCTTGGCAAACACGGCTCGCTGATCAACCCGGAGTTTGGCTCCGCCTTTCGTCTGGGTGCGGTGCTGACCGATGCGCCGTTTGCCCACACGCCAAAACGCACGTTTGGAGTAGACGATTTCTGCGCAAACTGCAGAGTCTGTGAAGACGCCTGCCCACCTTATGCCATAGGGCCTGAAAAACAAATGGTGCGAGGGGTAGAGAAATGGTTTGTCGACTTTGACAAGTGCATACCGTTCTTTGCCGACACGTCGGGTTGTGCCATTTGCATTGCCGTGTGTCCGTGGTCACGGCCGGGTGTGGGGTTGAACCTGGCGGGGAAGCTTGCGAAGCGGCGAGGGCGTAGAGAAGAATCGGAGTGAGCCCCAGCGGGTGTCTTCCGTGAATGTGCAGAGTTATGACAAACAACCGGTTACCGACTACCAGATCAAGCCCGCTACGATGTAAGCACGGTCTGGCGGACTAGTGGCGATCATGACTTCATCGAGCACCTTGACTCCATTGCACCACACAAGCGTCATGCCGGACTTGCTCCGGTATCCAACCAGCGCAACATCCTCGCCGACGCTACGGGTTGCCTGTAAGTCGGTGGTAACCCGACGGGTCAGCGAGGCTATCATCGAGGCTTACCCGTGGCCAATGGGTCAGACACGAGACGCCCCAGTTTATATCGACGATCTGCTAATAATGATCCGATAAATCAAACGGGGTTGCCGGCAATTCCTCTTCGTCCAGCGCAATGCTTGACCCATTCTCCAATACATACCGCTGCCCAGCGTCGATCTGAAGCTCATAGCCTTGCAACACTGCCGGACCATATTCGGCCTTTTTCTGAAACGCCATCAGTCCGATATCCAGTGAAGTCAGCTGCGCTTTGCTGATCGATACATCAGACAAATCCTTCACTGCCAGCCCGATGGCGGAATCACTGACGGTGATGTCCGCGATTGTTACGTCACTTTGCTCACCGACTGAAATCCCCTTGTCACCGGCACCGGAGAACGCACTATCGGCAAGCGAAACGGTGGAGTCTGAGATGTCCAGCAAATCACCGCCAGCCTTTTGCAATTGCAGCGCGGACAGCGTACCTGTCGAGGCGTCGATATCAATCGCATCGGTGCAACTGTTGTTGATCTGTACGTTGTTGATGATGACCTTTGAACGGATCAGATTGATTGCATCATCTGCGCAACTGTCGCTGATCGCAACGTTTTCAAGTGCGACATTGGCACGATGAAACAACAGCCCTGCGGGTTGTCGCCAGCCCGGCATTTCAAAGCCGCGGGTTGCGTTGAATGTGGCGTGTGATATCGATACCTGGTGATCCACGCCGTGTGAAAAAATGCCATACCAACCGGCTTCCTCGTCAATGCCATCGAACGCGACAGGCGTCGCCATTGTTCCGCTGACAGTCAAATTACCGTTCAACACGAGTCCGGCACCCGGTGCAAACAATAGTTCGGTGCCAGCGTCGATGAGCAGGCCAGTGTCGCGAGGCAGGATCAACAGCTCATCGATCTGCCACTGGCCGCTCGCGATCTGCAATTGATTGTTCGGCTTATCGACAGTCATAAACGGATAGCGCTGTACCAGCATCTCAGTGGTGCTTGCTCGTGGCATCGCTGACTGTTGCGGCAATGGCACTGGCTTTAGTTCAGCACGCTGCTTACCGAGCCCTTTAACTTCCAGCTGCAGCGATAAGGTGTCATCAAGCGTAATGTCAGCGCCTGTTACATCGATGCGCGTACCACTGCCGGCGCCAGGTGCACGGCCCGATGTTGAATTGACTTTAAAAGGTGTGGCGACACGAGCACCGTGGCCGACCAATGGCACTAACTGTTCATTGATTGGATTGGCAAACGCCAGGCTATGCACGACAACATCAGCATGGATACGACTGCGCAGCGATAAAAAAGCGCCATGCTCATCCTGCCCAAGGTAGGCCACAACGACGGGCGGCAGTTCGTCCAGTGGAATGCGATTGGATTTTGGCAGTGGTTTTGAACCGGTGATGGGCAGGGCAAAATCATTGCGGTTCAGCCCGCACAGTCGCTCGCATTGGCGCTGTATCGGCGTGAGATCAAACGCCGGTAACTTCGGGTAGTCCGCAGCGAGTTTGCGCCGGTAGTAATGGTCTCGCCTGGCAATCATGCTGGCGAATTGATCCGATGCGATTATCTTACTCAGTACGCCAATGCGTTCTACCCACTGGGCGGCAAACACCGGCTCCTGCATCAGCGTGCGCGCCAGTTCATTGCGCGGGTTTAGGCAGGCGAGGGGCTCTCGACGCATGGGTTTGTAGTCGAGATCCGCATCGTAGGCGATCGGCTCAAAACGAGCGCTCAGGGTGTTGTAGTGCAAACGTGCATTCGACCAGCTTGATAGATTGTGCGCGCTGAAATACTCGCAAATGATATAAAAATCGACAAAGGCATCAATGTCCAGTACTTGTGATGCCGATACCCGACGATCGGCAAACGCCGCCCATTGTGACAGCGCGGCATCAAGGTCCTCACGCTTTTTGCGTTTTCGATATTTGCCGTAAGCATCCGGATCGGCTGCCCGCCAGTTGTCATAGAGGCTCCACCACGCTTGAAGGTCAAGACGATCTGTACGGTTGTTCTTTTCGTTGCGTTGCTCCTCAGCATACCGCCGAGTGGTTTGTACCAGATCCCAGATGTGTGAGTCGTCCAGCTGCAGCAGCGGCCCGAAACGTCGCCCCTGTGATTCGAGCAATGGCGTGTCGAATTCTTCGGCCATTTGCATGATGCCGATGGGTTCGCCATTGATCACCAGATCGACATAGTCAATGCGCGGTGCCAGAATGCCGAAGTGTCGCATGGCATCGGCAATGATGGCTTCTGACTGGAAACTGCGAGTGTAGGGCGCCTGCAATGAAAAGCGGCGAAACCCGTTAAATCGGGCCCCCTGTTTTAACTGAATCTTCAGTGACCACTTAGCGCCTGCCAGATGATCCAGTTGATTGCCGCGCAGCCGAATGCTGGCATTCATTCTGCGGCCGTCCACGGTGACAACTGCGGGCAGCTGGCGTTTGTGTTTACCCGCAATTCTGCCTTGTACAAGTGCCGCATCACGTCTGGCGGTCAGGGTCTCCAGATCTTTTTCATCCAGAGACAAATGCAGCTGCGATGGTCTGTCTTCGTGATTGTCGAGTTGGTAGTAGGCCGCCAATCCGTTGAGCATCTGGCGCATGGATAGCGTATCGGCATCCGCTGCAGCGGCGCGAGCTTCAAGCCAGTCCTCTTTTTGTTGTTCCCAATGATTAAACGGCGGCAACAGGACCAGAGCCAACAGCGCAGCCAGCGTCAACAGGCCAGCCAGCCATCGACTCACGCTGATAACCCGGCGGTCGCAAGAGTGGGGGATACGAGAGATCTATCGAACAATATGTCAGTCACATCGCGAGGGGAAAACGAGATCGAATCGTAGCAGTTGTGTGATATCGTGTCAGTACGTCTAGAAATTTGGCCTTGCGCGCCGGGCAGAGCCCCGTCAGCAGGGCGGTTGGAGAATGTAGTGAGCACAAATGTTTTTACCTGGGGTGCCATGCTGCTTGTCGCTGGACTGGTGTGTGCCTGTGGTTCCGGAAACGACGCCGCAGCACCAGTGGAGACTCAGGGCACCGTAGATTCGCAACCGCCATCGAGCGACGATACGGTGACTGGCAGTATCGGGCAGGATGCTGGAGTGCCGGGCGTCTCAGATATCGTTGAACCGGCCCCCATGGCCCCGGACGCTACGGAGTCCGATCCAGACCCAGAGCCGGGCGAAGCTGACGAAATAGTCGCCCACGATACCGATCCCGCTGGTGGCGACGCCACATCCGAGGCGGATCCTGCTGATGATCAGAGTGGAACCGATCAGACAGATTCGCCCCCTGAGCCAGAAGCCTCAGACGACGAACCGCTGGCTGGCAGCACCTCGCGCTTAAGCTTTGACACCGCAGAGTTGCTGGTCGACCTGGTGCCGGGCGGCAGCAGCTATCCGGCCAATTTTCAGCTCGTTGGCGACACCTTGTACTTTTGGACGACAAACACCGATCCACATTTTGCCAGATGCGCATGGCATTGGGGATGGCTGAGCGACGACGACAAAAGCGTTGCGTTCAATCTCGTTGCCACACACCCTGAAACGGGCGAAGTGGCGATGAACGAGACAATAATGACGCTGGGTGATTTCGCGGAGGACGCCAACAACGCCTGCGCAGGGTACAACGGCTCGGTAATGCAGGTTTTTAATCCAGTCTGGCTTGCCTCACCGACCGCGAATGGCGAGCAGCAGTTTGTCCTGCACTACGAGAATTACGGACTGGGGCCGGATCAGCTCTGGAAGACAGATGGCACGAGTGCCAACACCAGTGTGGTGGAAACCGGCCTCATTGATGAGCAACTCGTTTTCGCAGGTGACAAAATATTTTATATCAATGACGATGGGCTTTCGGTTGCCGACACATTGTCCACTGACCGTCGTACGCTGTTTGAACGCAATAGCGAAACTTACACGGCGATCAATCAGATTTTGTGCTCGTCAGCGCGGCACGCGACTTTCAATATAACAGTGTCACTAAATCGGCATCAAATCTGGACCTATGACCTCGATACAGACGAATGGGAAAAAACTTTCAGCTTAAAGCCCGATGACAACATCTATTCCCACCGCCAAACACTGCTGGTAGACGGACAGACAGTACTTGGCCTGGGCCAGAATGTAGGTGAGGGTGGGACTGTACTGGTTGCAAGCGGCAACTATGGGGACGTCACATCATTTGAAATCATCTCAGAAGGCGTGCCTGCCATTTCGAATTCCACCGCGAACGCGGACTGTGTCAAACTCGATGGCAACGAAAGCCAAGGGCTTGTTTACAGGACCACTGATTTTTCAACAACCCCGCGCGAGACGTCGATTTGGCACTACGATGATCAGCGGAACGACAAGCTGTTTTCTATGGCTGACCCCGACGTCTCAGGCATCAGAGTGATCGCCGGGCTCGATGGCCACATCTATGTTACTGGCACCATGCAGATTGGCGAGTGGCCGGAGCGATCTTATCATCTAAAACTCTGGTCTTACGATCGGCAAAGTGGGCAACTGGTTGAATTGTCTGACGATAGCTGGTTCGCATCAATTCATGGTCATCCAACCGTGGATGAGAGCTATTTTTTCAGATACCTGAATACGCCGGATGGGTTGATATTCATTAACCTTGATAACAACACCGGGCGCGAATTGTGGTTCACAGACGGTACGCTTGAAGGCACCCGGCAACTCACGGATATCAATCCGGGGATCGGCGACAGCGACCCGCTGGATTTCTATCACAGTGGCGATGCTATCTACTTTTCCGCCGATGATGGAGTACATGGTCGCGAGCCCTGGAGGATCGCAATTTCCAGGTAGCTTGTTTGTGTTTTGCCGGGCAGGCCGGTTGAAAACTGTAGCAAGCGCGGCCTGACGGAGTTGGGATGCAGGCAGTTACATCCTCGCTACAGCATCGAGGGGTCTCGCGTCACACGCTGAAGCAGTGCAGCCTGGAACTCACTCTACACCAGTTTGCCAGCTGCATCGTTGATGTACAGGTGGCACAAGACAGGGCAAGAAATTATTTGATTTTCTGTCATTACGTATCAGATTTACTCGTTTTGAAGGGCTACTGTGCCTTCTGCCGGTTGGAGAGAAAGACGTGAGTGTAACTACCGCTAAATTCTGCGCCTTGACATTGATTGCCGGGCTCGTGTCTGCCTGCGGTTCAGGCAACGACGCAACTGTCCCAGACCATACCCGTGATCCCGTCGCATCGGATATTCCTTTGAGCGATAACCCGGTAGAAATTGGTACCGAGGAGGGTGCCGGAGAATCCGACGTTGCTGAAACTGATTTTGTTCAATCGGAGCCTGACAATTCCGGGTCTCTTGATTCAGTCCCCAATCAGACTGGAAGTGCTGATTCAGGGGAGAATACAACTGAAAATGACACGGCTGACTCGCAAAACGACGGTGAGCCGGAAAATACAGATTCACAAGGGCAGGAGCAAGCGGATCCCGAGTCAGAGCCGGAGCAGGGCGGCAGCGAACCGCCGGCAGAAAACCCGCAACGCGCAACTATGGGTAGCCCAAAACTCCTCGTAGATCTGGTGCCAGGCGGCGGCAGCAGCTACCCGGCAAAGTTTCATCGTTCAGGCGATAAATTGTACTTCTGGACAGTCGACGAAGATCCCCGGTTTGCCCGATGTGCATGGCACTGGTTTATGCTGGATGATGAAGATAAGAATATCGGCTTCAATTTCGTCGCGACACATCCTGACACAGGTGAAATCGCGATGAATAAGAGAATGATGACGGTCGGAGATTTTGCCGAAGACGTCAACCACGCCTGCGCGGGATATAACAGCTCGATAATGCATGTTTATGATCAAATCTGGTTGACGCAACCTGCGGCGAATGGAGAACAGCAATTCATCCTCCACTTCGACAGTTTCAACCTGGGTCCTGATCGCCTTTGGAAGACGGATGGCAGTGAAAACAATACCCGTCTGGTAGAAACAGGACAGTTTGAAGATCACTTGATTGTCGAGGGCGACAAGATTTTCTTTGTAAACGAAAATGGATTGTCGGTAGCCGATTCACTCAGCAGCGAGCGTCGCTCACTGTTTACATCCTCTGGCGAGTTCTACCATGAGAACGTACAAAGTATTGAAAATTCGCTTGCGAGAGAAGCGACGTTTGAGATCAAAGTCGCCGAGAATAGATACCAAATCTGGTCGTACAACCTCGACACCGACGAATGGGAAAAGACGTTTAGCATCAAGCCCGACGACAATACTTACCTCCATCTCAAAACACTGCTGGTGAGCGGACAGACCGTGCTCAGCCTTGGCAGGTATCTGGCTGATGGTGACCTGGAGCTGGGCATTCAAGGACGATTAGTGTTGGGTATCAGCAGCAACTACGGAGATGTAACATCATTTGAAATCCTCACTGAAGAAACACCCAGCCCGTACGACGTGCCAGACCGGATCAATTACAATGATCTGGTTTACTTTGATACCGATCATTCGGTTGATCCGGCTGTGACCTCAATATGGCGATTCCGCGAAGATCGAATCGAAAATATTGGCTCGATAGCAGAGGGCGGTCTGTGGGAGATGAGAATGATAAGGGGCCAAAATAGCCACATCTTTCTCACTGCCATCAAGAGCGCGGGCGAATGGCCTGAAACCTCTGTGCAACTTAAGCTCTGGGCATATGACTCACAGAATGAGCGGTGGGCTGAATTGTCAAACGATGACTGGTATGCCGTGATTGGTGGGCATCCAAGCCCGGATGAAGGTTATGTATTCAGATACCTGAATACCCCCGAGGGGCTGATATTCGTCAACCTCACACAAGATTCCGGCCGCGAGCTGTGGTTTAGCGATGGCACGAACGAAGGCACGCGACAACTGGCGGATATCAACCCCGGGAGTGCAGACAGCAATCCGCAAAACTTTTACTACAGCGGGGATGCGATCTATTTCTCCGCTGACGATGGCGTGCACGGCCGGGAACCCTGGAGGATTCCGATCTCAAGGTAGCGCATCCGCGTAGTGGAGAGCTGACCACCGGTTAGCAGGAAACCCGACACGTGAGTGCGGATGTCGTGTTGGTGGTTTCCGCAGCAAACACGGAACGGCGAGTGGTCACGAACTTGCTGACGCGTCGGACTTTCATCAGGCTTAACAACAGCACCAGACGAGGTGCAATCGCACAAAGCCGGCATGACAAGGCAGGGTAAACGCAGATGTAGCCCACCTCCGTTATTTAACATAATATATATTATGCGCATATGCGCCGCAGCCTGAGTGGTGTGCCGTGCTACCATCTTCCGTTGTTTCCGCACCGGCATCCACAACGCATTGAACAAGCCTGCACCCCAAAAAGCAACCTACGAAGATCTGCTTGCCGTCCCTGAGGGACTGGTGGCGGAGATTCTGTTTGGCGAATTGCATACCCATCCGCGCCCGGGTCCGCGACATTCACTGGCTTCAACGCTTCTGACCAGCGTGATTGCCGGCTATTTTGATCGGACCTCAAACGACGGCCCTGGCGGCTGGTGGATTCTCGATGAACCCGAATGCCATCTGGATGCCGATGTCGTCGTGCCAGACATTGCCGGCTGGCGCCAGACAACCATGCCGGAGTTGCCCGAGACAGCCCATATCGCGATTTGCCCGGACTGGGTTTGTGAAGTGCTGTCTCCGTCGACGGCTCAGACGGACAGAACTGTCAAACGTGAGATTTACGCAAACCATGGCGTACGCGACTATTGGCTTGTGAATCCAGTTGAACGAACTCTGGAAGCGTTTACGCTTTCGAATGGCAAATGGGTGTTGAGCGCTGCGATTCGCGACGATGACCGCGCCGTGGTGCCACCCTTTGAGCAGATGCCGTTCGATTTGGGGAGATTGTGGGCGTAGCAGGAATCCTTTGCCCTTGCGGCAGGATTTCGATACACGACAAAGCTCATTTGCCTGTGTCAGCTTTATTGCGTGTATCAAATCTTATGTTAAATGAAATTGGATTGCGTAGGAATAAGAGACGTCGCGATCGCGGAATGAATGATTCGCTTAGCCGTTGGTTATATCGGACCCAACCATAAACAGCGAAGCTTCCACCGATCGGAGCAAATCCTGATGATTATCAACACCCCATAGTTTGAACAAGTCACCGCGCATGGTTTGAGCCTCAGCAACCGCGCTGTTGAGAACCCAGTTTGTTGTCAAATTGAAATGCGCCTGCTTCTCTGGCGTCAATAATGCGCTAAAGACTCTCTTGTCTCTAATTGTCCGACGTTTCTTATCAGCGCCAGCGGACGACCCACAGGCAAACGCTCGCAACTTTTTTAATTTCTTACGCTGCTCTTTGTCATAGAATCTATGCGCAATCAATGATAGTGCTGCAGCGACTCTTGAATCGAAAATTATGGATCTTTCACTCGCTAGTGAATAAACTTTAGTGAGGCCGGAATCCATTCTCAGGTCTCGCTGATCGAATCTGTTGAGGTCGTAATCGCTGCCATCCAAAATTGTCACAGCGTCATTGATGCTCGACGTCAACTGGCCACTCTCATACTTGTTTAATAGATAACTGACACATCCCTTGTAGACATCACCCCACTCCAGAATCCGAAGGGCGTTGTACAGTACATCCTGGTTGGATTCTCTCGCGAGTGAAGATTTTAGATTTCTGGACAAGTCGTTAAGCGTTTGATGGTTTTCTTCAAAGGTACCATGCCACCAATATTGGTCCTTTGCATCGATCAGGTTCATACATCTCCACTGCTGTTGACCAAAAGCCTTTTTCCATGCCTTAAATGTCACGTCATACGAGTGCTTAAAATCTGCACCGGCAATCAGTGCCGCGAGATGTGCCACAAATCCTGTGGCTCCGTCAACTGATGTGAAATCGCTAAGCTGCGCTACGAACTCGTCTTTAGACCGATAAATAACGTTCATCCAAGTTTACTCCTGATAAATCTAACCGGCTGACTCGGCAAACCATGCTTCATGATTAAGAGCGAAACGAAATTAATGATCTTGAAAATCCACTTGCTTGCGTGAACAAACAGGTGATTGATGCTCTTATCGGTGAGCGGCATGCTGTGGAGAGGTAAGAATCAACCAGCACGGACCTTATCACTTTGTGACGACGCACCGATAGTGATCTTGAGGTAAGCTGCCAGACGCAATGCGCAAAAACAGATTGCGCAGAACCGCATTGAATTTACGCTGAAAGTCGATCTGCAACACTGCCATTCGCGCAGTTTAGCGTTTTGCTCTACACAGTGATTACTGCGCATCACAGATCTTATGTTAAATATGCGTTGCATCGCGCACGCAGAAAAACATCTACTTCAATATTACCGCTGAACCCGATAAATCGCAGCCATGGCCTCAACCCGTTGCCCGATCTCGCTTCTCAATCCGGCCGGCCCGAGAACTTCGACATCCGGTCCCTGGCGCAATACATCCAGCAGCAACTCGCTGGAGTGTACATAGGGCACCTCAAGCAAATACCGGCCATCTTCATCCACGCTGCTGCGCTGCTCCGGGTGCCAGACCTCGCCCTCTACATAGCGCGCGGCACGAGCATTGAATCGAAGTTTGGCCCACTGGCGTTTTGCGCCACCAAAAATGCCGTAACCGTTGTCGTAGTACTCTGTCAGCTCTCGCTCGGGGACATTCTTAGCCCTTTTTCTTTCCAACACCACGCAAGCGCTAATTGCATCCAGCGAGAATGTCCGGATGCCGCGCGAAAGATGGCACCAGGCGCCCAGGTACCAGTTGCTGCGATAGTGGATCAGCCGCTGTGGCGATACCACTCGCTGTGAGACGGTTTGTGAAGACCCTCTGGCATCGTACTCGATTTCCAGTCGCAGCCGTTTGACGAGTGCCGAGCCGATCACTTCAAAATGGGCCAGGTCGTTCATGCGGCTGGTGGTGGAAATCAGTTTCACGCGCCTGGCAAGCTCCCTCGCCTCTTCTTTTTCGTGCCCGAGTTTTACATTGATCCGTTCCATCAGCGGCTGCAGCTGACTGGCGATCGGGCCGCCCTGGTCGATCGAGCTCAACAACTGCTGCATGGTTGCCAGCGCCAGCAGTTCGCGCTGATTGAACCACAGGCCCGGCAGCTCGTAGCGCGGCCCCGCACTGTGCCCGGAGACCATCCGATAACCCCGAGTCTCGCGATCCCAGGTGATCGGTGCGTTGAAGCGATCTTTCATGAATGCGATGTCGCGCTTGAAGGTGGCGCGCGAAATCTCAAGCTCGTCCAGCAGGAATTGAAGCGACCGCGAGCGGCCGTTTGCAAGCAGCGCGTCGATTTTATAAATCCGGTCCATTTGTTTCATGGCGAATGACTAACGAATCCAATTCTCCACCGATAAACCACCAATGCGCTTGAATTTAGCCTCACCGCTTCGATCCTGGACGAGACCACTCCGGCAGGTTCCCTCATCAAGTGAGACAGAATATTCGTATCCAGCATGTATTGTAGTGCCACGAGCCGACCTCGGGCTCGTCGAACTCTACCGTAAAGTCATCAATGTCTGGCATGTCTTCTGTCAACGGCCCCAGTGCCCTGCCCGTCTGCAGGAGCACGCCGCTTCGAACCGGCTCAAGGATGAGTCGATCTCCGTCCCTTTTTAGAATGGCCTCATCACCGTCAAACTCATACTCCCTGGGTATTCGCACCGCCTGATTTCTGCCATTCCTGAACAGCTTTACGCGTCTTTCCTGATTCATAACGTTCGCGCTCCTCTTCACAGCATCAAAATAGCGTATGCCTTGCCATATGCCAATCAGGTACTGCAAATCTCCTCCCAACCTTTGGATGGCTAGCTTGCTTGCTGCTGCGAGCAGTGTCACTGCATAAATATTTTAGTGGCTCATGTTTTGAGCCACTACCCTGCCACACTCCATCCTGTACAGCAAACCCCATCGTTCTTGATGTCCTGACGAAAAAGGAGAAACCGTTCACATGACAGCCACTCAACACGCAACGATTCGCATGCAGCAACGCGGGATTCCCAAGCAGGTCGTCCGCAACATCATTGCACACGGCAGCAGCCGAAAAGCGCCGGGAGGTGCGATCGCCCGGTTTGTCTCGAAGAAGGATCTGCAACGCCTGTCGCGTTTGCTACCGAAAAACGAATGCAAGCAACTCGACCGGCACAAGAGCGTGTACGTCGTGATGGTGAGTGAAAGCGTCATCACCGTCGGCCATCGCACTAAACGTTTCTACCGATAAGTAACGAACTCTGTCCCACTAAATCCCGGATCACGGTCAATCCTGGTTAGCACAAGGAAAAACATGCACAACAACCACACTCAAATCCACTGCCCCAACTGCAATCACACGGTCGACGTTCACGAGATCGTCTACCAGCAACTGAGCAGCGAATTGCAATCGAAGTTCGATGCCCGGCTCAAAGCCGAACAGCAAAAGCTCATCGAACAGCAGTCCAACATGGACGCCATGCGCCAACAGTTGGCAGTCAGAGAAAAGAACATCGAGCAGCAGATTGGCACCGCAATCGAAGCGCGTCTCAGCGCCGAGCGCAATTCTATTGCAAAGCAGGAGCGCGCGAAAGCTGACGCAGCCACCCGCGACAGTATCAAGGCCATGCAGGATGAGTTGGACGACAACGCAAGGAAGCTCAAAACGCTGACTCAGGCACAGGCTGAAGTTTCCCGTCTTCAGCGCGAGAAGGACAGCCTCAAAACAACCCTTGAAGCGGAAAACGAGCAGAGACTTGCACATCGTCTTTCTGAGGAGCGACTGGAGATTCAGAAAGTCGAGGCACAAAAGAACGAACTTAAAATCAAGGAAAAAGAACACCTGATCGAGACGCTGAGCAAGCAGCTATCCGATGCTCAGCGTCGCGCGGAACAAGGCAGCATGCAGGCGCAGGGAGAAGTACAGGAACTGGCCGTCGAGGCCTGGCTGGCCCAACAGTTTCCGACAGACACGATCGAAGAAATCAAAAAAGGTGCCCTCGGCGGCGATTGCGTGCAGACCATTCATTCGAATCACAAACGCAATTGTGGGTCAATATATTACGAATCGAAGCGAACGAAACACTTCTCCGGTGATTGGATCGAAAAATTCAAAGCCGACATTCGAGACCGCAATACCGATATCGGTGTTCTGGTCAGCCAGGCGCGTCCACAGGGCTTGGACCGCATGGGCATGCTAGATGGTGTATGGGTGTGCAACTACGAAGAATTCAAAGGCCTGTGCCAGGTGCTGCGCAACCACATTATCCAGCTGGACCACACCAGAGCGAGCCAGGAAAACAGAGGCGACAAAATGTCGATGCTCTACGAATTTCTGCAAAGCAACGAATTTCGCCTGCAGGTGGAAGCAATAGTGGACGGCTTCACGCAAATGAAGCAAGACCTTGATAGAGAAAAACGCTCAATGAACGGCCACTGGAAACGCCGCGAAAAACAGATTGAAAAGGTGCTGCTCAACACCGGCAATATGTATCATTCAATCAAGGGAATCGCAGGCGCATCGATCAAGCCCGTGCCCGAACTGGAGTTTGAAGAAGCGTAATTGACTTGCGCCGTTCGCAGTACCTTCCGTGGGAGCAGGACTCCGTCCAGCGAACAAGACTGAGCAGCCATTACACGTTGGAGTTAAGGCTTAAGCCGCCCCCGCATGCACAAAAATGTTGGCAAAAGCCTGGACTCCAGCGAGTGACTCACGAGGGGAATTATCCCAACCAAACAACGCAGCGAGACAGTAATCAGCATGAAGCTAGTCAACAACGAAATTATTTTATCGGCAACAGATCTATCCAATCACCTTTCGTGCAAGCACCTCACGCAGCTGAACCAAAAGCATGCAAAACAGGAGCTGCAGCGCCCGGTTCGACACAACCAGTTTCTAAAGCGAATACAGGATATGGGCGAAAAGCACGAGGCCGCCTACCTGGATCACCTCAGACGATCTGGCCATACTGTGTTAGAGATAGATTTCAAAGACCCTGCAGCACAAAGAAAAACCCTGGCTGCAATGCAGGACGGAGTGGCATTTATCGCCCAGGGGCAGCTCTCCAACGATAATTGGTCCGGCAGGCCAGACTTACTCGTGCGCGTTGGTCGCCCCTGCCCGGCCTTTGGCAGCTGGTCTTACGAAGTCGCCGATACCAAACTCACCCGAACGACAAAATCCGGCACAATTCTACAGCTATGCGTGTATTCCGATCTGCTGGCAGAGAACCAACAAACACCACCAGAGTTTATGCACGTGATCATGCCAGCCAATGAATTGTCTGGCGAAACAGGCTTTACTGAAGAGGCCCACCGCTGCGACAACTACGCAGCGTTTTATCGATTGGCCAAACAAAGACTGCTAGATGATATCGCCTCCAACGCCAATACCTACGCCGAGCCCGTCTCGCACTGTGAGATCTGTCAGTGGTGGCCAGACTGCGACAAGCGCCGCCGTGATGATGACCACCTGACTTTTGTCGCCGGCATTCAGAAATCGCAGATAGAGGCACTCGTATCTCATAACATCACGACGCTGACCGATCTGGCCAACACAGAAGAAGCGATGCTTAGCCAGCGCATCGATGGTTCAGTGGAGGCGATCGATCGAATACACCAACAGGCCAGAATTCAGCACAAAGGCCGCACCACCGGCACACTGGAGTTTGAATATCTACCGGTCGCCTATCCGCAAGAGGGCGATCATCAACGCCGTGGTTTTCTCAGGCTGCCGGCACCGGATCCAAACGGGGATCTGTTCTTCGATATCGAAAGTGCTCGGCACGTTCCCGGTGGCGGGCTGGAATACCTGCTTGGCTTTGCAACCGTCAGTGCCGGCGCGAAGGAACCTGGATTTGAATACGTTTGGGGCATGGATCGGCAAGGTGAAAAGGCCGCTTTCGAGCAGTTCATTGATCTTGTCGTGGACAGACTCAGTGAATACCCAAATATGCACGTGTACCACTTCGCGCCCTACGAGCCGGTCGCGCTCAAACGTCTGGCCACGCGCCACGCCACCCGCGAAGCAGAGTTGGATACACTGCTTAGAAAGCAGTGCTTCGTCGATCTGTACGCAGTGACCCGCCAGGCGATTCGCGCCAGTGTTGAAAGTTACAGCATCAAGTGTCTGGAACCATTCTATGGCTTCCACCGTGAAGAGGCACTGGCCGATGCCAGGCTTTCGATGCACAGGCTGGAGTCGATGCTTGAAAGGGGGATCGGAAACCGAATTCTGAGCGAAGACAAAGCCGTGGTGCTGAAGTACAACCGAGACGATTGTTTGTCGACATTGGCATTGCGTGACTGGCTGGAAAGTTTGCGCGAGCAGCAGATCGCAACGGGAGTCGATCTACCGCGTCCGCCTGCACCAGCAGAATACTCACCCGAGCAAGATGAGCGAGCGCCACAGGTGCAGCAGGTTTTCGATGAGCTGACAACCGATTTTAGGGATACGTCGCCCGCTGAGTGGACAGACGAACAACAAGCCCGTTGGCTTCTGGCCCATGCACTGGATTACTTTCGGCGAGAGGAAAAAAATGCGTGGTGGGAATACTTTCGGTTGCGAGAACTTGACACGACCGATCTGCTTAAGGAGCGAAACGCAATTCAAGGTTTATCACTGCTGTCTGAAGTGCCGCCACAAGGTAGAAGCACAATTCCCTCACATGTGTATGAGTACCCGGAACAGTTCGTCACAATCGACGAGGGTGACGAGCTTTATGAGGCCAGTTCCGAGGATGGTAAGCCCGGTGAGTTCAAAATTGGCACTGTCGTCAATATCGATTACGACACCCGCACAATTGAAGTGAAAAAGACCAAAAAAACCGTGGGCAAGCATCCACTCGCCGTCTTCCATCACCGCCAGGTCCGCCCTGACCCAATGCCGGAAACACTGCTGGAATTTGGCAAGCTGGTAGCCAGCAGTCCAATAGTAAGAATCAAAAGCGCTCAGTATGATCTGCTCACGCGGCAAGAACCCAGATTGAGAGGCACAAACACCATCACAGCCCTGATGAATCCCGCGATTGGGAGTGTTGAGCAAGCCTGGCAACTGGTCTCAAAACTCGACCATAGCGTACTGGCGATTCAGGGACCTCCTGGAACTGGTAAGACCTACACCGGGAGCCATGTCATTGCGAAGCTGCTCCGCGACGGCAAGCGGGTCGGCATTACCGCCGTCAGTCATGCCGTGATTGGCAACTTGTTGTCCGCAGTGCAAGAGGCTGACAGCAATGTAGCCATCGCCCACAAGGGCAACAAGCAACAGGTAACCAACATTCAGTGCGAGCGTCTGTCAGACAAAGATGACGTGCTGGCTGCATTGCAAAGTCGCAAGGCTGTCGGTGCGACGGCTTTTACCTGGGCAGCCCTTGAACTGAATCAGCAACTGGATTACCTCTTCATTGACGAGGCCGGGCAAATGTCACTGGCAATGGCTTTGACAGCCGCCCGCGCCGCCAAAAACGTTGTACTGCTCGGTGATCCACAGCAACTGGAGCAGCCCCAGCGTGCCGCACACCCGGAGGGCTCCCACATTGCCGCCCTCGCCCACCTGATCGGTGACAGGCAGACCATTCGCGAAGAACAGGGCCTGTTCCTCGATACCACTTACCGGATGCACCCCAATATCTGCACATTTACATCAGATCAGTACTACGAGGGGCGATTACACGCACAGCTTAATCTGGCTCGGCAAACTATCACCGGCTCAGCGTTCAACGACGCGCAGCTCGTCTATCACCCGTTTGAGCACACTGGCAATCAGGCCAGAAGTGAAGAGGAGGCGCAGGCGATTGCATCTATGATTCAAACCATGCTGGAACGGCCCCATCACTGGACTGATAGCGAAAACAGGCAATCCCAAATCCAGCCGCCCGATATACTGGTCATTGCTCCCTACAATGCGCAGGTTGCGTTGCTTAAGCGGGTATTACCGGATGGCGTGCGGATCGGCACCGTCGATAAATTCCAGGGCCAGCAGGCACCAGTCGTTTTCTATTCGATGACAAGCTCCTCCGTAGAAGATGCACCTCGAGGGATGGGATTTCTATTTAGCCCAAATCGATTCAACGTCGCAACCAGTCGCGCCAAATGTACTGTGATTGTTGTAGGATCACCGGCGTTAATTTATGCGCAGTGCAGCACCCCGGTGCAGATTCAGTGGGCAAATGGTCTGTGCCGGTTTGTGGAGTTGGCAAACGCTCGAAAGACCAGAGTGTCACAGATAACTAACTGATGTCATATCGGAATTGCGTGCACGTCAAGCGACTCTGCTCTGGACACCAGGGATCGACATGATAAGTAATTTGGCCATCGACACCTTGGACATAGCCATCGATGATCGGAGTTTTTATACCACTCACAACAACCAGCACGGATTGCGAGCTGTGCTGCGTTGCATGCAACACCTCGTTCGCTGTTAAAGTAACGTGACCACTGTTCGTGCTTGTGCCTTTTACTTCAACGTACTTTTTCTCTACACCCTTGGTGATAAGAAAATCAAAAGGAGCACCGCTGCCCTCGGGATTTGACATTGATGTGTCCTCAACCGACCAGCCTCTTTCTGTATAGTAACTGGCTACAACTTCCATTGCTCTAAGCTCAATCGCTTTCTTTACAACTGCCGGCGCGATCTCTTTGGGTATATTATTAAAGTAAAGATCCAACGGACTGGAAAAATCTTCTTCGTATAGTCCAAGCAGCTTTGACTGAGGAAACTCCTTCCGCAATTGCTCACCTGGTAATTCCAGGATATCAAGAAGCTTGTTGCAAGAATCAATACATGCCCTGAACTCCGGTGTGAGTTGAAACGATTTTTTTGACCGTACTGGTTCTTTCTCATGCAAAAATAGCTGTTTAGACAACTTGTGTTCATTGCCTTGCACAACACTATTCCATAATCCGCAGCCGCCAATGACCTGAGCAATTCCTGTGTTGTATTGACCCGCACCACTGGGGAAGCCTACGGCGAGATTTAAATCGTGGTATGAAACCCATCGGTACGCCGTATGGTAAAGAGTTTTGAATACACAAAGGATATTTCCGGTGAGGCGTGTGTTAATTAGCGCGTGTACGATTTTCTTCTTAATGTACTCATTCGACATAGTAGTAAACCAAGAGCAATGGTCGGTTCCAAAAGTCAGCCATCACAAGTCCAAACTAGCCCCAAATTTTCGAAGCCACTCCTTCCGCTCCCGGTAATCCGGCAACACTTTGTCCACCTCATTCCAAAAGGCATCGTCATGGCTTTGGTAATGCAAATGACATAATTCATGAACCACCAGATAATCAATGATTCGCGGAGGTGCCATCATGCATTTCCAGTGAAACTGCAGACTACCGTTCTTTCCGCAACTGGCCCAACGGTATCCAGTGTCCCTAACTCGTACCTGGCCGGTCTCTACGCCCACCTTCGGGGCAAATCGGCTGATCCGCTCATTGAACCTTGCCACACCTCGTTCGGTGTAGAAATTCTGGAATGCTGCCCTCGCAGCTTCTATCCCGCCATTTTCTACCAACCGACGGCTCAGACGGAATTCCCCGTGCCGTAACCTTAAATCCTTATCTGCATCCGCCACTAGCGACAAGCGGTAACTACGCCCAAGATATAGAAAGGTTTCGCCATCCACCCAGTCTCGAGTTACCGCACAGGCGTTCATATCTCGCCACTCAGCCAGATTTCGATAGATCCACAAGCGTTTGTGCTTGACGACCTCGTCGACCTGTTCCGGGGTATAGGCCACTGGCGGGCGAACCGTGATCGTACCGTTGCGCTCAATAACGATATCAGTGGTTTTGCGAGCGCTACCCGGCAGCAATCGATACTCAATGTCTCCTACGCTTCGAGTCGTCATTTCACCGACTCTTTGCTGGTGCCTTCAAGCAGCTCTGTGTGCCGGTTCTTTGCCAGCTTCATTACCTGTACGGCTATTCGCTCGCGCCGTTCTTTCAATTCATCCATACCGGTTTTCATCAGGGCTGTTTTAATAGCGCTGCGCGTTTTCTTTTGTTTATCGTTATTGTTCCAATAGTCAATGCTGCCTATCGTTTGCTGCAAAGTGTCGACAATTGATTCCATTAGTGCAGTCATTTTCGGCTTTGCCTCTTCCGGCACTTTACCGCCCTCAAAGACCTCAGCGGCGATATATTCGTAAAAGGTGGTGGCCTCCCGGCTCATACCGTGATCGCCTGTTTTTCGCCCTGCGATTGCCTCACCACGCAGCTTCTCCAGCTCTTCAGCCAGTAGCTCCCACTGATCCTGATATCGGTCTATCAACTGCTCTACTTTTTCGGAGAGTGATTTGTAGAAGGCCGGATCTTCATCGTGATGCACGGTGCAGTGCTTGCGCACGGCATGTTCCATTTCACTGGCTTTGGCTTCTGCATTGTCACCGGCATGTTCGTTCAGGCGTTCGATAAAATCTTCCGATAGCAGCTCTACCGGCGGCACTTTCGGGTTGATACCCAGGCTGATCAGGTGATCATTGATCAACTCGCGAACTTTCTCCCCGGCATCGCCAAAGTTCATGCTGTTATCTTTGTAACGCTCCCGCGTGACGCGCTGAA
>CAZNIS010000087.1:0-1566 GCA_964573105.1 uncultured Granulosicoccaceae bacterium
TGATGGCTAAGGGTGCGGGCGAGAACGTCAAAGGCATCTTCGGTTCTACCAACTGGCACTGGTCACTGCAGGATGAAGGCTCCAAGGCGTTCGTCAAGTCCTTCGGTGAAAAGTATGGCTTCCCGCCCAGCCAGGCGGCACACACTTGCTACGTACAGACCCTGCTGTATGCAGATGCCTGTGAGCGCGCCGGTACCCACAACCCCTGTGGCGTTGCCGAAGCGCTGGAAGGCTTCGAGTTCGACGGTCTGGGCAACGGCCCGACGCTGTACCGCGCCGAAGACCACCAGTGCTTCAAGGACGTGCTGGTTGTGAAGGGTAAAGAGAATCCGTCATCGGAATTCGACCTGCTCGAGATTGTAGAAGTCACACCGGCTGCTAAAGTCACTTACGACGCGTCGATCTTCGGCGGCGATCTGGGTACTTGTAACGCAGGCTAGTCTGCACCCCGATTTTGTGTCGGCAGGCGAACGCCTGCCGGCACAGAATCCGCAATTCCAATGTTTGCGATCACTCCGCTCGCGACTAACTTCGAACGATAAGCGATGGAACTCTCTGCACTATTACTGCAGGTCCTGAACGGGCTCGACAAGGGCAGTGCCTATGCGTTGATCGCATTGGGGCTGACATTGATTTTCGGTACGCTGGGGGTGGTCAACTTCGCCCACGGCGCGTTGTTCATGATCGGCGCCTTTTGCGCCGTCACGCTGCAAAAACTGTTGACGCTGTCGTTCATCACCGTCGATGAATCCAAGACAGACTTTCTCGGCCGGCCATTGCAGGTCAAAACGCCCTACCTGGAAGAGTGGTTTGGTCAGGCTGCCGGGCAGGCGATTATCGACTGGGCCGTGCCACTGGCCATCCTATTTGCCATCCCGATCATGCTGCTGGTCGGCTTTATTATGGAACGCGGGCTGATCAAGCACTTCTACAAGCGTCCGCACGCCGACCAGATCCTCGTTACCTTTGGCCTTGCGATCGTTCTGCAAGAGATCATCAAGGCCTATTTCGGCGCCAACCAGATTCCGGTGCCGGCACCGGATGCGTTCGTCGGCTCGTTTGATTTCGGCCAACTCGTGGGTTTTGACCCCGGGCAGGTGATGTATCCGTACTGGCGAATCGTCTACTTTCTGTTCGCCATGGTGATTATCGCTGCGGTGTTCGCGTTTCTTCAATTTACGACATTTGGCATGGTGGTGCGCGCCGGTATGGCCGATCGCGAAACCGTCGGTCTGCTCGGCATTAATATCGATAAGCGCTTTACGATTATGTTTGGTATCGCCGCTGCGGTGGCCGGGCTTGCGGGTGTGATGTACACGCCGATCAATCCCCCCAACTACCATATCGGCATGGATTTTCTGGTGATTTCGTTCGTGGTCGTGGTCGTCGGCGGTATGGGATCGCTGCCCGGCGCCGTACTGGCCGGTTTTATTCTCGGCATACTCGAAAGCTTTGCCTCGATGCGCGAAGTAATCGAAACCATCCCGGGAATCAACCAGGTGGTGATCTATCTCGCCGCTATCGTCATCTTGCTTGCTCGCCCGCGTGGATTGATGGGCCGCAAGG
>CAZNIS010000087.1:1666-29906 GCA_964573105.1 uncultured Granulosicoccaceae bacterium
CTCGCCGCTATCGTCATCTTGCTTGCTCGCCCGCGTGGATTGATGGGCCGCAAGGGCGTAATGGAGAGCTGATCCGTGTTAGGCCTATCTCGCAACGATTTTTTAACGCTGCTGTTCGTGCTGATCCTGGTTGCCGCTGCACCCATTTTGCTGAACCCGTTTCCCGAAGGTTCCAAGTTCGCGCAATTCAATGCCGGCTACCCGGACCTGATGCAGCGCTTTGTGATCTTTGGCATCTTCGCCATCGGCTACAACATTCTGTTCGGCCTGACTGGTTATCTCAGTTTTGGTCACGCCGCCTTTTTAGGGGCAGGCTCCTATGCCGGTGTATGGATGTTGAAGCTGCTCACGATCAACGTGATACCGGCTATCCTGGTTTCAACGATCGTGGCCGGCGTTTTCTCGCTGTTGATTGGCTACATCTCGTTACGTCGTTCGGGTATTTATTTCTCTATCCTGACGCTCGCGTTTGCGCAGATGTCGTTTGCGCTTGCCGCCTCGGTACTCACGCCCATCACCGGTGGTGAAACCGGGTTGCAGACGGCGCTCAATGACCCTCGCATTCTCGATGGTGGCAGCGTTGGTGGAAATATTCCCGCACCGTCGCTGTTTGGATTGCAGATGGGCTATAGCCACAAGGTCAGCTTTGGCGACTGGCTGTGGACTTTCAACGTCGGCTACTACCTGTGTGCGTTTGTCTTGCTGATCGCGTTCTACATCTCTATTCGTATTTTTCGCTCACCGTTCGGCATGATGTTAAAAGCGGTCAAATCCAACAACCAGCGCCTGAGCTATACCGGTATCAGCCCGCGACCCTACACGCTTGCAGCGTTTGTGATCTCCGGCATGTACGCAGGCCTTGCCGGCGGATTAATGGTGTCGATGGATCCACTTGCCGGTGCCGAGCGCATGCAGTGGACCGCATCAGGCGAGGTGGTACTGATGACGATCCTCGGTGGCGTCGGCACACTGATTGGGCCAGTCCTCGGGGCAGGCCTGATCAAGTATTTTGAGAACATTTTCTCCAAGATCAACGACAACCTGCTGCACCAGTGGTTTGCCTTCATGCCCGACGGAATCGAGGACTTCATGGTCACGATCATTCACCCGTTCGTTGGCAAGGGCTGGCACCTGACACTTGGTCTGATGTTCATGCTGGTCGTAATCTTCATGCCGGGTGGCCTGATCGGGGGCTTGAGCGGTCTGTTTCGGCGAGTGTTCCGCAGACGCTCGAAAGCACAATAGGAGATTGCCATGAGTGCTCTCGAAGTCAGAGGTGTGAACAAACGTTTTGGCGGCTTGCAGGCTTTGAACGACGTCAACCTGACCGTCGAGGAAGGCCGCATACACGCGATCATCGGGCCGAACGGGGCCGGAAAATCCACGTTGCTGAACTGCTTTGTCGGCAGACTGACCCCGGACAGTGGCACGGTGATGTTTCATGGCCAGAATCTGATTGGCCGGCTGCCACACCAGATCAATCAGGCCGGCGTGTCCCGCGTGTTTCAAACGCCGGAAATTTTTTCTGATCTGACCGTGCTTGAGAACGTCATGATCCCCGCGCTCGCGCATCGCGATGGCATCTTCGAATTCAACGCCATGCGACCAATGCGGTTAGAGACCGATATTCGCGACCGTGCGATTCATGTGCTGGAAGATCTTGGCATGGCCGATAAACACGACATGATTGCCGCCTCCATGTCACGTGGTGACAAGCGCCGTTTGGAGATGGCAATGGGCCTGGTACAGGAACCCAAGCTGCTGCTGCTGGATGAACCTACCGCCGGCATGAGTCGCGCGGATACCAACAACACCATCGAGGTTCTGCGTCACATTGGCGACAGCCGCGGTATCACCATGATCATCATTGAACACGATATGCACGTGGTATTCAGTCTTGCCGATCGAATTAGCGTGCTGGCACAAGGCACCGTCATTGTTGAAGATGCGCCGGAACACATCAAGGGTAACGTCAAGGTGCAGGAAGCGTATCTCGGAGGTGCACATTGAGCGCAGCAGCCAACATGAACACCGAACGCGCCTACTTCAGTTGCAACGATATCCACTCCTACTACGGTGAGAGTTACATCGTACAAGGTGTCAGTTTTGAAGTTCGCGAGGGTGAGATTCTCGCCTTGCTCGGGCGAAATGGGGCTGGTAAAACCTCGACACTCAGAACGATCGCACGGGTCGGTGATCCAGAATTGCAGCAGGGTGAGATCTGGCTTGCCAACCAGCCACTGCACGAAATGGCCAGTCACGAGGCCGCCGTCGCCGGTGTTGGGCTGGTGCCCGAAGATCGTCGCATCATTCCGGGGCTGACGGTCGAGGAAAACATCAAGCTCGCGCAAATCGTCGAGCCAGTCGGTTGGTCACTGGAGCAGATCTACGATCTATTCCCGCGTCTTGGCGAACGTCGCAAGCAGGAGGGGGTAACGCTGTCCGGTGGTGAGCAGCAGATGCTCGCGATTGGTCGCGCGCTATCGCGTGATATCAAAGTGTTGCTGCTCGATGAACCCTACGAGGGCCTGGCCCCTGTCATCGTGCAGGAAATTGAAAAGACATTGCACTACATTCGGGAACAAGGCATGACCGCCATCATCGTCGAGCAAAACGCCGTCGCGGCGCTGGAACTCGCCGATCGTGCTGTGATTCTCGATACCGGTGAACTGGTATTCGAAGGCTCAGCCAGAGAAGTGCTGGAGAACGAACAACTGCGGCACGATTATCTGGCAATCTGATCCCGTATCAGAATCGCCTGTTTGCGAGAGGCGGCTGCAGGTAACAATTGGCCGTTTCAGTCAGCCGGGTAAAACAATTGCCACGGACTGCCTGGGCCGCCGGTAACCGAGCCTTGCCACAACCGCGCCCAGAAGCCATCCCAGGGGTTGATCGTACCGACACCGGTGGAATCAATAATCTCGTACTGGCTCAAACTGGTGTTAAAGGCGTACAGCTTCGTGTTGATGTTTTCATCGTTCAACGCGTCGTCGAGGGTGCAAAAGGTATCTGCCGAGCAGTTGGTCTGTCCGTTTTGCAGCAGGATATCGGAGTAGGGGATAACAATCGGCCCCGGGTTGCCGAGCAAATTCCAGCTGGTGTCGCCGGCAATGCTATGAGTGTAATGGCCAGTACCGTCAAGCTCAGCCTGCAATGGCTGAGTGCTGGAGGCTGGCATCTCCAGGGTGACGGGATCATCCATCGTCAGAAACCAAAATCCGGTTCCGGCGTATAATGTATCGCCGGTTTTGAGCTCGTGATACATGCCGCCGGGCCCCGCCACCTCGTAGCGAAATGCCCGCCAGCGACCATCTGCCGGTGCGCCATCGACGAACAGGTTGCCAAGTGTTGTGCCGGCTGGCAGATCGCAAGGCAAGCTCAACAAGTGCCATTGATTGAGACCGCTAATCTGCATACTTAATACGTTGCTATCGCAGACAACAGGTACCTGCGCTACGCGCCAGATCTTTCCGTTTTGCTTTGCCAAAACATATATTTCGTTTTCCTGATCAACGCCAAAGCGCAAATCAACCCGTGAATGATCAGCAAACTGCAGCATGTCTTTTTCGATCAGGCTCTCATCTACCAGTGTTAATTCTGCTATCGGTGCCGGTTCCTGGCCGGTCACCATGTCTGCTTCGTCAGTGTAGAAAATACGGCCGTTGACTATGTCCCCAAACAGGTACTTGCCGTAAAGTTCAGGCACGTTTGACCCCCGATAGACAAATCCGCCAACGACGGCAAAGCCCTCATCGTGATCATATTGTGCCACTGGGTAGGTATACCCGTTTTGATCATCGTTTGGCGGCAAGGGGTAGACGCTGAAGCGTTCGTTCCTATCGAACAGAAAGCGTCCTTCTCGCTCACTCCAGCCGTAGTTTGCGCCGGCGATACCAGGATAAATGCTTTCGATATTCTTCTCACCGATGTTGCCAATGAAGAGCTTGTGGCTGCCTCCGATGTCCCAGCTAAAACGATGCGGATTTCTAAGCCCGTAGGCCCAGATTTCACCTAGCGCGCCATTGTTGTTGGTTAAGGGATTTGAGGTTGGTAATCCATATTGCTCGTTAGAACTGTCTGTGCCCAGAGGGTCGATGCGTAACATTTTGCCGTGCGGTACACCGAGGTTTTGCGGCCCGTCTGTCAGGTTGGGGTGCTGTTCACCATCGCCAAGTGCAATGTACAGTAAGCCATAATCATCACCGCCTTGCTGAGCGTTAGGATTAAAACCAATCTGTTGGAAACCGTGTGTCACGGTATCAACGCCGACGCGCAGCAACTCACGGCTTGCGCCAGAGAATGTATCTCCGGCAGGGTCCACTGCAGTCCACTCAGTGATAACCCAGTGTTGAATTTCTGCTCTTATGCTCGGGTAGTCAGCTGTTTTAGTTGAAAGCGCATCTCCCTCCTCGGAGTGGGTGGTGTACAGCTTTCCATTACTCGAAAACTCCGGGTGAAAGGCAAAGAACCCGAATCCGAGGGAAAAACTCGGCCCTGTAACAAGATCTGGAAAATGTGGGCCAATGTCGAGGAAAGTTGAAACGGCTCCATTTTCGATTGCGTGGAGTTTTCCTCGCATATCGTTAACAAACAGGCGGTCGCGCACTTCGTTGGCGTGATGCAGGAAATTGATACGTGCGCGTGGTCCTGTTTGACTGCTCGGCTCTAGCGTTACAAATTCCTGCAGCTGAACAGTGAGGCCCGACTGCGTAATCTCTTCTGGTATTGGGTCACTCAGTGGAACTGAATTAGCTTTCGCCAGAATCGGGATGCAAACCGTGGAAATCAGCGTAAAACTGCCCAGAATCCTATTCACGTTGCGCATAGATTCTCTCCCCCTATTACCACGAAAATTACATACTGTTAGGTTTTAGGTACGCTAGCACAGCCACCGTGGCGGGACAACCGGCCCCAACAGCTGTCGAAGCGGGCCAGAGTCATCGAGGTGTTCGAAGTCTTCAGTCGTGACAGGTTTCGGCGCCATAGCGTTTGCGGTGAGGAGTGCGGGCCGGTCGTGACATAGTGCAGTGTGAACACATCTCTGAAGGCTTGTGTGTGGTTGTGATGAGTAGCTAAGTCAACGATCGAACGGTCCCGGGCGCCGCGGTTGCTTCCGCGGGTGTACGCTGTACGTAAAAATACCTATCGCTCCATCTAACATTAACGTACGAGGTAGTCTGGTGTGCGATAATCGATAACCAGCGGGACAACGGGCCTGAAACAGATTACCGATCCGCTACTCACCGGAGCATTTCGTGAGGTGTGTTGAACCGTTGGTGCACGCAAGGTTGATCGAAATTTGGACCCAGATAATTAATGGATGAAAATACAGTTGTGTTGTTGGCGATCATCGTGTGCGCCTTCATTATCTGGGTGAAATTCGGTCACAAGTAACTGACATCAGGTTCTTCGCTCGGCGGTTTCGACTCTTTGGCGGTGACGATGCGCATAAACTGCCTTTTACAATGCTATTGCGAAAAATATCTCCCGGAATCAGGCAAGCTTCCTGATAAAGGGGGCACTGCCATTAATAGCCGCTACAGTTTTGCTTGCCGATTGGCGTGCACGGTTACTGCTTTAGGCGTCTGACGCGGTTGGAGCGGCGATTTGTACTCGGACACAGCAGCAGATGTGGGGACAATTTCCCGGCGATTCATTGTTATATTACAAGCCGTCTGGTGCTCCCCTCCGATAGTATCAGGCAGAATGGAGCAGCCCGTCGAAGTCTGGCGGGCTGTGCCCTCAAAGGTACATGGCACGACAGTGGGTGTGGCTGGCATGCCGCACCTGCATAGTAGTCATTGAGTACGCTCAGGCCGTAACCTGTGGTATCACCCTGTCAAGGGTCACTTGTGAAGCGGTTACTGGCCAACGCAATAGAGATGCTTGAGCTGCGAACAATTCGGCGCGGTGCCGGTACTGCTCCAGCTAGCTTCAATGTCCGCGATGTTACCTACAGCGCCACTAGTGGCTAGTGAAGTCGAGGCCCAATCCGAACAATGCCCATTGGCTGCATCCGGTAATCCGGTTGATAGAGTGCCTGTCCACGCCTGGTCAACAGACACATCCAAGCCGGAAACCGTCAGCTGAATCGGGCTGGACAAATTGCCGCTGGTAAGTGCGGTATAGTCGTTGGCCAACTGTGCCCCGTCTACTCGAAAGTAGGGCGTCGATGGCTTGCTAAACCCGGATTCCGGGGAGTTGGAGCTGTCACTAAGCCAGGCTTTGTAGTTGCCGGGCAAGCCATGTGCGCGGGCGGCGGTGTTGCAGATCTGATCGGCACCGCTGATACCGGCCAGGTCGCCTGTGTGTTGTGTGTCCGTGGCGAACAGCAATTGTCCCGACGACGCCGGGTAGAACAACTGCCATGGGCTGTTAACGGCAGTACCTTCGGGGTTTTGCGCAATGCGCACCCAGTAGCCGTCCCAGGGTTTGATCAGGCGTGTGCCGGTATTGTTGATTCTTTGGTATTGCCCCGCGCCGTTGTTTAGATTGGTGTTGTAAGAAAACAGCAGAGAAGCAATATTTTCATTGGCAAGTGCGTTGTCCAGTGTGCAAAAGACATTGACCGCACAATTGGTTTGTTCATTCTGCAGCAGGATATCGCTGTATTGAATGAAATCCGGCCCCGGACTGCCGAACATATTCCAGGTGGAATCTGCTGCGATGCTGTGGGTGTAGTAGGCAGAGCCATTGGCTGGTGCTTGCGCAGGCTGAGTGCTGTTGGCCGGCATTTGCAGGGTGACGGCATCCATGGTCAGTAGCCAGAAGCCGATTCCCGCCGGTACCGTATCGGTGGACATAAGCCGTTGATAGTTGCCACTTGCGCCAGCTACGTCGTAGCGAAATGCCAGCCAGCGATCAGCCGCGGGTGCGCCGCCGACAAACAGATCGCCGAGCGTGGTACTGGGCGGCAGATCGCACGGCAGACTCAACAGGTGCCATCGATTGACGTTATCGATTTGCCGGCTCAGCACATTGGCATCGCAGGTGGCGGCGGCAATGAAATTCATCGGGTTACTCAACGGGCCAATGCCGGTGTCACTGAGCGCGCGTACCTGCCAGGACAAATTACCTGGCCCGATTGCCGCGCTAGTTGGAAAACTACAGGTGCCGCCCGTATCGCAGCCCAGTTCTGCAGCGGTGAAGGTTTGATCGATCACACTGCCGGCGGGCCCAATCACGAGCAGCCGGTAGCGCGTGGCATTAACCACTGCCGTCCAGCTGAATGTGGGCAGAGTATTTGTGGTGCCGCCCTCTGTAGGGCCGATCTGAGAGACCGCGTCAAGCACCGCTGCCTGGGCAAGTTCGAATGCACCGATGTCGCTGCTGTTGCCGCCGGCGCTGCTGTCAATCGCATTTTGATCGATGGGTCTGGACTGAGCGCGCTGGTCGGTCGTTTGCATCGTGCTGCCCGAGTCGATGGCCGGGCTGCCAGGGAGCAGCGCATGGGTTTGGGTTAGGCCGCCATTGTTGGTTAATTGCCCTAACATGGCAGACGCAAACGTCAATCTGGTTTGATTATCGGTGCCGGCGACGGGGTCGCCGGTGCCCAGCAAATTAAAACTGCCAGTGAAATTTGAGCCGGTACCTGCCATGTCAGGCGCGGGTCCCGTATTTACGCTGTTGCCAACGATGATGCTGTTTGTAAAAGTGGTAGGCCCAAACGTGACCACCCCACCGCCGTTTGCGGCCGAGGCATTGGCCACAATCGTACTGCTGTCGACTAGAACCGTTGCTGTATTGGCAAACACGCCACCGCCAAAGGGGCCGACTGTGGTGTTGCCGCTGATCGTGCTGTTGGTGATGGTGATGGTGCCAGTGTCTGAGCGTAAGCCACCACCATTAACGGCTGCAGTGACGACATTGCCACTGACCGTGCTCTCGGTCAGCATCAACGGTCCTGCTCCGGTATCCACACCTGCCGCTCCCAGCGTGGCCCGATTGCCAGACACACTGGACTGGTTTATGACCAGCTTGCCGGTGTTGTTTTTTATCCCGCCGCCAAAACCATCCATATCTGCGCCAGTGATCGTCAACCCGGTGAGGGTTACCGTACTGCCTGTTGGCGCGGTAATATCCAGCACACGCCCGGTGTTGTCGCCGAGTTTAGCGGCGGCGTTGCTGGCGACGATATCAGTGATGGCGCTGCCATTTACCAGTACATCGTCGCCGTTTTGATCAGCACTAATGACGATATTTTGCCCAGCACCGTTGATATGCAGTGATTCGGTAATTGCCAGTTGACCACCCTGCAGGCGAATCACATCATCCACTTCGCCGTTAAAGACACTGGCATCAAATGTGATGGTGTCCTCGCCCGCGACAGTGTTGGCCGAGTTAATGGCCTCGCGCAGAGAAGTGACACCATCTGTGGCGTCGATCAAATCGTTTGTTGTGTTTACTGTCAGGTCTTCCGCCACGTCAACTACGCTGACCACAACGTTCTGCATGTCGGTCAGTGTGGTGGAATCGGTGACGGTGACCTGGAATTCGTAGTCGTTGTCTGCGTTCGCATCGCCGGGCACTTCAAAGTCGGGGGCGCTATCAAAGGTCACCACGCCGGTGCTCGCATCGATTGTGAAAAGCGCCCGGTCAGCACCGCCGGTCAAACTGTAAGTCAGGCCAGAGCCTTCGCTGTCGAGGTCGTCGGTCGACTGGACATCAATTGCGCTCGTCTGGTTTTCCTGCACGCTGGCGGTGGCTGAGCTGGTGATTGACAGCGCCGTTGCATCGCCACCATCGACTCCAGCGTCCCATGAGCGATCTTTTCCGCCTGTTGAGAGATTGATATTCGGTGTACGGCCGCTGCTATTGACATCACTGTCAGCGGCATCGTTGCTGTTGCCGCCCGCATTCTGCGTGGTAAAGGTGGTGAAGTTTGTATTTTGCGACAGGTCAAAGATGAGGTAGTAGTCACCAGCGGCCAGGTTGTCAAAGAGGTAGAAACCCGCTGCATCTGTGGTTGTTGTGCCAAGCAAAGCGTCATCATTGGCGTTATGGAGTTTTACTTCAACGTTGGGAAGGGCTGGTTCAGAGGCCTCCTGAATGCCATTCTTGTTGATATCAATCCAGACATAGTCACCAATTGCCCCCGGGTTATAGCCAAAGTAGTTACTCGGGTCCTGGCGGGTCAAAGTCTCACCAATAGACAGGCCTGTTGCAGTGACAATGTTGGTATATTGGCCATCTGTTGCTGTGCCCTGTAACTCACAAGTGACGCCAACGCCCAAATTGCTCTGTCCCGGGGACAGCTGTGGAATCGTACAAACTGTATTGTCATCCGCTGGGTTGCCTGGCGTACCATTGTCGTCTGTTACAACGATATTTGTGATGAGCTGACCACCTGTGTTGCGAACGAAGTAGCTCCACACAACGTTATTGCCAATAGGGATCAACGCGCCTGGTGCTTCATCTGCATCGGCACCATTGGTTGATTTTTCGATCGCAAGGAACGATGGCGCGGTCAGACAATCCAGGGCTTCAATATTGCTCATGCGTGAAGCAAATTCACCAACGAGTTCAACAACAGCGGTGGTTTTGTCGATACGCCAGAGAACGTTTTGTCCATTGGCCGAATTTTTACCACTGCTACCATACAGTTGACCATCATTAAAAAAGGCCAGGCCTGCTATATCGGAGATCTGTTCGCCTGTACCCCGGCGTGTGAACTTGCCAACTGTAAACGTGTTTCCGGAAGATGGATCAATAATGGCCAGATTGCCAGGACCACCGACCTGGTTTTGGATTACGTAGAATGTCCCCCAAACTGGATCAATAGCCAGGTCATCCAGGTCACCAAGCCCTTGCTGAGGTGGGACATTGGTTGGTCCTGTCAGGATGGCACCGGTGCCTGGGTCCAGTTCAAGCAATTGATCCGCAGTAGTGCCACTGTTGCGCTCAGTACCCCACAGTTTTCCTGTGGTTGGGTCAAAGCTCAGCCCATCAATGTCAGTAACGGAAGGGTTGCTGTCGCTTGCATCACCGATGGCGGTGAACGCACCCGTCAGCAAATCGACTGTACCTAGCGTATCACCGTCTGTGGCATAGAGCGCTGTACCACCTGGTTGGAACGCCATCGCTTCAATAAAGAATGTTCCAGTGTTGGGTGGCTCGGCTGTAACAGTATTTGTGTTACCTGTCGCCCGGTTGAAAAAACCGAGCGTATCCTCAGCGTTTCCATTGTTGACCTCTGTTCCATCCGTTTGGAAATATCCATCTGAAATGGCAAAACAGAGGTCTGGGTTGCCCACCAAGAATGAGGTTTTAAACCACGCGCTGTCGGTTGTGTTGAAAGTAGTACTTGTGAAGAATTCATCAGCCGCCGTGACCAAACTGATGATTTCCATGCCATCAGTCGCCTCAACCGCAGTAACCTCGAGGGTACAGGAGATTGACTGGTGGGGTTGGAGCGAATCAACAAGTCCGCAACTTTCAGATAGATCGACAATCGGATCGAACACATTGTCACTTAGATCCAGTTGCACGACTGGCGTATTCCCGGTGTTCTGAATGGTGTACGCAAGCGTTATGGTATCGCCTGCATTGACTATTACCGCTTCGGCCAGCGTGTTTGCCGTTTCCCCATTGACTGTTGTGTTTAAGGTGAGTGCTGCATGTGCCGCGGAGAAGAAACCTGGCAGTATTAGCAGGCAGCCACATAACACTGCTAGATATGTGATGCGTGTGGCAATAGCGAGTGACCTTGTCAGCAAATTTATTTTCATAGTCAGATTTCGTAGCATTAGCGGGCACTGTCCGCCCAGAGTTGCCTTTTTAAATTGCATGCGCGATTTCTAAAACAGCGGTATTTGGTCATGGCACAAGCCAAACGTCGAAACACAGATTCAAGCTCATTCTTTACTGATCCTCGCAGTGGCTGCTCTGGTGTTGTAGAGCCGTCAATCTGGTTGAGCGGGTAGTCGGCGTAGGTCACCTCAGTATTCGAACATTTCCCGATTGTTTAGCGATTGATTAAGCGGGCCACCGGAGAGCACTGAAACTGTGCGAAAGGACAACGTACCCGCTGTTCGTGTCAACAGTGCGAGCGATGCTTCCAGTGTGCTGACAGCCTGATTCATTGCTCGAGAAAAGGCCGCATTTCGGTAGGTCACAGCGATCAATGAGCACGAGAAATGCGCTGTAACACTATAATAAGGTCGAGAAAGTGGGTCCTTACGTTGAGACCGTTGGTTGGTGTAGACTCCATCCGCGCTTCTTCCTTGCTGCCACTTGGGATTGGTTACCGCACGCCATCGGTATTTGGCGTTGCCAATAACGATTTTCAGGCCCGAGTACGCTACTAAACAAAAATGCACCACCCGTGCATTTATCTGCACTTTCTTGCATTATTCGAGGAGAGGTTGTATTAAGTGATTGATATTATAGGTTTATCCCTGCTCGTCCCAAACTAAGAATTACTGCGCAGTTATGGTATTTCGCTAAGCGACTGCATGGACGCACAAGGTACCAATGTGTACTAATGAAGATGCCTTTTTCGA
The DNA here is from genome assembly GCA_964573105.1 of uncultured Granulosicoccaceae bacterium. Classification (GTDB taxonomy): domain Bacteria; phylum Pseudomonadota; class Gammaproteobacteria; order Granulosicoccales; family Granulosicoccaceae; genus CAKZSB01. The sequence continues at coordinate 13,168 of CAZNIS010000087.1, forward strand.
CAATCTACAAGGATGTTTTTGCGAAATATCTGGCGCCTGTTTTCGACACAGGGGTGGATAATCATCTTAAGCGCAGGCTGCAAATCGCCGCGTTCACCTATTTTGTTGCATTGTCGTTTCAGATATCGAACGTAGTGCTATATACATCCGGGAATAGCACTCCGGGGGTTCTTTCTGTCTCCTACGTTTCAATAGGCTTTCTAATGGCAGGCATCTCCCTTCTGTTTATGAGAAAGCACTCGCTAGCGATCTATGCCATCGTGAGTTATATGATTGTGAGGCAGAATATCAGTTTGTATATGCATTTGGAGGGTTTCATCCCTCTCAATGCGGCGGTGATTCATTTGGTCTCTTTTGCATTAGTCCACATCCTGGATTTTCGCAAGAGTATTGTCGCTGCCGCTATATACTCAGGTAGTTTGTTCCTGCAGATCGTTGTCGCGTTTTACAACGGTTTGGAAGGTCAGGACAGTGATCTCTATGTTCAATTCCTGTTCGTGCATGCTATAGCCAACTGCTGGGGGTTTTTTAGTGTATGGAGCATATCCAAGGCATACAATGAGCGGGAACAGGCGCAGGAAAAGGAGAAAAAGAGTGCAGAACTCTATGCGCGACATGTGGAAACTCTACTGGACAACAAGAAACAATTGCTGGTGGATGTTTCACATGAGCTAAGAACGCCTCTCTCAGTCTTGCGTGCCAATATCGAAGCCATGGAGGACGGGATTAATCAGCAATCTGACAGTTACCCGGTTATCCACAGAAAGTTATCTCAGATCGATCGGCTGATCCATGACATTTACTTTATATCAAAGTACGATAACCAGCAGTTTACGCTCTATATGGACAGTGTGAGTGTCACAGACCTGGTCGATGAGCTGAAAACATCCTTTCAACAATTGGCGACCGATAAAGACCTGACGCTAGTAACGCAATTGTCATTCAATGACGGGACAGATGATGATGTCGTGCTGGAGGCAGATTGGCAACGATTGGTGCAGCTGTACAGTAACCTTCTACAAAACAGTATTGACTACACAGATCCTGGAGGTCAAATAACTTTGTCGATTGTGGATCAGGAAACTGGTATTCGAATCTCTGTGCAGGATACCGCACCAGGTGTTCCGTCGGCTGAGCACAATAAGCTTTTTGACCGCCTTTACAGACGGGAATCGTCGCGAAGCCGTGCTACGGGTGGTGCTGGTCTTGGGTTAAGTATCTGTCGAGCCATTGTAGAGGCGCACAATGGTTCAATCGAAATCGAATCGTCTACCATGGGTGGATTGGCAGTCACTACCTGGCTGCCGTTAACTCAACCGCAGGCCCATCCAGTGAAAACGGCGACGAAAAACCGCAGTGCCTAGCGCAGGTGTTGACTGCAAAGTATATATAAGGAAACCTGTACATGCCGTTGATACTAGTTGTGGAAGATGAGCTTGAACTGGCTGCCGTCACCGAAAAGTACTTGCAGCATGCAGGCTTTGACACACAGATCCTCGACAATGGACAATCAGTGGTGGACTGGGTAGCAAAGAATCAGCCCGACGTTATTCTACTAGATCTGATGCTGCCTGGGATGGACGGCCTGGAAGTGTGCCGTGAACTTGTTAAGGCCACAGATATCCCGATTATTATCACAACCGCCAAAGTGGATGAGCTAGACCGGCTGATCGGGCTTGAGGCCGGTGCTGATGACTACGTTTGCAAACCCTATAGTCCCAGAGAGGTTGTCGCTCGGGTGAAAGTGTGTCTTCGTCGCTCGAGAGATTTGGGAGCATCCAATGATACGCTGCGTATCGATGAAGAGCGTTTGACGGTAATACTGGGGGAGAGGGTTGCAACACTAACGTTAATTGAATTTAATTTGTTTAGATTGTTGTACAACAATCCCCGCCGTATATTCTCGCGTCAGCATATTATCGATCGCATTTATCATGACTATCGAATTGTTTCTGAGCAGACCGTTAACAGCCATATTCGAAATTTACGAAAGAAGTTAGTGGTTATATCACCCACTCATGACCTGGTGTATTCGATATATGGCGTTGGATATCGATATGCTCCGGTATTGCGTAAGACTACTCAGTGATCTCGTTTTTTTATCGCCGGCCTGCGTTTTCTCTGCGTGCGAGCAGCCGGTGAGAGGGATCGTAGCCGATCACAGCGCCACTTAAAAAAACGAGAGTGGTCGCCACGACCACGAACAGGGCAAGTGCATCGAGCTTGCCGTAGAGTGAAAAGCGGATCAACTCGACTGCCTGGGTGAAGGGATTGACTGTGCAGATCCAGTATAGGGCTACGCTCGATTCTTTTATCTTCCACAGCGGATACAGGGCCGATGATGCGAAGAACATCGGAAAGATGACGAAGTTCATGACACCGGCGAAATTCTCCAGTTGTTTTATCAGCGATGACAGCAACAGCCCGAGTGACCCCAGCATCAAACCCGAGAGTAACAGCGCCGGCAGCAATGTGAGAAAGCCAGTCAGCGGTGGTTGAATATCCCACATCCAGGCGATTGCCAGAAAAACATAGGCCTGCAATATTGCGACGAACACCCCGGCCAGCAGTTTGCACAGCAGTAGATACCAGCGGGGCAGTGGACTGGTTAGCAGCACGCGCATACTGCCCATCTCGCGGTCGTAAACCATCGATAGCGAGCTTTGCATGCCATTGAACAACAGGATCATGCCCAAAAGACCCGGGGTAATGTACTCCTCATACAGGATGTAGGTCTCGTACGGCGGAATGATCGACACACCCAGTGCCGATCGAAATCCGGCGGCAAATATAAACAGCCAGACCAGCGGTCTGACAAGTGCTGAAAAGAACCGCTCCCGTTGATGCACGAAGCGCAATGCTTCGCGAATAATGACGCCACGCAGGCATCTGACTGCATGGGCGAACGTCATTTAGTCTGCTCCGCGCACACTGCTTGAAAAACTTCCTTGATCGTCTCGGCCTGGTACTGCTTGATCAGCTTATCCGCCTTACCCGCGGCTGCGATTGATCCACGATCGAGAATAAAGACATCATCACCGGGTTCTACTTCCTCCATCAGGTGGGTTGCCCACAGGGCACCGGTGGATTGCGAACGACAGAGTGATCGTACGTGCGCGACGAAATCGTCTTTGCTTTGCGCATCGAGCCCGACTGTTGGTTCGTCCAGCAGCAATAAGGCCGGCTTGTGCAACAACGCGCGCGCGAGCTCTACCCGTCGTCTTTGCCCGCCGCTCAGCTTCACCACTTTTTTGTGCAGCCAGGGCGTCAGCTGGTGGGTGTCCACCGCCTCTTCAATTCGGCGTTTGGCCGTGGCGCCACTAAGCCCATGCAGATCTGTCGCGTAGCGCAGATTTTGTTGTGCGGTTAAATCGAGGTCCAGCGTGGTTCGTTGAAACACGACGCCGATGTTCGCCAGCGCCATGAGTTGCTGCGACTGGGTATCGAAGCCGGTAATTGTCACACGCCCACTATGCGCGCGGTAAAGTCCGCTAACAATCGAGAACAGGGTTGTTTTACCGGCACCATTGGCACCCAGCAACGCGGTAAAGCAGCCGTGTCCGACCTGTAAACTCACATCTGATAAAGCCGTGTGGCGGCCGTAGGCGAAGCTGATGTTTTCGGCGTCCAGAGCAGGAGCATTGGTAAACACGGGGTCTGTTTCAACTGTTGCTTTCGAGTGTGTGTGCAGGCTGCCAGACATTAAAGTCGACTCAGCGTTGTAGCGCCAGCAGCCTGTGTGGTGGGGGAATGACTGGCGAGCGCAGTCTCTACCCGATCCAGCCACTGCTGATATTGCAGCGGCGACAAGGCAGAGGTGTTGGCACTGAAAAGGTATTGCTGAACTTCGTTTAGCAGCACCGGATCCTGAACATCGATCAGCGGTCGGTTATCAGCTGATTGTAAAAATTGGTACAGTGCCTGTGGATGTTGCACTGCGCGCAAGCGGGTCAGCTTGCGCTGCCGTTCGCGGCGTTTGGTATAAATTCGGTGCAGCCGCCTGCTGTATGGTAACAGCTGCCAGATCAGTACCAAAAATACCAGTGTGCCAGCTGTGTAGAGCATCAGGCGAGTGGTCGCGCTGGACTGAATCCAGTGCTGCCAGCGACTGGTCCCGGTTTGCACGCGCGCCAATTCGCTCAAAATGTCTGCTCTATCCGGCAGCCCAACGTTGATCCTGCGCGCCGGTATGATCGCCTCGGCCGCGCGGTCTTCCACCGTATTCCACCAGCGCAACCGAACGGTATCGAGAAACACCGGTATCGGGCTCTCGGCTTTGACGCGATAGGTGTAGGTGACGATTGATTTCACCGAGTCGCCGGTGATTTCTTCCTGTCGGTCGGTCTGGATCAAGGTTTGGCGAATGGCACGGCTCTCCGGTACCTGCAGTTGCGGAATTTGACCAGACAGTACCCCATCGGCGGTCACGGTAATGATGCGCTCGATTTCATCCCCGGCGCGCAGATTGGTCGCCGCCGGTCGCCATTGTTCGGTCAATGTCAGGCTGGTCGCGGGTAGCCACCACGGGTGGTCGGCGTCGCTGGCCGGGCGGACATTGATCGGGTCAAGGCGGGATTGTCGATCGAACGCGGCGCGCTCTGTATTGGATCGGGCAGTGGTGCCGCTCCAGTGGATGTCATCTAACGGGATTTGGCCCGAACGGGTCGGGAACAACAGGTACCGCCATTCGGTGTGAGACCAGTTTCGATCATCGCCTGTGAGCGTGCGCCGGGCGTTCAGTACCGGCCGGCTGATGAATCCGCGCAAGTCTGGCAACCGGATTGTCTCCGAGCTCACCGGATACCGGTGCAAAAGCTCTATGTGCAGCACAGTTTGCTGATGCAGGTACGGATTTTCCGGTGTCATGCGGGTGCGTATCTGTAAATCTGCAGTCTCTGGCTGCCACTCGGGGCGGGTCTGGTCGAGCACCCTGACAAACACCGAACCGGAGACGACGTCACCGGCGATCAATGGTCCAAATACCAGCAGCCCGGTTCGTTTTGGCAACAGGTCCATATGCCGAATCGCAATCTCGGTGACTTTGCCGGAGAACACGGCGATGCGCGTGCCGGTTGTTTCTCGCAGCAAGGTGGCCTGTGCCTCGATAGGCGACAGATCAATCGGGTCCATCAGACCGGTGGACTCCACATTCAGTCTGACGATATCGCCCTCGAACACCTCTTCACTATCGATTTCAAGCTTGATATAGGCATCGCCTGCTAGGGCAAGGTTGCATGCAAGGCCGAGCACGGTGATCAGCATCAGCAGGCGTTTGCGGATCGCAATCACCACAGGCTGCCTCCCTCCGGTGGCGCATCGCCCGCTTGGCGTCGACGGGCGGCCTCCAGCGTGATGCGGTTGCGAAGAAACCGCCGGGCATCGTGATTGATCTGGTTTAGCCATTGCTGATTGGCCTGCACCGCTTCGAGTTTGAGTCGCAGGCTGGCGGCTTTTGCCTCAGTGTTGGTATCGCCTCCCTCGGCGCCGGTTGACGCGTGTTGCTGCTCGCCCGGATCGGTTTCGGTTCCACGGGTGGCGCCGCCAGTGTTGTCTGACTGTTGCTGCGGGGTTTGATCGCTGCCGGCTTGCTGGCTGTCACCGGCGGCAATCGCGTCGGGTACGGGTTGCTGGTCGTCGGTGTCGCCCTGGCGATCGCTGCCGTCCTCGCGCTTTTTATCACCACCTTTGTCGTCGCGCTCGGGCGAGTTGCCACCGGGCTCTTCGTCACCACTGCTATCGACTCGATCGATTTCCTCACCGCGACGCTGCAATGCAGACTGGCCGCGCTGCTCTTCCTGCAATTGCAGCAGCTGCTTGATCAGCTCGGCGTTGAACTGTGCGTCTTCCAGATCGGGTTGAATGGCGAGCGAGCCCTGGTAAGCCTCCAGCGCCAGCGCATAAAAACCCATACGCACGTAGGTGTTACCCAGGTTGTATAAAGCACGCGCGTCGTCGGCACGTATGAACGCCTCGGCTGCACGCCACCACTGGCTGGAGCGATACAGCGCCACACCTTTCCAGGCCGGATCGGTGAACACCTCGGCGGCTTCGGCGTAACGCTGTTGTTCGAACAGGCGGTGCGCGATCAGATTGTCATCGCCTGCGGCGGGCAGTGAAAAAAACGTGGCTATGCACACGGCAACTCGCTTGATCATGGCATCATTTCCGTTCGCGCCAGAACGCGTACAGCCAGAGCGGCAGTGCGCACAATAAAATCCAGTGCGATTGATTCGACCAGCTGATCGAGTTGATACCGGTACCGACTAACCAGTCTCGCTGCCGGGTCTTCTCCTCCAGCGCCAGTTCATTGAGATCGAGCCGGCCCAGTGGGTCGACGCGGACCAGCCTGCCACCGCCATTGTCGGCAAACTTTTCGACAACGCCGGTATCTATTGGCGACGCGTTGTCCGGATTGTCGCGGCCAGTCAGTATGACATCGATGCGATGGTTGTTGTCGGCCATCTGCGTGATCGCAGTTTCGGCGCGACTGTTGATCCCGCCACTGTCGCCGACGATAAATACCCTTGCGTAGAGCATCGAGCTGGAGTCAATGACGTTTTTTGCCAGTGACAGCGCGCGGGACAAGTTAGAGCCTTCGTTGGGTACCATGCCGTACTCCAGCAGATTGGCGCTGCTGTCAAAGAGCTCGCGATCAAAAGACGGCGGCGAGATGATAAACGCATCACCTGCATAGGCGATCAAGGTAGTCGAGCGGGCACCGGCGGCACGCGCGATCTGCATCGCAACATCCCTTGCGGCAGAGAGCCGGTTGGGGCTGATGTCCTCAAGCGTCATCGAGCGTGACACATCTACCAGGATCAACCAGCCCTGTGCATGTTTGAACACGCGATTATCCGCAGTCCTGACAGACGGGCTCGACAGAGCCAGTGCAATGATCGCCGCGATCAACCAGTACAATTGTCGACTGGCGGGCGGTGCAATGGGTCGAAGGTAGTTCAGGACCTTGGCGTCGATCACGCGTCGCCACCCGTCTGCGGTGCGGCGTCTGCTGAACCAGTACAGCGCCAGACACAGGGCTGCCGCGACAAGCCACCACGGATAGAGCAACGTCATTCGGCTGTGGTCCGTCGCGTGTTAATCGCGGTAGAGGCAAGCAGCAACAGCAGGGCGGTGGCCGCAAACAGGTTGCGCAAATCGTGCGTCGCGATGACCGGTGGCAACTGTTCTGTGGCGCGTTCCAGCTGGTCTATACGCCGATAGATCATCTGCAGTTCCTCACTGGTACGTGCGCGAAAGTACTGTCCGCCGGAGGCTGTGGCTATTGCTTCAAGGGTGGCCTCGTCCAAGTCGGCAGAGGCAGATTGAAAGCCACTCTGCTGGTCTGACTGACCATCGGTATCAGCGCTGCCAAGCCCGATCGCATGAATAGTGATGCCCACAGACGCTGCGAGTCGCGCCGCATCCTCGGGTTCGACACTGCCGGCATTGTTGGTCCCGTCCGACAATAGAATTATCGCCTTGTCGCCTGCTTCGTCATTTTGCAGCGTGCGAATCGCAAGCCCAAGGCCATCGCCAATCGCGGTGGTGCGCCCGGTCAGGCCGGCAACGCTCGCCAACAACACTTGATTTATGGCGTTGAGATCAAAACTCGGTGGCGCGGCAATCGCAGCCTCGCTGCCAAACAAGACAAGCCCGATTCGATCGCCGCTGCGCCCGGCGATAAACTGGCTTGCGATCGATTTAACGATGGTCAGTCGATCAACCGGCTCACCCTGCATTGTGAAATCCTTGCGCTCCATGCTGGTCGACAAATCGATCAGCAGGGTCAGTGCCCGGCCCGAACCCTGACGCCATTCGGTGGCAGCCGGTCTGCTTGGCTGCGCGATTGCGATGACGAAGGCCAGCCAGCTCAGGCCCAGACACAACACAGCGATACGCTGTGGCAGACCATGACGGCGGGCCGATTGCTGTTGTTCGATAGATTCCAGTGCGCGTGCGAGTGCGGGAGGGACGTCAATCGGGTTTTGCATTGCGCGATCGGCAGCGGCCTTGCGTCTGGCAATCAGCAGCATGGGCACTGGCGCCAGCAACAGCGCCCATGGCCAGTGAAAGTCAATCACCGTCGCCACAGCCTGCTGCGAATCAGCCGTCGAAGTGTGGCGTAATCTGATCTCGATACGTCATTACCCTCGCGTTGCGAATAGAGCGTGGCGCCAAAGATGCGCCCGGCGCCAGCGCTGAAGTAACGGGTGGCGAAAAAGTGGTCCAGGCACTGCAGCCAGTCATCGCCTGACAGTTGTCTTGTCTGCGCATCATGGGTGATTACAAAGCGTTTTAACAAACTGGCGACCTGTGTGGTGGCATCTGCCGGGGACTGATTTTCTATGCGATCAAGTTCTGTCAGCGCGTGCGTGATCATTTGTCGCCGATCGCGCAGTAAGTATCGTTGCAATAACAAGGCGCTGATCGCAACGACCAGGCCGGCAGCGAGCAGGGCTGGCCAAATGGGCGGTTCGACCGGCGCGACTGGCAAATGGATATCGCGCAGTTGCGACAGTAGCTCGGCTGTGTCGGCTTCGCTGTTCACAAAAGTGCCCGATGCTGCAGTTCGGCCAGCAAAGCGGCTTCAGTTTGCGAACTCGTGGTCTGTATCACGGGAATGGCGTGCTCGAGCAAGGGTTTTTGTCGCGCGTTGAGTTGCTCTTGCAGCGCGGCATCCAGTGTGTCGCGATCTGTTGTTTGCAGGATAGCGATTTTCAATGCGTCGTCCGCCCGGTAGCGATAAGTACCCGCTGGCAGCGCCGACACCTCGATCGGGTCTAGTACCATAATTGCGGTGACGCGTCGGCTGACGCCGGCAGCGGCAACGGCGCTTAGCCAGTTGTCATCGAATCGTGTGTCAAAACCGGACAGCAGAAAAAAGCTGCCGCTTTTGCGCCGTGCCGAATTGAACCAGTCCAAAAGCGTCGACAGCTCGGGCGATACACCTTTGCCGACAGCCTGTGCATTGGCAAAACAACGCGACAACAATTCGCAGGCTGCCAGCACGCCGTCGGCGCCGGTGGCCGGTCGGCTGTGTTCGATGCCATTGACGCTGATAACCGACGCGGCACAACGATCACCCAGTTCAGCTGAGCGCCACAATAAAGCCGCTGCAAAGCGACCGGCTGCCACCGCCCGCAGGCGTTCGCTGCCGGTAAACATGCAGGGGCGAAAATCGATCGCGACTCGTGTGGTTTGTTCGCGTTCCTCGACGTACAGGCGCGTGTGCGGCTGGTTGCTTCTGGCGGTGACTTTCCAGTCGATGTGTCGTACATCGTCGCCGGCGACATAGCGGCGCAGGTCCGCGAACTCAATGCCCTGTCCGCGTTTAACCCCTCGCTTGACACCGGGATAATGGCTGTTGGGCGGGCGTGTGGCAGCGGCGGATTTTAACGCCGGCAATCGCGCATCGATCAGACTCTGCAGCGACAGCGAAACTCGATCGGGTTCGCCGCTAGACAACCGCGGCCTGGTCCAGTATGCGTTGCACGATGTCGCGGCTGTTAATTCCGCTCGCTAACGCGTGATAAGACAAAACCAGTCGACCACTCAGCACGTCGACGGCCAACGCCTGCACATCGTCAGGTGTGGTGTGATCGCGGCCGTCCATCCAGGCGCGAGCCTGTGCCGCCCGAGCGAGAAAAATTGAGGCCCTGGGGCTTGCGGCATGTTCGATTTCATTGAGTTGCTCACCGGCGGCACCGTAGCCTCGGGTCGCTGTGACCAGCCGGACGATGTAGTCGCGCACCGCATCGGACAGGAACACCGCGTTGACCAATCGCCTGGCAGCGGTGATGTCACCGGCATCGATAATGGCCTCGTCAGCGCCGCCGGCATCGACGCTCGCCTCCGCCAGGACGAGATCCAGGATACTGCGTTCAAGGTTTGGGTCCGGCAGCGCGATATGTAGAAAAAACAAAAACCGATCGAGCTGTGCCTCTGGCAATGGGTAAGTACCTTCGTGTTCGATCGGGTTTTGTGTCGCTACAACCATAAACGGGTCGTGCAGGGGATAGGTTTGTCCAGAAGTGGTGATCTGTTGTTCCGCCATCGCCTCGAGCAGTGCACTCTGCACTTTGGGTGGGGCGCGATTGATCTCGTCTACCAGCACAATATTGTTGAACAGCGGGCCGCGTATAAAACTAAAATTACCGGTGTTTTGCTGGTAGATGCTGGTGCCGGTAATGTCGGCTGGCAGTAAATCCGGCGTGGCCTGAATACGTGCAAAGTCTGCCCGTACCAGGCGTGAGAATCGATTGACGGTGCGCGTTTTGGCAAGGCCGGGTGAGCCCTCGATCAAGACATGGCCGCCAGTGATAATCGCAATCAGTAGGCGCTCGATCAACAGCTCGTGTCCGGCCAGTGCGGCAGACATCGCTGCGCGCACACGATCGAGCTTGTCCAGCAAAGTGCTCGCATCGGACGCGGTGTCCTGGTGGTGATCGGCGAAATCGCTCAAGATCGGGCTCGCAGTGATTGGGGGGGATCTGAATAGTCGTCTGGCATTCTGGTCCTTTTGATCGGCTGCACTTGATCTGCCCGCTTATCTGGCGAGAAAGTTCACCGGCTTCAGCGGTGTCAGCGGTAAACCATGATCGCGCCAGCCATCTGTGCCGTCTGGATACCAGAACACATTGCGGTAACCCCACAGCGCGGCTCTCCTGGCGGCATTCCAGCTCTGCCAGCAGTCAGCGGTGCAATAAAACAGCAATGCGCTGGTCGGATCCTGATTGCTCAGCTGGGCAAGATTGTGCTTGAAATAGGCGATATGTCCGTCCTCGAGATAGCCACGGCCAACCTCCGGGAGCCAGATCGAACCGGGAATACTGCTGTGATCCTCGGTGATGATCCAGTCGCCGGACAACGGGTCAGCACCCAGGCCCCTGGGTGGATACACATCAATAAAGATGACTGCGCCTGTCTTGTGCAACAGCTGCGCGCGTCGGGTGTCGACGGTTTCTGTGCCAGGGTTAAACGCAGGTACCGGTGCCCGGTAGCGCTTCATGCGAAAACCGGTGCCACGGTCAACCCCGTCGGGTAAACCTTGATCGGGCGAAACGGTGGATGCCTCGATCTTTTGCGCCACGGTCGCCGCTGCGTCTGTTGCGGCAACCGGGGCAGCGGTGCTCGCAGCAACCCAGAAAAGCAACATCCAAACAGACAGGCAAGGCAGTTGGCGCATCGAGCTTTCGTTGTGGCAGCAGAGGTTAAGTTGGGGGGGCGCAATCGGCTCACATCACTATTCGTCGATTCGCCTGAACGCGTGCATTTTCACTGTCGACACGCTGCAACGTCAATAGCGCCTCGTGGCTGAGCTGAGCACACCGTTGCGGTCACGACGTGGCACCTGGCACATGAGCATTGTTCGCCGAGGGAAAGTTGGTCTGCTTTGGTGCAAAGCGACGTCGCATGCGAACTCTGTGACTGTGCTGGTACCGGCATCGGTTAAATTTGTGTAAGCCGCTGCAAGCGTGATCAGCTCGGGTCGCATTCCGAGGCGATTTGGATTTACAATCGAGCCATCACTGATCACGTTTCGTTCACGCATAAAATGATCAGTCAACAATCTGGGGCAAAGATGTCAAACCATAGCAATCGAGCCGCTTTTTTCACCACCATCGCAATGAGCGTCTCTTTACTGCTCACATGGATGGCGAGCAGTACCGTCGGGCACAGTCACGGAGACGTCACACCGCAAGCGGTCGACACAGAGGGTTTGGAGCCACTGGGTGAGGAATTCCGCGAGGAAAACCCGTATCGGCTGATGGGCGGTGAGCAGTATGAGCTGGCGATCCAGATTGGCGCCTCCGGCTACAACCAGAACTGCGCGCGTTGTCATGGTCTGGAGGCGATATCCGGTGGCATTGCACCAGATCTTCGTTTGCTCGAAGATGGCGAGTTCGGCGATGAGTGGTTTATGGAACGCGTGCGCAATGGCTACAGTCAAAACGGCGCCTACAAGATGCCGCCCTACGAAGAACTGCTAAGCCAGGAAGCGATGTGGGCAATTCGCTCCTATATCGAAAATCGGCCCAAAGAGTGATGCCGAGGCTAGCTGTCACTCAATGTCTGGTCGTCCATCCGTCGTGCATCGCTAATCGGATTGCCTCTTGATTGCAACCTGCGGTTGTCCCGAACGCAAGGCGCGGGCGCTTTGGCTCACGCTTGTGCTTTTGATTGGCATGGCTGTAATGAGCTTCAGCGCTCAGGCGCGGCCGATCGACGACGTCACCGACAGTGGCTACATCACCATATTTGTCTATGAGGACTATGCGCCCTATTCATGGGAAGAGGACGGCGTGCCGAAGGGCATTGACGTCGATATCGCGAAACGCTTCGCCGACTTCCTCGGCGTCGAGTTGCGATTTCTCGTGCGTGGCGCCGATGAAAACATCGACGACGATTTGCGCGTCAACATCTGGAAGGGAGATCTAATCTACCGTCAGATCGCCGATGTCATGATGCATGTTCCCTATGATCAGGAAGTCGATGCCAGAAACGAGCTGGCGGTGTTGATGGGGCCTTACTTCAACGAGCAAATGGCCGTTGTCGCAGACAAGAGCAAACTGCCTGAGTTGCCAACCTTCGGTTACTTCGTCAACACGCCGATTGGCGTCGAGGTGGACACGGCGGGCGACTTCTTTTTGTCCAACGCGTTTCGTGGCCAATTGCACGCCAGCATTCGTCGCGGTTCCACCTTTGACGACACGGTTCAGATGTACCAGCGCGCCGAGGTGCCGGCCGTCATGGCCTCCAGAGCGCAGGCGGAATGGATCGCCAAAGTGGCAGAAGATATCGATTCGCACGTCGTGCAGCCGCCGATGCCCGGGTTGGTGCGCCAGAGCTGGCCAATTGGGTACGCGATCCTGCACGATAGCCGCGATCTCGGCTACACGCTGGCGGAGGTGGTCGAAGATATGATCGACTCAGGCGAGATGGCACAGATCTTTGCACGTTACGGAGTTACCTGGATCGCACCAGAGTAGCTTTGTCACACAGGAGGAAAAGGCATGTTTCAATTAAAACTAATCCGTTCACTACGAGCACTGCTCGCCCTGCTGCTGCTGGCAGCATCCACGCTTGGCACGGCGGCGACGCTGCCACCCGATCCACTGAAATCGGTGATGTGGGAAAATATGGCGAGCCGGTTTTTCCCCGGTGAGGTCGTCATCGATCAACGGGTGATCGTTATGGCGCCGGTCGATGCCGAAGACCAGATGCAGGTGCCGGTGACTGTGGATGCCACTGCACTCGAAGACGTCGTTGAAATTGTCGCCGTGGCCGATCTCAATCCGATTCCGCACATCATGAGTTTGCGTCCGTTGCAGGCGCAACCGTTTGTGGGTTTTCGCGTCAAACTGGAACAGGCGACGCCAATCCGGGCGGCAGTGCGCACCAGCGATGGCGTTTGGCATGTGAACGGCACCTATGTCAATGCCGCAGGGGGAGGCTGCACTGCACCGGCCGCCGCGCATGGCACCAACAACTGGTACGACACGCTCGGGCAAACCCGCGCGATCAGCCGGCGTGAAACCAACGATCTCGCGAGACTGCTACTACGGATGCGTCACCCGATGGACACTGGGCTTGCCGACGGGATTCCGGTGTTTTACATGAATGAAGTTAAGATTAGAGACGAGCAGGGCGTGGCGCTGGCCGATGTCGATTTATTTGAACCGATCAGTGAGAACCCGACCCTCACACTGAAACCCAAAGTATCGTCGGATAGCAGCGAGTTGTCCGTCTATGCACGCGATACAGAGGGACACGAGTTCGAGTTTAATGTGCCAGTGCCGGCGGTTACCGCGAATTGAGTGCTCCATCTGACACTGGGTCTTCGGCCCGTCTGAGCCGTCGCCAGGCGCTCGGGATACTGGCTGCCGCGGGTGCGTATGCGATAAGCTCCAGCGCACAGGCCAACCGTCTGAGCTACGATCTGAAAGCCACCGAAGTGGCGTCTCGTACCTGGATGGTGGAGGGACGCTCTGAGTATTTTTCCTTAGAGAACGGCGGCAATATTGTCAACATCGCGTTTATCGAGGTACCCGATGGTGTCGTCGTGATCGACACCGGGCCATCGAAGCGCTACGGCGAGGCACTGTTGGCGCTGATTCAGAGAACAATCCCCGGCAAACCGATCCTGCGCGTCTACAATACCCACCACCATCCGGATCATTTTCTCGGCAATCAGGCGTTTTCGGCGCAGGCAATAGCGGCGCCGCAAACGGTAATCGACAATATCAGCGCCGAAGGAGAAGCCTTCACCGACAACATGTATCGGCTGATTGGTGACTGGATGCGCGGTACCGCCCCGCTGCTGCCGCAGACCGTCTTGTCTAAAGACACAGAAGACGTCGGTGGCAGGCGCTTTTCGCACTTTTTCCTGGCCGGCCATTCCAGTTCTGATCTGGTCATCCGGGACGATGAAACCGGTGTGCTTTTCGCCGGCGATCTGGCCTTTCTCGATCGAGCGGCAACCACGCCACACGCCGATATTGCTCAATGGCAGCAGACGCTGGCGTTACTTGCCGGGACGGATCGCGAGATGATCTTACCCGGACACGGTTTGCCGGATCGCAGTGGCGCGTCGATTGAGCAGACCGCCGACTATCTCGACTGGCTGGACGGTGTGCTTCGGGAGGCGGCGTCTGAAGGTCTGACGATGAACGAAGCCATGCGAATCGAGATTCCGGCGAGATTCAACTCGCTGGCAGTGGTCGATACCGAATTTCAACGCTCCGTGGTTCACCTCTATCTGCAACTGGAAGACGAGTTGATGCCGCTGATCGAAATGAAATGAATCGCATTGGCGTATGTAGTGTGCCAAGTGTAGGGCGGGCAATCCGAACCGCCAGCCCGATTGCAGTCGGGCTTATTTTTCGGGTAATGTAGTGCGACGTATGACAGGTCCGTATCCACAATAACCTCAAATACTGGAGGGAGATTCCTTTGATTCGACAATTCAAACTGCTGGCGTTGGCTGGTGCCGTGGCGATGAGCTTCGGCTCGGTGTCCACAGCCGTTGCCGAAGGTGTTTCTGTAGATCAGATCGTGGGCGATCAGGCCACGACCGGAGACATCTTGTCCTACGGCCTTGGGCCGCGGGGGCAGCGCTACAGTCCGCTGGATATGATCAACAAAGACAACATTGAAAACCTGTTTCCCGTCTGGTCTTTCTCGTTTGGCGGGGAAAAGCAGCGTGGTCAGGAATCACAGCCGCTGATCAAAGACGGCGTGATGTACGTCACCGGTTCCTACAGTCGCATGTGGGCAATTGATATCGCCACCGGCAACGAATTGTGGCAGTACGACGCGCGCTTGCCAGAGGGCATCCTGCCGTGTTGTGACGTAATCAACAGAGGTGCTGCGATTCTTGGCGACAAGGTCTATTTCGGCACGCTGGACGCGAAAATCGTCGCATTGGATGCAAAGACCGGCAAGGTGGTCTGGCGCAAGAAGATTGAAGACTACAAGGCTGGCTACTCCTACACTGCCGCACCGTTGATAGTGCCCACAGAAGCGCATGGTCCACTGCTGCTGACCGGCAACTCCGGTGGCGAATTTGGCATCATTGGCTCAGTCCAGGCGCGCAACCCGGAAACCGGCGAACTGGTTTGGGAGCGCCCGATGATCGAAGGGCACATGGGCATGCTCAATGGCGCCGAATCCACCATGACCGGCACAAAAAACGAGAGCTGGCCTGGCGATATGTGGAAGCACGGCGGCGGTGCAACCTGGTTGGGCGGCACCTATGACCCGGCGGCCAAACTCGCGTACTTCGGTACCGGCAACCCGGCGCCATGGAACTCACATCTTCGTCCCGGTGACAACAAGTGGACATCATCGCGGGTAGCGATTGACCCTGAAACCGGTGAAATCGCCTGGGGTTTCCAGACCACACCTCACGATGGCTGGGATTACGATGGCGTGAACGAATTTGTACCGTTCGACATGGAAAAAGATGGCCAGACCATTCAGGCCGGGGCTACCGCTGACCGCAACGGCTACTTCTATGTGCTCGATCGCACCAATGGCGATTTCATCTCCGCGGTGCCGTTTGTGAAAAATATCACCTGGGCTAAGGGGATTGATGAAAACGGCCGTCCGATCTGGGATCCTGAAAACCGACCGGGCAACCCGGCCGAGTCTGCCGATGGCAAGAAGGGTAAGTCCATTTTTGCGATTCCGAGTTTCCTCGGTGGCAAGAACTGGATGCCGATGGCGTATTCGCAAGACACCAAGCACTTTTACATTCCCTCTAACGAATGGGGCATGGACATCTGGAACGAGCCAATCACCTATAAAAAAGGTGCGGCTTACCTGGGTGCCGGCTTCACTATCAAGCCCATCTTCGATGACTACATTGGTTCTCTGAAAGCGATAGACCCGGTCAGTGGCGAAGTAAAGTGGGAATACAAGAACCGCGCGCCATTGTGGGGCGGTGTGTTGACCACCGCTGGCGGACTGGTTTTCACGGGTACTCCGGAAGGCTATATCAAAGCGTTTGACGACGAGACCGGCGAAGAGTTGTGGAAGTTCCAGACCGGCACGGGTATCGTCTCATCGCCGATCACCTGGGAACAGGATGGCGAGCAATATCTGACCATCGTCGCTGGCTGGGGCGGTGCGGTCCCGTTGTGGGGTGGCGAAGTGGCGAAGTTCGTCAGCTATCTGAATCAGGGCGGTTCTGTCTGGACCTTCAAGATTCCAAAGCAACTGGCTTCTCGCTAGTCACG
>CAZNIS010000088.1:0-19336 GCA_964573105.1 uncultured Granulosicoccaceae bacterium
AAGATCAGGTTACCACGATTCTCGGGATGCTGTCAGGCACCCACTTGTTGATGGCCGAGATCAAGTACGGCGCGGGCTTGAGACTCATTGAATGTTGCAGGTTACGCGTTAAGGATATCGATTTTGAATATGAGCTCATACACGTTTTCGATGGTAAAGGTGGCAAGCACCGTCGAGTGCCACTGCCAGGCCGCTGCATTTCAAAGCTTCAGGAGCAGGTTTTGCGGGTAAAAGAGGTTCACAACAGGGATCTTGAGCATGGATTTGGCAGCGTGTTTATGCCTAACGCGCTGGCGCGCAAGTACCCTTCCGCCGCAAAAGAACTACTCTGGCAGTACACCTTTCCCAGCAGCAGACTCGCCGTTGACCCACGATCAGGGGTTACTCGACGCCACCATGTTCATGAATCAGGCCCCCAGAAATCTATCCGTCATGCTGCCGTAGAATCCGGAATCAATAAGCCCATTAGCCCGCACACACTGCGCCATTGCTTCGCAACCCATTTGCTTGAGGCGGGCTACGACATACGCACCGTTCAGGAGTTGCTCGGTCACAGCGACGTCTCCACAACCATGATTTATACACACGTAATGAATAAGCCAGGTATGGTGCCTGTTATCAGCCCACTGGATCGATAGCCAACACGGCGCTCACCCTGGCTGCAATATTCGAAACGAGACGTCAATTCGCATAAATGATCAGGTATCTTTTACTGACTGATACATACAGCCGCACTGACTTGTTCACGGGCCGGGGGCCTGCTCCCACAAAGGCACGATAGACAGCCGCGCTAACTTGTTCGCGGGCCGCAGGCCTGCTCCCACCAGAACAAACGCAACGTGTGTCAGCACGAGCGGTTTCGCTGTTCCCCGCCCTCTGAGGGCTTTGGGCAAATTCAGCGACAAGGGGTGGAGCGACAGGACGTCGCGCAAAGCGGTGTGGGCGCAGGGACGCGCCCTCACCGCGGCCCCGCCGGCGGTGGATTTGACCAAAGTGGCGACAGCCACATCCGAAGCGGGTAAAAAGACTTTTGGTACTTTTGGTCTTTTTCAAAAGTACGTACCAAGCCCCGCCGGCGGTGAATATTTACAAAGTGGCGACAGCCACACCGAGGCGGGCAAAAGCGTTTTGCCCACTTTTGCGCTTTTCAAAAGTGGGTCGGCGCGCGGGACGCGCAGAAAAAAGCCATGGATGGCAAACCAAAAGTGCCAAGCCAACAAGAGCCGAAAAACCAGCCGAGCCAGCGCAGCAAAAAACAAAAACCACGATCAACCAGCCCGCTTACCATATCGAATCTCCGGCACCACCCAGAACAACAGCGCCCCCAAAAACGTAAACACCGAACAAACCAGAAACCCGACGTTATACCCACCGGTCAAATCAAACAGCAACCCGGCCCCAAAAGCCCCAAGTGCTGCGCCTAAGCCCTGCCCCAGGTTCGATGCACCATAAATTGACGCAAGCCCTCGACCGGCGAAGATTTCTGCCATCAAGGTGGTGATGATCGGGCCGCGGGCGCCGGCGGACAGGCCGAAGGCGATGACGTAGATGCCTACGATGAACCAGTTGGGAAACCACTGCAGCAGAGCGAGCGCTGCGATGCCGATGAAGCTGAGCAAATAGCTGCAGGTGGAGACGATGTGACGCGGCCAGTAGTCGGCGGCGAGTCCTGTCAGGGTCATGCCGGCGAAGCTCAACATGCCGACAATGCCAAATGCGAGGGCTGCCTCGACTTCGCTGAAACCGCGATCGACGAGGTAGGCAACACTTTGCAGGCTGATGCCGAAAATGCCGATGGCGGTGAAGGCGAAGATGAAAAAGAATCCCCAAAAAGCGCGGGTGCGCAATGCCTGGCGCAGGTTGAGACCGCCGGTGGCTTTGCCGCCGCGCGCTTTGCGCGGGTTGTCCACCGCCCCTTCGGCGATGCGTCGCCACGGCATGAAAAGCACCAGCAACAGCACGGCGGCAAACATCCAGCCGGACAAACCATAGGCGTCTGCCCAGCCGAAGTGATCGATTGCCAGCTGTGCGGCGGGCACCATCATCAGTGCACCCAGGCCCTGTGCGGCATAGGCGACTGACAGTGCGGTGCCCAGGCGGCGATCGAACCAGCGCGAGACGAGACTTTGCATCGGCACGATACCCACCATGGCGGCACCCACGCCACCCAGCAGGCCAATGCACAGATAAAAGTGCCATAGTTCAGACAGATGTCCGGCGCTCGCGTAGGCGCCAATCAAGAGCGCCACGCCACAGGTGTAACTCACTCTGGCACCAAAACGATCGAACGCGAGACCGGAGACCAGTGAGCCAAGCCCGAGGCAGACCATATAGACCGAGTAGACGGAGGTGACCTGCGCGCGCTCCCAGCCAAATTCTGCGCTGAGCGGCAACAGGAATACACCGAAGGTCTCGCCCATTCCACGGCTGAGCGCGGTGAGCAAGACACAGAAAGCCAGCACGCACAGCGCCGCCAGTGCGCCGCCAGCCGCCCGGTTGCTTACCGGGGCGGGAGTTGTCGATGCCACTATTCGAAGATCGCTTCAGGCAACAGTGCACTGACGATGACGTTGGGCAGATCGACGACGTTGCTGATGCGCAAGTCGACGGCGACTGAGCAGATCACATAGGCCTGCTCGCGACTGTAGCCGCGCTCCATCAGCAGCTGAATCATTTCGCGTACGGCGTTGCGTGCGGCGAGTGTCAGGTCTTCGCCCTGTTGGGTGCCGTCGGGTTCGATCGGCAGCCCCATGGTGGAGATGAAGTTATAGGGGGCTGCCCACTCGGGCGGCAAAAAATACTGGCTGTGGGCAACACGCGGAAAGCGAATGTTTTTCTCGGCCGCCATTTGCGGATACAGCTTGAAGCGCACGTCGATGGTGGCGGCCATTTCGATGGCGGTGATGCAGCATTCGGAATCGCCCTGGGCAAAGTGTGCATCGCCGGCTGAGAACAGTGCCCCTTCAACACTTACCGGAATCTGCAATCTGGAACCTTTAGTCAGTTGTTTGATATCCATATTGCCGCCGTTCTCGCGTGGCGGCAGGGTGCGCAGGCCTTGCTCGGCCGCGGGCCCCGTGGCGGGCACGGCGTTTTCGCTGGTCGGCGGTGGCGCGATACCGCCGCGGGCGGCGAGGTCTGCCTCGCGCGCGGTCCACCGCTGCAACTGCTGATGTGAAGGCGCGAGGCCGGCGGTGCCGACAAAGGAGCTGTCGGGGATGCGCACGCCGGGGATCTGCTCAGAGCGCGCCCAGCCGTCGACGACGTGCCAGTGGGCAAGCCAGGGACCGGTGATTTCATCGCGCAGGAATCCGCTGCCGGGGATAATGCGCGTCCAGCCGTAGGGCTCGGCGACGATATCGACAAATTCAATCTCCAGCAGATCACCGGGCTGGGCGCTGTTGATGGCGACCGGACCTGTCAGCGGGTGTGCGACGTTGGCATCGAGCGATGAAAAGTCTTCTACGCTCATGTGCGGTTTGATCTGCCCGTCGGCGGCGTCGCGCAGTTGCATGCGGATCAGCTCACCGGGCTCGACCGTGGCGGCGGGCGCGATATCCGGATGCCAGCGGTTGTGGCCGCTGTGCGGTTCGTCGCGCAGGCGTCCGTCGCGATTGATGGTGATTTGCTGCACACTGTGCTCCCGTTCGATTGCCGGCGGAATCCGGTTTTATTTGTTGTAAGCTCGCTCGAGACACAGGAATCCCGACCATTGATACTCTGGCAAGATGATCCCCCGACTCGGCACTCAACGTCCAGTGCCATCGACCTGGTTTTTCGCATCGACTGCCGGCAACTGCCGGTCGATCACGCGAGCGCGCTGGCCGATGCCATTGTCACACTGGCGCCGTGGCTGCGCGAGGTGGCGGAGGCTGCGATTCAGCCGGTGCATCTGGCGGGCTCGCAGAATGGCTGGGAACGACCGGTGGATGGCAGCGGCGATGATTTACTGTTGTCCAAACGCACGCGGCTGATCATTCGCGTGCCGGACGAACACAGCGCGACGCTGCAACAGGCGCTTTGTGGGCAGACCATTCAGGTAGACGGCAATCCGATGACCATAATCTCTGCCCGAGCGCGTGCGCTGCAGGGGGTGGCTACGCTGCTGGCGCGCCATGTGGTCTATCACGAGCTGGGCGAGCACAACGATGAGCAGACGTTTACCGATGCGGTGGTGCAAAGCTGCCTGGCGCTGGGCTTTCAGCCATCCAAGTTGCTGTGCGGTTTGCGGCAACAGCTCAAACTGGCCGGGCGCACGGTCACGACGCGCAGTGTGATGCTGGCCGATGTGCCGACGCAGCAATCGCTGCAATTGCAACAGCACGGGCTGGGCGATGAGCGGCTGATCGGCTGCGGAGTGCTAATCCCGAACAAGGACATTGCCGCGGTTAACCAGGCTGAATAGCGCAGCGCAAGGCAGGCATCGCTACGTGACAAACTCATCCGGATCAAAGCCTGCGCGCTCGAAGTAGTCTCTGGCGCGCGCGGCATCGCGTTCGACCACCTGCCCTTCATTGAAGATCATCGCAAGTGTCGACCAGGCTCCGGCCAGACCCTCGGCACCGGCCTGCTCCAGCAGGTTGATCGCGCGCTCGGCATTGGCGGTGACGCCCTCGCCGTACAGGTACATGACCCCAAGCGAATGACAGGCGAGCCCCATGCCCTGATCGGCCGCCTGCTGCATCATCTCGACCGCCTGCTCCGGACGCGCGACCACGCCCAGCCCGTTCTGCGCCATCACCGCGCAGCGATAGAGTGCGTCGGCGGAGCCCGCCTCGGCCAGTGGCTGCAACAACTGCCAGGCGCGACGAAACTCACGAGATTCAAACGCGGCGATGCCGCTGCCAAGCTGCATGGCTTGTTCGTCGGCGGCTTTGTTGGCGTCTGTTTCGTTCATAGCGGGCTCAATGGTGAGAGGCCGCCCATGCCTTTCGACGTGGTGCAGACCCGGTAGTTTTGTGAGACAGTTGTGTGCATGAGCAATAGTATAAAAATCTGCCCGGTGGATGCACTCTCGCCGGGTGAAATGCGCTGTGTCAGCCTCGCCGATCGCAACGTGCTGGTCGCCCACACCGAGGCTGGCTTCATGGTGGCCGATGAAATGTGCACCCATGAAGATGCCCGCCTCTGCGATGGCAACCTCAATGGCACACTGGTGAAATGTCCGCTTCACGGCAGCCGCTTTGACCTGACCACCGGCCGCGTGCTGGACGATCCGGCCGAAGAGGATTTGAGAATCTACCCGGTTACGATTGTCGATGGCGATGTTTGCATCAGCATCGAGCAGAGCGCCTCATGAGTAGCGAGACTCCCGTACCTACTATCGCCGACAATGCGCTGATGCGCTCGGTCATTCAACGCGTCGCGACCGGGCCCGAACTTAGCAAAAACATTTCACTGGATGAGGCGCGCTCGGTGATGAGTGCAATCCTCGCCGGCCACGCCGATCCGGTACAGGCGGCGGTTTTTCTGATCGGCCTGCGCATGAAGCGCGAAACCGACGATGAAATGAAAGGCGTGCTGGATGCGATTCTCGGCCATCTGGATCGAGCTACCGCGGCGGTTGATCAGGTGGTGGTGATGGCTGATCCGTACAATGGTTTCAATCGCACGATGCAGGCATCGCTAGGCATTTTGCCGGTGCTGGCCGCTTGCGGTGTGCCTGCCTATTCAACAGGTGTAGAGGCGGTAGGCCCGAAATACGGCGTTACTCACCACACCACGCTGCAGGCGCTGGGCGCCAATCCGCTGATGACTGCCACCGATGTGGCCAGCCGTCTGGCGGATACTGACATCGGCTGGGGCTATCTGGATCAGGCTGCCGTCTGCGCGCCACTGCACGATCTTAATCCGCTGCGAGACAAGATCGTCAAACGGCCGGTGCTGAGTACGCTGGAAGTGTTGATCAATCCGGTCATCGGTCGCGACAGCACGCATCTGGTGACAGGCTTCGTACACAAGCCCTACCCGCCGATCTACACCATGCTGGCGCGGCATATCGGTTATGACTCAGCGCTGCTGGTGCGCGGCACCGAAGGCGGCGTGGTGCCATCGTTTCGCAGTCGCGGGCGCGTGGTGCATTACCACGGCAGCGGCGATGACACCGAAGTTGACATCATGCCGGCTGATCTCGCGCTCGATCGAGAATATCGCGCGGCAGACATTGACCCCGACACACCAAAGGCGAGTGCGCCGCTGGGGCGTCAGTGGGATATAAATGTGTTGTCGAGCCAATGCGCCGAGGCATTGAAAGCGGGATTGCAGGGCACTGCCGGTCCGGCACAGGATGCCTGTGTGATGGGGGCGGCGCTGGTGCTGTGGCATCTGGGCCGTGAAGCTGACCTGGCGGCCGCTGCTAACCGCGCGCGCGAGGTAATTGATTCCGGTGAGGCGTGGCGTCGATTCGAGGCCGGGTTATAGCGGAACAGTTGCCGCTATAGAATCGCTGCTGTGGCCATTAGCGCCGCTACAGGCGCTCGGCGATAATCCGCTCGCCACCTTCCCAGGCTTTCACGTCGCAACTGGATACCGTGCGCAGCATGGATTTCAGCGGCTCGATGGTCTCTGCGATCCAGCGATTGGTCTGGCGCGACAGTGCAAACCAGACCGCCACCCAGCCTGCGATTATCAGCGCGAATGCGGCGATAGCGAATGGCGGATTGTAGAGTGCGGTTACTGCCAGCAACCCGAGCGCAGCGAGACTGATCGCCAGTGGCAATGCCGCGCGAGCCAACCCGACACCTTTGCCGGCCAGATAGCAACTGCCCACCAGCGGTATCCAGCCAAACCAGAACATGATGTGATTAAAGCCATAGGCGCGACGCTTGTGCTGGGCGACAACTCTGACCTTACGCGTCTCGCGCTCAATTTGCGCGACGCGCATCTCGACGTAGGCAGCCTCGGCGCGGCGATCGTTTTCGCCGTAGACTTCCATCGCTTTGCCCCAGACACCCGGCTCGCGACGACCACTGCGCAACTCCGTGTTGACGTGGTCGTAAACTTGTTGATCGTGCACCTGCGACATTCGCGTTGTTTTCCGAGGCAAGAAACCTGAAAGGATATCGGTTGACAGCGATACCCTTCGCCGACGAACTTAGTTGAAATTGCGAGTGACTAACACATTCCAGCCCCGGCAGAACAACTGTTCCACAGTCGCCTGACACATGAATGATAAGCCTGGATTGTATAACCACAATTACTAGTGACACTTGCGTCACAAAATTTCACAGTGCAGCAACCCGGCCAATTTATCCGTCAGGACTTTGACCCGATTGCCGAACCGCCGATAACGATTCCAAGACCAGCACAGGTTGCCGCAAGCGCCACCAATAGTGAACTGCAGCCGCCCATCAAATCTTATAGTGTTCCAGCGGATTAGCGACGAATGCGCGAAGTAAAGTTGCACCACTCAACCTGCGCCAATATTTCAGCGTCAGACTTACCTGCTTATCCGATAGAGGTGCCAGAGTGACAACCGGCTTTCGCATCGCAAACGCGATCCGCTGAGCCTGATGACCCTGACACCATTGCCTACGGGGATATACTAATAGGCTATCGCAATAAAGGTCAACACGCGCCATACCACCTGTAATGAACCTCAACCACTGAGCAGCATACAAGCCAAAAGAATCATTCTAATAAAGGATAGACAGGCCCACTGCCGGATTCAGTTGGAAAACGCGATCCGCCAGACACAATACCGCCTGCGCATCGACGCCAAGCCGTCGATACGACTTGTCATTGCAAGCTTGTACCGACATCCTCAATGCCGATCGGTAAGCAGCCGCGCAACGAAAGCGCGGCCGACCCGTTGAACATTCAGGGCGCACTGTAACTGAATCGTCGATCAGACAGATCGGCGCCGATATCTATCGCTGCATTGGGATACCAGTCGACCGATGTGCCGTTGACTGCGGCGCTGTCGCCCTGGAGAAAAAAGTCAAACACCGCGGTATTCAGACGATCTCTGGGCAACACGATCTCGGCGATATCACCCACCACACTGTGCTGCAATGACGCGACGTATTCCCATTGCCAGACCTGCCCGCTACCGGTGTAGCGAAAAAGCTCTGAGCCCTCCAGCAGATAGTCTGCACCGACGGCATACTCGCTGAAAAATCCTCGAAAGCCTGTGCTTGCGTCGCGATCTGTATCGAGATAAACCGCGTGTCCCCAACTGATCTGGCCGACCGGCAACTCGGTTTGCCAGGCGATGTAGAAGTTGTCGCTGTCGTGCGCCATCCAGACCTGCCGCCAGTCGATCGAGCTATTGAGACCATTGGCATCGGCCGGGTCGGTGTGAAAAGGGGCCAGTCCATTCCAGTCTTCCAGGCTGCCATCGATAGTGATATTCGCTACCGGGTTGCTGGCCTGGGATACGGAACTCACCTCACCGTTTACGATGATCGACACCGTCGCAGGGTCGCTGTCAGCGTTGCCATCACTGACGCGAAAGGCAAAGGAATCGGCACCACTGAACTGATCAAACGCTGTATAGACAACAAACGGCGCCTGGCCCGATAAGGTGCCATTGCCGGGCTGCCGCGTGATTTCGTAACTCAGCGAGGCGCCTTCCGGGTCACTGCCAGACAGGGTGACCTGACTGGTGACGCCGGAATTGACGGTAACCGTTTGACCAATGGCAATTGGCGGGGCATTGACCGCTGACGGATCAAGCGCATAGTCAAATGCTCGCACCGCGCTGTTTGCCGTGGTGACATCATCGGGGTAGAAGTCAAAGGTGCCACCGCCAACGGCCGTATTATCCCCCAGCATGAAGAGCCGCAGGGCTTGCGTATTGCCCAGTTGCGCGCGCGCAAGCGATAGCTCGCGAACATCGCCCGAGGTCGCGGCCGGCAGTGCTCCGAGCTCGCTCCAGCTCCAATTGGTACCAGTGCCGGTGTAGCCGAGAAGATAGACATCTTCAATCACGTAGTCGGCACCCAGCGGATACTCATCGCCAAAGCCTCTAAAGCCGGTGGTTCGGTCGTTGTCGGCATCGATATAGATCGCCGCTCCCCAGCTCGGGACTATTGAATTGTGGTGACGATAGGCAATGAAGACGTTGCTGTCATCGTGTGCCAGCCACACCTCGCGCCAGTCGATCTGATCGTTGACTCCAGTCGCATCGGCGGGATCAACGCCAAACGATTGCAGCGCGTTCCAGTCATTCAGGTTGCCATCCAGTGCAATGCTCGCACGGTTGCTAGGCACCTGCCCCTGCACGTTGATCGATACGGTCGCCAGATTGCTGTCGGCGCTGCCGTCACTGACGCTGAAGGTGAAGCGATCTGCCCCGGCAAAATCAGCGGCCGGTGTGTAGATCAAGGCCGGTGGCTGGCCGCTTAGCGAACCGTTGGCCGGCAGATCGAGAATCTCGTAGGCAAGCGGATCGGCGTTGATGTCGCTGGCGCTGAGCGTGATGGCGATGGCACCGTTGCTGGCGACGGCGACAGCCTGATCATTCGCCACCGGTGCGGCGTTGCCGTTGCTCGACAACACGGTATAGATAAGGTATCGAGTGTCTTCAGCGGCGGCGTTGTCCGTCACGCCATCGGGATACCAGTCGACCGCAGAGCCGCCACGCGCGCCGTTGTCGCCTCTGAAAAAGAGCCGCACCGACGCCGGATCACCCAGCAGCGAGCGCGCAACAGACAATTCTGTCTGCGCACCCGAACTGCCAATCACCGCCTGACCGATACTCTGCCAGCTCCAGTTCGAGCCGCTGCCGGTGTATTTCTGTACGTCACCGTATTCGATCAGATAGTCGGCACCTATCGGAAACTCGCCGTAGAATCCGGCAAAGCCGGTGGTCGCATCGCCGTCGGTATCGATGTAAATGCCGTAGCCCCAACTGGGCTGCACGTCCGCATCGGCGCGCCAGGCAATATGAAAATTGCCCGAGTCATGCGCCATCCAGGCCTCGCGCCAGTCGATCGGGTTGTCGTCATCGGTATCGTCCGGATCGGCGCCGAATGACGTCAGCCCCTGCCACTCGGTGAGGCTGCCGTCGGCGATCACAAGATTATTCGGCACGCTGTTCGACGGCACCTGGCTACTGGGCGGCGACTCGACCGGCGGTGGCACAATCACTTCATTATTGCTGTGGTCCAGTTGCAACAGATAGGCGGCCAGCTGATCGAGCTCGCCTGATGTGAAAGTGAGATCCAGATGGGCTGCAATGGCATCCTGCACGGTGAGCGCAGAACCGTCGTGCAGATAGGGGCCAGTGTGCCAGATACCGAGCAGCGACGGTGTGTCGATGCCGGCCAGCGCCGCGCCAAGTCGCGTACCACTACTGTCCATGATGCTGCCGATATCGTGCAGCACGGCGCTATTGCTGTCGGTGTAGATTTCGCCGCTGTGGCAACTTGCACAACCGCTGCTGGCAAACAGCGCCTGGCCTGCCAGCGCGTCGGCGGTGAAGCTGCCATCGGCCGCACGCCACGGGCTGTCGGGCACGCGATCGAGGCTTGTCATGTAGGCCGCGAGCGCGTCGAGATCTTCGCTGCGGCCGGTTTTTGCAGCGCCCAGCGGATCGCTTGTCTCGACAAACGACAGGTCATCCATCAATCCGGTGCCACCGGCAAACTCGCGAATCTGCCCTTCAAAATCCTGCAGTTCGTCAAAGTTGCTGCTCCAGTGCAACATGCCGTGACCCATGCCGGCGCGCCCCTGCAGCGTGATGGTGTTGCGCAGCCCTTCGCCGAGGCTTGTGAAATCCCAGGTGCGGCCATCGTGCTCGCCATCGGTGTGGCAACTGGCGCAACTCATGTAATCTAGATTGGCCAGACGATCATCGCGCGCATCGTAGAACAATTGCTTGCCACGCAATACCTGCGGCTGCAATCGCTCGTTGGCGACACTGTTGATGGTGGCAAGCTCATTCGCAGATGATCCGCCACGCGCAACAATATCGGCGATATCATAGATACCAACCGAGCGATCCATAAAGTTGTGCACGTAAAGCCGCGATCCATCCTCTGACACCAGCAGGCCCTGCGGCGCGCGACCGGTATCAAAGCGCCCGATCTCGATCGCTGTGCCCGTGTCGATGATCGATATCTGGCGATTGCCCTCCAGGGCGACAAACAACGTCACGCCATAGGGGCCGAAGGCCGCGTGACCGGCGACACTCGCGTTATCGTGATCCACCCGCGACGACAGTACCTCGGCGTTGTTGTCGAGATCGATCAGTGAAGTTACCGCGCGCACGGTCTGATCGAAGGTGATGCCGGCCCCGCCACGCAACTGCCCGCCGAGAATGTTGTCCTGCTTCGACGGTACCCACGCCTGTCCGCCAGATGGCGAGATAACCGCGGCGCCCAGATAATTCGGCACGCCGGGCCCTTCGTGTTCAGAGGCCTCGCGATCGATGTGCTGCAGAATAATCGTATCCTGAATTGACAGATCGGCAGCGCCCATCACCAGCACCTCGCCACCGTACTGGCGCGATGCATCGGAGACCACCGGATTGCCGCTATCCTCACCCGGCAACGTCGGGGTGATGAATCGCGATACATAAAGTGTTTGCCGCGCAGCATCCATTGATAAGTGCCGCGGACTGCTGCCGACCTCGCGCTGCAAATCGATGCTGCCGTTGGTTCTGATGCGCGCCACCTGCCCCAACGCCTCGAGTGCTACATAGACGACGCTATCGTCGGCCACCATGCCGTAGGGTTGCGAGGCACGCGGCAACGGAATAGTGCTGGCAGGCGTCAGTGACGCCGGATCGATCACACTGATTGACGCACCGTTTCGATTGCTGACCCACACCTGCCCGTTGGGTGCCAGCACAATGCTGGCGGGCCCGGCGCCGGTTTCAATTTCCGCCAGCACCGCAAGCGTTACCGTGTCAGTGACGGTGACCGAGTTGTTGTCCGGGTTAAGGTTCCAGAGCTGTTGACGCGCCGGAATCTCAAGCAGGCTGCTGGACGCGACCGGCGCTGTTGTGGTCAACGGCGCATGGATAACCTGAACAAACGTTTCGCGAATTTCATCGCCACTGGCATCGCGCACTGTCAGGCTGACGACATAGCGACCCGGTTCACTGTAGCGATGTGTAGCGGATGGATCATTCGAGAATGATGTATCGCTGCTGCCATCACCAAAATTCCAGCTGTACTGCAACGCGCCATTGCCACTGGCCGTGGCGCTGACTGCAAGTTGCCCGGTGCTGACTTGTGGCTCTGGCACAATTGGCTCGACCGTCAACGGCACCGGCAGTGGCGCACCAAGCACTTCTACCTCTGCCAGTTGCAGAAAGTTCGAACCAGACAACTGCACGCGCACATATCGCCCGCTGCGACCGATCACCGATTCTGTGGTGCGACCGGCCGGACCATTGAAACGCTTGCTGAACACGCCGGTCTGACTAAGTGAATTATTCAGGTTTTTGCTGACAAACGGGGTATCGGATACCAGCACGTAGAAGTCGGCCAGTCGATCGCTGCAGCAGTCAGTGCGATTCCAAACCTTGATCGAATCCAGGTCCATCACCTGCCCCAGATCCAGCTCCCACCAGGCGTTGTTGTCGTTGTTGGTGTGAACAATCGTACCGGCGGTGTCGGCGTCGCACTGCAATGCGTAGCGATCCATCCAGCTACCGGAGCGGCCGGCAATACCGGTGGCGGCACTGCCACCGCAATTGTAGGGTCCACGCGCAGTGCCGGTGTCTGCACCCACTGCCTGCAGCGCGGTGATCGGCCCGAATACTAATCGCTCTGGCCCGATTTTTTGACAATTGAGTGTAACCTGATTGACGTACAGATCAGAGCGCCCGCTAAACCCGGTCACCACAGAACCGCTCTCGCAGGTGCGGGTGAACGGCGTGCCCGCCGCATTTGAATTGCGCCCGGCATCCTGTGGAGCACCGATCCAGTTGCCTTGCTGATCCACCGCCACACAACGTGCACCGACACTGTTCAAATAAGTACCCGTTGTGCCATTCATGCCTACCAGCACCTGATCGCCGGGACATTCAAGCGAAAACGGGCCACCACCAAATCCTCCCAGGGCCTCGGTCACCGCTGATACGTCACCGGCTGTGTTGCCGTTAATGGCGGCCACCGCCTGGTGGCGCGCGGCATTCTGATAGACCGACGACTGACTGGCAGTGCCATCCAGTGCGATGTTGGTCAGATCCTCGCGCTTGCTGCCAAAGATCTGCACTTCTGCCAGTTGCAGCACCTGATTGCCTTCCAGCTGAACGCGCACGTATCGCCCGGTTCTGCCAATCGACAGATCAGTCTGACGACCGGCCACACCGTTGATCGGATAATCGCTCACGCCGTTCATCGCAAGCGAGGCTGCCAGGCTGTTAGATACGAACGGCGTCGATGACACCATCACATGCACATTGGCCAGCCGCTCGGCACAACAGTCCGTGCGATTCCACAGCCGTATGGTGTCAATGTCGACACTGCGCCCGAGATCAACCTGCCACCAGGCTTCGGTGGTGGCATCGGTATGCGACAGCGACTCGGCGCGACTGTCGCCACTGAGATCACCATCGATGGCGTTGTCAGCGGCAAAATTCAGGTTGGAGGAAAACGTCGATGACTGACTGGCAGTGGCACCGAGTGCGAGATTATCAAGCCGCGTATCGACAGCCGTGACGCGAATGATCTGTGCCTCTGATGGCACGCCTTTGTCATCGATCGCAAACAGCATCCAGTAACCGGGCAATGCGACGTTCGGGTTCTGGTGGACATCGACCGTCCACTGATTGGTGCCAATGCGCTCAAATTCAGGCTTGTAGAATCGTGAATCGGTATTGATGGCGTGCGTCGTGGCCGACATGCGCACAAAGCCAAACGATTCGATCTGCCCGGTGGTGTCGACGACAAAACGCTGCCCAACATCAATTTCAGTCTCAGCCGACTGCACGGTCGGTCGGCGCGCCAGATTGCCGTTGTCATCGAAAAGATAAGGCGGCGAGAAAATTTGTGCATCCTGATGATCGCCGCCGCCATAGCCACCACCGGCCGCGATCACTCGGGCATCGGGCAGCAGCAGCGCAGTTGAGTGATAATCGCGCGGCACCGACATATTCGCAAGGCCACGCCACTGCCCGGTCTCCGGGTTCCACAGCTCCGGTTCCATGACACTGCCATCGTCGCGAAATTTCGCGCCGGTGGTATTGCCGCCAATCACCAGCACCTCGCCGTTTGGCATCGGTATCAACTGGTGGTACTTGCGTCTGTGCTGCATGGGTGTGGTGGCCCGAATATCCGGCACCGGCCCATTCAGATCGACCGTGAACGCATTGCTGGCAGCGCCAGTGGCATTGCCACCCCAGCTGCCATCGTTGCGACCAGAGATCAAAAGCTTGCCCGCCTCGTACATCAATTGCACACCGCCGGCGTGGTTTTCGCCATCGGTGACCGGGTTGGCGCGACGCACCCGACCACTGCCCTGCGGGCTGATCATCTGGTTTTCGACCGTATCCCAGTAGTGATAGACATTGCCGTTAGGAGCCAGGCTCAATAGCGGGAAGACATTTTCACGACCACGGTCGTTGTTGCGCTGGCGCATGTCCAGAAAGTCGATGCCGTTCAGCACGTCCCAGCCCTGCTCCGGGTGCCATAGATCCGGGTTGCGGGTGTTGGTTGCGATGCCCATGCCGGTAAAGACGCTGCCGTTTGCCATCGACAGTGTGGTGGGATACCAGCGCCCGCCACTGGCCATGTTGTCGACACTCTGCCAGTCGTCGTTGCGGTAATCGAAGAGAGTCGTCCAGGGGCTGTTGCCCTGGTTGCGACCGCCGTTGACCAGCACTTTGCCATCGGCGGTGCTGGTCAGCGCCGCGCAAAACATGTTGTGGCCGCGATGCAGGTTCTCGACAAACTCGCCGGTCACCGGATCCCAGGTCGCGCTGTAGGTTTGCTCGGTGGTCGGCCAGGTGCGCCGTTCCGAACCCGAGTAAGACAGTATTCGGCCATCTGGCAGATGCGCCATCGACACCGCAACGTGCGGCCAGGGCAATACCTCGCCCCAGTTTCCCACCTCGTTGGGTGCGCCGAGCGCAGCCCCGAAAATCGGCTCCTGGGCGGTGGATTCAACCGGTTCCTGCAACTGGACCGGGCTGCCATCGCAACCGGAGAGGAGAATTGTCAATACAGCGGCACAGGCGATCGAACGCATCGGGTTCTAGTTCAGAAGGACGACCTGACAGCTATCGTCTTCTGAAGAAAAACCCTTATACTTCGCGCATTTGCGGCATTTTATTCGCCTGATGTATCAGGCACCGGTCACAGTCTGGCCGGCACCCTCAACCAAACACTTTGACGCATTTCAGGCGCTGGCTGCCTGCGGAAACGTGCCCGCCTTCATCACCATGCCGGGCACCGTTTTGCCCAGTTGCTGTTCCAGCCACTGGGCGGCCTCGATGCTCGCATCCAGCGACATACCGGTTTCAATGCCGGCGCGATCCAGCATGTAGAGCAGGTCTTCGGTGGCGATATTGCCAGTCGCGCGCGGTGCAAACGGGCAGCCGCCCACGCCACCGAAACTCGAATCCAGTGCCGTCACGCCGGCCTCGATACCGGCCCAGGCATTGGCGATGCCGGTGTTGCGGGTGTTGTGCAGGTGCAGGCGAATGGGCATATCGGGGAATGCCGCCCGGACCGCGCCGACGCGCTCGGCCACATCGCGCGGGGTGGCCACGCCGATGGTGTCGGCCAACGCAATCTCGTGTGGCCCAGCCTCGGCGCAACGCTCGACCACGTCCATCAGCCGCGACAGCGATACTTCGCCCTCGAACGGACAGCCGAAAGAGGCGGCGATCGTCACACCCACATCAGTCTTCTCCGGCGCCACCGCCGCGCATTCGGCGAAGATGCGCAGACTGTCTTCGGTCTTCATGCCCTGGTTGCGCTGGCAGAAGGTGTCACTCGCCACCACTACATAATTGGCCTCATCCAGGCCGGCATCGCAGCAGCGCTCGAAACCTTTTTTGTTCAGCGCAAGCCCGATATAGCGGGTTTTGGCCTCCGGCAGTGCGGCGGCCACGGCATCGGCATCCGCCATTTGTGGCACCCGCTTGGGGTTGACGAAACTCGTGACCTCAATGCGCGAGGCGCCAGCGGCGACCGCGCGCTCAATCAGCGCAAGCTTGGTCTCGGTCGACAGCAGGGTGTCTTCGTTCTGGATGCCGTCGCGGGGCGATACCTCAATTATCTCTACGCTTGTGCTCATCGTTTTTCGCCGCTGTGGAAAACTCTCATGTTACCCGATCTGGCGACGTTGCAAGGCGTTGTCAGCACGCAGGTGACGGGGCGTACCGCCCACAACGCAACCATCATCAGACAATTTCTTTACAGCCTTGTGAGCAATCGACACAGAACTTTGCCGCACGACCAGCCTCTTACTCTGCAATGACGGCGTGGTCATCGCGTGGTGCCACCACCGGTACGCGCCACTAGCCAGGGGTGCGATTACATGCAACAACAAGCGATCCGCAAAGTGATTCAGGGCAACATCGAGGCGATGGATCAGGGTATCTGCCTGGTGCAAAACCTGAGCGACGATCAATACACCAGCGTGCCGACAGATTACGTCAGCAGCTCGATAGGCCAGCACTTTCGGCATATTTTGGATCTGTATCAGGCGGTGCTGCAACCGACCCGGTTTTGCGCCATTCGGGCACAGCAAACGCCACTTCTGGATTACGATCATCGCCGCCGTGGTGCCGACATCGAAACCTGCCGCCAGACCGCAATCGACGAGATGCGCACAATTAAGCGCGAGCTGAAACGACGCGCCAGTGAACCGGATCAGGCCGTCAGCATCAGAACCGAAGTCTGCCTCGACAAGGCCCGCCCCATAGCACTCGATTCGACGCTTGCCCGCGAACTGGCATTTGCATCGTGCCACGCTACCCATCACTATGCGCTGGCCGCTGTGATTGCGAAACTACAGGGCGTGCAGCCGGATGCATCAATCGGCCTCGCGCCCGCCACCGCAAGCCATCTGCGGCACAGTGCCTGCAGCGACACTGCAGCCGGTTAACCCACCCGAGAACAACCCTGTCGTGTGTACCGCAAGCTGGTTCTACACCGGCGACAGCTACCATCTCTTTTTTAATCGCGACGAGCTGCGCAGCCGCGCCATTGCCCGCGAACCGCAAGCGCTTGTTATCGGCGATCGCAACACCCTGTTGCCGATCGATCCGGACGGCGGCGGCACCTGGATAGGCGTTAACGATCAGGGCTGGAGCTTCGCGCTGCTGAATTTTTATCAGGGGCAGATCCCGTCCGGCGAGCTGATCTCGCGCGGTTCGATTGTGAAAGGTGCGCTGGCCTGCCGCAGCGCCGTCGAGCTCGATCACTATCTGGCTTCTCTGCCGCTGTCGCGCCATGCGCCCTTTTCGCTGTTGTGCCTGGCGCCGCCGACGCTGCCCAATCACGCGCTGCCCACGGCGCAGCAACCAGAGCACAACAAGATACTGATGTGCCGCTGGGATGGCAGTGCGCTGCAGCGCAGTCAGCGTAAGACGCTTATTACTTCGTCGTCGCGAAATTTTGATGAGGTTGTCACCGCCAGAGGCAACACCGCGCACGGCCTGCATCAGCGGGATGGCGGACCGGTCAATGCACAACAACGCAGCGCCAGACATCGTGAGTTCCATCACAGCCACGGCGATTCGCGCTCAGCGCTTTCGGTCTGTATGCACCGCAGCGATGCGCGCACCGTCAGCTATTCTGAAATCACCGTGCGCCCCGGCTTTGCAAGCTTTCACTACTACGCAGGCTCCCCCTGCGAGACCCAAACACCGAGCCGCCACGAGTTGAGTTGGTCAATTTGACCCCCACACGAGCATAAATCGGCAAAGTTATTGCGGGCGTTTCGCGGCTGCAGGGTCCACTGGCCAATGCATTCGCTCTCACTATGGAGACGTCGTCGGTACACGCTCATGAATAAGACGTTATCAATCGGTTGCCTGCTACTGATCTCAAACATCGCACAGGGCAGCGATATCCGCGCGCTCAGCATGGGCGGCGCCGCGATCTCTGCCGGCCAGGGTGTCAACGGCGCATTTGCCAATCCGGCACTGCTGGGCACCTATCGCAACCGTGGTGTCACAACCTTCCGAACCGGTTTTGTAGGCGAGTTGCGCGACAATGCGCAAATCATCAGCGACCTCGATGAAAACGAACAATTAATCGACGATCTCAATGCCGCGGTCGATGCGGTGTTGAGTCAGCCTCTCAACTGTAACCCGCTGCTCGCTGCCGCGAACAACGTCTGCCTGGTCGACAACGGCGGCCTCGGCGGATTTGCCGCTGATCTGCGCGACCTCTTGACCGACATCAACGGCGAGCCGTTCGATGCGCGTGTCACCGGCGGCATCGGCTTTGCGATGGCGAGCTCCAACATCCCTTTTGCGATCAATTTCGGCACCAGCGTCACCGCCACTGGCACTGCCGACATCAGCAACAACGACCTGGGTTATGTCAATAACATCAGCGACGCGCTGGCAGACAACACCATCACGCAGGGCGAGATCCTCGCGAATACGTCGATCTCTGTCGCACCGAGCAACACCAGCCTGCAGATCGACCTGCCCGACGATGTGCTCGATTCCGATCTGGTGGGCAGCGCTGTGGTGCGAGCGCAGCTCTCGCTCAGCCTCGCCGGTCGCTTTGACTACGGTGAATACGAGATCGACTTTGGCATCACGCCAAAAATCTCCAGCCTGCGTGTCGGCAATATCCGCCAATCGATCAACGACGACGATACCTCATCGGCCCGCGACGCCTTCGAAGCCAGTGAAGCCGACAAAACCACCTACACCGTCGATGTCGGCGCCACCACCGTATTGCCGCACAACACCGATGTTCGCATCAGCGGCGTGATTCGCAACCTCGTTCCGGAGAAGATCGAAAGCACCACCGGATTCGAAGTGGAGACCACCCCGCAACTGATCGTCAGCGCCATGTACTTTCGCGAACAGTTCGCCATAACGGCAGATCTCGCACTCAACGAAGCCAAGTACGACAACTTCGAGACCCAGACACTGAACCTCGGCACCGAGCTGACCAACGGCCCCGTCAGCCTGCGACTGGGCGTATCAAACGACTTCTCCGCCAGCCGCAACCCCGCCACCCTCGCCGTCGGCCTTGGCATCGGCAACTTCGACATCGGCGTACGCGCCTCCGAATCCGCCGTGCAAGCCGGCATGCAGATCGCACTGGATTTTTAGTGGCGTAACGACGCCCCTACAACAGCCGAGCGACAGCC
Source organism: uncultured Granulosicoccaceae bacterium (assembly GCA_964573105.1). Taxonomy (GTDB): domain Bacteria; phylum Pseudomonadota; class Gammaproteobacteria; order Granulosicoccales; family Granulosicoccaceae; genus CAKZSB01. The sequence continues at coordinate 19,243 of CAZNIS010000088.1, forward strand.
TTTCACAGGTAACCCGAAGCGTTAGCGAGGCAACACCGAATAACTCCCCGGCACTGCGTTGCGATTGAGTCTCCTCGCTCACGCGTCGGGTTTC
>CAZNIS010000088.1:19436-26736 GCA_964573105.1 uncultured Granulosicoccaceae bacterium
TCCTCGCTCACGCGTCGGGTTTCCATGGCTGTACAACAGCCAAGCGCCAGCCTTTCACGGGTAACCCGATGCGTTAGCGAGGCGACACCGACTAACTCCCCGGCACTAACGACAACCGCAGCCACTCAACCACACCCAGCACGCTAACCACACAACACCACCACTTCTGCCCCCACACGCTAAACCAGTGGCACAATACCCTCACGGCCATCTATAGCGATCAATCTGTTGCCCACTACGTTCAGCACGGACTTGCCTGCGCGCGATGAGGCGATTCGCTCGCGGCTTGCCATTGTGTTCGCGAATACGGGCCATCTCTACACGCACGTATTCACGATTTTGTACGCGACGGCGGTGCTTTATCTGCCTACGGTTTTCGACATTCCCTATGGCGAGATGCTGGGTCTTGCGAGCCCGGGTCTGATTCTGTACGGGTTCTGTGCACTGCCAGCGGGCTGGATCGCGGATCGCTGGAGCAAGGTCGGGATGCTGGTGATCTTTTTTATCGGGCTCGGTGTCGCCACCACGCTGACCGGGCTTGCCGACAGCCGCGGCGAGCTGTTGTTCGGTCTGACCATGCTCGGGCTGTTTGCGTCAATCTATCATCCGGTCGGCATTGCGTGGCTGGTCGCCAATGCAAAAAAGCAGGGCCTATCGCTCGGCATCAATGGCGTATTCGGCAATCTTGGCTCGGCACTGGCCCCTTTATTTACCGGCCTGATGATCGATGTCGTGAGCTGGCGCGCGGCGTTTGTGATACCCGGTATCGCCTGTGTTGCCACTGGTCTTGCGCTGCTTGTCTGCTGGCGGCGAGGCTATGCTATCGATGCCGAAACCGATCGCGCCCCGCAACCCGCCGCCGAGCCAGGCTCTTACAAGCGGGTATTTTATATTCTGCTCGTCACCATGGCTTGCAACGGCCTGATATATACCGGGCTTATGAACACGGTGCCGAAGTTGTTCGAGGGTGGCCTGGGCGACGCGCTGGCTGGAAACTACACGCAACTCGGTGCAATCGCAGGGCTTGTGATTGGTTTGTCGTCGTTTGCCAGCATGGCGGGCGGCTGGCTGGCCGATCGCTATAGCGCCAAAGCCATTTATCTGATCTTCAGTCTGCTGACACTGCCACCCTTGTTGCTGCTGACATCTCTGACCGGCACCGCCCTGGTGGCAATTTTCTTTTGCGCACTGTGCTTCAATCTAACCTTTGCTGCAGCCGAGAATATGCTGGTGGCGCGCTACACGCCGTTTCGATGGCGATCGCTTGCCTATGGTGCCCGTTTCGTGCTGGCGCTGGGAGTTGGCGGGCTGACGGTGCGCTTTGCCGGCAGCCTGTACGATGCGACCGGCAGTTTCACGCTGCTCTATATGATCTTTTCGGCCGCGGCACTGATTGCAGCCAGCGGTGCCGCGCTACTGCCCGGCACCCTGTCCGGCCGCACGGCCTGATGGCAGCACCCTTGGATTGCCCGGGCCGCCACAGCGCCCGATTAAATGGCCTTGGCAGTCATCAGTTCGGCGATTTGATCCGCCTTCGCGAGAGATGCCATCGTCAGCGTCTGTTGCAGCGCAGCTGAATTGACTGTCAACAGAGGTAAACAGATTCGCCATATCATGGATCTGCCCCCATTTAATGCAAACGTCGTCAAATGCATCGTCAACCCTGCGACAGGTGCGAGAATCTTGCAGGAAAAAGACAGGCTAATTTCAACTCATTAGCTTCCAGCAGCGGCTGCGAACTGCGATACGACTACTGGTAGTGTCCGTGCCGCTGCAACACTTCGATCTGATAACCGTCGGGGTCGGAGACAAAAAAGAAGCGTGCAATCAACTCGCCGTCCGGTGCGAAGCTGACCATATCCCTTGGCGCAAGACCGGCTTCGACAAATCGGCTGTGCTCGGCCTCGAGGTCGTCGACGCAGACGGCAAAGTGACCATAGCCGTCACCGAGATCGTAGGGTTCGGTTCGCTCGCGATTCCAGGTTAGTTCGACCTCGAAGTCATTGTCATCGTTGCGCAGGTAGACGAGCGAGAAATCGGTGAAATCGAGGCGCTTGGAGATCTGCAGGTCGAAGGCTTTTCGATAGAACTCAATCGAGCGATCCAGTTCCAGGACCCGAACCATCATGTGAATGATCTTGCTCATGACCACCTGTTGTTTGAATGAACCGGTGACGGTCTACTCCCGGCCGGCGCGAGCGCCAGCCGGGAGGCAGCCCTGTATAACGCGGTGCTACTTGATCGTCATACCGAGCTTCTCCAGCGCGGTATCGAACACACCATACTGCTCTTCAACGAAGGCGCGAGTCTCGTCCGGGCTGCGAATGCTGACGATATTCCCCAACCCTTTGGTCAGCCGCAGCCAGCCGCGATCATCTTTCAATTGCTGCAGTGTGTCGGACCATTTGGTGACTACGTCTTCAGGCAGATCGGCAGGCCCGTAGACCGCACTCCAGCCGATAATCATCTCCAGCGTGTCGTAGCCGACTTCCGCCGCGGTGGGCACATCGGGGATTGCGCCGAAACGCTCTTCAGTTGTCACCGCCAGCGCGCGCAACTGCCCGCCTTCCAGCGCGCCCATCGAGGCCGATAGATTGCCCCATGAGAAATCCACCTGGCCATTGACCACTGCGGTGCGCGCCTTGCCGCCGCCCTTGTAGGGTACGTGAGTGAGTTTGTCGATGTCCGCACCCATCGCATCGGACATGACCGCGGTTGCAATATGCAAGAGCGTGCCGACACCGGCCGACGAATACGTCAGCTCCTCGCCCGCCTTGATCGCTTTTTCAAAATCGGCAAACGTCTGATACGGCGAATCGGCGGCCACAATCAGCACGAACGGGTTCATCTCGGTCATGCCGATGATGGTGAAATCGTCCCAGCCGTAGGGAATGGTCTTGTTCATCGCCGGCACGCCCATCTGCGAGCCTACGCGCGCTGACAGCAGCGTGTAGCCGTCTTTCTTGGCGTTGAGGACGAAATTGGATCCGGTCACACCGGCGGCCCCGGTCTTGTTGACCGGCAGGATCGGCTGCCCCAGATAGCTGGGCGCACTACCCGCCAGCAAACGCGCCGACAGATCAGACGCCCCACCCGGACCATAGGGGATCACCATCGTGATCGGTCTGTCGGGATAACCTTCAGCCAGTCCAGCCTGCGACATGGCCATTACCGTAGTCGCTGCCAATGCTATCGCGAGCCGGCGTAGTGTTCGTTTCATATATCCTCCGCGTGTTCAGTTTGTGTCACAGCGTACGCATAGCCGCTGCATCCCGCGGGTCAGCTTGACGCAAGGCCCTGCAATCGTCAATTATTAATTCCTCTTGGCAGGCCCCCAAACACCCCGGCTTGCGCCACTACGCGCACGTGCGCTTCGCAGGAAAGACGCCACACCATGACGACAGCCAATAAACGGGACATAGTCACGGGCCTGTTACTGATCAGCATGGCCCTGCTGTTGGTGTTGGTGTTGATCCCGCTGGGTGTGGTGGAACCAAAGAAAGTGAAGTTTGCCGCTCTGAGTCCATCGTATTACCCGCGGCTGGTTGGCTATTGCCTGCTTGCGATTGGCGCTCTGATGGTGGTGACGCGCTGGTTCGGTGCCAAACGTGACAGCGCAGATGAGACAGCGCCGGCACAGACGCGTTCGCCGCGCGTGTTGCTTGTGCTGTTTTTAATCCTTTTCGCTTTCTACTGGACGCTGCCGCACGCCGGGTTTGTCCTTGGCTCGGCGCTGGCGCTGTTGTGCTTGCTGTTACTGGCCGGCGAACGCAGGCCGCTGATGATCATCGCCATCGCCATCATCGTGCCGTCGCTGTTGTATCTCTTTTTTACCAAGGTGGCCAACATTCCGATTCCAGCCGGCGTGCTGGAACCCTGGCTGATCAGGCTGTAGAGCATGCTCGATACTATCGCAAGCGCGTTCGCATTATTCGCAACCGTTGACAACGCACTGGTGTTGTTGCTTGGTGTCATTATCGGCACCGTTGTAGGGGCGATCCCCGGCATGACCACCGTCATGGCAGTGGCGCTGGTGTTACCGTTTACTTTTTCGATGCAGCCAGTCACTGGTATTCTGCTTTTGTTAGGTGTGTATAAAGGCGGCATCTATGGCGGATCGATTACCGCGATTCTGATCAACACGCCGGGTACGGTGGCAGCGTCCTGCACGGTGCTGGATGGCTATCCGCTCGCCCAGCGCGGCGAGGCGCGACGGGCACTGGATATCGCGTTGTACTCTTCGTGTATTGCCGATTTCATCTCCAATCTGTCACTAATTTTGTTCGCCGGCATTCTTGCAAGCTTTGCACTGAAATTCGGATCGGCCGAGTTTTTCACGCTGATTGTTTTTTCGCTAACCATCATCGCCGGTGTATCCGGCACCCAACTTTTGAAAGGGTTTGCCGCGGCCTGTATGGGTCTATTGCTCGCGACTGTCGGACTGGATCTGATCTACGGCACCAACCGGTTTGTGTTTGGCCAGGTCAACCTGATGAGCGGCTTCACGTTCATTCCGGTACTGATCGGCCTGTTTGCGGTGCCGGAAATCATCAACTATTTCGTGACCGTTGAGACCAGCCGCGAAAAGAGCAAACTGGCGGGCATTGGCGCGAGTCTGGCCGATCTTAAAAAATGCCTCAAAACCATTGTGCGCGGCAGTGTGATCGGCGTGGTGCTGGGCGCAATTCCCGGTATTGGCGGCGCGCCGGCGGCGTTTTTGTCATACAGCGAGGCCCGCCGCAATTCCAAAGCGCCGGACAAGTTTGGCACCGGCGAACTGGAAGGCGTGGCCGCAGCGGAATCCGGTAACAACGGCGTGGCCGGTGCCACGATGATCCCGCTGCTGGCACTGGGAATCCCCGGTGACATCATCACCGCAATCATTCTGGGCGCGTTCATGATTCACGGCCTGCGTCCCGGGCCACTCATGTTCGAACAGAACCTAAGCCTGATCTACGCGATCTTCATGGGTATCATGCTGAGCTCGATTTTCCTGCTGATCGTTGGCAAGATTTCAATTCGCACCATCAGCAAAATAGCCGATATCCCACGCCACCTGTTGTTCCCCGTGGTGTTGATTTTGTGTGTCTTTGGCACCTATGCGGTCAACAATACCATCTATGATGTCGGCATCATGTTCGCCATGGGGCTGTTTGGTTTCGGCATGCTGAAACTGGGCATTCCGGCCGCGCCATTTCTGATCGCCTTCATACTCGGACCATTGTTCGAGGACAACTTCCGCCAGGCATTGCTGATCTCGAAAGGCGACTATGGCGTCTTTTTCTCAAGCGGCATCTGCCTGTTTTTCTGGGCGATGACAATCCTGTCGATCGGCATACTGATCTGGCAACACACGGCCGGCAAGAAAAAATGAGCAAATCCATTCGCTTCGGCATCATCACCGATACACACGTTCGCGCACCGCGAGGTGATCAGTCGTCACCGTTTCCGGTCAACGATCTGGCCAACGACCGCGCGCGCGTCGCCTGCCAGTTGCTCGCCGCGCAGGAGCCTGAATTTACGATTCATCTGGGGGATATGGTACACCCGCTGCCGCATATGTCGGCCTACGCCGACGCGTGCACCGAGGCGCTGGAGATTTTCGCGCCACTGCCCGACGTGCACTTTGTGCCCGGCAATCACGACATCGGCGATAAGCCTATGCCGGCCTCGCCGGCTGTACCCGCGACCGACGACAGCGTGGCGATCTATGCCGACTACTTCAAAGACAGCTATCACGCGTTTCAAAAAGGCGATTGTCTGATTGTCGTCATCAATTCATCAATCCTGAACACCGGCACACAAACCGAACACGAACAACGTGCATGGCTTGAGGCCACCTTGTCTCAATCAGATGCGCCACGCACCATTCTGTTTTCACACTACCCGCCATTCATTCACTCGCCAGACGAGGCCGAGCACTACGACAATATCGCTGAACCCGCGCGCAGCTGGTTGTTGGATCTATTGCAGCAATACAAAATCGATTGTGTATTTTCTGGCCACGTACACCATTATTTCTATAACCGCTACCACGACACGCAGCTCTACGTACTGCCACCGACAAGCTTCACCCGCCAGGACTACGCCGAGTTGTATCGCATCGACCCCTGTGCCGAGTATGGCCGCAACGATACCGGTAAATTCTGCGTCACGATGGTTGAGGTGACCGAAGACGCCATCGAGCCGACACTGATCCCGACCGATGGAGCGCAACACAGTGACGCACCTGCTGCGCGCATCGTGCCGGCCAGTATTAAACCGTTCAGCGTACATCTGCGCCACGCCTGGCACGAATCGATCGATCTGCCGTACAACGGCCCGATGGAAGAGTTCAGCCGCAAGCGGGCACACAACGATTACACCCTGATGCGCCTGAAGCAACTGGGTATTCAACAGGTACGTGTACCGCTACAGGACATCGCCGATCCTGTGATTGCAGCACGCGTACGCGACTACCGCAACGCCGGCATTCAATTTCATGCGTTTTGTCTGGCTGATACCCTGCCGCAGATAAAAGACAGCATCAACACCTGCACGGCGTTGATTGAATCACTGGAGATCGTGGTTAAACCAGAACAGTTACAAGCCGGGCAACCTGATGCAATGGCATCGCTACCGCAAGATTTGAAGCTGCACCTGAGCAAAGTGCACTCCTCATCGCACACCGACACCGGCGATAAACCCTTTGCACATAGCGTCAGCAGCGGGTTCTTGTGGTCTGAGGTAGAAGCAGTATTCAACGCGATTGAACAGTGGCCAAACGCCTCTGCAATAAAAGGCATCGTATTCCAGATCCCGCTGGAGACCGATCCGGTGCCAGTGCTGTCACAAATGCAACAACGCTTCGCCAGCACCAGCATGAACTGCATCGCCAACGTCCGCCTGGCGCACAGCAATCCCGCGGTTGGCAACTTCGACGACGATGCCATCACCACACGCGTGGTGTCGGCGATGGAGGCCTGCGCAACACTGCCCGCATTGCAAATCCAGTTCGACACCTTCGCCGACATCGACCGCGGCTACGGCCCAAGACACGGGTTTATCGATCGACACATGAACCTGAGACCCGTCGGCCGTGCAATGCTGCATCGTTAAAGCCAGATGTGATACAGGCAACCCGACGCGTAAGCGAGGCAACACCGTATACCTCCCCGGCACGACGTCACGATTGAGCCTCCTCGCTTACGCGTCGGGCTTCCATGGCTGTAAGCCATCAGCCAGCGACAGCCTTTCACAGGCAACCCGAAGCGTTAGCGAGGCAACTCCGACCACCTTCCCCGGCACGGCTTCACGATTG
>CAZNIS010000088.1:26836-29842 GCA_964573105.1 uncultured Granulosicoccaceae bacterium
CGGCACGGCATTACGATTGAGTCTCCTCGCTCACGCGTCGGGCTTCCATGGCTGTAAGCCAACAGCCAGCGACAGCCTTTCACAGGCAACCCGAAGCGTTAGCGAGGCAACTCCGACCACCTTCCCCGGCACGGCTTCACGATTGAGTCTCCTCGCTCACACGTCGAGTTTCCATTGCTGTTAGCCGTCAGCAAGGCGCCAGCCTTTAACAGGCAACCCGAAGCGTTAGCGAGGCAACACCGAACAACTCCCCCGGCACGGCATTACGATTGAGTCTCCTCGCTCACGCGTCGGGCTTCCATGGCTGTTAGCCATCAGCGAGGCACCAGCCTTTCACAGGTAACCCGATGCGTTAGCGAGGCAACACCGAACACCTTCCCCGGCAGCACATCACGATTGCGTCTCCTCGCTGACGCTTCGGGTTTCCATGGCTGTACAACAGCCAGGCGCCAGCCTTTCACAGGCAACCCGAAGCGTTAGCGAGGCAACACCGCGCCAAAACCACAGCATCGCGATTCCGCTCTACCTGCGTTAGGATAACGAACCACCACCGCCACCACTGACCGCATCGCCTGGCTCAATCGCGGTATTGGCCATCTCTCACCAGCGTATCCAGCAACCATGTCTGAAATCATCCTGCACAACTACCCGCAATCACCGGTCGCTGAGAAAGTGCGCGTCGGCCTTGGCATCAAGGGGCTCGCGTGGCGCTCGGTCGAGATTCCGCGCATCCCGCCCAAGCCGGACCTCATCCCGCTGACAGGCGGCTACCGGCGCACGCCGGTGATGCAGATTGGCGCCGACATCTACTGCGACAGCATGTGCATCCTGCGCGAACTCGACCGGCGTCACCCGTCACCTGCGTTCTACGCACCGGGACACGCGGGACGCGCCTGGGGATTCGGGCGCTGGACCGACGACAGATTCTTCAAACAGACGATCGAGCTGGTACTCGCTGGCGCCGGTGATGCGCTACCGGCAGACTTTGCCGAAGATCGCGGGCGCTTGTATTTTGGACCGGACTGGCAACAGGCGCTGACGCAAGCGCAGCGCGATCTGGCCCACACCGCTGCCCAGGTGCGCGGGCAGTTGTACTGGCTGGATCAGGAACTGGCCAGCCAGCCGTTTCTCGCCGGTGACCAACCGGGCCTTGCCGATGCCTGCGGCTACTATCTGGTCTGGTTCATTCGCGGCCGCTGGAGCGGTGGGCCAGATCTGCTCGCACCGTTTGCCAACCTGCTGCGCTGGGAGCAAACGATCAGCGATATCGGCCACGGCAGCAGCAGCGATATGCCTGCCGCAGAGGCGCTATCGATCGCAGCCGCGAGCACCAGCACCACCACAAGCAGCATTGATCCACTCGATCCTCAGCAACTGCAGGTGGGTATGCCGGTCGCCATCGGGCCCGACATTGACGGCGGCGAAGTCAACGTGCAGGGCACCATTCAGTATGCCGACTGCCACACGGTAGCGGTCATGCGCAGCAGCGAGCAGACGGGTGAGGTGTGCGTGCATTTTCCGCGTGTGGGTTATCGCATTGAACCGGTGTAATTCACAACGGTAGAATTGACCAGCCGCCCGTGCATGGAAGAAGACAATGAACACAAAACCTCTCAGCAAGCAATTCAAAACCATCAACGGCAAACAGATGGCCTACCACGAGGTGGGCAGCGGCGACCCGATCGTCTTCTTGCATGGCAATCCCACCTCGTCCTACCTGTGGCGCAACATCATCCCGCACGTCGCCGGTCAGGCCCGCTGCATTGCGCCCGATTTGATCGGCCAGGGTGATTCGCAGAAACTCGATGACAGCGGCCCCGATCGCTACACATTCAAAGAGCATCGCGAATACCTGGATGCCTTGCTTGATGCGTTGAATCTGGGCGACAGCGTTACGCTGGTGATACACGACTGGGGCTCGGCGCTGGGCTTCGACTGGGCGAATAGACATCGTGATCGCGTTGCCGGTATTGCCTACATGGAGGCGATTGTGCGGCCGGTAACCTGGGACGAATGGCCAGAGGCGGCACGCGGCATCTTTGAGTCCATGCGCACCGAGGCCGGTGAAAAAATCGTGCTCGAGAAAAATCTGTTCGTCGAGGCCATACTGCCTTCGTCCGTCATCCGGCCGTTGCACGACGATGAAATGGAAGAGTACCGACGCCCATTCGTCGATGGCGGCGAAGACCGTCGTCCAATGCTGACATGGCCGCGCCAGATACCCATCGACGGCGAACCGGCAGAGGTAGTAGAGATCGTGCAAAACTACAGCGACTGGCTAGCCACATCTGATCTACCGAAACTCTTCGTCAACGCCGACCCCGGCTCCATTCTGATCGGCCCACAACGCGACCACTGCCGACGCTGGCCGAATCAAACCGAGACCACCGTCGCCGGCAAACATTTTCTGCAGGAAGACAGCGCCGACGAAATCGGACAGGCACTGTCAGCATGGTTGTCCGGATTGCAGAAATCCTGATCACAAGCTCTCGCACAGCATGTAATTAAAGGTGCCACAGCTAAGACGGGCAACGCAGGCAACCCGAAGCGTGAGCGAGGCAACACCGAATAACTCCTCCGACACAACATCACGATAGAGTCTCCTCGCTCACGCGTCGGGCTTCCCTGGCTATTAGCCATCCTCTGCACCACAGGCAACCCGACGCGTGAGCGAGGCAACACCGAATAACTCCTCCGACACAACATCACGATTGAGTCTCCTCGCTTACGCGTCGGGCTTCCGTGGCTATTAGCCATCCTCTGCACCACAGGCAACCCGACGCGTAAGCGAGGTAACACCGAATAACTCCTCCGGCACAACATCACGATTGAGTCTCCTCGCTCACGCGTCGGGCTTCCCTGGCTATTAGCTATCCTCTGCACCACAGGCAACCCGACGCGTAAGCGAGGCAACACCGAACAACTCCCCGGCACAGCATCACGATAGAGTTTCCTCGCTCACGCGTCGGGCTTCCCTGGCTAATAGCCATCAGTTGCGCCACCGCG
>CAZNIS010000089.1:0-1406 GCA_964573105.1 uncultured Granulosicoccaceae bacterium
CCGTAACCTCTCACGCACATTGAGCGAAGATGATTTGACGAAGATGTGAAACTTTGCAATCGCAATCTTTCATGCCTGCTATCGACATGCTAACTTGTGCTTGACGAGTAGTAAGGAGTTGGGAGGCGATGTCCAAAATCGAATTGGCTTTGTCGGCGTGGATCGCCTTTCACGCCAAAATTGGCATCAATATCGAACCCACGCTGATGCCGCCCGCCACAGAAGAAGACATTCTGACGGTAGAGAAAGCGATCGGATATCGGTTGCCAGAGGATCTTCGTGAACTCTACAAACTCGCCAACGGGCAGTACAATCCCTACGATCACGCAGCACAACTGGATGCGCGCCTGGCAACCGACGAACCCTGGGCGCCTTTCTTTGGCCACTTTGAATTTTTTACCATTGGAAAAGGCGCTTGGCAGACATCTCGACTACGTAGAGATGTACAACAGCGAAAAGGAGTTTAACGAAAAGTATTACAAGGCCAACCCCGACGAAACCTACCACCCGAATATATGGGACGTGAGAGAGGGTGATCCGGTCGACCCGCTTGGCTGGAATCCATCGTGGTTTGCGTTTGCCGAGTCGAACGCCGATAACTACTCGGTTGACATGAATCCACCACGCGGTGGTTCACCCGGACAGGTGGTTGAGCATGGTGCGGATGTAGCGAAGCTGAGTGTGGTGGCAAGTTCGTTGGCCGACCTGCTGCAAGAGGCCGCGCTCAGGCTCGATCCTGCCGAGGCCAATCGTTACGATTACTCCTATGCTACTGACATGCGTCGCGCTGCAATCTACTTCGATATGGACTGGCGCAACCAGCCTTTCGATCCGCAAGCTCACCGCGATTCAACGCCTGCTGTGTCAGCCGAGCACGAGGCGTGGATTGACGAGCAGGAGCAGTTGCGTCGGCAGGAAAGCCAGCGTTTTGCCGCATGGCTTAAAAATCAGAACCTCGAAACGCAAGACATCACCGAGATGCAGGCGTTTGTCGAAATGGAATTTTCCGCCGGCCAGCCAGAGTTGCCACCCGACAACCTGCTGCGGACTATGGTGGGCTTCATGCGGTCGCTCGGCCTGCCGATTCCGTCGGAGGCAGGCGTGCCGGGCAGTCAGATGCTCGAACAGAAGCGGTGGTACGGCTACAGCATGAGTCTGGCCAGTGCCGTCATCAGAAGTCACAGCGAACACGGCAGACATATCTCCAGTACCCTGGGGCGTGGACTCAGGCGCACCGAGGCGATCACGTACCATCAACGCTACCTGCTGGAATCAGGCGACTGGACACAAAGCGAATACGACGCTGCCGAGCGACTGCGCGCGCGGTTGGATAATCTGCAAATTATCAAACAGGGTAAGACAGACAGTTTCAGTATGGAGATTGATCAATCGGTACTGAAAATTTG
>CAZNIS010000089.1:1506-27020 GCA_964573105.1 uncultured Granulosicoccaceae bacterium
AGGGTAAGACAGACAGTTTCAGTATGGAGATTGATCAATCGGTACTGAAAATTTGCTACAGCACTTTTGATCCGGATACTTACAAGCGCACCGAGCATTGCGAGCCCATTGATCTGGCTGATTACTGGCAATGAAGCCGATCGAATCATGTGCCGAACACTCGTAGGGTAGGTAAGCCTGGGCGCACCTACCAAAGCGTTGAACAAGGTACGTGCGCTTAGGCTTACGGCCCCTACTGCATATTGTTACAGGCTGCACGTTCTCGAGTGGGAGCACGACTCCGTCGAGCGAACAAGTCTTAAGGGAAGACGCAACACATCAAACTGTTAATAACGAAACGAAAGTCCAGGGAAAGCGTTGTTCCGCATTCGTCTACCTTGCAGGCGTTTACCTCGCCGTATCAATAGTAGGCACTGACGCTGTCCTCCTCTTCAGCGGCAATATCTCGCTCGAACACTATGGGATATTCACAGCCACCTTCGTCCATCTGGCCAATCGCCATCTGGTAGTAACCTTGACTGCTCGCGCCCTGCGGGTCGAGATTACCTTTGAACACGTGGTATTCGCGGGCGCCAAAACGGCTGCGGCCGTTGATCAGATAGTCGCTTTCTTTCGGTACCGAGACATAGAACCTGCCAGCGTCGCTGAGGTTCGCCTGAAATTCGATAGTCTCGTCGAAAATTCCCGTCAGTCTACCGCTGTCGATGCGCACCAGCACATCGGCTGAAAAGGCGCTGCACTCGAGGATGTCGAGCCATTCTGTGTGCTGATAGGTCAGGGGGTGCATCGATTCGCCCTCGCCATTCGCCATCGAAAGCGGGACTGCTGGTGCGACGCTGATCAGACACCTCTACGTACGAGCAGGCACTGGTAACAAGAATCAGCCATAGTGTGAGAAGGTTCCGGATGATGCCGGTCAATGCTATGGGGCTGGATACTGTCACTGGTAGGTCAGGACTGCTGGTTTCAACCGCGCCGGGGCAGCAAGAATTGTGAAGTTGTGGTGCGGGTGCCGAAGCGCACACTGGCCTCTGTCAGTCGTGGCTTAATGAGGGTGGTACCGTCGTGCAAACAGACCGTTGGCAGCGCAACGGCAAGCTGCGCGATCACGATTGTTATGTTAAATTGATCACAGTCTTTGCGAACGAGGTGAGTGGGGCATTGTCACAATGGCAGAATCACTTGCTCGCGGTGCGAATCCGGGCCGCTGTGCTGGTGCGTTAATTGCCAACATCTGTTCCGTTTACCCCTATGGTGCTGCCATGCTCCATCCCAAAAATCTGTTGATTGGCGCCTGTCTGCTGGTACTCGCCGGATGTGAAACGTCCGAGCAGGTGGCTGATGCCGTGCCGACGATCGACTTTGCCGCCAACCAACTGGTGCTGAACTCGGAAGTGTCCGGCTCCTATCAGGTCTACACCGTCGATACGGAAACCGGTGAGTCGCAGGTTTTGACCGACGAGAGCGGCTTTGATCACTGGTGGCCGCGAATCTCACCGGATCGCAAGCGCCTGTTGTACTACAAGGCGCCGGCCTGGGCCGAGCAAAGTTACGCCCACGCCGAACTTTGGGAGACCGACGCGCTCGGACTTTCCCACCGCAAGTTGATCGACATGACTGACTACGGCTGGACCCTGCAGGCGCATGCCGAGTGGTCACCCGATGGCAATCAGTTGCTGATGTGTGCCGGCATCGACGGTGTACTGCAACTGGTGACAACAGACGTTGCCGGCCAGGCGCCGGTACAACTGACTTACGACGGCGGCTGGAATTGTGATCCGTCCTGGTCACCGGATGGTGAGAGCATTCTGTTCAACCGCTGTGAGTCGTCCGATTGCGGGGGCGATAAACTGCCCGAGCTCGAAATCTATCGCATGGCTGTCGATACCGGTCAGATGCAGCGCCTGACCTACGACTCGATCGCCGACTACGATCCCTACTATTCCCCAGATGGCGAGGACATCGCCTGGCTGCGCCTCGAAGACCCGGATGCCTTCGGAGGCGTTGGCGCCTGGTCGATCTACCTGATGAAGCCGGATGGCTCATCAGCCAGCCCTGTAATCAGTGACGGCTTTCTAAACAGCAAACCGGGCTGGAGTATCGCCGGTGACAAGATCTATTTTCACCGCATCGATCAATCCACCGACGGCAAGTGGCAGGTATTCGAGATCTCACCCGATGGCACGGGCCTTGGCAAATGGGAGTTTCACCCCGGGGTGAACGTTGAATACCCGTCGATCCAGTAGCATGAGCGTCCGGTTCAGGCATATTGCGCTGCTGATGCCGCTGGTCGTTGTGGCTGCAAGCGCTCGTGCAGCAGACACCACACTTGACGACTGGATCAACAGTTTTTATCACTCGCACGCGTTGTGCGCCAATTCCTCCGTTGATAGTACGGTTGTTGATAACAGCCATCTGCGAGTAGACCTGCTGATTGACGAACGCTGGGCGGCGTCAATGGAATCTTTCGATCAAGAGGCTACCGATCGGTGGTTCGCCATTCACTGTCCACTGCCGTTCGAGTCAGTGGCCGGAATATTGGGCGAGCGCGATATCATCATCAATACACACTCGATTGGTGACAGCCCGCGTTCCATGAGTTGCCGTGCGTTTAGTGAGTCGATTAGTAGAAAACGCCAAGAAGACAAAACCGCCGCCCGCTCGCGATTGCGATCGTTGCTCGACAGATTGGGTTTGTCGGGGTAGGGGGAAAACCTCGCACGAGAAGTCTATCGCGCCAGCGTCAATGCAATCCAACACACCCGTTTCAGATCTCGGTGCATTGCACTCGTAGGGTGGATAAGCCGCAAGGCGTATCCACCTTAGTTCTCGCGACAGCCGATACGTCAGTCTTGACTCGACACTTTGCACACAACCGATATATCGTCCGCGTGGATGCGCAGGCTTATCCACCCTACCTTTTCCCATAACCCTGGTGGGGTGGTGGCTATTGGTATGTATGCGGCGGCATGGTCAGGCCGGCGTCCTCGAGCTCTTTTTGATTCGCGTAACCAATCAATATCCCTGGTGGTTCGCGGTCATCTGTCATGGCCTCGATAGTCGCCGCATCACGGGTGATGCGATTGTGGTGGCGGCGACACCATTCATAATGCATGGCAGACAGGCGGGCCAGTTGATCGGCATAGGCCGGATCGGTGGCCAGATCCTGCAATTCATTGGGATCGTTTTGCAGGTCGTAGAGTATTGGCCGCATGGTCTCTACGTGAATATATTTCCAGCGGCCATCAAAGATCATCGCTAGTCGCGCATCGTTTTGATCGACACCAACCGCACGTCTGGCGTCGCGCGTTGAGTAGTCGTACTCAGAGACACAAAATTCGCGCAGCGGCTCGCTGCTGCCATGCAACAACGGCTGCAGTGAACGCCCTTCGATAATATGCGGGGGGCTGGTGCCACCAAAGTAGTCAATAAACGTAGGTGCCAGATCGATGCCTTCGACCAGTGCATCACATGAAGCACCGCGGGTACTGTCAGCTTGTGATCGTGGGTCGTAAACAATTAGTGGCACTCGTGCCGAACAATCGTGAAACAGATCCTTCTCACCAAACCAGTGATCACCCAGGTTGTCGCCGTGATCGGAACAGAAGACAATCATGGTGTCGTCCATGCGGCCGCTGCTACGCAGGTAGTCGAACAAGCGGCCCATCTGATCATCCAGTTCCTTGATCAAACCCATATACACCGGTGTCACGACATCGCGGATATGATCGCGTGAAAAACTCTTACTCACACGCATGTCGATCCACGCCTGCATCAGCGGATGATCGGTTTGCTTTTCGATGTCGCTGCGATTGACCGGTGGCAGGTCGGCAGCAGAGTACATGTCGTTATAGGGCGCCGGTACCAAGTAGGGCCAGTGTGGTTTGATGTAGCTCAGGTGGCAAAGCCACGGCTGTTCGCCCTGCGATTCAATGTACTCGATGCCGCGCGTGGTCAGCCAGGCACTCTCGGAGTGTTCTTTCGGTACGCGCGCCGGCAGCGGTGCGTTCTCCAGCAGCCAGCCGGAATGAAAATCACCGTTGTCGTCAACCCCGGTATTGGCCCATTGCTCCCACGGGTTGTCGCCAGCCATGCCATTGTCGCGCAGGTATTGATCGTAGTCTTCGGCGCAGCGTCCCGGATAGTTCGATGCATTGGTGCCGTCGTCGCGCACCATGACATCGAAACCGCACTCGGCGACCAGCGCACCGATGATACTGTCAGGTTCTATACCCAGGCGTTTCATGCCAGCGGCGTCAGGCGTCATATGCGTTTTGCCGACCAGCGAGCATTTGACGTCAAGCTCGCGCAGATGATCGCCAAGGGTCGGTTCGCCTACGCGCAATGGAAAGCCGTTCCAGGTGGCACCGTGGCTGCGCACATAGCGGCCGGTGTAGAAGCTCATCCGGCTTGGCCCGCAAATCGGTGACTGCACGTAAGCGCGATCAAATCGCACGCCGCGGGAGGCCAGCCAATCGAGGTTGGGGGTGTCGATGTAGCGGGCACCGTAGCAACTGAGATAGTCCCAGCGCAGCTGATCGGCCATGATCCACAGAACGTTCATGAGGCTTGTCCGGCTGGCGCAGATCGGCCGCGCAAATAGTGATAGGCAAGCAAGACAACCCCCGCTATCAGTGCCGGACCATGGAACACCGGATCCTTGAACATGATCAATGCGGCCAGGGCAAGGCGTATGGCGATCTCAATCCCGCTGAGTGATTTTCTATCGTAAGCTGCCAGTGCGCTTGCCAGCAGATACAGTGCGGCGATCAGTCGCAACAGCAGCCACAACAATGGCAGCAGATGAATCTGACCGTCATAGCCCGGCAGGTATTGCGCTGCCGATGGCAGTGAGTTGGGGTCGCGTACCGCAGCCTCAATCAACAATATTTCCGGATACAGCGCGAACACAAACGGAATGACAAACATCACGATGCCCGAGCGCACGGCCGAAAAGGCGGTGGACATCGGCTCGGCCTTGGTGATGGTGGCGGCGGTAAAGGCGGCAATCGCAACCGGCGGTGTGATCGCTGAGGCGACGGCAAAATAGAAGATGAACATGTGGGCGGTGAAGATTGACAGACCCAGGCCCGACAACACTGGCCCCATTAAGAGTGCCACGTTGATATAGGCCGGTACCGCTGGCATACCCATACCCAGCAGCACAGCCAGTGCCATGGTGGTCAGCAGTGCAATAAATTGAAAGAGCCCGGAACCACTGCCACCGAGATCGAGTGAGCGCAGCCAGCCCAGCACGTCCAGCGCGATGAAATCGGACAGGCCGGTGAAGTTCAGGCAGAAGTCGATAATCGATACGGCCAGAAACATCAGGTAGAGCGTTGAGATCAAGATGCCGGAACCGGACAGCGCATCGAGCAGACGACTGGGTTGCCGGCGCATGTCTTTATCCAGAAACAGCAGGAAACACAGCAGGATAACCGCCCACCAGCCGGCGCTTCCTGCATCGCCCGCAGAGTTCTGCAGCAACTCGAAAAACCAGGGCAGGTCGGTGGTGCGGCAGATACCGTCGGTGACCGTGGTTTGCACGCCGAAAAGTGAGCCGAAGATACCGCAGCCAATCGCCTCTTTGGGGGTGAGCAATAGAAAAAGGATCAACAGAATCGGGCCGAAGATCATCACCAGATTGAGCTTGTCGGCGCGCGACAGGATCATGTCCTCGGTAACTACACCAATCGCCTCGATACCCTGTTTGCGTGACTGGAATACCGCCGACAGAAACAAACAGAAAAAGTAGGCGATGGCCGGAATCGCCGCTGCGATGATGACCTCGCGATACGGCACGGCAGTCAGTGCAGCAAGTACAAACGCCGCTACTCCCATGACCGGTGGCATGATCGATCCGCCGGATGAGGCGGCCGACTCCATACCGCCGGCAAACACTTTTGAAAAGCCGCGTTTAATCATCATCGGAATCGTCAGCACGCCGGTAGACAATACGTTCACCACTGGTCCGCCGGAGATGGTGCCGAACATCGCAGACGACACGATCGCCGCGTGTGCCGGGCCGCCTCGCAGTTTGCGCGTCCACAAAAACGCGAGCTTGATCAGCGAGCGACCACCAGCCGATGCGCCAAACAAGCCGCCAAGCACGATGTACGGAAACACCGTGTTCAGAATGATGTCCATGAATCGACCAAGCAGGCCGGAGGAATTGTTGACCAGTGCATCGTGCAGCCGTGGTCGACCATCCGATAACAAACGCGGTTCGCCGCCGAGCTTGGTCATCAGGTATTTGTTGATGTCGTCCGGACCGTGGAAGTACCAGACCAGCACGGTGATGACGGTGTAGGCGGCGACAGCGATAGCCACCAGCACCAGCGGCAGGCCCCAGACCTTGACGTTGTAGGCGAGAAATATCATCACTGACAAACCGATGATTGCGACCAGCCAGCCGCCGGTGGTATTGATACACTGTGGATCCTCGACCGAATCCGGGATCGGCAGGCCGAAGTCTTCGGCGAACTGAATCTCTTCAGCCAGACTCTTGGCGATCAGCGCGGCGCGCTCGCCGGTGACCTGATCGACCAGGCACACCGCCTCAATCTCGACCATATAGGTCAGTGAAATCGCAAGGGCTGCGACCAGCAATGCCACATCCAGTGCCAGTCCCAGGCGCCTGCGCAATGGCGTGCTGTTGACGAGCTCGCGCCACAGCGAGTGTTTCAGTGCGACGATGATCATCATCACCGCAAAGGCGATCGGATAGAAATACTCGTACGGGTATTTGCGGATCGTGAAGTTCTTGAAACCGAGGAAGCCCTCGAATGCCGCGTCGATGCCGGGGATGCCAGGCATCGCGTTCAGCATGCCGACGATGACCAGCGTCAGCGCCAGCCAGTACACCAGTTTTTCACCCAGGTCACGGTGTTCGGCCGGGGCCTGTGAATCATTTGACATGGCGGTTAGTCGTGCTCGGGTGAGGCAAAAACGCAGTCAGTTCGCGTCGCGCTTATCAGACGGGGAGTCCGGACAAGCTGTCGCTGGCGCGAGCTGATGGTTGTGACGACGATGGAGGGCTTCAGAGTGAAGACCCTCCATCGGTAGCGCAGTGCCTAACCTTCGGGCTTGGCGCAATCGTCAATGGTGTAGCCAGCCTCTTCCCAGGCGGCGACCGCACCGGCGTGATACTTCAGCGGGTTGGGGCCGCACATGCCGGACTTGACTGAATCGACAATGCCGTAACCGGCGTGGCGCGCAAAGGGGGCTTTGTCCTTCAGACGATCGAGTGTTTCGATGTGCGCGGCGGTCAGCGACTTGGCCAGCTCAAACGACATATCCTTGTGCACGATGTCGCCACCGATGGTGGCAAGGCCGCGGAAGGTGCCGTCGTCAGTTACCAGTGTTACACCGGCTTCACCGAGATTGGCCTGGCTTGCTGGCAGCTCGAACGGTGCCGAGCCGGGGGCGCGCAGGTACTTTTGAAAGGCTTCGGATTCCCATTTGTCTTTCGGGATCGACCAGACGGTCATGCTGCCAGAGGCGACCGCCTGAGTGATGCGGCTGTCCGGGAACAAGATCGGCAGCACGATGGCATCGGCCGAGCCATCCGTGATGGTCTTGACCGCCTGACCCCAGTTGACTTGCACACCCTTGTAGCCATCGCCTTCTTTCAGGCCGGCCGTGAGCTGGATGACAGCCCGGGCGTTAGTCACTGCAGCACCGCGTGGCGGGCCGTTGTAGATGGTCTTGCCTTCGAGATCATCCCAGCCCTTCAGGCCTTTGGAGTCGTATGCGTAGAGTGCAAAGATACCCAGCGTAACCGGGTAGAGAGCACGCAGATTGGCGGCCAGCTCGGCGCCTTTTTCCGCCCCCAGCTTGGAGTAGGGGCCGCGGCCCTTGGCCAGCAGGAACGGCAGGATGTACGGAGTGCCGGCGATGTCAGTCTTGCCCTCGGCCACGTTCTGTACCGAGTTGGTCAGCGTCTGGCCATCGGCCACCTGGATGTTGGCGATGCCCTTCTCGGCGGCAACCTCGGCCAGATGCGCCATCGAAAGATGGATCGAGCCACCCGGCGACGCCGTCTCTGCGGTCAGGTTCTCGGCCGCCTGAGCGGTCGTCGCAAGCATCGCCGCGACGCCCAGCGCCACCAGTGTCTTGATTGGTCTCATCGTGTTGCCTCTGTGGGTTGAGTGGCCCGATGGTATCGCAGTTGGGCGCCATTGTCCGCGTCAAACGCGCCGTCGTAGCAGGCCGGCCCTCGTCGCGCGATCAAGTTGTGAGGTGAAGGTGTCGCTCTGACTTGTTCCCCGGTCGGAGACCAGGTCCCACGGAGGCTTTTCGTGGGAGCACGACTCCGTCGAGCGAACAATTCGTGAGGGCAAGGAGCCGCTCTAACCTGTTCCCCGGTCGGAGACCAGGTCCCACGCAAGCTTTTAGTGGGAGCCTGACTCCGTCGCGAACAAGCCTTACAACCAACCGCTATGTCGTCGCCCCGAGCGCCTGATCGATATCGGCGATAATATCGTCGATATGCTCGATGCCAATCGACAGCCGCACCAGATCTTCGCTCACGCCGGATGAGGCCAGTTCTTCGGGCGACAGCTGACGATGCGTGGTGGTCGCCGGATGACAGGCCAGTGACTTGGCATCGCCGATGTTGACCAGGCGGGTGATCAGTTGCAGTGCATCGATAAACTTCGCGCCTGCCTCTCTGCCCCCTTTAACACCAAAGCTCATCACGCCGGATGCGCGACCCCCCATGTATTTTTGCGCCAGCGCGTGATGTGGATTATCCGCCATGCCGGCATAGTTCACCCACTCGACCCGCGAATCCTGGTTCAGGTGGTTGGCGACGGCCAGTGTGCTCTCGCAAATGCGATCCATGCGCAGCGGCAATGTCTCCAGACCCTGCATCGCCATAAACGATGTCATTGGCGCGAGCGCCGCCCCCATATTACGCAGGGGAACTACGCGTGCGCGCAGAATGAACGGCGGCAGCCCGGTCTCGGTGTAGACCACGCCGTGATACGACACATCCGGCTCGTTGAAGCGCTTGAAGCGTGTCTTGTGAGCGGCCCAGTCAAAGTTGTTCGAGTCGATGATCATGCCACCGATGATGGTTCCGTGGCCACTGATGTACTTGGTCAGTGATTCAACGACGATATCCGCACCCCATTCGATCGGTCGGCACAGATAGGGCGAGGCGACCGTATTGTCGACGATCAGTGGAATGCCCGCGGCGTGTGCAACATCCGCCACCCGCTGAATGTCGACGACGTTGCCCGCCGGGTTACCGATCGACTCACAGTAGACCGCCTTGGTGTTCTTGTCGACCAGAGCGGTAATATCCTCGGGCTTTTCAGGATCGACAAAGCGAGTCTGGATGCCCATCTGCGGCATGGTGTGCGCGAGCAGATTATAGGTGCCACCATAGAGTGTGGACGTGCTGATGATATTGTCGCCGGCCTCGGCAAGCGTCAGGATAGAATAGGTCGTCGCCGCCTGACCCGATGCAACGGCCAATGCCGCCGCACCGCCTTCCATGTCCGCGACGCGCTGTTCCAGCACATCGTTGGTGGGGTTCATGATCCGCGAATAGATATTGCCAAGTACCTTCAGATCAAACAGATCGGCACCGTGTTGCGTGTCGTCGAAGGCGAATGCCGCCGTGTGATAGATCGGCACCGCCACTGATTTTGTTGTCGGATCGGGTGAATAGCCGGAGTGGACGGCTTTGGTCTCGAGTTTCATCGGTGTAATTCCCTTGCATGTGTGGCGATACCGGCGGCGCCTGTCGCCGCGGCGTCTGCTCACTATACAACGATTGGCGCGCATCGCCACCCCCGCAGCATCCGATAATCCACGCTAAGCGGTTGAATCTGTTGCCCGCATTTTCTGCACTTTGAGTCAGCGTTACATCCTGATACAGATTTCGGACGCCTGCCTGCCAATACTAAATGCATCAGTGTGATGCATCGCGAGGGAGGCAAATTCATGTCCAGCAATGATGAGAAAGTGAAAAGGCGTTATCGCCGCAGCGTGTTCGCGCTGCTGGTGGCAACGCCATTGGCAGCAGCGGCAGAGCCGACGGAACTGGCGCCAATAACGATTCAACAGACCACAACGACCGAGGCGGCATTGCCGCTTGGGACCAATCTCGGTGGCGATACATTAAGTGGTGCGCCGGGCGCCGGTGGTGATCCCTTGCGCGCATTGCAAATGATGCCCGGTCTGGTGTTTACCGATGACGGTGGCATCGAGCCGGCGGTACGCGGCTCAGGGCCTGATGCCAATTACTTTCAGGTGGATTTGGTGCCGACGGATTATCTCTTTCACTTCGGCGGGTCGATCAGCGTGTTCAATGCCGAACTCGTCAAATCATTCGAGATCTATCCCTCCGCGTACGGGCCCGAGTTTACCGGTGTCACGGGTGGCGTGTTCGATGTAGAGCTGCGCGATCCGAAAACCGATCGCTTTCGAACCACCATCGATATCAGTTTTCTGCAGGCGGGGTTTTTACTTGAGGGGCCAGTGACGACCGGGCAGTCATTCTATCTTGCCGCCCGACGCAGCTATCTGGATCTCTTCGTCGATGAGCAACTCGACGAAGACGATGATATCGAATTTGTCGAGTTTCCAAACTACAGCGACTATCAAGCGAAATACGTGTGGGCACTGTCGTCCGATTCAACGCTGCGATTTTCGGCCATTGGCGCGACCGATGACATGGAAATGATCATCGGAGAAGGCAATGAAGATGTCGCCACCGATCCGGTATTTGCCGGTCGTTCTTTCAACGCCGCCGCGTTTGATCAGCAGTCGCTGATACTCACGAACAGGCTCGAGAATAACGCGCAGCTAACCACTGTATTGAGTCACAGCAGTACGTCGGACAAGGCTCGTGCAGGCTCCGCCGGCTCGATCGATGCCGACAGTGATTCGTGGCTGGTGAAAAGTGAACTCGAATGGCCACTGAATGAACATCACGACTTGAAAACCGGTGCCCGTGTTGAACGCAGCGTGCTTGATTTTGACGTGGCGCTGAATGCACCGGCCTGCACCGAGTTTGAACCAGACTGTCTGTTCACCGTCGCGCAGAGGCTGCAGACCAGCAAGCGGCACCGCATCACATCGGCAGCCGCATTTGTCAAAGACAGCTGGTACATCAATGATCAGCTCACGCTGCACAGCGGGCTCGCGATCCATGGCGAGGGCTTTCTCAACAAGACCTTTGTCGAGCCGCGCATCGCCGTTGAATATCAAATGCGTGACGACCTGATGCTGACTGCAGGATTAGGTGAATACCACCAGATGCCAGACATCGACCGAATCGACGACGTATTCGGCAACCCGGAGCTCGACTACGCCCGCGCCGTCCACGCGAGCATCGGTCTGCGAAAGTCATTTGATGATGGCTGGAGTGTGCAGAGCGAGCTCTATCACAATCAACTGGACAATCTCGCCACCGCCGATGATGAGACCCGTTACAGCAACGACGGCGAGGGCGCGGCGACAGGGCTGGATACGCTGGTGCGCAAACAACTGACCGATCGATTCAGTGGCTGGCTCGCGTTATCGTTGTCAGACACCAGCAGGCGCGATACCCGCAGCGGACAGCGGTTTGACTTTGAATACGATCAGCCAGTCAATCTGACATTGGCTGGCAGCTATCAAATATCGAACAAGTGGACTATCGGAGCAAAACTCTGGGCACACAGTGGCGCACCCTATACACCGATCATCGGCTCCACTCCGGATCCGGATGTAGAAGGATTTTTCAATCCCCAATACGGCGAGCTCAACAGCGAGCGCTTCAGTGACTTCAGTCGGCTGGATGTGCGCATCGATCGAGTGTTTGCGCATGACAGTGGCCGCAAGACGCACGCTTACCTTGAGATACTCAACGTGCTGGATCGAGAAAACGAATCGGATTTCAGCTACAACGCCGATTACAGCGAACGCGAGGTGGTCGCACAGTTGCCACGATTTTTCGGCTTCGGCGTCAAGACGGTATTTTGATCATGGAACTTCTCAATCAGTATCTGGATATCTCGATTTTTTCAATTCTCGGTGTCATGAGTGTGGTGTCGGTGGCGTTGTGTATAGAGCGCCTGTTGTTCTATCGCAGTGTCAGCCTGCGGCGCTATCGCGATCTGGAACAACTTAAGCTCGATTGCGGCAAGGGTTTGTCGATAGTGGCGACGATTGCATCCAACGCGCCCTATGTTGGCCTGCTCGGCACGGTGTTTGGCATCATGCTGACGTTTCACGACATGGGGCAGTCCGGTCAGATCGATACGACGTCTGTCATGTCGGGGCTCGCGCTGGCACTTAAAGCCACCGCACTGGGTTTGATTGTCGCCATCCCTTCAATGATTTTCTACAACGGGCTGGTGGCGAAGACCGAGCAACTGATTGCGCTGTGGAAGATCGATGACAGGCGAGCGCGTGAGTCCTGGCACAGGCGGCAACATGAAGAAATTTGACAGCATCAATGTAATCCCGTTTGTCGATATCATGCTGGTGCTGCTGGCAATCGTACTGACCAGCGCGACCTTCGTGACAAACAGCCAGCTCGACATTGCTTTGCCGACGGCTGCGGGCGCTGCAACAACACCACCGGTCGAACCCATCGATATAGCTGTTGATCGCAATGGACAATGGTATCTGCGCGGCCGCTCCGTCAACGATGATGAACTGCTCGCGTCAATCGCAGTGTTGCCGCTGGACAGCGCCATTCGATTAAAAGTCGACGAGTCGGCACAGTTCCAGCGCTTTGTCAGGCTGGTGGATGCGCTAACGGTGCGCGGGATCGCACAGGTGTCAGTCGAGACGCAGGCAGCACAGTGAACACCTGGCGCTGGGGAATTACGCTGTCGCTGCTGCTGCATTTGGGCGTTGCCGTCAGCGTGCTGCGATATTATCAGGCGACACCTGTTCAAGAGGCAGGCGCCGAGTCGAGCCAGACCTTTGAACTGGCAAGCCTTGAGTTTACACAAGCGGCAGTTGAAGAAGACCTGCAGGAGTTGCCCGTTGAAGAAGTGACAGCGCCTGTGTCGGCATTGCCAGAACCGGTCATTGAACAAACTCCTGTCATCGAGACGGTAGCGAAAAAATTTGAGACAGCTGAAATTGAAGTCGATTCGTTTTCAGAACGTGAGTTGACGCCCGCGCCCGCGCCCGGGCCAGAACACGAGCCAGAGCCGGTGGTCACGCCTTGGCCGCAAGTCGAACTGCAGGAGATAGACGAAAAACCGGATAACAGGCCAGCACCGCCAAAGCAAAAACCTGCGGTGCAAACAATGGAGATTTTAGCCGCACAACAGCCTGCAGTTGAACAAACTGCCAGTAAGCTTTCAACCGATTCTGTCATTGATGCTGACTACGCCACCACAGTGCGTGCACTGCTGGCCTCATATCAGCGCTTTCCAACGCGAGCTAAACGTCGAGGTATTTCCGGTGTGGTGTTACTGGGGTTTCGCATTATGGCCAATGGTCAAGTAGAACAGGGCAGAGTGCTCAACTCATCCGGTCACAAGCTACTGGACAATGCAGCGCTTAGCGCCCTGCAAAGAATCGATCGTTTTCCACCGCTGCCGAGTGATGAGGCGCGTCGGTACCACGACTTTCAGGTGCCATTGAAATTCCGAATAGCGCGGTAGTTAAAGATTGGAGTGGAAGCACGATTCCGTCGAGTGAACAGATCGTGAAGGTCAATGCAGCTGTAACATGTTCCCCGGTCGGAGACCAGGTCCCACGGTGCCGTTAGCAATCGTGGAGTATGCATTTCGTGGGAGTCCGACTCCGTCGAGCGAACAAGCCGTGAGGGGAATCGCGTGTCAGTCGTAGGGGCCGTAAGCCTAAGCGCACGTACCATAATATCGAGAGCAGTTACGTTCCAGCTTGCCAACCCCACTGTTCGCAGACGCAGGGTAGCAATAAAACGAGCGCATTGTTCAGAACCTAACTAATACACTCACTCAACCATCTTGCGATAATAAAAACTCGTTGGCCGGTCAAATCCTTCGTGAGCATTCTCGCCTGCTTTTGCAAAACCCAGGTGCTCGAAAAATGCCTGGTTCTCGTGCAACTCAACCCGTGTTTCAAGTTCAAGCGCCTCACAAGACCACTGCTTTGCGATCATGGTCGCGACGTCGATAAACTGCCGCCCCAGCCCCTTGCCGCGAAACGCTTCATCGATCGCAAGCTTGCCCAGATACACCGCATTGCCCTGCCGTCGCACGAACAGGCAGCCAGCAAGCAGCTCACCGGATTTTGCAAGCAACAACGTTTCGTCCTCGGCCTTTTTTCGCAAACCCTCTGCGTCCAGTTTGTGCAAGGACGATGGCGGATTGATGCGTCCGTCCATGAAGTTGAATGAGCGGTGCAACAGAGCCAGCAGCGCGCTGAAATCATCGAATTCACTATCGACTTCAATGGTGACCATTTAGTGTACAGCCCTCGCCCTGGTTGCGTAAGCGGTTGAATCTGTCAAGCGTACGATGTTCCACCATTGATGCCAATGATCTGGCCAGTGATAAACCCACTCAATTGCGATGCAGCCAGAAACAGGCAGGCTGGCACGCAATCCTCCGCTGTGCCGAGTCGTCCTAACGGCGTTTTGGCAGCAGTGGCCGCCAGCTTCTCCGCGGATGAATAACGTTGGTGAAAATCTGTGTCTATCGTGCCGGGTGAGATCGCATTCACACGGATGCCGTCGCCTGCGAGTTCCGTCGCCAGTGATTTCGTATACGTTGCAACAAAGCCCTTGGCTGCACTGTAGATCGATGAGCCGGCACTTCCCCCGGTATCGGCAGAAATCGAACTGACATTGATAATGGCGGCATCACCACTGGCTTTGAGTTGCGCTAAAAGCCGGGTAGTCAGCAAAACTACGCTGCGGGCGTTCAGATCGGCCACAGCGGCATAATGCTCGGCACTCATCTCAGCCATGCCGACGCGGCCAAGCATGGTGCCAGCGTTGTTGATCAACACGTCAACCTGGTCAAAATGTTCCTGCACTGCGCCGGCAAATTCATCGACGCCGTCGATCTTCGCAAGATCAGCGGTCGCGGTGACGACATTGGCAGGTGTCGGCGTGGCAGGAAAGGTCCAGTGGTTGCGGCTTTGCTCGCGGCCCAGGTGGGCGACCACGCGTGCACCGTCGGCTGCCAGGTACTCGGCAATTGCGGCACCAATGCCGCGCCCGGCACCGGTGATAACGACGCGTTTATCGCGAAACAGGCCGGGTTGAAAGTACGGGGTCATACGGGTTTGTCCTCGGTGTTGCCGTAACCCCCAGCGGTCGGCGTCTGCACCGTCACCGCCTCACCTGCGGCAAGGTGCGTCTGTGCGCAACCGGCCAGTTCCTCCACCGTGCCATCTATACGCCGTACCGTGGTTTTGCCCAGCTCCCCGTCACTACCACCGGCGAGCCCTTTGGGGGCGACGCTGCGGTGCGATGACAAAATCGCGCAGTCCATGGCTTCCAGAAAGCGGATCGTGCGCAGCGTGCCGCTGCCGCCGTGCCACTTGCCGCGCCCGCCGGAGCCGCGGCGGATGTGAAAATCTTCCAGCAACACCGGATAGCGAAATTCCAGAATCTCCGGGTCGGTCAGGCGCGAGTTGGTCATGTGCACGTGTACCGCATCGGTGCCGTTAAAACCCGGCCCTGCCGGTGAGCCTGAACAGATGGTTTCGTAGTATTGATATTCGTCGTTACCAAAGGTCAGGTTGTTCATCGTGCCCTGCGAGTTGGACATGGCACCGAGGGCTGCGAGCAACGTATTGGTGACGTGCTGGCTGGTCTCGACGTTGCCGGCCACCACGGGTGCCGGATACTTCGGTTTTAACATGCAGTCATCGGGCACCACGATATTGATCGGCCGCAGGCAACCGGCGTTCATCGGTATGTCCGCATCGACCATTAATCGAAAGCTGTAGAGAACGGCAGCTTGCGTGACAGGCGAGGGCGCGTTGAAGTTGGTGACCTGCTGCGGTGAGGTGCCGGTGAAATCCACCGTCGCCTCGCGCTTGTCGCGATCGACGCTGATTTTTACGTGAATCTCGGCGCCCTGATCAGTCACGGTGCGGTGACTGGAATCGTGCAGCGCATCGATCACGCGGCGCACGCTCTCCTCGGCGTTGTCCTGCACGTGCTGCATATAGGCCTGCACCACGGGCAGTGAAAACTGATCCACCATTGTGCGCAGTTCATGGGCGCCTTTTTCGTTGGCGGCGATACTGGCTTTAATATCTGCTACATTCTGATGCGGGTTGCGGGCAGGATAGGCGTGATCGGTTAAAAGCTCGACCAATGCCTCTTCGCGAAATTCACCCTGATCCACCAGCAGGAAGTTGTCGAACAACACGCCTTCTTCATCGACGGTGGTGGCGAGTGGTGTCATTGAGCCGGGTGCGGTGCCGCCGACATCGGCGTGGTGTCCGCGCGAGGCGACGTAAAACAAAATATCCTCGCCTGCCTCGTCGAACACGGCAGTCACTACAGTGATATCCGGCAAGTGGGTGCCGCCATTGTAGGGTGCGTTTAGCGCATGCACATCACCGGGGCGAATGGTGCCAGGGTTCTGCGCGATGATCGATTCAACCGACTTATCCATCGATCCCAGATGCACTGGCATATGCGGCGCGTTAGCCACCAGGCTGCCATCGGCGGCGAATACCGCACACGAGAAATCCACTCGCTCTTTTATGTTTACCGAGTAGGCGGTGTTTTGAAGTGTCACACCCATCTGTTCGGCGATTGACATAAAGAGATTATTGAATACCTCCAGCATCACCGGATCGGCGCTGGTGCCGAGCGCGTTCGATCGGCTCAGTGCCTCGACTCTGCGCATCACAATATGGTTGCGGTCGGTGACATTTGCCCGCCAGCCCGGTTCAACCACAATAGTCTGATGCGGCTCGATAATCAGGGCAGGGCCATCGATCGTGAGCCCGGCACTGAATTGCTCACGATTGCGATAAATGGCGGCTTCGTGCCATTTTCCGCTAGCGAAGATGCGAGTGTTTTCGTCTGCGTCGCGCTGGTGTTCGCGCGTGCTGGTGGTGGCTTCGTCAATCGCCGAACCTCCGCCGACGGCCTCGACTTCAATTGCCTCGACAACAATCGTTTTGTCCTCGAATACAAAGCCAAATTGTTTGCGATGCGCCTGTTGAAACGCATCCATCATCGCGGCGTCGCTGTCCCGATTAATCGGCAGTGTGGTGTCGGTGCCGTCGTAGCGCAGATGCAGGCGCTGGTGCACGGCGATATCTGCAGCCGCAACCCCCTGGCGTGTTACCTCTACAGCAACATCATTGGCCAGTCGTGCAAACTGATCGTCGAGTTCATCGGCAATATCTGTGGCCAGCGGCTTGACGATAGCCTGGGTGCGATTGGCGCGAATGTCGGCAAGGCCCATACCGTAGGCAGACAAAATACCCGAGTGCGGATGAATCAAAACGGTAGACATCGCCAGTGCGTCGGCCACCATACAGGCGTGCTGGCCACCGGCGCCGCCAAAGCAGGTCAGCGCATAGTCACTGACGTCATAGCCGCGCTGCACCGAGATCTTTTTGATCGCGTTGGCCATGTTTTCTACAGCAATAGAAAGGAATCCAGCTGCCACTTCTTCAGCGCTCCGGCCATCGTCAATTTCGGCTGCAAGGGCTGCGAATTTCTCGCGCACGATATCAACATTCAGCGGCTGGTTTTGTTCTGGCCCGAATATGCTCGGGAAATACTGCGGCTGCAGTTTACCCACCATGACGTTGGCGTCGGTTACCGCCAGCGGCCCGCCGCGTCGGTAACAGGCAGGCCCCGGATCGGCCCCGGCGGAATCGGGTCCCACGCGAAAACGGGTGCCGTCGAAGTGCAGAATAGAGCCGCCGCCGGCCGCCACGGTGTGAATCAGCATCATCGGGGCGCGCATCCGCACACCGGCGACGACCGTCTCAAACGTGCGCTCGTAGTCGCCATCGTAGTGCGATACATCGGTCGATGTGCCGCCCATATCAAATCCGATG
The DNA here is from genome assembly GCA_964573105.1 of uncultured Granulosicoccaceae bacterium. Classification (GTDB taxonomy): domain Bacteria; phylum Pseudomonadota; class Gammaproteobacteria; order Granulosicoccales; family Granulosicoccaceae; genus CAKZSB01. The sequence goes on from CAZNIS010000089.1 coordinate 19,495, forward strand.
ATGCGATCAAAGCCCGCCATGCGGCTGGTCTCAACCGCGCCGACTACGCCACCGGCCGGACCCGATAGAATCGCATCCTTGCCTTGAAACAGGCCGGCCTCGGTCAAACCACCGGACGACATCATAAACATCAGCCGGGTGCCGTTGCCGTCGCGCTGTACACCGAGCTCTGAGGCGACGGTTTCGACATAGCGTGAGAGTATTGGCGACAGATAAGCATCAACCACGGTGGTATCGCCGCGGCCGACCAGCTTCATCAGCGGCGATACCTTGTGGCTGACCGACACCTGCGTAAAGCCTGCCTCGCGAGCGATGTTCTCGATAATCAGTTCGTGCTCTGGCCAGGCGTAGGCGTGCATGCAAACGATCGCGACTGCGCGAATACCTGTAGCGTATACGCTATCCAATGCCGCGCGCACGGCGGCCGGATCGGGCGCCTGTTCCACCGTGCCATCGTTGCGCACCCGCTCATCGATCTCAACAACCTCGTCGTAGAGCAGCTCCGGCTTGATGATTTCCTTGGCGAACAGATAGGGGCGATCCTGGTAGCCCACCTCCAGCGCGTCGCGAAAACCGCGGGTGATGATCAGCGCAGTCAGATCGCCCTTGCGCTCCAGCAGCGCATTAGTGGCGACCGTCGTGCCCATCTTGACCGAGGCAATCTGCTCGGACGGAATGGCAGTGGATTGATCGATGCCGATCAAATCGCGAATGCCCTGCAGCGCCGCATCCGGATAGGCCTCCGGATTCTCGGATAGCAGCTTGTGGGCAACGATTTCACCGTCCGGATTGCGCGCCACGATATCGGTAAACGTGCCGCCGCGATCAATCCAGAACTCCCATTGGCTTGTTGTCATTCTTGTGCCCGTTTTTGCAAGTGGTTGAGGGTGCCGCTGCCGATCTGCCTGACTGAGATTGAGACAGTGCGTACCGCCCGGAGGATATGGGGGGTGATTTTCTCACGAAAGATGGCGTGATCGCATGGTGGGAGAGCAACTTCGATGAACGAACGAGCTGCGAGGGTAAGGTACAGCTCTAACTTGTTCCCCGGTCGGAGACCAGGTCCCACGGCGGCCAAAGCAGCAAGTGCGACATATGCATTTCGTGGCAGTGCGACTCCGTCGAGCGAACAAGCCGTGAGAGGAAGGCGCTGCTCTTACTTGTTCCCCGGTCGGAGACCAGGTCCCACGGTGCTGGTAGCAGCAAGTGCGACGTGAGGATTTCGTGGGAGCACGACTCCGTCGAGCGAACAAGTCGTGAGGGGTGTCCTAGGTAGAAAAATCCGCTCCGCCGATAGAATTTTGCGAAAAAATACCAAAAGAGATTCAGGCGATTGGTATTCGGTGCTCGGTGATTTACACTCCATAGCCAACAATTATCAATTGTCTAGATTCCGGCGGGAAAGTTATGCTGGGATTTGCGACTGACAATTTCCGTAAAGCCATGGAATGATGTTATGGAATTTTCAACTGCACAAGTCCACAAACCCAGGCTGTCCAGGCTCGCAGGTTTTTCGACACTCTTGTTTGCGCTGTCAATCTGCCTGCTGATTGCACCGCTTGCGCGTGGTTCGGAGGTATCTGAGAATCCGTTCGATCCGCTGATTTTAGGAAGTGTTGAGTCACCTGCCAGTGGCCAGGCGGAGTTTACATTTGCATCGCAAGCCGTAAGCAATGCCTACGTGAAATTGTCTGGCGGCAGGCTTGAGAAATCCCATCCGGAAACCTTTGCAAACGAAGCGCAAATTGTTGTAACCCCTTGGGACGTTCAGTTCAATCCGTTTGGCAACACGCAGACTTACAGCGACTCCATCGCCATTCCCGATTGGTACTTCCCGTTTCCGGCTGACGCTGCCGGCAATCACCTTGGACAACAGGCACTGCAGTTTGTAGAGACCTATCGGGATTTTAGTGCTGGCGCCGATCAGACTTGGAAAGACCTGCAGATTCAACTGGTTCAGATGAATCCAATACCCGGCCAGTATGGCATCGGGCCGCTACCGGCAGATGGCTATCCGGATGGTTATGCAGCGCCTGGCAGCACAGGAAACAATCAGCATTCACTGGCTGCCATGCCGGATACAGAATTTGGCCCCGGCGACAGCGTGGTAGACCGCTTTACCTTCTCACACACCGGCGTACCGGCTGGCTCGTCGGCATCATTGGTAATCAAAACCCAGAAATTCAACGCACCCGGTATTGAAAAGGCAACCGTGCTGTTTCTCTACAACAGTGAAGGTGAGCTGGTTGCCTACGATGAAAGTCCAAACAATCACAACGTCGGCACTGTCATTATCACTGAGTTCAGAGATAGCCTGCTCGAATTCAACGGCGATAATCCACTGCCGGCAGGCACCTACACACTGGTGGTAGCAGGTGCCGGCGCCAATGCGAATCTCAATGGCGTCACGATTGACACTGACCTGCTCGGCACCGGTGCCGTGGATTATCAAATCGGCATTGAAACCAGCGGGTTGTCTGATGCCTGTTCCGCGGAGCGAATTGTCGCGCTTCTCACCACCTGGCATATGTTGAGCACACCGTGCCAGGCCCCTGCCGGCACCACCATGGCCGATCTGGTGGCATATGACGAATCGCGAGATGCGACCGCAGCCGATTCCTGGGTGGCCTTTGTCTACGAGGCCGGCGGCTATGTGCCGCTGGCGGCAGACTCACCGATACCGGATCCCGGTGTTGGATTCTGGTTTAACACAACAGAAGCAGTAAACCTGCGTTTGCCAGGGGGTAGTACACCCACCGATAACTGTAGCGACAATGTCTCGAGCGGCGATGAATGCGGTGCGATTGATTTTCCGGAAGCAAACTGGAGTCTGCTTGGCAATGCGCTGGATAGCCCGGTCGGCTATGCGGATCTGAATGCGTACAATTTTTCTGCAAGCGGCTGTTATCCGAACGGATGTGCGATTGACGAACTTCACAATCAGAATGCGTCAATGCAGCTGTGGGTATACGATCATTATCGTGGCAGCTACGTTGCCTTTGCGCAGGATCAGCAAAAAGTCGTGATGCCCTGGGATGGCTATTGGGCTCGAATTGATGTGGCGGCACCTTTGTATAGCGAGTGGACGCTGTCAATGCCGGCGTTTGCAGTGCCGATTCCGCAGATGGTGGATATTCCGTTGCCTGAACCTGAATTTCGCCACCGCTGTTTTGAGATGGGAAGTCCGCCGGATGAAGCCGGTCGTCGTGAGGACGAGGATCTACAGCAAATATGTCTAGACTTTGTTGGCGAGAGTGCTCAGTTCGGTGCATCCAAATACGAAGTGACGTTCGATGAGTACGACGCTTTTGTTTCAACTAACCCCACCGCGATTGTTCTAAGGGAAGATTCTAGAAACGGAGATCATTTAGATACTTTCATCGTAGTGTGGGAAGAACCTGTGCGTTCACCTTCAGATAACGGATGGGGACGCGGCAAGCATCCGGTTATCGGGGTTTCCTGGTATGACGCAGTCAGTTACGCCGACTGGTTGAGCCAGTTGACTGGCTTGCGGTTCGCGTTGCCAACTGAAGCTCAGTGGGAATATCTGGCCAGGGGTGGCACTTCAACAGCATTTCACACCGGCCAGAGCATTACAGATATCCAGGCCAATATAGACGCAAGTCAGTCGTTACCTGTCGGTCAATACGCGGCGAATGCATATGGACTCCACGACGTGCACGGCAATGCATCTGAATGGACCTGTTCGTTATATGTGCTATCCCATTTGGAAGATGTTTGCTTTCCAGTCGAACAAGGCAACGTTTTCGATGACCTGATTGAACTGGAACTGGTACAGCGTGGCGGAAGATGGTCAGATCCGGCAGCAGTTGCACGCTCCGCCAGCCGCAATAAGGTTGTAATGGAATACCGGCCAACGGCTGGTGTGCGGTTGATTCGATATTAGAGTGGGCCTTTCGTGAGAGTGCGACTCCGTCGAGCGAACATGTCGTGAGGGGGAGGTTCTGCTCTCACTTGTTCCCGGTCGGAGACCAGGTCCCACAGCGCTAGTAGCAGCAAGTGCGGCGTATGCTTGTCGTGGGAGCACGACTCCGTCGAGCGAACAAGTCGTGAGGGGGAGGTTCTGCTCTCACTTGTTCCCCGGTCGGAGACCAGGTCCCACGGCGTTAGTAGCAGCAAGTGCGACGTATGCATGTCGTGGGAGTGCGACTCCGTCGAGCGAACAAGTTGTGAGGGGATGGCGCTGCTCTAGCTTCTTCCCCGGTCGGAGACCAGGTCCCACGGCGTTAGTAGCAGCAAGTGTGACATATGCATGTCGTGGGAGTGCGACTTCGTCGGGCGAACATGTCGCGTAGGGATACTCATGCAACGTTGGCCGGTACTTAAAAAGCCGGCTAAAGCCTGTACTCCAACCCCCAACTACTGACTGTCCTGCGGATCCAGCAGATCCTCGAAAAACCATGCAGCCAGCTCGTGTCGGCCGCTCAAGCCTGCCTTGCGGTAGATGCCGGTGGCTTGCTGGCGCACAGTTTTCTCGCGCGTGTCGCGTAAGCTCGCCACCTCTCGAAAAGACAGCCCCTTCAACAGGCTGATAACGATCTGCTGTTCGCTCTCGGTCAGGCCCCAGGCGTCGAACTGCTTTTGCATCACCTCTCGATACTGACGGCCGATGCTGTCGCTCCGTTCATCCAGCGCCTGTAATTTGCCGCGCGCATCCTGTAGCTGACTCTGCAGATCTGCAATCGCTTTCTGGTGACGCCACAGTTCGAGCATCAGGCCAATCGCCACCAACAGCGCGATAACGAACAGGGCCAGATCGTCGAGCATGTCCACGATGCGCTGCCCACTGCTGAATTCATCGACAATCTCCACCGTCGACACCCCCAGCGCAATGACAGTTAGCAGAACAAACAGCAGCCGCGTCGGGGTGCCGGTCAGGTTTTTAAGTTCGGTCAAAAAACCGCTGGAAACCATAGTTGTTTCAATCAGTTGTCGTTTACAGGGCATATGTACCACTAGCGAATTACGACACTTGCGCGATCGTTTCGCGATCGACTAAGGCACCCGCCCAATGGCGTGCCAGTGCTGTTATGCCGAAGATCAGGACACGCCGCATCGCTGAGCGGCACCCCCGTTTGCGCTGTCCTCGGAGATAACAACATGCGCCGTTTCATAGCAATGCACGATCTGCTGGCTGGTTGTCAAGAGTCGCTTTCGTGCACCACTATCCGTTTCGTCTGTCTGGTGGCGGTGGCTTTTGTGTTGTCCGGCTGCGACAACTTCACGCCGCAGCCAGTGCAATTCACCCAGCAGGACGTCAGTGCGATTGGCGATGTGCAGACGCTGGCGATCGATGATCGAGTGCTGAGTTCGCTGCCGGCAACTGCCCCCGAAGCTGACGCCGATCTTGCACAACTGGGCAAACTGCTGTTCTGGGATCCGATCCTGTCCGGCGATCGTGACGTCGCCTGCGCCACCTGCCACTTGCCTGAGCACGGCTACAGCGATGGGCGCGCACAGTCGATTGGCGTGGGTGGCAGTGGCCGCGGCGCCGAGCGAGAGGTGGGTCACTCCGGCTTCGTTCGGCGCAACAGCCAGGGGCTGCTCAACACCGGCTGGAATGGCATTGACGAGCTCGGGCTATTCGATCTGGAGACCGCGCCGATGTTCTGGGATAACCGCGTGTCCAGTCTCGCGCTGCAGGCGCTGGAGCCGATTCGGGATTTGAAAGAAATGCGCGGGGAGCAGTTCAGCCGCGAGCAGATTGAAGCAGAGATTGTTGCGCGCGTGGCCGCGATTGATGAATATCGCCTGCAGTTTGCCAACACGTTCAACGGCGAGGCGGTGACATTTGAACGTATTGGTATTGCGCTGGCCGAGTTTCAAAAAACACTGATCGCAAACAACAGTCCCTACGATCGCTGGATGCGCGGTGAGCCGGATGCGATGACGTCAGATCAGGTATCAGCGATGCAGGAGTTTGTCACTACCGGTTGCGCCAACTGCCACAACCGGCCAATGTTCTCTGACTTTGAATTGCATGTATTAGGTGCGGCAGAACACGGCGTGCAGGACGAGCCGGACAGTGGCGATGGCAACTTCGCGTTCAGAACGCCAACCTTGCGCCAGCTCGAATTCACCGGCCCGTATTTTCACAATGGCCAGTTTTCGACCGTGTCGGCGGCGGTTAATTTTTATGACGAGCCGCGGTCCAGAAACTCGAATGTGCCAGGTGCATCATTGGATCCTGACTTGCTGGATATGCCCGAGATGGATGATGGTCGCGGTGCGTTTATTCAGAGCTTCCTGAGCGCGTTGAATGATCCGGACTTTGATCAAGACGTGCCAGAGTCAGTGCCGAGCGGATTGCCACCGGGCGGGTTTTAGTGGCCTTCGTGGTAAAACCACCCGAATCACACGCCGAATGCTCGTAGGGCTGGTAAGCCCAGGCGCACCTACCACACGCGTTGGACAAGGTACGTGCGCTTAGGCTTACTCCCCCTACGTATGCATTTCGTGGGAGTGCGACTCCGTCGAGCGAACAAGTCGTGAGGGAAAGGCGCTGCTCTTACTTGTTCCCCGGTCGGAGACCAGGTCCCACGGTGCCGGTAGCGAGCGCGGAGTATGCATTTCGTGGGAGTGCGACTCCGTCGAGCGAACAAGTCGTGATCGGTCCCGTCAAGTTCGTGCCCCGGTCAAGGACCAGATCCCACAGTGCTGAGAAGTGAGGTGGGAGGGCAGCCCCGCTGCGCGAACAAGTCGTGAGGGAACACTCCATGCCAGCTAGTTCCCCGGTCGGTGACCAGGTCCCACGATTTCGTGGTCAATGCAATCGTAGGGGCCGTAAGCCAAAGCGCACGTACCAACTTGCCGCAATTCGCACCCACGCCCTCTACCGATGCCGCTGGCGCCAAACCGATGGAGCATTCGAGTGACTCGCCGGATGGATGTAGGTGCAGCTTATGATCGGATCTGTTGATTCGCGGCCCGAGACCTTGCGCTCATGCCCGTCGTGCAGCACCGCGTCAAAACCAACGGCGAAAAGCTCGCGATGCTGGTCTGGCAGCAGCTGACCACTTGCCAGCAGTCTTCCGGTAAACCCAAGCGTCTGACGCAGATACACGGCCAGCGACAGGCCGCGGCCGTCCGAGAAGCTTGCGAAGTGTATGGTCAGTGTATCGGCGCTTAGCAGCGCGGAGTCGATATCAGCCAGCGCTGTTTCCCCCGGCAATACTGGTGCGTCCGCATCGACGTCAGGGCGCTCAGGCGCTTGCATAAACGCGCTCCTTAAACGGTTCTTTACCGATACGCTCGAAGGTATCCGCAAAGGACTCATCATCGTTTCTATGGGTTTGCCAGGTGTCGACGAGATTATCGATCGCCTGCGGCAATTGCTCGGCTGAGAACCCTGGCCCCAATACCTTGCCGACCGTTGCCTGCATATCGTTGCGGCCGCCAAGAGTAATCTGGTAACTCTCGGATCCCTGTTTCTCCAGACCCAAAACCCCAATCGCAGCGACGTGGTGGTGACCACAGGCGTTAATGCAGCCGGAGATATTCACACT
>CAZNIS010000089.1:27120-29204 GCA_964573105.1 uncultured Granulosicoccaceae bacterium
CGATGGGTGACGCGAAGCTCGTCCTGCGAGTAGTTTGCCGCCAGTTCGGCAACGCTGCGCATCTGTGCCGATGTCGCATCACCGGGTATGCCGCCTGCAGGTTTTAACGAGATCACAACGATGGCACGATCCGCACTGCGATGCGCAAAAGTATTGTTGTGTACCCATTGATCAAATGCGGAATCGGCCGGTTGCGCTGAGCGTGTCATGGGCAATGCAACAGTGGCATCTGTCACGGCGAAATGCGACTCTATACGCCGCAACTCATCCACGGCGTGATCATAGATTTCCCGGTCGGCATGCTCAAACGCCTGTTGCACTTGTCTTGAAAACTCTGCCAGCCCAAGATCTGCCAGCAGGATTTTGATGCGCGCCATGTACTTTTTTTTGCGATTGCCATGCAGGTTGTAGACCCGCATGATCGCGTCCAGATAGGGCAGCAGATCGGTGGTATTGACGCCGCTTTTCAGCAATTGTGCAATGCGCGGCGTGCGGCCCTGGCCACCACCGACCCAGATATCTGCCACAGTGGCACCATTGTCATCAGTTTTCAGCTGAATACCGATATCATGCAGTTTGATCGCGGCGCGATCGATCGTCGAACCGGTCACGGCGATTTTGAACTTGCGCGGCAGCCAGGAGAATTCCGGCATCAGTGTCGACCATTGCCGCAGCCATTCGCACACCGGTCGTGGGTCGACGACTTCATCGGCAGCGACGCCAGCGAACGGATCGGTGGTGACATTGCGTATGCAGTTCCCACTGGTTTGTATCGCGTGCATCTGTACGCTGGCCAGTTCATCGAGAATGTCCGGCATATCGACCAGTTGTGGCCAGTTGAACTGAATGTTCTGGCGCGTGGTGAAGTGTCCGTAGCCGCGATCGTATTTATCCGCGATGTCGGCAAGTTTGTGCAGCTGGTTGGCGGATAACACGCCGTAGGGTACCGCAACGCGCAGCATGTACGCGTGCAATTGCAGATACAGACCGTTCTTCAGACGCAGCGGTTTGAATTCCTCTTCAGTCAGCTCACCTCTGAGCCGTCTGGCCACCTGATCGCGAAACTCGGCGCAGCGCTGCTCGACCAGCTGCTGATCGAAGGTGTCGTAGCGATACATTTACGCGCTCCGTTGCAGGGCAGGCAGTGGTGGCACACAGGTGGGGCCGTTACTGCGTATCTGCTCGCGATAGTGCGCAGGTTCCCTCAGCGCCGGATCAATGGCCACCGCCTCGGGCGCGATAACATAGTTGTTGCGTTCACTGGTTATTGCAGCGTCCAGTGCCGTCTCGAGGGTTTCGTTGTCAGAAAACACTTCGGCACCTGACAAGTGCTGTAGCCATTTCCCTTTCCGCCCGAGATACACCACGCGACCGGTGCGCAAATCGTTGGCGACAATGACGTGAGAGCTGGACATGGGTGATCTCCTGAAGGTTGTAAATATCAGAACATTATCCTCGCCAATGGGCAATATGTAGGTAGATTTAGGGAATAATTAGGTTTATTGACGCTATAATCGGGATAAATATCTCCTGTGAGGTGATGCGACATGACAGCAGTCGAGCTCGATGCGCTGGATCGGAAAATACTTCGCGAGCTGCAGCGCGATGCGACGCGTTCGATCGACAGTCTGGCCGCAGAACTGGCCACTTCGCGTACGCCGGTCTGGAGTCGAATCCAGAAAATGCGCAAGGCCGGCGTGATCGAACGGCAGGTGGCGCTGGTCAATCCAAAAGCGCTGGGTCTTAACGAGACTTTCTACGTGTCGGTTCGTACCGATCAGCATGAGCCAGACTGGCTTGAGCGATTCTCTGCTGCGGTGCAGGAGATGCCCGAGATTCTCGAGGCCCATCGACTGGCGGGCGACATCGACTATCTGCTGCGCGTGCAGGTGCGCGATACCGGCCACTTTGATCGCTTCTACAAGGCGCTGATCGCCCGCGTCAAACTGCACAATGTCAACTCAATGCTATCGATGGAGTGTCTCAAGCGCACAACCGAATTGAGCGTGGAGCAGTAATGCTGAATTTTCGCAAGAACTGGGACATCATGCTGCTCGCGCTGGTCTTTACGCTGTTAGTGGCGG
>CAZNIS010000090.1:0-29099 GCA_964573105.1 uncultured Granulosicoccaceae bacterium
GTTGTGATACAACAATAATAAAGCGTCGCGAGCAAACCGGATACACTTGACTCGCGGGCACACGACGAGCTTTACAGGACGATATGGGACAAGCGGTTAAAAGCATCAAGGGCGTGCACGATATCCTGCCTGCGCAGGTTCATCGCTGGCACTCGCTTGAACGGCACGTCATGGAAGTCATGGCAGCCTACGGCTACAGCGAAATGCGTACGCCGATTCTGGAAAAGTCCGAACTCTTCAAACGCTCCATCGGCGAGGTTACCGACATCGTCGAAAAGGAGATGTACACCTTTGAAGATCGCGACGGCAGTCTGTTGTCGCTGCGTCCGGAGAACACTGCCAGTTGCGTGCGCGCTGCGATTCAACACGGGCTGCTGGCCAACAATCAGCAATCGCGCATCTGGTATCTGGGGCCGATGTTTCGGCGCGAAAATCCTCAGGCCGGGCGCTATCGTCAATTCTGGCAGGTCGGTGCGGAAGTCTACGGTATCGCCGGTGCACACATTGAAGCCGAACTGATCCTGCTTAGTGCCGCGCTGTGGCAGCGCACCGGGCTTGCCGGTCATGTTGAATTGCAGGTCAACACCCTGGGCACCTCGGACGACCGACAGCAATACCGTCAACTGCTGGTCGAGTATCTGAACGATCACCGCAGCGCGCTGGATGAAGACTCGCTGCGACGCATGCAAACCAATCCCCTGCGAGTGCTCGACAGCAAGAACCCCGATCTCACCGCTATCATCGCGCAAGCGCCGAAGATGGTGGATTCCTTGTGCGACGAGTCGCGCGAGCACTTCGAGCAATTGCAAAGTGCCTTGCAGGCCTGCGGTATTGACTACACCCTGAACCCGAATCTGGTGCGCGGCCTCGACTACTACAGCCACACCGTATTTGAGTGGGTGACTACCCAGCTGGGTTCGCAGGGCACTGTGTGCGCAGGTGGGCGCTACGACGGCCTGACCGAGCAACTCGGCGCAAAGCTGACGCCGGGTGTCGGCTGGGCGCTGGGCATGGAGCGGCTGATCGAGCTGGTCGACAAGCTCGACGGCCACGACGAGCCTCCCGCGCCGGATGTCTTCATGGTGCTGGTCGGCGATGGTGCCAATAGCAAAGGGCTGGCACTGGCCGAGCAACTGCGTGCAGCGCCTGACAACTGGTCGGTCGTCTGCAACTGCACGGGCGGTGGCATGAAGAGTCAGTTCAAGCGCGCAGACAAAAGCGCCGCGCGAGTCGCGCTGGTACTGGGCGAGAGCGAACTGGAAAACGACACCATCTCGATCAAGCCGCTGCGCGGTCAGGGCGATCAGCAGAGCGTCCCGCAAACTGACATGATCGATGCACTGCGTGGCATACTGGAACGAACATAACCTGGTGGTTGCGAGCCGCTGAATCGGGTGACAAAAATATGGCTGAATACGAAACAGAAGAACAACAGGTCGAGGCGTTAAAGCAATGGTGGGCGGAGAACGGCAGGGCCGTCATCCTCGGCATCGTGCTGGGTCTGGGCGGGATTTTTGGCTGGCGCGCCTGGCAAGGGCATCAACTGTCAGTGGCAGAAGATGCGTCCGGTGCCTATGGCGAAGTCATGCAGGCGCTCAACGCCGATGACGAAGGCGCATCGTTCCTTTCAGCGGTAGAACAGATCCGCGACGAGCACGGCGGTTCATCCTATGCGGCGATGGCGAGCCTGGCCGAGGCGCGCTACCACGTTGAGCAAAAGGATCTGGACGCTGCGGTAGCGGCACTGCGCTGGGCTATTGATGATGGCTCATTCGAGGAGGTTCGCCCGGTCGCACGTCTGCGTCTTGCCAGAGTTCTGAATGCACAGGGCAAGCACGACGACGCGCTGGACGTGCTCGACGACATTGAACCAGAGTCCTACACAGGCCTTGTCAGTGAAATTCGCGGTGATATCTATCTCGCCCAGGGCGAGACGGCCAAGGCGCGCGAGGCCTACCTCAGTGCACAGCAGTCTGGCAGCACCACCGTATCGGGCGAGAATCTGCAAATGAAAATCGACGACCTCGCGCTGCCGGATCAGGCCCTGGCAGACGGTCAGTCATGACCCGCGGTCTGTCGTCTGCACGCACGCGCGCCTGCGCACTGATACTGGCATCGCTCGGACTTGTCGCCTGCAGCAGTGGTCCGACGATTGTTCCGAATGAGCTGACATCGATCAACGCCAGTCGCGCGCTAAAAGTCGACTGGACTGCTTCGGTTGGCGAAGCGGGCGAGCGACCGGCAGTGCGTCTGGCGCCGTTCGTCGGCGACGGGCGCGTATTTTCGGTCAATGCCGAGGGGCTGGTCGTTGCGATGGACAGCGCCAGCGGCAGCAGAGTCTGGCGCAAAGAACTTAACGAGGCCATCACCGCTGGTGTCAGTGGCGATGCCGAGCGGCTCTACGTCGCCAGCGAAGACGGTAAGGTGTTCGCGCTGGAGCAGAGTGACGGCTCGGTCGCGTGGACGGCGAATGTGTCATCCGAGGTCATCGCAGCACCCGTTGCCGGCGCCGGCAGTGTGCTGGTGCGCAGCATCGATGGCCGGGTGGTGGCACTGGAGCGTGCCAACGGCGAGCGTCGCTGGGTCTACTCCTACAACGTGCCGGCGCTAAGCCTGCATGGTAACGGTCGCGCGCTGGCGGTACCCGATGGTTATCTGGTTGGTCTGGACAACGGACGACTGGTCGCGCTGCGCGCGCGCGACGGGCGTGTCTTCTGGGAGTTGAGTCTGGCCGGTGATGCCGGTCGTTCTGAAGTCGATAAGCTCAACGATCTGGATGCCGACATCAAACTCTATGACGATCGCATCTACGCCGTCAGTTATCAGGGCAATCTGGCGCAGGTAGATCCCTCGCGCGGTGCGACCGACTGGCGCGCGCCGATGTCGTCTGCGGTCGGGTTTTCAGTCGATGCAGAGCGCGTTTATGTCACCGATGAGTTCGATACGGTATGGGGCCTGTCGCGCGTAAACGGTGAGGTACTGTGGAAACAGGAAAGCTTTACCAATCGTCGTCTGACTGCTCCGGCGATCAGCGACGATGTCCTGCTGGTCGGCGACTTCGAAGGCTATGTGCACATGTTGTCGGTTGAGGATGGCACGATCGTTGGCCGCCGCAAGGTCGGCGGGGCGGAAATCATGGGCAGCCCGGTGCGGCGCGATGACGGATTTTACGTGCAGGACCGCGACGGCCGTCTGGCTCGGTTGTCGGTTAACTAGCGAAGCGATTGCCGCGAGCGGCAACAGGGGCGGTTGATGAAGATCATCTGGCTGTCCGATCTGCATTTTTGTGCCGATGAGCTAGTGCTCGGGCACGATACGGCAGCGCGTATCGATGCGGCGACGAGTTACATCAACCAGCACCACAGCGATGCAGACCTTTGCATCATCAGTGGCGATCTGGTCAATCGCGGCACGTCTGGCGATTACCAGGCGCTGGCGCAGCATTTGTCCGGCCTTGGCTGTGCGCTCTGTCCGATGGCGGGCAATCACGATGATCGCGCGCTGTTGCGATCAGCCTTTGATCTGCCCGCCACTACCATGCCCGGCTTCGTGCAGTATCGAATCGATCACGACGACGCCACCATCCTGTGCCTCGATACGCAATGTGCCGGCAGCGATCACGGTGAGTTTTGCACCGAGCGCTGTCAGTGGCTTGAACAGCAATTAACCGAGACTGCCGGCCGACCGGCTCTGGTCTTTATGCATCACCCGCCGTTTGCGCTGGACCTGCCGATGCAGGATGGCGACAACATTCGCGACGCTGAACCACTGCTTGCGATATTGGGCCGACACCACAGCGTTGCGCAGCTATTTATCGGTCATGTGCACAGAGCGGTCTGTGGTGTCGCTCGCGGCATTCCCTATGCGACGATGCGAGCAGTATCGTTCCAGGCGCCGGCACCGCGCCCGACCTGGAGCTGGCAGCAGTTCAGTCCGGCTGCCGAGGCGCCAAATCTCGGTGTCATCAACGCGACTGATGGCGACATCAATCTGCAGTATCTGCAATTCTGCGAGCATGCACTCGGCACCTGACAAACTACCGCTGTTGTACAGTTTCAGGCGCTGTCCCTATGCGATTCGCGCGCGCATGATGTTGCTGTGGTGCGGTCAGACAGTGCGAATCAGGGAGGTATTGCTGCGCGATAAACCAGACGCTCTGCGCGCGATATCAGCCAAAGCGACGGTGCCGGTGATGCAGTTATCGGATGGCACAGTACTGACAGAAAGCCTCGATATCATGCACTGGGCCCTGGCTCAGTCGAACCGTTGCGATGCCATGTTTTGCGATGATGCGCAGGGCCTGGATCTGATCGAGTCAAATGACCATGACTTCAAATCCTGGCTCGATCGCTACAAGTACTTTGATCGCCATCCCGAGCACAGCCAGATCTACTACCGGGATCAATGTGCCGTTTTTTTGCAGCGACTCGAAGGGCGGCTGGCGGACAGTCAATGGCTGCTGCGCGATCAGCCGACATTTGCCGACTTCGCGATCATGCCTTTTATCCGCCAGTTCGCCGCCGTCGAACGATCATGGTTTGAGCAATCCGAATTCCGCCACTTGCGCGGCTGGCTTGCGCACTGGTTGCAGCAGCCGGTGTTTCTAAAGGTGATGGACAAGTATCCGGTCTGGCAACCCGGGGCAGCTGAGCCGCTACTCGCGGTCGACCACTACGAAGACGGTGCGGCGAGCAGCGTTACCAGCGCGCGACTCATCACCTGAGCCGAGTCGATCATGTCCTGTATGCCGACGTACTCGTCTGGTTGGTGGGCGAGGTCGAGGATGCCGGGCCCGTAGGCGATACAGTCTTTGAGCTTGCCGATCCGATCGATGTGCTTTTGATCATAGGTCCCGGGAGACACCACGTAATCCGGCGCCTTGCCTAGCGTACTTTCAATCGCACTGGCAACCGCGCCCACCACGGGTGCGGATTTGTCTGTCATGGTCGGCAGCACATTGAAAAGCTCTTTGATTTCGTAGTCGAAGCGGTCGCGATCAGTTTTCAGTTTTTCCAGCATGTCGCGGATTTCATCTCGCACATCGTCAAGATTTTCCTCGATCAAAAAACGCCGGTCGATCACCATGCGGCAGCGATCGGCGACCAGCGCTGACGGCAGGCCGGTGTAATCGCTGTCCGGCTCGTCCAGTCCACCGTGAATCGAATTGATGTTCAGGGTCGAGTGGCGAGCCCCGTCGGGTACCACCGGCATAGCGGTTCGACGCGCGGCCAGCGCCGGGTAGATGTCGCGCTCCATCGCCTCGATCACCGAGCCCATATGGCGGATCGCACAATCGCCAAGAAACGGCATCGAGCCGTGCGCAATGTGGCCGTGGGTTTCGATTTGTGCCCACCAGACACCACGGTGGCCCAGGCAGATGCGATCCTTGTTCAGTGGTTCGGGAATGATTACGTGCTGCACGCGGTCGGGGTCGAACCAGCCGTGCTCGGCCAGATAGGCCACGCCGCCAAAACCCCCTGATTCCTCGTCGCAGGTGCCGGATATCTCGATTGCGCCGTGGTAGTCCGGGTAGGTGCGAATGAAACACTCGGCGGCGATGATCGATGCCGCCAGGCCACCTTTCATATCGCAGGTGCCGCGGCCGTAGATGCGATCGCCGACGACGGTGCCGACCCACGGATCATAAGTCCACCCTTCGCCGGCCAGCACCACATCGGTATGTGAATTGAAGTGCACGCACTCACCGCTGTGGCGACCTTCGTGGCGGGCGATCAGATTCCAGCGCGGGTGCTGGTCGCTATCGCCCAGCGCACCGGTCGCACGCACCCGTTCGATCGCAAAGCCGGATGGTGCGAGCCGCTTTTCCAGCAGATCGCAAACTTCTGCGTAGCCTGTACCTGGCGGGTTGAGGGTCGGCACGGCGATCAGGTCGCAGGTCAGCTGGATCAGATCATCGCGACAATCCGCGATCGCATCGGCTAGTTGTTGTGTGCGTTGTCGTTCGTTTGGCAAGGCGAACTCCGGCTCTCGGTGGCGTGGGCTGACATGCTACATGATGCTTGCCGCAACGCAGCGTTTTAACCGGCAAGCGCCTGCCGATTGGGATACACTCCCGCCGATGAAACCCGTGATCGCCCTGGTCGGGCGCCCCAACGTCGGCAAGTCCACGCTATTCAACAAACTGACCCGTTCGCGCGATGCACTGGTTGCAGATTTTGCCGGCCTGACGCGCGATCGCAAATACGGCGATGGCAAACTGGGCGATTACCCCTACATCGCGATCGACACCGGCGGCCTGAACGGCGAATCCGAAGTGCTGGACACCCGCATGCAACAGCAGTCGTGGCAGGCGGTCGAAGAATCAGATGCGGTGATCTTTCTGGTCGACGGTCGCGAGGGCGTGACGCCAACCGACTTTGATATCGCCGAAACCCTGCGCCGCACTGGCCGCCCGGTGTTGTTAGCCATCAACAAAACCGACACACTCGACGAATCGCAGATCGTCGCCGAGTTCTACACGCTGGGGCTCGGCGATCCTTCGTGCATTGCCGCAGCCCACAATCGTGGCCTGCACAAGATGATGTCGGCGCTCGGCGAATTGTTATCGATCGATACAGAGGCCGACGACGACGGCGAGGAAGAGACCGGTCTGCGGCTGGCTGTCGTCGGGCGGCCAAACGTTGGCAAGTCGACGCTGATCAATCGATTTCTCGGCGAGGAGCGCGTCGTCGCGTTTGATCTGCCCGGTACCACGCGCGACAGTATCGCGATCCCGTTCGAGCGAGACGGTCAGCAATACACGCTGATCGATACCGCCGGTGTGCGAAGGCGCGGCCGGGTGACCGAAAAAGTCGAAAAATTTAGTGTGATCAAGACGCTGCAGGCGATCGATGAGTGCAACGTCTGCGTACTGTTGCTCGATGCGACCGAGCGCATCACCGATCAGGATTTGAACCTGTTGGGCTATGTCATCGACAAGGGCCGTGCGCTGATTGTGGCGGTGAACAAATGGGACGGGCTGCCGACCGAGCAGCGCGAGCTGATCAAGAGCGATATCTCGAGACGGCTGGAGTTTTTATCCTTTACCAGTATCGAATTTATCTCGGCGTTGCACGGTACCGGTGTCGGCAAGCTGTTCGGGCTTGCCAACCGCGCCTATGAATCGGCGATGATCGACATGAACACCCCGATGCTGACGCGCATGCTCGAATACGCTGTCACCCGCCATCAGCCGCCGTTGGTGCAGGGCCGCCGCATCAAGCTGCGCTATGCGCACCAGGGCGGATCCAATCCTCCGATTATCGTCGTGCATGGCAATCAAACCGAGCGCGTGCCGGATGCCTATAAGCGCTATCTGTCCAATTTCT
Organism: uncultured Granulosicoccaceae bacterium; assembly: GCA_964573105.1. Taxonomy (GTDB): domain Bacteria; phylum Pseudomonadota; class Gammaproteobacteria; order Granulosicoccales; family Granulosicoccaceae; genus CAKZSB01. The sequence continues at coordinate 7,329 of CAZNIS010000090.1, forward strand.
ACCAAAGCGAACTGAAGTTGTTCGGCACGCCGGTGCGGATCGACTTCAAAGGCAGCGACAACCCCTACAAACACATTCGCAACAAGCTGACGCCACGCCAGCAGCGCAAGCGCAAGCGCATGCTGCGCCACGTGAAGAAGTAAACACACGCGAGCACGGGTGGCTGTCGCAAGTGGCGGCGAGCGGATAAAATGCAGCGATACTCGCAAGTGGCGCCGCTATCCATGTCTGATCCCGTCTACATTTCTCTCGAAAAAGTCTACGAAATTTCCATGGGCTGCCTGTTGCGCAGTGGCGCCTCAGCCGAACAGGCGCGCGCGGTGGCCGAAACGGTCACCAACGCCGAGCGCGATCACTGTAAATCGCACGGGCTATTTCGTATCCCCGGATTCTGCGCCTCGCTCAAAAGCGGCAAGGTCAGTGGCGATGCGGTGCCGGTGGTGCGCGAGCTGGCGCCGGCAGTAGTGCATGTGGATGGCCAGAACGGTTTCGCACCACTGGCGCTTGAAGTCGGCGCCGAGCCACTGGCGGACAAGGCCAGGTCCCAGGGTATCGCGGCACTGGCAGTTACCGACAGCTACCACTTTTCCGCGCTGTGGCCTGAGATTGAGCGGCTGACGGATCTTGGGCTCGTCGCCTTTGCGTTTGTCAGCGCCAAGAGCTTCGTCGCCCCGGCCGGCGGTATCAAGCCGCTCTACGGCACCAATCCCATGGCGTTCGGTTGGCCGCGCGAAAATGGGCCAGCGGTGATCTTTGATCAGGCCGCCAGCGCCAGCGCGCGCGGTGAAATTCAATTGCACGAGCGCGATGGCAAGCCTATTCCCGATGGCTGGGCGATCGATGTCGATGGTAATCCAACCAACGATCCAACCGCAGCCCTGGCCGGCGCCCAGTTGCCGTTCGGTGGTCACAAGGGGGCAGCCATCGCGATGATGGTCGAGCTGTTGGCTGGGTCGCTGATCGGTGATGTGTTTAGCTTCGAGGCCAGCCGCGATGACCTGCCGGACGGTGGCCCGTCGTCGGGTGGGGAATTCATGATCGCCATCGATCCAACTCGCAACGGCAACGCCGGGGCGCTTGCCCACGCCGAAAAGCTGTTTGCAGAAATTCTTGCCCAGGACGGCACCCGCCTGCCGTCGCAGCGCCGCTATGAGGCGCGCGCCAACCCGCCCGCCGAGGGCATCAGCGTGGTGGCCTCGCTGTACGATACGTTGCTGTCGCTGTGACTGAACAAACGACCATGGCGTCGCTGAACGCGATGTCGGCAGTGGCGTTTGTCAATCTACTCGGTGGTGTGTACGAGCATTCGCCGTGGGTTGCCGAACAGGCCGTCACCCAGCGACCGTTCAAAGATGCCCAGTCGCTTGAAAACTGTATGCGGGGGATCGTCGAATCCTCTGATCGCGATCGCAAGCTCGCGCTGTTACAGGCTCACCCCCAGTTCGCAGGTAAAGAGGCGCAGGCCGGCATGCTGACTGTCGAGAGCACTGCCGAGCAGGGGCGACTGAGTCTGAATCGCCTGCCGACTGAGCAGTTCAAACGCATGCAGGCAATCAACGATCACTACATGCAGCGATTTGGCTTTCCGGGTATTGTCGCCGTGCGTTTGCACCAGAGCGTCGATTCGGTTTTTGCCGAACTCGAACGTCGTCGTGACAATGACATCGAAACCGAAATCACCGAGGCGATCGGGCAGGTCTATCACATCGTGCATTTTCGCCTCGTCGACCTGATCAGCGCGTAAGCGCACCTGTGGATATCGCTTCATGACAGACAACAACTACCCCAGAGATATGATTGGTTACGGCCAGATGCCGCCGCAGGCACAGTGGCCCGATAACGCGCGTGTCGCGGTGCAGTTTGTTATCAACTATGAAGAGGGCGGCGAGAACTGCATTCTGCACGGCGATCCGGCGTCGGAGAAATTTCTGTCGGAGATCGTTGGCGCTGACGCCATCCCCGATGCCCGGCACATGAATATGGAATCGATATACGAATTTGGTTCCAGAGCGGGCTTCTGGCGTCTGCATCGGCTTTTTACCGAACGCGATATACCGGTTACTGTTTATGGTGTAGCGATGGCGATGGAGCGCAATCAACCGGCGGTTGATGCGATGCTGGCCGCCAACTGGGAAATTGCGACCCACGGCTATCGCTGGATCGATTACCAGCACGTGCCCGAGGATCTCGAACGCGAACATCTGCAACAGGCGATTGAGATTCATACTCGCGTCACCGGTGAGCGGCCACTGGGTGCCTACATCGGGCGCACCAGCCCCAACAGCATACGCCTGGTGGCAGAGGAGGGCGGCTTTGTCTACTGCGCCGATACCTATGCCGACGAGCTGCCCTATTGGTGCAACGACTACGAACAGCCGCAGTTGATGGTGCCCTATACGCTGGATGTCAACGACATGCGCTTTGCCACCCCTCAGGGATTCAATGCTGGTGAGCAGTTCTATCAGTACCTCGTAGACACCTTCGACATGCTCTACGACGAAGGCGAACAATCGCCGAAAATGATGTCGGTAGGATTGCACTGTCGACTGGTTGGCCGGCCTGGCCGGGCGGTGGCGCTGCGTCGATTCCTCGATTACGTCAGCGCGCGCTCGGGCGTCTGGCTGACCAGAAGAATTGATATCGCCAATCACTGGAAACAACACTTCCCACAGGGCTGAACCGATGACTGACACCACCATCACCGCTGTGCGTACCACACTGCTGGAAGTGCCCTGGGCGGGCGCGGTTCCGGCGGCGGGAATTATTCCGCCCAGTCAGCGCGAGTTTCTGGTGCTGCAGATTGAGACTGCCGGCGGCCTTGTCGGCATGGGTTACCTGCAACCACTGAGCGGTGGCCTGCATACGCTCAACGAATGTCTGCGCGAGATGATCGCACCGAAAATAATCGGTCGCGACGCCACCGAAGTCGAGGGCATCTGGCAGATGTTGTGGCAGTCTACCTACTGGGTCGGGCGCGCGGGTATCACTACCTGGGCGATGTCGGCGGTGGATGTCGCGCTGTGGGATATTGTCGGAAAACGGGCCGGGTTGCCGTTGCATCGGTTGTGGGGCAATTGTCGCCCCGACGTCGAAGCCTATGGCTCGGGTTGCTGGCGCGGACTCGGGCGCGACGGCATGATCGAGCGCGCGCGACAGTTTACCGACATGGGCTTATCCGCGATAAAAATGCAGGTCGCCCATCTGCGGCCGTGGCGTGAGGATGTAAAAAATGTTGCGGCGATGCGTGAGGCGATGGGCGATGATGTCGAAATCATGATCGACGTGAACATGGGCTGGAGTGCTGATACGGCGATTCAGGCTGGCAAGCGCATCGACGAGTATGACCCCTATTGGCTGGAAGAGCCGGTCGTCTGCGAAGACTTTGCCGGTTACCAGCGCACCGCAGCGGCCCTGTCCACCCGTGTGGTTGGCGGCGAGAGTCACTTTACCCGTTTTGATCTGCGGCCATTTTTCAACCAACCTTCGTCACCCATCCTGCAGCCGGATCATCAGCGCGGCGGCCTGACCGAACTGCGCAAAATTGCCGCGGTTGCCGAGACCTGGGGCATCACCATCGCACCGCACCTGTTCCATGAGTTAACCGTGCACTTACTGTGCTCGATACCCAACGCCAGCTACGCCGAATACATGGACTGGAATGACGATATCTGGGTAGATCCTGTGGTGCCGGTAAATGGCAGAATAGCTGCGCCCGAAGCACCCGGCCACGGTTTGGCATTCAAACCTGAGTTGTTGAGTTCGGCGCGGGTGGGGGGATTTGAGCTGACTGGCAGCTAGTCAAACACCACGCCCTTTTTCAGGATAAAGCAGCCGTAGGGTCTGTCTTCGGAGGTTTGAACCACGGAAAACGTCTGTTTGGCGCGTTCGTAGAACGCATGGCGCTCGATGGATTGCATCTCGACGTCTGCACCGTGCGCGGCACTGCAGATCATCTGTACTTCGCGGTGGATGTCCAGCACGGTGTCCGGCTCGCCGACGACCTGCATGTGGTGCAGTGCGCACGGCACGAAGGTATCCAGCGGCATCAACTCGACGATCGCGGCAATCGCCTGTGGATCGTTCGCCCCATCGATAGTGATCAGTTTGCCTGTCGTGGTTTGGCTTGCGACAGTGGTGGCCGGGAAGTTTCGATCCACGATCGCAAGATCGTCGCCGTGACCCATGGCCCGTAGCACCCAGAGCAGGTCGGCGTTGAGAATTGACGGGATACCCTTGAGCATGGTGACCTTTCGTATTTTTCGCGACGTCTAGAGTTTTCTAAGCTGCACGCCATCGATTGCGTGGGTGGCATCCTTGTGCAGGATCAGGTCGGCGCGCTGCTTGGTTGGCAGTATATTCTCATACAAATTGACGCGGTTGATCGACTTCCAAATCCCCGAGGCCGTCTCTATGGCCTCGTCTTCACTCAAGTTGGCAAAGTGCGAGAAATAGGCCCCCGGCTGATTGAACACACGCTTGCGCAGTTCCAGGAATCGATCGACGTACCATTTTTGAATGACCGATTCCTCGGCATCGACATAAATGGAAAAATCAAAAAAATCGGAGACAAATATCTGTGGTTCGTCGGCTGCGGCAGCACCGGTCTGCAAAACGTTTAAGCCCTCCACAATCAGCACATCGGGTTGATCGACCACGCTGTACTCACCTGGCACAATGTTGTAGTGCAGGTGTGAATACACCGGCGCCCTGACGTTGCGTTTGCCGCTTTTAATATCCGAGATAAAGTTAAGCAGTGCGCGTCGATCGTAGCTCTCGGGAAACCCCTTGCGGTGCATCAGATCGCGGCGTTCCAGTTCGGCAGTGGGATGCAAAAATCCATCAGTGGTGATCAGATCGACGCGCGGATGTCCGGACCAGCGCGCCAGCAGGGTTTGCAAAATTCTGGAGCTGGTACTTTTTCCAACCGCCACACTGCCGGCCACGCCAATGATGAAGGGCACCTTGGGTGTGTCGTCGTGCAGGAAGCGCGCGGTCTGGCGATTGAGTGTTTGCACCGACTCAACGTAGTAGCTGAGCAGTCGGCTCAGTGGCAGGTAGACATTCTGCACTTCGATGATCGAGGCTCGCTCGTTGATGCCGCGCAATTCGCGCAGTTCGGATTCGGTGAGCGGCACCGGCGTGTTGTCTTTCAGACGTCCCCATTGCTGAACGCTGAATTTGCGAAACGGTGAGAGTGGCACTTGTCGACGATTTTCCATCAATGGGCCGGAAGCCGGCGCTAGCCCGCTGGCGAGGAGCGCAGCATTTTACCCGGATTCATGATGCCGAGTGGGTCGAGTGCGTGCTTTATCGACTGCATGACCTGCAGCGCCACCGGGTCCTTGAACTGCGCCAGCTGCTCGACCTTGGTGCTGCCGATGCCGTGCTCGGCACTGATTGATCCGCGGCAGGCAACCACGGTCGAAAGCAACCGTTGCTCGACCTGTTCGGCCAGTGCGTCATCCCAGTATCGATCCGGGCCCAGCGCGATCGCGTAGTGCAGGTTGCCGTCGCCAAGATGGCCGATGTAGCGTGGAATCGCCTGTGGTGCGATGCTCGCGAGCTCGCGTTCCATGCTGTCGGCAAAGGTCTGGATTTGATCGAGTGGAAACGAGATGTCGGCGCGCACTGCCGGGCCTGCGCCAACATTTCCCTCCAGCGCACTTTCGCGCAACTTCCACATCGCGGCGCGTTGCGTCTCGCTGCTCGCGATCACCGCATCCAGCACGATGCCATTCTCATACAGCGTGGCCAGCGTTTGCTCGAAGCGCTCGCCCAGCGTGTCATCCGGTGTGGCGCTCGCGACCTGTACCAGCACAGCGTAATCGACGGGCTCGTCAAACGGCGGGTTGACGCCCTCACAGTAGCGGCAGATCACGTCGACCGATTCGCGCGTCATGATCTCGAACGCATCGACCAGATCGGCGCAATCGTCCTGGACGCGGTTGAGCACTTGCAGCGCCGCGTTGGGGCTCGCCACCGACAGAAAAGCGGTGTGTCTGACTGCTGGCAGTGGTACCAGGGTCAGGGTGGCAGCGGTGATAATGCCCAGCGTGCCCTCGGCGCCGATGAAAAGATCCTTCAGATCGTAGCCGGTATTGTCCTTGTGCAGGCTGGTGAGCAGATTCATGATTCGGCCATCTGGCATCACCACCTCCAGCCCAAGGCACAGATCGCGGGTATTGCCGTAGCGCAGCACATTCGAGCCGCCGGCGTTGGTCGACAGATTGCCGCCGATCATGCAGCTTCCCTTGGCGCCGAAATCGAGCGGGAACATCAGCCGATGGTCGGCCAGCGCATCCTGTAGTTGCTGCAGAATGACCCCCGATTCGACGGTCGCAACGCGCGCGTCGATTTGAATATCGCGGATGCGATTCAGGCGATTGAGCGACAGCACGATGTTGTCGCCGCTCTGGTCGGGGATGCCGCCGCCGCACAGGCTGGTGTTGCCCGACTGTGGCACCACGCCGATATGCCTTTTGCTCGCCAGAGCCATGATCGTGCTGACTTCGTCGACGCTGCCAGGCCTGACCACCGCGGCTGCCTGCCCGCTGTAGCGGCCTGGCCAGTCGCGCGTATAGCGCTCATTGTCTTCAGCCTCTCGCAGGACGTAGTCAGCGCCAACGATGGCCTCGAGGTCGCGCAGCAGGTCGGTATCGGTCATGCGTTTCTCGCGCGGGACGCCAAGGTGTTGAGTCCCCGCTTTGTCGATCGTGAGGGAGTTCCAGATTATTACATAGACGGGCGCGAGCCGGGGCTTGCGGGCTATAATGGCAGCACTCAGGTAACCAGTAATTATGCGCGCCAATCCAGCTACAGATACGTTCAGCGTCGCCCCGATGATGGAGTGGACAGATCGGCATTGCCGCTACTTTCACCGCAAGTTGTCAAGCCACGCACTGCTCTACACCGAGATGGTCACCACCGGTGCGATTCTGCACGGCGATCGCGAAAAGTTGCTGGGTTTTGACCCGGCCGAGCAGCCGCTGGCATTGCAGCTTGGCGGCAGTGATCCAACAGATCTCGCCACCTGCGCGCGGGTGGGCGAGACCTGCGGTTACACGGCCATCAATCTCAATGTCGGCTGCCCCAGTGATCGTGTGCAGAGCGGTCGCTTTGGTGCCTGTCTGATGGCTGAACCCGCACTGGTTGGCGATTGCGTGGCGGCAATGCAGGCGGCAGTGGATATTCCGGTGACGGTCAAATGCCGGGTCGGAATCGATCGCGACGATGCCTACGAGCCCTTCGCCCATTTTATCGATGTGGTTGCCCGCGCTGGCTGCCGCGTGTTCATCGTCCATGCGCGCAAGGCCTGGCTCGATGGGCTCAGCCCGAAGGAAAACCGCGATATCCCGCCACTGCGGCACGATTTTGTGCATCGCGCCGTCGGCGAGTTTCCCGAATGCCGCTTCATTTTGAATGGCGGGCTGGACGACCACCCGGCTGCGTGTGAACATCTGCCTGTAGTCGACGGTGTGATGATGGGGCGTGCGGCCTACCGCAACCCGTGGCTTTTGAGTACCGTTGACGAAATCTATTACAACCAACCCGCTCGCCCTTTGCTGCGTGCTGAGGTCGTGCGAGACATGTACCCGTATATCGAGTCAAAATGCGCTGCCGGCGTGCCGCTCGGGCATATCGGTCGGCACATGCTGGGCCTGTTTCAGGGCGAACCCGGTGGCCGTCTTTGGCGCCGCTCGCTCAGTCAAAACATGTGGCGTAAGGGGAGCGGTGTTGAAGTTATCGAGGAGGCATTGAACGTGGTGCAGGAAGTGGCGGCACAGGTGGCTGCCTGACGTGAAAGAAGAATATCTGACAACCCGCGAAGTCGCGCAGCTACTGCGGATCAAGGAGCGCAAGGTCTATGACCTGGCTGCCGAGGGTGGCATTCCGTGCACCCGGGCAACCGGCAAGCTGTTGTTTCCTCGAGCCGCCATCGCAAGCTGGCTGGAGCGCAATTCCAGCGGCACGGTTACGCTGCCTGAGCCCCGCAACAGCGTATTGTTTGCCGGCTCCCACGATCCACTGCTGGAATGGGCGATCCGTCAGTCTGACTGCGGCATCGCGTCCCTGTTCGACGGCAGCATGGATGGACTGCAGCGGGTGCAGGACAACTCCGCCGGAGTTGCCGCCATCCACATCTACGACGGCGAGCACGACAAATGGAATACGCCGGCGATTATCGACAAGCTCGCCGATCATCCCGTGGTGCTGTGCGAGTGGGTCTGGCGGCGACGCGGAATCGTGTCCCGGCCGGATAAACCCGTCACCGCGATGAAAGAACTGAAAAAACGAACCGTGGTCGGTCGGCAGGCCGGCGCCGGCAGTCAGATCCTGCTGGAGCATCTGTTGAGTCAGGCCGGGCTCAAGGGCGATCAGGTGCAGTTCATCGAATCGGTTCGCAGCGAGGCCGATGCCGTGGTCGCGGTGCTCGATGGCACGGCCGACTGCACACTGGGGCTTGAGTCACTGGCAACCCAGCACGGACTGGCCTTTGAGCCTGTGATCGAGGAGCCGCTGGATCTGCTGGTCGATCGGCGCTTCTGGTTCGAACCCGCGATGCAGCAGTTTCTGCAGTTTTGTCGCGACGACGCCTTCGCCGCCAAGGTGCGTAAGTTGCCGGGCTACCGGCTGCAAAAACCGTTGCGCATTCGCTTCAACGGCGGCGGCTAGTGTCTCGCCGCAGACACTAGCGATCCGCGTTCGGGAAAAACAACTGCTGATCACCCACCCGGTAGGCCGCAATAGCCGCCTGACCGGCTTCACCGGTCAGCCAGTCGATGAAAATCTGGCTGTTGTCGGCGTCGACGTTCGGGCAGTGGTCGGGGTTGACCCGAATCACGCCGTACTGATTGAACAGCCCGGCGTCTCCCTGATAAACGATCGTGTGGCGCTGGCGGTTGCCAAAATTTAGCCAGGTGGCGCGATCGGTCAAGGTGTAAGCCTGCATGCCAATGGCGATGTTCAGCGTTGCCCCCATGCCCGAGCCAGTCTCGCGATACCATCGATCAGTGGCGGCCACGGGTACCTGACCAGTCGCCTGCCACAGTTGAAGCTCCTTTTTGTGCGTGCCTGAGTTGTCACCGCGCGAGGCGAAAATAGCCTGACTGGATGCGATCGCAGTCAGTGCCTGCGTCGCGCTGTCACTGTCGCGCAGTTGGGCCGGATCGGTGTCCGGACCGACGAACACGAAATCGTTGTACATGACATTGAAGCGCTCAACGCCAAATCCATCGGCGACAAATTCATCTTCAGCCTGTTTTGCGTGTACCAACAGCACGTCGCCATCACAGTTGCCGGCGTTGCGAATCGCCTGACCGGTGCCGACTGCCACCACGTGTACATCGATCCCGCTCTGTTCAGTGAACAGTGGCAGCAGATAATCATACAGACCGGAGTTGGCAGTCGAGGTGGTGGACTGCAGCAGGATGGCGTGACGGTCCGCGGCGGCGGCGACGCTGATACAAGCCAGTACGCCTAGCAGGGCAGCCAGAGTGGAGGCAGGTTTCAATCGCATATCTATCCAGTGGAAGTAATGTTGAGTGAGCCAGACAAATAGGCAAGCGCCGCAGCAGAAACCGGCTTGTCGAAGAATCTTTCGCTTGGCGTGTGTTCGGCCAGCTGGCCGCGATCGACAAACACAACGTCTTCGGCCAGTCGACGCGCCTGATGAACGTCGTGGGTCACGAGGATGATCTTGCAGTGGGTGCAAGCGCGTTGCAGCATCGCCTCGATTCGCGCAATCGAACCCGGGTCGAGGTTGGCGCAGGGTTCATCGAGCAGCAGTATCGTCGGCTCAGTCGCCAGCGCTCGGGCAAGGCATAGCCGCTGCTGCTCACCGCCCGAGAGCGAATGCGCCGCTTGCCTCGCGCACTCAAGCAAACCGGCGGTGGCGAGAATCTCGTCGCGCAGCTGGTGGCGATCGGCCCGCGCGCGTAATTTGAGTACGTAGTCGATGTTGGCCGCGACACTTCGGCGCAGCAACACCGGTTTCTGGAACACCATAGATTGCCGCGAGCGAGTGCGGCTGTCAGTGGCAGAGTGGCCGTTCCATTGGATCGTGCCGGTATCGGGAGTCAGCAACCCGTGTATCAGTCGCAGCAACAGGCTTTTGCCCGCGCCGTTGAAACCCATAATCGCAGTGATGCCGCGACTGTCGAGGGTCATCGACAGCTGATTAAGCAGGCGCTGTCCATCGACGCTGAAGACCAGTTTGTCAACCACCAGCGGCAACAGCTCGCGATCTTCATGCATAGCTGCGCGCCACCCCGCGCTGACGCAGCAGCAGCACAGCACTGTTGATCAGTAGCGCCAGCGTCATCAGCACGATGCCGAGCGCCAGCGCCAGTGCCAGGTCTCCCTTGGATGTCTCGAGCGCGATGGCGGTGGTCATCACTCTCGTCAGGTGAGCGATGTTGCCGCCGACGATCATTACCGCACCCACTTCAGCAATGGCTCGGCCAAAGCCCGCTAGCGCGACGGTGAGCAGGCCGAATCGGGTCTCGTACAGCACGGTCAGCATTGCCTGCCAGGGCGCCACGCACAGCGATTGCAGCTGCAGATGCAGCTCGCGGTGCGTCTCGCTCATGATTTCACGCGCCAGTGCGGCGACGATGGGGGTAATCAGAATGACCTGCGCGATGATCATCGCGCGCGGCGTATACAGCCACTGCAGCCAGCCGAGTGGACCCGCGCTCGACAGCATGATGTAGACGAGAAGGCCAATCACCACCGGTGGCATGCCCATCAGGGTGTTAACCAGCAGAGTCAGTAACCATTTGCCCCGAAATTGCCGGGTCGCCAGCAGCGCGCCGAGCGGCAGGCCAAACAGGCAGGCAAGTGCCGCCGCACTCAGGCTGACTTTCAATGACAGCAGCACGATTTCGAGCAGCAGCGGGTCGATCGGATAGACCATGTCCACAGCCAGTGCGAATGCCTGCCACAAATCGGTCAATGCAAAATTTCCGGAAAATCGCCTCGATCGGGAAATTTTGCATAATTATGCACCGCAGTGCAATTTGGCGTGCCGTGGATGAGACGGCTGACTACAGTTAGATCAGCCCCTGTTAGTTTATGTAGGACCGCGAATCAGATTCAGAAACTCGTTGCGCGTGTTGATGTCGGTTTTGAAGCGTCCGAGCATGACAGAGGTAGTCATAGTGGAATTCTGCTTCTGGACGCCGCGCATCATCATGCACAAGTGTTTGGATTCCACGACGACACCAACCCCCTGACCACCGGTCACTTCTTCCATCGCATCGGCGATTTGCTTGGTCAGGTTTTCCTGGATCTGCAAACGGCGGGCATACATATCGACGATGCGCGCCACCTTGGACAAACCGATTACCTTGCCGCGCGGCAGGTAGGCGACGTGGCATTTGCCGATGAAAGGTAACAGGTGGTGCTCGCACATCGAATACAGTTCGATATCTCGCACAATCACCATCTCATCGCTGTCGGATTCGAACACCGCGTTGTTGAGAATCTGTTCGAGGGTCTGGCCATAGCCCTGCGTCAGAAATTCCATCGCGCGCGCGGCGCGTTCGGGCGTTTTCAGCAGACCTTCGCGTTGCGGGTCTTCGCCGATCTGCTCAATGATTTTTTTGTACTCGTTGTGCAAAGTGTGCATCCGTCGCCAGGGAGTGAGCACGGCCTGCTTTGGTGGCCTGCGTGCAGCGGCATTGTGCGCCAAGCCATGAATAGATTCAATTTGTCACAGCGATGTCGTGTGCGGAGGCGAATCTGGGAAAAAAAGGTGTGCCTTGTGCAATGACTTTAGGCTCTCATGCGCAAATTGTGACATCGCCACATGACCTTATTGATCTGCTTGCTCATTCTGCTGGTCGCGGTCTATCTGCTCGCCAGTTTTCCCCATAGCCTCGCCTCGATTACTGCGGTTTTCACTGGTGCGATGGTGTGCTTCACACTGACTGGCCTGACCGGCCCCGTGCTCGGTGTGATCGCCTGGCTGACGTTCGGCGTGCTGGCCCTCGGCCTCAACCTACCCGCCATCAGGCAGCGCGTGCTAAGCGGCCCGCTGCTGCAATACGTGCGTGCGGTGCTGCCACCGATGTCGCAAACCGAGCGCGATGCGATTGAAGCGGGCACCGTTTGGTGGGAATCAGAATTGTTTCGTGGCGCGCCCCAGTGGTCGAAGTTGATGCAGACACCGGCACCCGCATTGTCTGCGGAGGAGCAGGCGTTTCTGGATGGTCCAGTCAACAAGCTGTGCGCGATGCTCGACGATTGGGAAATCACCTATGAGCGCAATGATCTGCCACCTGCAGTGTGGGAGTTCATGAAGAAAGAGCGCTTTTTTGGTATGGAAATACCCAAAAAGTACGGCGGGCTGGAGTTTTCCGCCTACGGTCACTCTGCGGTTATCACGCGAATTTCGGCCCGCAGCGTGACGGCGGGATCAACCGTGATGGTGCCCAATTCGCTGGGGCCGGGTCAGTTGCTGCTGCACTACGGCACTGACGCCCAACGCAACTACTATCTGCCTCGCCTGGCAGTTGGTGAAGAGCTGCCGTGCTTTGCACTGACCGGCCCGACCGCCGGTTCAGATGCTGCGGCGATCCCCGATTTTGGCGTGGTGTGCCGTGGCCAGCACGAGGGGCGCGAGGTCCTGGGGCTGCGCGTTAACTGGGACAAGCGCTACATCACGCTGGGGCCGGTCGCGACGCTGCTCGGTCTGGCGTTCAAGGCCTACGATCCGGATCATCTGCTCGGCGATCAGGAAGAGCTGGGCATTACCTGTGCGTTGATTCCGACCGACACCGCCGGTGTCGAGATCGGGCGTCGCCACTTTCCGCTCAATCAAGCGTTCATGAATGGTCCCAATCGCGGGGTCAATGTGTTTGTGCCGATGGACTGGGTGATCGGCGGTCAGGAGCAGGTCGGGCAGGGCTGGCGCATGTTGATGGAGTGCCTGTCGACCGGCCGCGGCATCTCGCTGCCCAGCTCGGGTGTGGCCGCCGGCATGATGGCCACGCGCACTACCGGTGCCTACGCTCGGGTGCGCAAGCAGTTCAACCTGCCGATCGGGCGCTTTGAAGGGGTGGAGGAGGCGATGGCGCGCATTGCCGGGTTGACCTACCTGATGGATGCCGGCCGGATGATGACCTGCGCGGCGCTGGATCAGGGCGAAAAACCGTCCGTCGTGAGCGGCATTTTGAAATATTTCAACACCGAGTATATGCGCAAGATTATCAATGATGCCATGGACATACACGGTGGCAAGGGCATCTGCATGGGACCGTCTAACTATCTCGGGCGGGCCTATCAGGGGGTGCCGGTTGGAATTACCGTCGAGGGGGCCAATATTCTCACCCGCAGCATGATCGTGTTCGGCCAGGGTGCGATGCGCTGCCATCCGCATCTGGTCAACGAGATCGAGGCGGCTTCGATGCAGGATCCGAAACAGGCGCTGCAGGCGTTTGACCAGGCGCTCACCGGTCACATCAGCTATGCCATCAGCAGTGGCGCCAGAGCGCTGTTTCACGGTCTCACCCGCGGTACCTTCGCTGACAGTCCGGTAAGAGACGAGACCGCGCGCTACTATCGTCGCCTCGCCCGGATGAGTGCTGGTTATTCTTTCCTCGCTGATTTTGCGCTGCTTTTCATGGGAGGCGCGCTGAAACGCAAGGAAAAACTGTCCGGGCGGTTCGCCGATGGACTGATTTACATGTACATGTGCTCGGCCGCGCTGAAGCGCTACCAGGACCAGGGACGGCAGCGCGAGGATCTGCCTCTGGTGGAGTGGAGCGCCAAGTTTTGCCTGTACCAAACGCAAATTGCGCTCGATCAAATCCTGCGCAATTTCCCCAACAAGTGGGTCGGGCTGGCGTTGCGGGCGGTGGTGTTTCCGCTGGGGCGCCGCTATCGCACCCCCAACGATCGGCTGTTGCACAAGATTGCCGGTCAGATGATTGAGCCAGGTGCGGCGCGCGATCGACTGACGCATGAACTCTACGTCAGCGAAGACCCCGCTGATATCAGCTATCAGCTGGAACAGGCAATGCTGGCAGTGGTTGAGTCGGACCCGATTGAGAAGCGTCTGCGCGATCTCGGGCTGCGCTGTCCCTATGATCTGTCGCGCGACAGCTGGATTACCGGGCTCGCCGCGGACGGGTTGATAAGTCAGGGTGATGCTCGCGCGCTGAGACGCTGCGATGAGTTGACTCAAAAGGTTATTATGGTGGACGATTTTCCCCGGGATTTTTTGCAGGGCCGGGTGCCGGATCGGCAACCACCGCTGGCGGCGGCAAGCTAGGGCGAACGGCAGCGGTTGAATTGGCGGGTTTCAGCCTTGTGGCAAGCGCTCCGCGGAGCCCGCTAATCAAACGATCTGCCGCCAGCAGATTGAATAGTGGAATTACGTTGCCATATTTTGCATAGAATCAATCGCACTTGTGGCGCATCATCGGGTTGACTATCAAAGGCCTATTGGCGTTATCTAGTGCACAAGACTCTCATGGGTGAGAAAGGCGCTATTCAGGTGTTAATCATGGTGTCGAAAGTAATATCGTAGGGTTATGTCAGAGAAAGAGTACTCCGAAGATGCCGGCACGGCAGTTGAGATTGCCAAACCGGCGCTAAAGAAGCCGCCCTTGTACAAGGTCGTGTTGCTGAATGACGATTACACACCAATGGAATTCGTGGTGACTGTGCTCGAAAGTTTTTTCGGATTGAACCGGGAAAAGGCAACACAGGTCATGCTGCATGTACACAGGCGTGGTAAGGGGGTCTGCGGGGTCTATACACGTGAAGTCGCGGAGACAAAAGTGGTGCACGTGAATCAATTCTCGCGAGACAACCAGCATCCTCTCATGTGTGATATGGAGGAGGCCTAGCAGTACCTTTTACGATAATGAACAATAAATAAACTTAGAAAGAGAGAATCGTGAGATGTTGAGCAAAGAACTCGAGTTCACGTTAAACAACGCTTTCAAGGAAGCTCGCGAGAAGCGTTATGAATTCATGACGGTCGAGCACCTTCTGCTGGCGTTGCTCGACAACCCGACTGCCGCCCAGGTACTGCGCTCTTGTGGGGGAGAGCTGGAGTCCCTGCGTGCCGAGCTGATCGAGTTCATCGATGAAAACACGCCGTTGCTGGAAGATGCGGACAACCGCGAAACGCAGCCGACGCTGGGGTTCCAGCGCGTGTTGCAGCGAGCCGTGTTTCACGTACAGTCGTCCGGCAAGAAAGAGGTGACCGGCGCGAACGTGCTGGTGGCGATTTTCGGCGAGCAGGACTCGCACACCGTGTATCTGCTGAACAAGCAGAACATCACGCGGCTGGATGTCGTCAATTACATCTCGCACGGCATCTCGAAGGTCTCCGACGACGAAAAAGGCGAGCTCGAAGACCTTTCCAGCGAGAACACTGGCGAGGAGGGCGAAACAGAGGCCTCGCCGCTGGACAAGTACGCCACCAACCTGAACGTCAAGGCGAAGAACGGCAAGATCGATCCGCTGATCGGTCGCGAGAAGGAAGTCGAGCGCTCGGCCCAGATTCTGTGCCGGCGTCGCAAAAACAATCCGCTGCTGGTCGGTGAGGCCGGTGTTGGCAAAACCGCTATCGCCGAGGGGCTGGCAAAGAAGATCGTCGATGGGGATCTGCCCGAAGTGCTTCTCAGCAGCACTATCTACTCGCTCGATCTTGGCGCGCTGGTCGCTGGCACCAAATACCGGGGCGATTTCGAAAAGCGTCTCAAGGCGATTCTCGCGCAGCTGCAAAAGGAAGAGGGCGCGATCCTGTTCATCGACGAGATCCACACCATCATCGGTGCGGGTGCGGCCTCTGGCGGCGTCATGGATGCCTCGAACCTGATCAAGCCGATGCTCGCCTCCGGGGAGCTCAAGTGCATCGGGTCGACCACCTACCAGGAGTATCGCGGCATCTTCGAGAAGGATCGCGCACTGTCACGCCGATTCCAGAAAGTCGATGTCACCGAGCCTTCGGTGTCCGAGACGCTCGAAATCCTGAAGGGGCTGAAAGTCAATTTCGAAGAGTTCCACGACGTGAAATACTCCAACGGCGCATTGAAGGCAGCTGTCGAGCTGTCTGACCGCTACGTCAACGATCGCTTTTTGCCGGATAAGGCCATCGATATCATCGACGAGGCGGGCGCCAGTCGCCGGCTGCAGTCCAAGCCATCGAAAAAGCCGATTGGCGTCAAGGACATTGAAACCATCATCGCGAAGATTGCGCGCATTCCCGAAAAGAGCGTGTCCTCAACCGATATGGAAAAGCTGCGCAACCTGAGCCGCGATCTGAAAATGCTGGTGTTCGGTCAGGATCCGGCGATCGAGCAACTCGCCTCGGCGATCAAAATGGCTCGTTCGGGCCTGGGCCCGGAAGACCGCCCGATTGGCAGTTTCATGTTTGCTGGTCCCACCGGTGTCGGCAAGACCGAGGTCACCAAGCAGCTCGCCACGGTCATGGGAATCGAATTTCTACGCTTCGATATGTCCGAATACATGGAGCGCCACACCGTCTCTCGTCTGATCGGCGCGCCTCCCGGGTATGTCGGTTACGATCAGGGTGGCCTGCTCACAGATGCAGTGATTCAGAATCCGCACTGCGTGCTGCTGCTCGATGAAATCGAGAAGGCGCATCCGGATGTCTTCAACCTGCTGCTGCAGGTCATGGATCACGGCACGCTGACAGACAACAACGGGCGCAAGGCAGACTTTCGCAACGTCATATTGGTTATGACCACCAACGCCGGTGCCGAGTCGATCACGCGTGCCAGTGTTGGTTTCACGATGCAGAATCATGAGACAGACGGTATGGAGGCAATCAACAAGTTCTTCACGCCGGAATTTCGCAATCGTATCGATAGCATTATTCAATTCTCATCTCTGGACAGCCGCACCATTCTCAACGTTGTGGACAAGTTCCTGTTCGAGCTCGAATCGCAGCTCAACGAGAAAAACGTCACCATCGATATCGCCGATTCAGCCAAGGGCTGGCTGGCAGAGAATGGTTTCGATGCCAAGATGGGCGCCCGTCCGATGGCGCGGATCATTCGCGAGAACATCAAGAAGCCGCTGGCAGACGAGATCCTGTTTGGCAGTCTGTCGAAAGGTGGCAAGGTGCGAGTCGAGCTCGACGAGTTCGGCGAGTTGTCGTTCAACATCGAAGACTCGGAGGCGATGGCGTAACCACGCCAGCTTGCACAACGCCCCGGTAGCTGTGTCGGTTATCGGGGCGTAGCGGTTTTCGCGTGGGGAGAAGTAACCACGTTTGCGTGGTGCGGGAAGTGCCGTAATGCGTGCGTTGCGAACGGTCGGACGTTACCGGCTACGGTAGGTGATGCGGCCCTTAGTCAGGTCGTACGGGGTCATTTCCACGGTGACTTTGTCGCCCGTGAGGATTCGAATGTAATGCTTGCGCATCTTGCCCGAGATGTGAGCGGTCACGACGTGGCCGTTTTCAAGCTCCACCCGGAACATCGTGTTAGGCAGAGTATCTACTACGGTGCCATCCATCTCGATTGCTTCTTCTTTCGCCATTAAATCTCTCAGTTGCTGATAGTGGGGTCGCACGAGGGTGTGCGGGATTGCGCGGACAACACGCTGGGTGTGCGGCGCAGAGCGGGAGCGCCCATACGTAGTGAGATCGGGCACCGCGCTCGGTCGAAACAATATGTATGCCAGCGTTAAATTTAAACGGCGACCCGGCCAAACGCCACAGTTTATTGCAATCATGCACTGAATGCACCTTGAAACAGGCGGTTTCAGGTGGAAATTGTCAGCAGTCGCGAGTTGCTGCCGGATTTCCGGGTTATTTTTTAGGGTGGCGTCGACAGATGCCCTACAATGGTTCGGTCACTCACACAGGACGTCTGTACTTCGGGATCATGTACTTCGCCGGACAGACTCGTCACAGAACATCGGCCCGCTTTTGCGATCTGATGGAACTGTACGAGCAAAACTACATGTTATTGCGCTTGCTACTGCCAACTCTGCGAACCGGGGCGGCTGGGTCTGCTGTGTCGAGCGTGCCGGCTTGTCTCGATCTCTATCTCGAATTGACTGAAAAGAGCCGCTACACCTCAACCCTCAGGCTGACCCACCGGTTTGTCGATGGCAATCGCGCCACGCTTGAGCCTGATCTCTACGTTCGCATCTATCATGATGCGCGCACCGCGGAGGTGGTCAGCGGGGTACTTAACGGCATGCGCTACGGCGAGCGGCGTGGTCGCAGCCTTCAGGGATCGCACGAGCCGAACCGCTTCCTCTACAAATGGCTGCGTTTTCTCCTGCACCGCGGGCACAAAATTGACACGCTGGCAGATTCCAGAGCTCAGTCAACGGGTTGACGACAGTTCTGGCGCCGTCAAACTGACGCATTTATCGGTCGTTGCGAAATCTCCTGCCTGCTAGCGACACGTCTCGTCATACAGATCAGTTTGTTCCTGTAAGGCCAGTATCGCCTGGTCCATCTCCGCGTTTGAGTTGGCGCGTGCGAAGCTGTTTTCCAGCCCGGCGATCAATCGTCGCAGCTCCAGACACTGACCGTGTGAGCCGGCCACCGCTGTCATTCTGGCTGGTGTTGAGGGAGTGCTTTTTTGTGACTTGCTTGCCCGAATTGGCTCGGGCTGTCCACCCGTTGCCGGGGCATCGGCGTAGATCACTGGCTTCCACTTGGGTTTTGCCGCGGCCGGCACCTCTGTTGTGGCAGTCACAGGCGCGCTGTTCGACGGTTGCTGGTAACGTGTGATCGGCTCAAGATCGGGGCCGACGATGGTGTAAACGGTGCCAGGCGGAGGCGGGTCCGGTGAGTAGGTCGGTGTACCGTCCTTGGCTTTCCACGAATAGAGATTGCCTGCGTTGGCTGCCAGGCTGATGGACAGCGCTGTGGCGCAGGTGACGAGGGTGCATAGTTTGCCAGTCAAGTGCTTCATAATGCTCGGCCGGTGTAATCAGATTGGCGCTGGGATGCATTCAATGTGCCGAAAGTCACGCCATCGCGTTTAGCAGGCTGGTAAATCGTGAATAATTACTTTCTGGTCGCCGCCGGTGGTGCGTGTGGTGCACTCGGTCGTTACCTGGTGGTAACAGTGGCAAGTTCGTGGGGTGTCACCTTTCCTCTCGGCACGCTGGTGGTCAATGTCGCGGGTTCTTTTGCCATCGGCGTCTTCAGTGCGTGGATTGTCGCCGGCGGTGGCGAGTACAGCTCGGCTCGGGCGTTGTTTCAAACTGGTTTTCTTGGTGCTTTCACGACTTTTTCAGCTTTTTCACTCGATACCCTGAACTTGTTCGCCAGCGGGCAGGCGCTGGCTGCGGCATTTAACGTTACGCTGAATGTCTTGCTGTGCCTGTCGGCAGTGGCGGCGGGTTTTGCGTTGGGCGGTGCGTTGCGCTCGGCGCTGGCATAAAAGTTCCGCGGCAGATACACGTGCTGTTGTTATAATTAAGGGTCCACTTGTCACGCCGTTTTCAAAGCCACCATGCTTGATGCAAAACTTTTTCGCACGGATCCGGAAGCAGTTGCTAAGCAGCTGACGCGGCATGGCTATACGCTCGATGTCGATTCCATCAAAGCGCTTGAGCTGCGCCGCCGCGAATTGCAGTCGCGCACTCAGGAACTGCAGAGCGAGCGCAATTCTCGATCGAAAGAAATTGGCGCAGCCAAGGCGCGTGGTGAGGACATCGAACCGCTGCTGGCAGCCGTCAACGATATGGGAGACGAGCTCAAGCGCTGCGAACAGGATCTCTCAGGTCTGCAGGAAAAACTACAGAGCATCAGCCTGGCTGTACCTAATCTGCTGGATGACTCGGTACCGGACGGGCTTAGCGAAGACGACAATCAACAAATCAGAGCCTGGGGTTCGGTTCGCGAGTTCGACTTCGAACCCCGCGATCACGTGGATCTGACCAGTGCCGGCGGCATCGATTTCGAAGCGGGCTCGCGCCTGGTCGGGTCTCGCTTTGCGGTGATCCAGAATGACGTCGCGCGGTTGCACCGAGCGCTCGCGCAGTTCATGTTGAATACGCACACCGCAGACCACGGCTACACTGAAATCAACGTGCCCGTGATCGTCAACAGTGATTCACTGACTGGCACCTCGCAGCTACCCAAGTTTGCCGAAGATTTGTTCGCACTGCAGGGTGATGCGGGCTACTACCTGATACCGACTGCGGAAGTCCCGCTGACTAATCTGGTGCGCGACAAAATCCTCGACGCGTCTGAACTGCCGATTCGCATGACCGCGCACAGCGCGTGTTTCCGATCCGAGGCCGGATCTTACGGCAAGGACACCCGCGGCATGATCCGTCAGCATCAGTTTGAAAAGGTGGAGCTTGTGCAGATCGTCCATCCGGAGCAGTCGTGGGCGGCACTGGATGAACTGACCGGGCACGCCGAAACCATCCTGCAAAAACTCGAATTGCCCTACCGGGTGATGGTGCTGTGCGGTGGCGACACCGGCTTTGCCGCTGCCAAGACACACGATATCGAAGTCTGGCTGCCGGGTCAGGATGCCTACCGCGAGATTTCATCCTGCAGCAACTGTACTGACTTTCAGGCTCGCCGCATGATGGCGCGCTATCGCAGTGAGTCCGGCAAACCCGAACTCGTACACACGCTCAACGGGTCGGGGCTGGCGGTGGGCAGAACCCTGATCGCGGTGCTCGAGAACTACCAGAACCAGGATGGCAGCGTCACTGTGCCCCCGGTATTGCAGGATTTCATGGGCACGGATACGATCCTTGCATCGCGCTAGCGTTCGCTGAACTGATCGACGATGGCGCATAGCTCGCGGTAACCGTCGATCAGCCGCGGTGATGGACGGCCCAAATACGCCTCGGCCACGCAGTAGAGTTGCCTGTCCTGAATGGCCCTGCACGATTGCAGGGTGTCTCGATCATAGAGCACTTGCGGGCGATACTTCTCCGGTTTGACCCCACACCACGAAATCACCCAGGTATCGGCCTGAGTGAGCAGTGGATCGTCGTCGGCGAGTGGCTGGCTTCGCGCTTCCACATCGGCCATCGCATCGCGCCCGCCGGCAAGATTGATCAGATCGTGTATCCAGCTGTCGCGTGCGGCTGCGATGATGGGTTTGGGCCACCATTGCACCATGATCGACGGCGCGCCGTGTCGTGTGCCGCGATCGATCATGGTGTTGCGCATCTGTTCGATCAGCGCGTCCCCTCGCGCGCGTACTCCAAGCAGCTCGGCAATGTCGGCGATGTCGCGATAGACATCATCCAGACCAATGGTGCGAGGGGCGAATACATTGAGACCTTCGGCTTGCAAGCTCTCGATAACCTTGTCATGACCCGGTACGGTGTCGGATGCGAGAACGAGATCGGGGTTGAGGCTGCTGACTCGCTTTGCATCGATCGACAGATCCGGACCCACTCTCGGTAAATCTGCCACCAGCTCAGGTGGGTAGTCGGAGTAGTCATCGGTGGCGATGATCATGTGACCGCAGCCCAGTGCGTGAACGATTTCGGTGTTGCTGCAGGTTGTTGTAATCAAACGCATGTCGGTGCCCGGTGCAGTAACTCTCGTGACGCTATCACGATTTTCCAGCCGCAGGTTAAGAACAGAGACATTTGTCTTTACGTGCGGGCAACCTTGGTATTTTGTTGTGTTACAGTTCGCCGCAGGCGGGGACGAGGCCACTGCTTAATGCAACTACCTGAATATTTCGACAAGCTGGAAACGCGCGATGAGATGACGCGCAGGCTCGCTGTGCAAATGGAATTGCCAAAGCAGATCGCCTTTGCGCGAGACAACGCGCCGGCGTA
>CAZNIS010000091.1:0-28896 GCA_964573105.1 uncultured Granulosicoccaceae bacterium
TTCCTTTGATCACGATGGTCAATTATTCGGTGCAGGATGTGTTTGCGGGTGATCAGTTTGTCTGGCTGGGTACTGACTGGTTCGAATCAATCTTGCGCTCGGCTGACTTTTGGCAGTCGCTGGGCCGCAGTCTGCTCTACAGTGCGATCGTACTGGCGATTGAAATACCGCTGGGGATCTATATCGCGCTGAAAATGCCACGCAATGAGTGGCTGGCCGGCCTTTGCATTTTGCTGCTGGCTATCCCGTTACTCACTCCGTGGATTGTGGTGGGCTTTACCTGGAAGGTGCTGGTCGATACGCAAAGCGGCCTGTACGGTGTGCTGGCTGCGAGCCTTGGCTTCAACTGGGATCTGAATGACACCATCATCGCGTGGCTGACGATCGTCATTATGGACATCTGGCACTGGAGCAGCCTGATCGCCCTGCTGTGTTTTGCCGGTTTGAAAAGTATTCCGCGCGTACACTATCAGGCAGCGAGTATCGACGGGGCCAGTCGATTCGGTATTTTTCGGTATGTTGAGTTGCCCCATCTGCATAGAGTGATTCTGGTGGCAACGCTGTTGCGATTCATGGACAGCTTCATGGTTTATATCGAGCCCTATGTAGTCACCCGTGGCGGACCGGGCACGTCTACGACATTCCTGTCACTCGATCTGGTGCAAACGGCTTCAATACAATTTGATCTGGGCGAAGCGGGCGCGATGTCGGTGATCTATTTTCTGATTGTGATCACGGTGTGCTGGGCGCTCTATCGCGCGATGATGAAACCACAACTGGCTACCGGTGACATCAGATGAACAAAGCGCGCCCGTTTTCGATTTCACTAACACTTTATCTGATCTTTCTGATCGTGCCTGTCTACTGGCTCATTAACATGAGCTTTCAGACCACCGCCGAGATCCGCAGCAGCTTCTCGCTATTGCCATTAAAGCCGACGCTCTACAACTATCAGGTCATCTTCAATGACTCGACCTGGTACATGAGCTATGTGAATGCAATTATTTATGTGTCACTCAACACACTGATCGCGCTGGCGGTAGCGCTGCCTGCAGCCTATGCATTTTCCCGCTATCGTTTTTACGGCGATCGACAAATGTTTTTCTGGTTTCTGGTCAGCCGCATGATACCGCCGGCGATCTTAATGGTGCCTTTTGTTCACCTGTTTTCCGAACTGCAACTGATCGACACCTACATTGCAGTGGCGATCGCGCACTGCCTGTTTAACGTGCCGGTTGCGATCTGGATACTTGAGGGATTCATCTCTGCCATACCACGCGAACTTGACGAAACCGCAAAGATCGATGGCTACTCCGGTATCCGTTATTTTTCACGCATTATGTTGCCGCAGCTTGCCCCTGGCATTGGCGTTACTGCGTTTTTCTGCTTCATGTTTTCGTGGATCGAACTGCTGCTGTCGAATGCGCTGACCACAATTGATGTTAAACCGGTGGGTGCGGTGATGGGCAGGGCCGGCGGTCTATTGGGCGGGATGCAGATCGGTTTATTGTCTGCCGCCAGTGTATTGACATTAATACCCGGCGTATTACTGGTGTTTTTTGTCAGACGGCATCTGGCCAGGGGCCTGTCACTCGGGCAGGTTAAATAGGCAATTGCGTGATCAATGCTATTGAAAGAGCCAGCTAATAGGTAAAACAACGATCTAGCTAAGACTGTTAGCACTATCCAGCTACTAGTGCTAGTAGCGGCATTTTTCCTTTTGATTTCAAAAATTCCCGGTACTAATATTGTAACGCACTGAGACAATCAGATCGGGGAAAGCGCATGAGTTCACACGCGGAATCTGGCAGTGAATCAGACGAACTTCACATCGACGTTACGTCGAGCCTGGCGGTTTACTTTCACGATGAGCTGACACAGCTCTCGAAGACCCGACAAGTCGTTATCCCCGAAGACACACTCTGGTACCTCAGCACACTGCTGGAAAACTATAGCCGCTCAGAGAACTTCTTCGATTTTAACTCCGAAAGCGGCGTCACCCTAACACCACTTGCCGACTACTATCGCTACTCAGTGGAAGCTGACAATGATCGCGAGCGTCGTCTACATTTACGACGTCTGGGCGATGTGTCGATTTTTGTCGCAGGCCTTTTTAGCAAGGCACTTGATCGCAAGGCCGTGGATATCGATTACTACATCGCCATGGGAGAGAGCGCCTATGGGTATCTTGCCGAGACGCCATCACACAACGCCAGCGATCGAGCACTGGAAAACGTCTACTCCACGCTTGCCGCCCGATTCCCTGTGTTTACCTCATTGCTGGGGCTACTGCGTGCACAATCGAACGATACCGCGCATTTGATCGAGGAACGTTTTACTGAAGGCCCGGGAACAGTGTTGCAGTACACCAACACATCTGTGGCACATTAAAATATGCAGTTACGGGAGCTGCAGTCAAGCCTTGAGCGCAGATATGATGTCAACATCCCCTACCGGGTGGATCAGTTCTTCTGCAACGACACCGACACCATTCGCTCGTGTCTGGGGCGCATGCCTGGCGCCACTGAAATGTTACTGATTCACGAAGACGGAGACAATCTGGATCTAACGCTGTATATCGACAAGAAAACCATGTCGCGTGTCGATGCAGCGAACTGGGAGCCGGCTTCAATCGATCGACACTTCAATGCCTATTGCGCAGCGATTGAAGGGGTGAGTCACTTCGTCTACCTGACGTGGAACGCCGGGCACAACAAATCGGTGAAATTGCTGGAGATGGAAATACAGGCTGAGGTCGATAAATTTGTGGTAACAGCGACCAATTGCCTGCCGGATACTGCGCATCGCGCCCTGCTGACCCGGCTATTCGACAACATTCGATATCGCGATGACTTGAGCGATGACGAACAGCACCGCTACGAACAGGCTAACGCCCTGGCCTGCCAATACTGCCACTGGCTGCTCGATTCATTCAGCCTCGATCTCGCCAGTAGAGGCTTGCGCGCTGAACTGGCGCGGTTCTACCGGATGAACTCTCAACGCAAGATCGCCCACATTCGTGAGCGCGTGCATTAACACGGCTATCCTACCTGAAGAGAATCACCGGAATCTTGCAGGAGCGAATCATTTCGGTGGTGGTAGAGCCGATAATCAGGTTGCGGATTCTGGAGTGCCCGTAGGCCCCCATAACCAACAGATCAAACCCTTCATTCTGCACTGAGCCGGCAATCACTTCCTCGGGCTGACCCGCTTCAATCGCTACATCTACCTGATAACCTGCCGCGCGCAATAACGCAGCGGCCCCATCGAGCTTGCGCGTGATCGCAGTGTCGGCGGCACCGGCCGTCAGCAGCTTGAATTCAAGATCGCGAAAAGCATGGCTACTGGCAATGTAGTCGATGGCCTTGAGCACACTGTTACCGGCATCAAAGGCGATCAGCACTCGCTTGATCGGACGGAATTCTCGCGCCGCCACCAACACGGGCTTGCTGCTGGCGCGCACGAGGCGCTCAAGGTTTGACCCCAGATGCAGTTTGTCGAAATCGGCGGCCTCGCCGCGTTTGCCGAGAATGATCATGTCTGCCGGGTCTTCAAGCTCGAGCACCGTCTCGACAAATTCACCGATGCGCAGCTTGCCGCTGACAGTATCGACACCGGCCTGCTCGATTCTTTGTTCGGCGTCCTGCAGGATGGCCCTGCCACGTTTTTGTGCAAGCTTGGCTTTTTGCCCATCCAGTTCGGCGAGTTCCTCGAGCAGCGCGGTGCGCGCGCCCAGGCCAATGCTGCCACTGAGGTTGGCCGGAGCGCTGGAGACGTGCCGACGCCCCAGCGTGTGTACGATGTCTATGCGCGCACCGATCTGATTGGCAAGCCAGCTGGCGTGATCGCAAATGCTGGCGGAATAGACCGAACCGTCGATCAGAGCGATGATAAGGGGAGCCGGATTCAAGTCTAGTGCCCCATCAGGCGATCGAGCGCGCCCGGTTTATCGTGCACGCCGAGTTTGTCGACAATCGTTTCACTGGCCTTGTTTAAGCCCACAATTTTCACCTCGGCCCCTTCGCGTCGGAATTTGAGCACTACCATATCCACTGCTGCCACACTGGAGATATCCCAGATGTGTGCAGGGGTGAGATCGATTATCACATGTTCCAGCGCCTCCTTGAAATCAAACGAGGCATTGAAGTGCTCGACAGACGCGAAGAACAACTGCCCCTCGACCAGATAGGTACGCGTAGCGCCATCGTCAGACAAGGTGGAACTGACCCGAAAGATCTGCGAAATCTTCCAGGCGAAGAATATTCCCGATAGCAGTACGCCAATCAGCACACCGAGTGCAAGATTGTGGGTTGCCACCACTGTGACTACGGTGGCAATCATTACCACCGAAGAACTGCGCGGGTGATCGCGAAGATTCTTCAGTGACGACCAGCTGAAGGTTCCTATCGATACCATGATCATGATGGCGACCAGTGCCGCCATTGGAATCTGCTTTACCCAATCGCCCAGAAAGACGATCATGATCAACAGAAAGATTCCGGCGGAAAGCGTGGACAGACGGCCGCGGCCACCCGATTTCACGTTGATGATAGATTGCCCGATCATCGCACAGCCTGCCATGCCACCGATAAACCCGGTGGCGGTATTGGCGATACCCTGGCCGATGCACTCGCGGTTTTTGTCGCTTCGCGTGTCGGTCAGCTCATCGACGATGGTCGCTGTCATCAATGACTCGAGCAGACCGACCGCCGCGACCGCCGCCGAGTACGGCAGAATGATCTGCAGGGTCTCCAGATTGAGCGGAATATCCGGCAGCAGAAATACCGGCAGCGATGAAGGCAGCTCGCCCATGTCGCCCACGGTGCGAATGTCGAACCCCATACCTATTGAAACTGCTGTCAGCCCCAGTATGCACACCAGCGGCGACGGCACAGCCGTTGTGACCAGTGGTAACAAATAGATAATCAGTAACCCGGCTGCCACCATCACGTAGGTCAGCATCGGCACGCCAATCAGTTCGGGCAGCTGGGCGAGAAAAATCAGTATCGCCAGTGCATTGACAAACCCTGTCATCACCGATCGCGAGATAAATCGCATCAGAAAACCCAGTCGCAACAGCCCGGCGCCAATCTGAATAATGCCGGCCAACACGGTGGCTGCAAAAAGGTATTCGAGTCCGTGCTCTTTCACCAAAGTGACCATGAGCACTGCGGTGGCGGCGGTGGCAGCGGATATCATCCCGGCGCGGCCGCCGGTGATAGCGACGATCACTGCTATCGAGAACGATGCGTACAAGCCGACTTTAGGATCGACGCCGGCGATAATTGAAAACGCGATCGCCTCTGGAATCAGTGCCAGCGCCACCACCAGACCGGCCAGCAGCTCGACACGGGGATTGCACGACCAGTCATTGCGAAACCGCTCGATCCAGCGTCCACCAAAGACGCTAAAAACATTTTTATTCAACAGGGGACTCTGTGGGGGGTAATGGCGCGCCCGGATTGTCGGGAGATCAGAGCGGCGAAGAGGAAGGGCAAGCCGGCCATTATAACACCAGGAAACTGACCGCCGAGTCAGATATTTTCTATCTGCCCAACCCGCAGCACAGCGAAGCGCCGAGTAAGTCGTTGAAGATCAGAAGCAGATAGCGGGCCCGGTGTGCGTGACGGGCAATCGGACAGGTCCGACGGTGGAGTCGACAAGTCAGGCCGAATCGGCGGCCAGCGTTTTTTCAAGCGCCTCGATCGGTTGCGGCTCCTGAATCGAATACCCCTGACCATAGTCGACACCGAGATTCGCCAGAAGCTGCCTGATCTCATCGTGCTCGACAAACTCGGCGATAGTTTTCATTTTCATCGTCTTGCTGATCTCGTTGATCAGTCGAACCATGGCCAGATCCTGTTCGTCATCGACGATATCTCGCACAAACAGACCATCTATCTTCAGATAGTCGAAGGGCAGGCTCTTCAGATAAGCAAGCGACGAGAAGCCGCTGCCAAAGTCGTCCAGCGCCCAACGGCAGCCCCGTGCGCGCAACGTCGACATCAACGCTCTGGCGTGACTGAGGTTGGCGATCGCAGCGGTCTCTGTCACCTCAAAGCACAGCTTGCCGGGCGACACCGTCGAGCCATCCAGCACCGTCGTCAACCACGACTCAAACTGCTGATCACCCAGCGATTGACCCGAAAGATTAATTGAACACTGACCAATGCGCTGGCACAGCGACGGGTGTTGTTCCAGGTGTTGCAGTGTGGCGACAACCACCCAGCGATCGATACCTGAGGCCAGATCAAAGCGCTCTGCAGTCGGTAGAAAATGACCGGGCAGACGCAAGGTGCCACCGGCGTCGAGCATTCGCACCAGCACCTCAAAGTGCACACCAGGGTCGTCTTTTTCATTCAGCGGGCGAATGGCCTGGGTGAACAAGGCGAAGCGATCATTGGTAAGTGCATCATTAATTTGATTAACCAGTTGCAGCTCTGTACGTCTGTCGGCCAGTTCATCGTCGGCCGGGTGCGCAATGTGAATACGATTGCGCCCGGCATCCTTGGCGGCATAACAGGCGGCATCGGCATCGGCGAGTACCGATGCGCCACTGGCGCTGTGTGCGTCGATCGCTATCACCCCAATACTGATCCCGATACTGAATACGCGATCTTCCCAGACAAAGCGAAACTCCTGCAGCGCCTGCAACAGTTTTTCGGTAACACGTGCCCCCTGCTCTACCGTGCAATGGCTCAGCAGCAATGCGAATTCATCGCCACCCAGCCGTGCGATATCATCGCCGTGTCGAACCTGATCGCGCAACAGCTTCGCGACCCTGTGCAGCAACTCATCGCCAGCGACGTGACCGCAGGTATCGTTGACCACCTTGAATTGATCGAGATCCATATAGCAGAGGCAGTGTGCGACGTCGTTTTCCCTCGCACTGTCTACAGCGCGTTGCAGGCAAACGTCGAACTGCCGCCGGTTCATCAGCCCGGTCAGATCATCGGTCGTGGCCCAGCGCACCAGTTCAGATTTCAGTTTCAACTGCTCAGTGACATCATTGATCACGATAACCGCACCGCGGGCAGCGGCACCGGGCTTTGTTGCCAGCGGACAGATTCTGCATTCCATCGAGCGGGGCTTACCATTCGAATCGACCATATCCAGATTGCAGTCACTGGTGCGACCATCGCCAACTGCCGTGGCGATCATCTGCGAGTCAAGCGGGTTGCCGGAATCGGTCTGTGTCGCGACGATCACCTCCTCCAGCGGCTTGCCAACCACCTCGTCGGCTGACAGTCCGCAGTGTTGCAACGCCGCTTGTTCATGTATTCAACACCACCGTCACTACTGACTGTGATAACCCCGTTGGCGATGGATGCCAGTGTGGTCTCTGCCCTGACTTTCTGTTTGGTGATATCGGCAAACGCGCGCTTGAGCCGCTGGCGCATCGATTCTATCGCAGATGCCAGTTCGCCCACCTCGTTGGAACAGCTTGTGTCGATAAACACATTGAATCGACCGTCTGCGATCCGGTTGGCCGAATCCTTTAGTTGCAACAGCGGCCTGACCATCAGACGCACAAACAACTGCAGCGCCAGCCAGACGATCAGCAACGTGAGAATATCCAGAGGTACGATGCGCGCCATTTGCTGCGTCAGCGAGCTGAGATAGTCAGACAATGGCACGAACACACCCACACGCCATTCGAGATCGGCGTTCTCTGTCAGCGGCAGCACCTTAAGCAGACCGCGACTGCCGTCGATGCTGACTCGCTCTTCATAAACCGATTCGATCGATGTGATGCCACCGCGCACGTCGTCAAGATATTTCAGAATCTGCTGCGGCACCAGACGATTTGCCTGCGTATCGGACGCCATCAGCTCATTGCCGATCAGAGCGCCACTGCTGTCGGCAATAAGCACTGCTGTATTCTCACTGATAGGCAGTTGCTGCAAAAACTGGCGTACTCTCGCCACCAGTAAATCCACACCGACCACCGCCTCGAGCTGACCGTTGGCATCGCGAATGGCCTGCGCCCAGGTCAGCACTGGCTGACCGGTGTGCGCATCCTGATAGACGCTCGTCCACACGGCCGACGAACCAGCCGCCGCCTGCACAAACCAGGGACGCCGGGTCGCATCGAAAGGATCGCCTTCATCCAGCCGTGCGCCTGCGGTGCCATCGGCGTTGATCACATGTTTATTGAGCCTGCCATTCGTCGCGGCCGACGAATGCAATACAAACCATCTGGCCTCGCCATCGCGTAGATCAGAGTCGACGGCGGCCAGCTTGCCATCGCTGTCGGCAATGTAGATGCCGCTGACGCCGTAGTCTGCGGTGCGTTGCGGGAGTTCAAAGAAAAATCGGCTGAGTGAATCCGGATCGTCCAGATCGATGTAACCGGCTCGCAGCGCATTGTGAACCGATTGACCGATAACCGCCGGCGTACGCAGAAAGCGTGAGATCTCGAGCGTGGCCTGCCGCGCGGTGGCATTGGCGCCATCGGTAACAACCCGCGACACAATTCGGTTGCCGCTGCTGATCAGCAGCCAGGCAGCTGATGCCAGTGACAACAGCAGCAGCACACAGTAAACAACTGTCAACAGATTCTGGACCGGTATCTGTCCAAAATACCGCTTGACCAATGCGTCCATTCAAAACCACCACTGCACACGCAGTTGCGGCACAGCACGCAGATTAGCGGCCACCGAATTTGCCGTGCCGTCAAAAACGTGCCGTGTTGAATCGATGTGTTGTGTACGCGCGCGCAACCTTCTGCTCCCTGAATAATGTGCGACAGCGCAGAACATTAGCACGCTGGCATAGCGGGCGTCGCAAACTAATGTTAACGGACAAAGCCTGTTCATTCAGCCAACTCAACGATCAAATCACTGTCGCTTCCTTGACACTGTAACGTCGCATTGACACCAGACACTCAGTGGCAAGGTGGTCGCCGCTAACGCTGCGAGCCGGCACAAGCGATCGCAGGTCGAGTCAGGGTCAGGCATCACACGCGACACAGAGCGCGACCACGCTCAACTATCCCGCCGCGCGTCCGATCACCTAATGAAGACTCGACCAGAATTCCCGGAGACCCGAACGTGGCAGCGCCCTCCCATGCCGAAGAGCTGTACGATCTAGAAGATCCGACCTCCGAGATCGACTGTCCCTCTGTGGCCAATGATGAAAACGTGCAAGAGCGGCTGCCGGCAAGGACACTAACCCGTGGCCGAGCGCCGGTTTCGGTCGATGAAGAACTTGAGTACTACCGCAAAAAGGCGATCCATCAGGACATCCTGATTTTCGAGATGCGTGCGCTGCTGCAGTCGGGCAAGGGCTTTGGCAATATTCTCAACCTTCGTGAACTGCTCAGTAACTTCATGGCAGTGGTGCAGGAAAAATACGGCGCCACGAACAGCACCGTGCTGCTGCGCGACGATCTCGATCCGGGTCAGAACTACTATAGAGTGAAGGCCTACTCTGGTCTTGATGACGAGTTCCTGCTCGACGACTCGACCGCCGAATCACTCTACATGTTCAAGTTTCCACAGGACAATGGACTGCTGTGGCAGATCATCCGCCAGGGGAACGTATTCAGTGTCCGCGATCTGCAACGCGATCCACGATTTGAAACCGCCTGGCGCCGCTGGCATCTGGACATACTTCAATCGGATTTGTGGTGCCCACTGATCAAGAACGGCGAGGTGCTGGGCATCCTGACACTGGGTGAAAAACACGATGGCAACCAGATCAGTGAAAACGAATATCCGTTTTTGCAGGAGCTGGCGTCAATCGCCACGACCAATATCGACTCGACACTGAAGTACGAGAAAAACCACCGCATCCTGAAAAATATCCAGACGCTGTACGATGTCAACCAGCAACTGGCCAACGTCAACGATTTCAAACGGCTTTGTATCGAGACACTGTCGACAGCGGTCAATGCAGTCAACGCTCAGAAGGGCAATCTGATGCTGTTGAATAAGGAGACCAACCAGCTTGAGATCAAAGTGGTCTGGGGCAACATCCCGCGCCATGTGCGCGACGACATCAACAGTGGCATCACCGCAACCAAGACGTTCGATCTGGGTGAGGGAATCGCCGGGCAGTGTGCGCTTGAGCGCAAGCCGATTCGCAAGAACGACAAGAAGTACATCGAGCAGGTGGGCAAGAATATCGTCTACTGCATCTGTTGCGTGCCACTGATGCGGGGAGACAAGGTGGAGGGCATCATTGCTCTGACTAACAAGGTAAAAACCAACGAAGACGGCGTTAGAACGCTGGATCAGATCGGACGCTTCACCGAGGAAGATGTGAGTCTGTGTCAGGGGCTTGCAGATCAGGCCGCCGTCAACCTGCACAAGAGCCGCCTGTACAATAAATCGATCACCGATGAAATGACCGGCCTCTACAACACCCGCCATTTCGAAGACACGCTGGTCACACTGCTGGATGAAGCCAACCGCAACGATAAACCCTTGTGCCTGGCAGTCTCGGACATCGATCACTTTAAGAAATTTAATGACACCCACGGCCACAAGGCCGGTGATGCAGTACTGAAGACCGTGGCGCGCGTGATGGAGAGCTGCAAACGCGAAGGCACTGGCGATCAGGTCTTTCGCTATGGCGGTGAAGAGTTTTGCATGCTGCTGCCGGATACCGATCCGGAACAAGCCGCTGAGCTAATGGAGACTTACCGGCAGCGCGTCGAGGCGCAGATCGTCGAGCACGAGGGCAAGCAGATGTCAGTGACCGTATCCATCGGTATCGCCTGCGCACCGCGCGACACGCGCGATGAAAAACAGCTGTTCGAAAAGGCGGACGAATGCCTGTACGTGGCCAAAGACAGCGGTCGCAATCAGGTGAATACCTATTTTCAGGGGCTGAAACTTCGCTTTGGCGACAAGGTGGATCTGACGCTGCTAAAGCAGGTGATACAGGATAACCAGTAGCAGCCTTATTGCTTGTTGCGGTATCCAGTTGATAACACCACTGCTGTTTGGGCAATGCGATTGCCATTGCCACAGCGGTAAAACACATCTGGATACCGGCGCAAGCCCGGTATAACGCGCTTCTACTTGCCGGCGGCCGGGTACCTAAACACAGGATACCTTAACCACACGCGGTGATAACCCCGCTCTCTTCGCCGCCGTCCCAGGTCTGCCCCTCTAACTGATCGGTGATCAGGCGCGACACCAGGCGTCTGACGTTGGTGGCGAATATATCGCTGTGCCCGGCGATCACGGCTCTGTCGGTTTTAATGAATCGCAGTGGGTAACCCTGCGGTATCGGCATGATACTTTTGTGGCGCGCGGTCTTTGACCATCCCCTGGCCCGACAAACGGCGGGATTACTATCGCAACGGATTACCTTGAAGCGACTGCACTGCTCGGGCAGTGATGCAACGTCTTCGGCCATTCGCAGACGGTGCGTCAGAAAGGGGGCGAAATTGCCCACCGTGATGACATCGAGGTTCTCCTCGCGCATTGGAATCGGGATATCCAGGTCCCTATGCCGATACCAGTCGCGGTAAATATCCACCTGATTCCACCAGGCGATAGTGCCAAATGCCTGCCCTGCCGGAAACGCTTTGTGCGTCGCGGAGTCGGCATCGGAGCTGATGATGGTCAGCAGCGGACGCTGCACGGGGCTGTATTCACGCTCGACCGCAGTATCGACAATAGATAGCGCCTTCGAAGCCTCAATCGCTGGATTGAGCAAAAAGAGTTCGTCGCCAATGCCATCGATCTCAGACACCCGCCCGGCGTTTGCAACCGGGTCGATCAGCCGATCAACCAGCACGTCCTTGATCGCGGTCAGCAGGATTGCTCCGCCAAAACTGTGACCGACGGTGACCATGACATTCTGTTTTGTCGCCGTGCGATCCTCTCCAATGCGATGAATCGCGTCGAGTTTGAGCAATAGCTGGGTTATCGCACCACTGCCAAGGTTCTGCGCCACCGACTTTCGATTCCAGAACGATAGATACTTCAGGACTGGCAGTGTCATCGACTTGCCACGCCACCCTACATAGAGACCTACCACACGACGGTTTCGGTTAAAACGTTCGGCCGAGTAGCCGGCGACGGCGTCCAGCACCTCTCTGAATTGTTTCAGATTGTGGTTGGTTTCATCGGCGTTGTTCAGCCAACCGTGAATGAAGACGATAGTAATCACGCCATCATCGCGCTCTGCCTGATGTTGTATCCGCTGCAGAACGTCGTTGACTTTACCGGTATCGAAAGCGTGCCCCCGTTCGGTGAACTCTGCAAACGCCAGATCATAGTTGGGGTACTGGCGATAGTAACGACCGCTGCAGTCCAGCGTATCGTCACAGGGAGCACTGCCAGGCGAAATGGTTTGCCAGGCACTGTTGTTGGCACAGCCACCAGCCAAAAGTAGTAGCATGGCTATGCCCATCGCCCTGATCGCGAGTCGAGTCATTCGTCGTCGCATGGCTACTGCTCCTCCCGTTTTTAATAGTACCGTCCGCGCGCCCTGGCGGAATCCTGCGCCCGGCTATTGCAGCGGTGCAAGCAATCTAACCGGAATCTCATCTACCTGGTGATAATAACAGCCACGCGGGCATGCTTCGGCGTCACGGCACTACCGGTTCAGTCACCAGGTTCAGATGGAGTTCGGTCTCGGTGTAGGGATGGGCCGCGATAACGGTATCGTTGAGCTCAACGCCCAATCCCGGTGCATCGGGCGGGATCACATAACCGTCTTCCCATCGAATGTTCGTCGTTAGAAAGTCCATCAAGGGTCCATCGAAACGACCGATCGATTCGAGCAACAGGAAGTTCGGGCTGCAGGCCGCCAACTGTATGTTTGCCGCCGCGACCACCGGGCCACAATACAGGTGCGGGGCAATTTGCGCCGATCGTGTCTCCGCCATTGCCGCGACCTTTTTCGCCTCCAGCAAGCCGCCAACGCGCCCGAGATTCAATTGCAATATGGATGCGGCGCCGTGTTCCAGCACGCGGGCGAATTCATGTTTGGTGCAAAGCCGCTCACCGGTTGCCACCGGAATCGCTGTATATCGGGCCACCTCGGCCATATCGGCAGGGTTCTCCGGTGGCACGGGCTCTTCAAACCAGAGTGGATCATAAGCTTCAAGGCGCCGCGCCATGCGCTTCGCCCCCGAGGTTGTGAACTGCCCATGGGTGCCGAACAGCAGGTCGGCGCGATTGCCAACCGCCGCGCGTATGGTGCGACAGAAATCTTCTGACAGCGCCAAATCATCAAGCCGCGGCTGATGCCCATCGTAGATGCTGTACGGACCGGCGGGATCGAATTTGACCGCGGTAAATCCTTGCTCCACCGCCAGCACGGCCGCCTCTGCCGCGAGATCGGCATTGTTGTAGACGTTCGGGCGTTGCGGGTCTGGATAGACGTCACCAGTGGGAGGATAGAGATAGGTATAACTGCGCAGGCGCTCATTGACCAGGCCACCGAGCAACTGATAAACGGGCTGATTCGCCGCCTTGCCGACAATATCCCAACAAGCCATTTCCAGCCCGCTCAGCACCCCCATCACGGTGACATCGGGGCGCATGGTATAGCCGGCGCCATAGGTCTTGCGCCAGAGTTGCTCGATACGATGCGGATCGGCCCCGGCAAACTGGCGTTCAAACACATCGTGCGCCATTGCCGCACATAAGCCCGGCCCGAAGGTAGCGTTGTAGATTTCGCCAACGCCTGTGATGCCACAGGCCGTCGTCAGCCGGACAAAAATAAAATAGCGCCCGCCATGCCGCGGTGGCGGATTGGCGACGACGAAAGTTTCGAGCTTTTCGAGTTTCAAGAGGTTATTCCCGAGGCTACCAAACACCGGAGCGGGTCCGGTAAGGTCAATTTGTCTTGTTGATCAGTATGTAAACGCAGCTACGCCATCGCACTTGCCAGCGCCTGATCGAGCCCGTCAGCCACGTTGTCGACATCATCGATCGACAGGCACAGGGGTGGCACCATTCGCAGGCACTGCTGGTAGGGACCGGACTTTGAAAGTATCAGGCCCTGCTCGCGACAGGCTTCGAAAACTGCGGCGGTCGCCGCTTTATCCGGCGTCTTGGATTGCCGGTCACTGACGAACTCCATCGCGAGCATCAATCCCGCGCCGCGCACATCGCCGATGATGCTGTATTTCTGTTGCAGTGCCTGCAGACGTTGCAATAAGGCCGCGCCAACATGTTTTGCATTGGCCTGGAGCTTGTCTTCGCGAAGTATTTTCAATACCGCTCTGGCGGCGGCGCAACTGGTGGGATTGGCACCATAGGTATGGAACAGGAATTTCTCTGCCATAGGCGCTGCCACGTGTTTTTGCGCCACCACCGCGCCTAGCGGAAAGCCGTTGCCGATGCCCTTGGCCATCACGACGATATCCGGCACGACGCCATCGGCCTCGAACCCCCACATGTGATCGCCAGTGCGGCCAAAACCCGATTGCACTTCATCGGCGATGTATAAACCGCCCGCCGCACGCACGCGCTCGGCGGCACCGGACAGATAGCCAGGTGGCATTGTCACGATGCCGCCGTAACCCTGCACACTCTCAATCAGTATGCCGGCTAGTTTGCCGGTGGTGGCCGAGGCGATGGTGCGTTCTATTTCGTCCAGGTACGGATCGGTACCAGGGCCGAAAATACCGCGATACTGATTGGGCTCTGCCACGAAGGCGACGTTGCCGGGCATACCCGGATGACGCCAGCCGGCAATGCCGGTGACCGATTGTGCCGCGGCCGTCGGGCCATGATAGGCAGTGCGCAGCGCGAGCAGATCGGCATTGCCGGTGTAGCTGCGCGCCATCGTCATCGCCAGATCAATGGCCTCGGCACCGGAGTTGGTAAAGTGCACGACCCACTCGGCTGATGGCGGCATGCAGGCGGCGAGCTCCTGCGCCAGATGTGCCGGCGTGGGGTGATAGAACATGGTGGTGCAATGGGTCAGCGTTTGCGCCTGCTCCATCGCGGCTGCCACCACTTGCGGGTGCGCATGCCCAACCGATATACAAACGTTCATGCCCAGCAGGTCGATATATCGCCGATCTTCTGCATCCCACAGATATTGCATCGAGCCACGTTTGAAGACCATCGGTTCAGCGAACGGTACAAACTTCGACTGCGAAGCGGCGTAATACTGATCGCGCAACCGGGCGGTGTTGTCGACACTCCAGTTGGTATCGAGAAATTGCTGTTCCATCGTATCAGCTCGTCATACGTGTGTTGGTCGGGTCGACCGGAATGGTGTCCAGTGTCGTGGCTGGATATCGACGCCCGAGTATCTCCACCTCGAGTCCGTCCAGCGATGCATGATCGCGCAACAGTGCAAACGCCAGCGTTTTTTTGCAGCGGTGCCCGTAAGCTGCCGAGGTAATCACACCGACGACGCGATCGTTTAGAAACACCGGATGGCCGTGATACGGATAGACATCTTCGGCGTTGATTTGCAGCAGCAGTGTTCTCCACGCGGATTCACCACGACGCTCGATCAGTGCGTCGCGGCCGGTAAATTGCCGGTTGACGGTTTTTACAAATCGCGCGGCCGCCGATTCTTCCGGTGTGCGTTCGGTGGTGAGCTCGCTGCCCCAGGCCGGGTAGCCTTTTTCCAGACGCATGGCGTTGGCGGCATAGGCGCCATAGTGCCCAATAATGGAATCGCTGTTGGCGAACAGCTGATAGAGTGCAACTGCCTGCGAGTTTTTAAGGTAAAACTCCCAGCCACACTCACCCACATAGGATACGCGCAAAGCCAAAACCTGCATGCCGGCGATAATCAACTGCCTGCAATCGAGCCAGCGAAAGTCCCGGGTGACATCGGCGCCAGCCACCTGATTCAATAGTGTCTTTGTCGCAGGCCCCATCATTCCTATGCACGCATAGTCAGCCGTGACGTTGTCGATAGTGATATCAAAACCTGTTGCGTGTTGTTGCAACTGATCCAGATCGATTCGTTCGGACGCGGCGGCTGAGGTCAGCAAGGCCTGTGAATCATCTATCATAGCGATGCTAAATTCGCTGATCACACCACCGGCGGGGCTCAGCACGTGAGTCAGCCCGATTCTGCCAGTAGCGGGTGCGCGATTGGCACCGAGGCTTTCGATAAATGTTCGGGTCTGTGGGCCGCTGATGCGAAATTTGGATAACACGGATAAATCCGCCAGCGCCGCGTGTTGGCACAGGGCGTCTACCTCGCGGCCGACGGCATCAAACCACAACGGTTTGCCGAACGTGAGGTTACCGTCAGTGACGCGATCGGAAAACCAGTTGGGCCGCTCCCAGCCGTTGATCGCCCCCATGATGGCCCCTTTTTCCAGCATGATCTCGTGCAGTGGTGATACCCGCTTGTTGCGCCCGGCGGGGCGTTCTTCATAGGGATAATGAACACCAAACTGCAGACCAAAGCACTCGATCGCCTTGTCGATGCGATAATCGCGATCCGCCCAGTTGCCAAAGCGCCGCGAATCGACGGCTTGCGCATCCATTGGCGGCGCGCCGTGTGTCATCCAGTGGGCGAGAAACCAGCCAGCCCCGCCGCCCTCCATCACCCCCATCGATGACCCGGTCAGCAGCCAGGCAGACTCAACACCATGTGCAGGGCCGATCAGCGGGTTGGCGTCGGGTGTGAAGGTGATCGGACCATTGACAACCGTTTTGATACCCGATTCGGCCAGCGCCGGTATACGATCGAGCGCCATCGAGATTATCGACTCGACGCGATCCAGATCCGGTGGCAACAATTCGGCACCGAAATCCTCCGGCACACCATCGACGGACCAGATTTTTGCATCGCGCTCGTAGGGTCCGAGAATCAAACCATCGCGCTCCTGGCGCACATACCAGCTTTGCTCAGGGTCGCGAATGATTGGCAACTCTGGCAAGCCAGCCGCCTGTCGATTGGCAATCGCAGCGACAGTCTCTGTCACCAGATACTGATGCAGCACGGGCACGACTGGCAGATTCAGCCCCATCATGTCGCCAACTTCCCACGCCCAGGTGCCGGCTGCGTTGACGATATGCTCAGCGCGATAACGAGACTGGTCTGTCTCTACGCGCCAGTGATCACCGTCGCGGGCGATGGCGCGCACCGCCTCCTGGCGACGAATGGTGGCACCGTTTTGTTGCGCAAGCTTGGCCATCGCATGGGTGGCGAGACTGGGATCGACGTGGCCATCATCGGGCTCGTAGATGCCGCCAATCAAGCCGTCGAGTTGTGCCAGTGGATGTAATTCAGCAATGCGATCCACGCTCAGCACTTCAAGATCGAAGCCTGTGAATGTCGACAGGCCGGCGACATGACAAAACTCGTCCATACGATCGGGGTTGCTGGTAACCCGCATCGCACCACAGGGATGAAATCCGCAGCTGTCGCCCGTACGTGCCGGCAATTCATCGCGATACAACCGCACGGACTGCGCGCGCAGCGCCTGCACGGTCGCGTTGTGGGCAAAATGGGTGCAGAGCCCTGCAGCGTGCCAGGTGGAGCCGTGGGTTAAATCGTTTTTCTCCAGCAGCAGTACGTCTCGCCAGCCCAGTTCCGTTAAATGAAACAGCAGCGACACGCCCATCACCCCACCGCCAACGATAATGACTTTGGCATCTTTCATCGGCGCATATACTCGTTGTCCGGGTCGTGTGGCAGGTGTGACAAGACTTTCGCAGGATAGCGCTGGCCGGCGACGTCGATCTCATAGTCGCGCCCGGCAAGTGTAGCCAGCGACTCGCCAGCGGCCGTATCCATTAAAGCGATGGCTAGCGACTGATTGCAACGCACGCCACGTGTGCCGGATGTGGTGGCGCCAGCAACCTCGCCCTCGCAATAGACGAGTTCGTCGTGCAACAACATTGGCTGGTCCTCAACCTGCAGCAGGCACAATCGCCGCGGGGTGACTGCATCGTGCAAGCGCATCAGCGCAGCTTTGCCGGTAAAGTTTTTACTCCAGTCGATGGTGCGATCGAGCCCGGCCTCGAATGGCGTGATATCTGGCCCGATGTCGTGGCCCCAATGCAAAAAACGTTTCTCGATGCGGCAGCTGTTCAGCGCGTGTTGTCCCATGGGGACGACGCCGGATTCGATCAGTGCATCGAAAATCGTCTGCGCATCGCGATTGCATACGGTAAGCTCCCAGCCCGGCTCACCAATGTAGCTTAGCCGCGTCGCCATGCAGTTGACTCCCGCCACTGTGACCTGACGAGCACTGGCAAACGGGAAGTCGATCCAGTTGTCTGCTGAGAGCTGTTGCAATGTTTCGCGTGCGGTATCGCCCATCACGCCAAGCACGACTTCGTGTTCGCTGACATCTTCAATCAAGGTGTTGAAACCACTGGCTGCACGCCGAAGCCACGCCAGATCGCGCCAGCGCGTTTGCCCGCCGGAAGTCAGTTTGAAGCGATCAGTTGCAGTTCTTGTGATCGTGACATCAGCCTCGATGCCACCGCGATCATTTAGCACCGTGGTGTAGACGCATCGTCCTGCCGCCACGTCAATACTCGCCGCCGCCAGTGTCTGCAAGAACGGCAGCGCATCATGGCCACTGATATCAAATTTTGAAAACGCGGTTAAATCGAGTAACACGGTGCCGCCGCGCAAGGCGGCTGCCTCGCGCTCGGCGACAGCCTGCCAGGTTTGCGTGCCGACTGAATAGGGTAACGATCGCTCGTCATCGTTTTTCGCAAACCACAAGCCGCGTTCCAGTCCGCCGGTGACACCAAACACCGCACCCTGCTTTTTCCAGCGATCGTGCAACACGGACTGGCGCAAATTTCTACCCGCTGTCTGCTGTTTGTAGGGCCAGTGCATGGCGAACAAATCGGCAACGGATTCACGCATGCGCGCCTGCATGTGATCGGCACTTGCCGTGAGTGGATCGACGCGCGCAATGTCCACTTCCCACAAATCCATCGACGGGTGACCATCGATCATCCAGTCGGCAAGTGATCGCCCTATGCCGGCGGACGACATGATGCCAACGGAATTCATGCCGGCGGCGAGAAAGAGGCTATCGACATTGGGCGCCTGCCCGATCAGTGGCCTGGTGTCGGCGGTGAAACTCTCTGGCCCGTTCATGAAGCGTTGAACGCCGGTTTGTTCAAGCGCCGGTAGCAGATTAAGTGCGGCCTGCATGAATGGCTCGAACTGCTGCCAGTCTTCGGCGAGCTCCAGAAACGGCACATGCCCATTTTGACCGAAAGCGTCCCAGCACTTGGCATTGGGTTCAAAGCCGCCGATGATGATTTTTCTGCCGCTGTCACCTTTGAGATAAATGCCGCTGTCGAGATCGCGCAATACCGGAAACGGTTCTGGTACGTTTTCAAGCGGCTCGGTGACGATGTACATGTGCTCAACCGCCTGCAACGGCAGTGCAACGCCTGCGTTTTCTGCCAACGGTTTGCTCCAGGCGCCGGCACACAGCGCGACCTGATCGGCTTCTATCACAGATCCCTCGTTGAGTTTCACGCCCATGACGCCTGCGTTTTGTACACAGATTTCATCGACTGCAGTGTGCTCGCGAATGGTCACGCCGGCGTCGCGCGCGGCCTTAGCGTAGGCCATGCAAAGATCCACCGGGTTGACATTGCCATCTTCTGCTACCGCGATCCCGCCAACGTGCTGTTGCAGGTCCAGCCACGGCAGGCGCTCTTGCAAGCCATCTGCGGTCAGCACACTCGTGTGCAATCCAAAGTGATTGCCGAGTGCTGCAGTACGCTGCAACTCATCCATTCGGGCGGGTTCGCGCGCCAGCCAGTAACCACCGGTACGCTTGTAGCCGGTACTCATACCGGTAGCCTTTTCCAGCGCCTGAAAACACGGCTCGGCATACATCGCCAGTTGCGTCATGTTGGGTGTTGCGCGCAGCGGACCAACGATGCCGGCCGCGTGCCAGCTGGTGCCAGAAGTCAGTTGATTGCGCTCGAGCAGCATCACATCGTCGGCACCGCGGCGCGCCAGATGCCAGGCGAGGCTCAGCCCCACTGCACCGCCACCGATGATGACTATTCTGCCCATCAGTAGTAGTTCACGTCTGGTTTTTCAGCCTTTTTGCGCGCGATATAGGCAATCAGCGCCTCGTCGATACTCTGATCGAGCGCGGGTTGCTGGTAATCGTCGAGCCACTGCTTGTACAACTGGTTGGCGCGTTGCGCGATATCCAGACCACCAGCGGCAGACCATTGCTCAAAAGATTCGTTGTCTGGCGTGTGCGGGCGAAACAACGCCTGCATAAAGTTGAGTTGCGTGTGCTCTGACCCCAAAAAATGCTGCCCGGGGCCGGTCGAGGCGATCGCATCCATAGCCTGGCCGTTTTCGCTGATGTCGATGCCGTCGAAAAAACGGGCCACCTTGCCACATAGATCGGCATCGACAATGGTTTTCTCGTAGCTTGTCACCAGCCCGCCCTCGAGCCAGCCAGTGGCGTGATTAATCACATTGGCACCCGCGAACATCGCCATCAACAATCCCCAGGTGCCCTCTTGCTGGCTTTGCCCGTCGGGTAATTTCGACGCCGACAAACTACCCACCGTGTGCAGTGGCACGCCGAGACGCCGCGCCAGTTGACCAGCCGCCAGTACCATTTGCCCGGCCTCCGGGGTGCCGAATGTGGGACTGCCGGATTGCATCGACATGGTTGAGGCGAAGCTACCCATCAGGCAGGGGGCACCCGGCTTGATTAGCTGTACCAGCGCGAGACAGGCCAGCGCTTCAGCGAGCACTTGTGACAAGGTGCCGGCGACCGTGCACGGACTCATCGCACCGGTCAGCACCCACGGTGTGCAGGCGACCGGCTGGCCGGCGCGAGCGTAGGTTTTGAGCGAACCCGACATGTTCGCATCCATCGTCAGCGGTGCGTTGGTATTGGACACGCAGTACAACACCGGATTGTCCGCCACGTAGTCATCGCCGAACAGTATGCGCGCCATATCGATCGCGTGGCTTGCGCGCTCGGCGCCGATGAACGCACCCATAAAGGCACGATCGGAGTATCGGATATGGGCGTAGAGCATATCCAGATGCCTTTTGTTGGCGGGCAGATCGACCGGCTCGCACACCACCCCGCCCGAGTGGTGCAGCCACGGGATGGTGTGGTGCAGCTTGACCAGTTCGCAGAAGTCATCGTAGGTGGCGTAGCGCCGCCCGCGATCCAGATCGTGTACAAACGGTGGCCCCCAGGACGGACACAGGACCGTCGCATCGCCGCCGATCAATACGTTGTTGTCGGCGTTGCGCGCATGCTGCACAAACGTTTCAGGGGCACTGGCACGGATTGTCTGGCGGCAAAAGCCTGGCTCGAAGCGGACTCTGTTTCCCTGCACGTCGCAGCCGGCATTGCGAAAAATCTGCAAAAGCTCCGGATCGTCGTGAAACTCCATGCCAGTGTCCTGCAGAATGCGGTCGGCGTTCTGCTCGATCAGGCACAGCCCCTCTTCGGAGAGCATATTCACCGGTTCCACCTTGCGCGCGATGTACGGTGCACGTGCTTGTGGCTCTGCCAGAGCGCTGCGGCTGCGTTTTCTGCGCCCGGATGGTCGTTTACTCATGGGTGCGGGTTGATCAGGAAGTTATTGGGCGTAGGCCATGCCGGCATGATAGTCGGAAACGA
The DNA here is from genome assembly GCA_964573105.1 of uncultured Granulosicoccaceae bacterium. Taxonomy (GTDB): domain Bacteria; phylum Pseudomonadota; class Gammaproteobacteria; order Granulosicoccales; family Granulosicoccaceae; genus CAKZSB01. The sequence continues at coordinate 21,548 of CAZNIS010000091.1, forward strand.
TCATTCACGTGTCTACACTCGGCGACATCCCGGGGGCAAGCGGCGAAGGGACCCGATGCCAGATGCTGATCCGAGAACCTGTTCCGGCCAGCAAATATGTGCAATAAGCATATTTCGACGTATAATGTGCATATTACACATCCATGGAAACACCCTATGCCCGCTTTGGCCAACCCCGAACCGACTGCCGAAGGCGTACTGGCCAAGGCGGTCCTTAATGTCGCCAGCCAGCTTGGGCTCAGGCAGGCTGACCTTGCGATGGTACTCGGCATGCATCGCACCGCGGTCAGCCGGCTCAAGCAAACGCCGTCGCTCGATCCCGCCTCAAAACAGGGCGAACTGGCGTTGCAACTGATTCGCCTCGGGCGCGCGCTGTACACACTGACCGGTGGCGATGAACAGTGGATCAGACATTTCATGCATACGCCAAACAAACTGACCGGTGGGGTCCCGGCTGAGCAGATACAGACCATTCAAGGCCTGTTTACCGTATTGCAGTACGTCGATGCGATGCGAGGCAAGATTTGATCTGGCAGGCCTGCAACGGCGAGCAAGCGATTCAGCCGATGCGCGGGCAATTGTATCGGTTGGTTGAGAGTCAGCAGCAAGTCGCCACGATGAGCGTTGTCGACACCCTCGAAGAGCAGGCACTGCTGGAGGAATTGTTAGATGACGCCAAGCCCGCTTATCCGGAAGATCTTAGCGACTATCACTATCTGCTAAAAACACCGTTTCGCTACCCGCCCCTGCAGTGGGGCTCGCGCTTTGGCCGAACGTCCGAACGCGGAATTTTCTATGCCGCCCGCAACGCGCAGACGACGCTTGCCGAATGCGCGTACTACCGCCTGGTGTTCTGGCATTCGATGCAAACACCGGATGCGAATACGAAACGTCACAGACACAGCATTCGCACCGAACATACGATGTTTTGCGTCGACTACAACACGGATTTTGGCGTGGCATTGCACAGCGCACCGTTCGACCAGCACAGCGCTGCTCTGACACACCCAAGTGCTTATACCGCCACGCAGCAACTCGGCACAGCAATGCGCGAGGCCAATGTACAGGCATTCGAATACACTTCAGCACGCGATCCTGACAGCGGCCACTGTGCGGGACTTTTCAGCACCGCACCGTTCGTGCAAAAAAAGCCAGTGGAATGGCAGCAATGGTACTGCGAAGTAACTGCCGATCGCGTGTCGTACAAACCGATGGGCGAGACGACCGTGACGCACTTTGAACAATCGTTGTTTCTGGTGGATGACGAGCTGCCAATACCGGCATCGTGAACACGCTGGCCGCGCATTTGCGTTTGGCGGGAGCAGGTCTCTGATTCGCGAAATCGCTTGTGTGTTTGCGTTTTAGTTGTCGCCTGGCATAACTATCCGCTGTTACTTTTTCGCTGGACGGAGTCCGTCTCCCACTGGAGCTTCTGTGTCTATGTAGCCTCAGCGCGCCTGGTGGGAGCAGGTCTCTGATCTGCGAACTCGTTGTGTGAGTTTGCGTTTTAGTCGTCGCCTGGTACAACTTTCCGCTTTTACTTGTTCGCTGGACGGAGTCCTTCTCCCACCGGGCGCTGGGTTTGTACTGCTCCGCTACAGCGCAGGCAATATCACGCAGCCTGCAGCAGGCCTTCTTTGCTGATAAAGCTGGCTATCGTGTCCACGCCAACGCCTTCTTTTAAGTTGGTGAACACAAAGGGCTTGTCGCCGCGCATGCGTTTGGTGTCACTTTCCATGACTTCAAGCGATGCGCCAACATAGGGGGCCAGATCGGTTTTGTTTATGATCAGCAGATCGGAGCGTGTGATGCCTGGGCCACCTTTGCGCGGTATCTCCTCTCCCTGTGCAACGTCGATAACGTAGATGGTGAGATCGGCAAGCTCGGGGCTAAAAGTCGCAGACAGGTTATCTCCGCCACTTTCGATAAAAACCACTTCAAGATCGCTAAACCTTTTTTGCAGATCGTCTATCGCAGCGAGATTCATTGATGCGTCTTCGCGAATTGCGGTGTGCGGACAGCCGCCGGTCTCAACGCCAACAATTCGATCGGACGGCAGCGCCTGATGCCGGGTTAAAAACTCTGCGTCCTCGCGCGTGTAGATATCGTTGGTGACGACGGCAATGTCATAGTCGTCCCGCATGTGGCTACAAAGGTTGCGCAGCAGTGATGTCTTGCCGGAACCGACCGGCCCACCGATGCCGACTCGCAGTGGTGTGGATGATTGGCTCATATCTCTACCTTCATGTTGTTCTATATGCTCTCTCTACCGATCGCTTGCGACACCATCACGATCGATAGAGGCGACAGTACTGGGTTTCGTGAAAACAGCTCGCCATCGCGGCGGCTGGTGCAGTAAAACCGATATCTTCATCGTGGATGCTCTGCGCGTGCACGACTGCCTGTTGTATGTTGTCGCCCAGGCTGTACAGCATGCCCTGCCCCTCGCTTTGCCCCAGTGGTATCAGCTTGATACCGGCGGTGACCTGATTGTCGAGCCAGCTGTACGCATAGGCTTGCAGGGTATCATCGAGCGCGATCCGCTCGCGTTGGCAAAACAGCGCGAAGCCGGCCAGTTGACTCTGCAGGTTGCAGCCCGGCAGATTGATGCCAAGCGAATCCAGCAAGGCGACAAGCGCGCGACCACGGTGGCGCTCCTCGAGTCGAAGTTCGGCGGTTTCACGAACGGCTATAGCCAGGTGATCCCAGTGAGTAAAAGCTACCACATCATTTGTGGCACTGGCCTCGAACAGCCGCTGTAGCAGGGGTAACTCCTGGTTCGCCATAAAACCATTCAGCTGCTCACGCAGCCATTGATCAAACGATGATCGATCGACAATCCATCGTTCCTCCACTGCCCACTCGATGCCCTGCGAGAAACTAAATGCCCCGGTCGGCAATGCGGGACTGCTTATTTGCAGCAATTTGAGCAGTGGCTGCATGGGTTGTTAGTGACTGTGGCCGTGATGCATAGGGTGGTGACCACCACCGTAGGCACCAGGCTCGGGGTTGAAAGCGGCCATTGCGGAGTCGACCTGCAGGCCCAGCCCGCGAAGCATATCGTCGAGTACATGATCATGCAGGTAACTGACCGTGCCAACACCCTCGGTTACGACGATCTGCACTGGCACATGACGATTGCCCAGGTGATAGCAGGCGCGCGCGAACAGTAAAGCATCATGGCAGCGAACGATGGACAAAGACTCCTCTGCAGCGATGACCTCTATGGTTTCGCCATCAGCAGTCGCAAGCTTGTCGCCGTGCTGGAGAAACTCACCACGATCGAGCACGATGCCGGCTTCGCGGCCATCGCTCAACGTGACGCGCAGTCGTGACTTTTCACGCTTTTCGATCGGCAGTGTGACACTGGCCGCCACAGTGCTGCCGGCATCGGCACGCCGGGTAAATTGCAACATGATTGATTGCCCGTTAAAAAAGATGATAAAGCTGCGCCAGTGGCAGCTCGGTGGCGGGTTCACAGCTCAGCACTTCGCCGTCCGCCTTCACCACATAGGTCTGCGGATCGACGTCGATATCCGGCTGATACTCGTTGTGAATCATGTCTGCCTTGGTCACGTTGCGACACTGCGACACCTCGCCGATCATGCTCTGCAGTTGCAGCTCCTCTACGACACCTGCCTGCCTTGCAGCGCCGGACAGGAAGGTCATTGAGGTGCTGTGGCGCGCGTTGCCGAGCGCGCCAAACATCGGCCTGTAATGCACTGGCTGCGGGGTCGGGATCGACGCGTTTGGATCACCCATTGGCGCGTAGGCAATCATGCCACCCTTGATTACCAGCGAGGGCTTGGCGCCAAAAAAGGCGGGTTTCCACAGCACCAGATCGGCGAGCTTGCCCACTTCCACGGAGCCGACCTCGTGTGCGATGCCGTGTGTTAGCGCCGGGTTGATCGTGTATTTGGCGATGTAGCGCCGCGCTCTGAAGTTATCCAGGTCGGCGGCGTCTCCCGCCAGCGAGCCGCGCTGCACACGCATTTTATGTGCGGTCTGCCAGGTGCGACAGATCACCTCACCGACCCGCCCCATCGCCTGTGAATCCGATGCGATCATGGAAAAGGCGCCAAGGTCCTGCAGGATATCTTCGGCGGCGATCGTCTCGCGGCGTATGCGCGACTCGGCAAAGGCTACATCTTCGGCGATGGCGGGATCCAGATGGTGGCAGACCATCAGCATATCCAGATGTTCATCGATGGTGTTGACGGTGTAGGGCCGCGTGGGGTTGGTAGAAGACGGCAATACGTTGGCAAGCCCACAGGCTTTGATGATGTCCGGTGCGTGACCACCGCCCGCCCCTTCGGTGTGGTAGGTGTGAATCGTGCGCCCTTTCATGGCCGCCAGGGAGTGCTCGACAAAACCCGATTCGTTTAAAGTGTCAGTATGGATCGCCACCTGAACGTCCATTTGTTCTGCCACACTCAAACAGCAATCGATAGACGCAGGCGTGGTGCCCCAGTCTTCGTGTAGTTTCAAACCAATCGCGCCAGCACTGATCTGCTCTTCGAGTGCGGCCGGCAAGCTGCCGTTGCCCTTGCCCAGCAACCCGAGATTCATTGGCAGCGCATCGCAGGCCTGCAGCATGCGGTGAATGTTCCACGGGCCCGGTGTACAGGTGGTAGCGTTGGTGCCGGTGGCGGGCCCGGTGCCGCCACCGAGCATGGTGGTGATGCCAGAGGCGATCGCATCCTCAATCTGTTGCGGGCAAATCATGTGTATGTGCGCATCGATGCCACCGGCGGTCAGGATCATGCCCTCGCCGGCTATCGCCTCGGTGCCCGGGCCAATCGGGATATCGACACCGGGTTGAATGTCCGGATTACCGGCCTTGCCAATCGCGCTGATGCGTCCGTTTTTAATGCCGACATCGGCTTTTACGATTCCCCAGTGATCGAGAATCGTGGCATTGGTGATGATGACATCGACGACATCGGCGCTTGCGAGCTGACTCTGCCCCATGCCGTCGCGAATGACCTTGCCACCACCGAACTTGACCTCCTCGCCGTAGATCGTGCGATCCTCCTCTACCTCTATCCACAGCGCGGTGTCACCCAGCCTGACTCGGTCCCCTTTGGTTGGACCGTACATCTCCGCATAGGCCTGCCGGCTGATGGTGGTCATGATGACAGGCCTTTACACGCGGCGGTGCAGGCTTGGACTGGACAACTGATTTTTAAGGACATCAGAGCTTACCCATAATCTGTTGATTGAAACCGTAGACGGTGCGCGCTCCATCCAGTGCCACCAGCTCTACCGATCTGGACTGGCCTGGCTCAAAACGCACCGCGGTGCCGGCTGCGATGTTCAGGCGAAACCCGCGCGCTCGCTCGCGCTCGAAAACCAGTGCCGGATTGACCTCGAAAAAATGATAGTGCGACCCGACCTGCACCGGCCGATCACCGCTGTTCGCAACCTCGATCGTGAGCGTTTCGCGATCCGCGTTGATTTCTATTTCGCCATCGGCACAAACAATTTCACCCGGAATCATGTGTCAGCTCCATTGCCGGTGACGGACGGTGGTTGTAGTGGCTCGTGCACGGTCACGAGCTTGGTGCCATCGGGAAAGGTCGCCTCGACCTGAACATCGTGAATCAGTGCTGGCACCTCCTCCATCACCTGGTCGGTCGTCAGCAGCGTGCGCCCGAAGGACATCAGCTCGGCGACGCTGCGCCCGTCGCGCGCGCCCTCGATAATCTGCATGCTGATGTAGGCCACCGATTCCGGATAGTTGAGTTTGACGCCGCGTTGCAGCCTTCGCTCGGCAACCAATGCCGCGGTGTACAGCAGCAGCTTGTCTTTTTCGCGTGGTGTCAGTTCCATCGGTGAGTCCCTATCATTCGGTTCAGGTGGCCCATATTCTTGGTTCTATCGCATCGCGACCGAGGACGATCGGCCGCAGCAGACGCCAGGCATTGACAAACCCGCGTCGGGCGAATTCTGCACTGGCGCCCGTGTAGCGCAATACGATCAGATCATCGAAACCTGTGGCGCAAAATTCGTTGCCCACTGGCAGTGTCGCGCGCACAGCCTGCACGATCTCGTCAGCCGCCACACCGCGCAGGGTTGCCAGCAGCGTGGCGTTGACCTGCGCCCCTCGCATGCCGGATATACGCTGCAGATCGGCTGCGCCGTCAACCATCAGCCTTTCATGTAACAGTGGTTTTCCATCGCGCACAAGGCTCAATCGGCTGCACACAGCGCCGCTGCGAAAATCGTGATTGCCGGCTGGCCGGCCAAAACAGTTGATGTCCCAGCCAATAAAACGACTCTGCCTGGTGAGATTAACCTGCAGCGACTGCAGCGCACTGCAGCCATCGAAGTAGATGGATTCCTGTGGCATCCATTCGAGCGCGGCGTTGGCCACGTTTATTCGCTGATGTTGTGCAGCATCGCGACCGTCCGAGCCATAGTATTTGGTGGCGCCGGGGGTGGTGACGAGCGCCGCCGAGCCATCGCTGCAATTCGTCTCGAGCAACAGTTGATCGCCGCCAACAATTCCGCCGGGCGGATGTAACACATAGGTGTGACAGACACTGTCACCCTCGGGATAGAACGGCCGCTGCACCATCAGCGGGCCGCTGTGCTGACGACGCAGAATGGTTTTGCCGCTGTGGCTTTCAAAGGAGAGTTTCAGCTGCGCTTTCCAGCTCGCCTGCTTTTTTTCAGGCAGCGAATCGAGTGCACTCGATTGCATGGTCGTTGCGACCGGGCGCACAACGGGATCGGGCTCGATGGCGACGACGTCAGTCATCGGGATGCTTCACTCCTGCACACTTTATCACTGCTGCAACCGCATAAGCTGCGCGCAGCAAGCGCGGCGCCTGCACGCCAGCCCGACGATACCGGACACAGCCAGTCGCAACCGAACAGAGTCTTCGGCTATACCACCAGATACTCATTCACCAGATCTTCACTGAGTTGATCCATATCTCCGCCCGCCACAATGCTGCCGCGCTCCATGATAGCGAATCGGTCGGCGACCTTGCGAATAAATGGCAGCTTCTGCTCGATCAGCAACACCGCGATATTCATCTCTGTGCTCAGCGCGCGAATGACATCCGCGATTTCCTGCACGATACTCGGTTGTATACCCTCAGCCGGTTCGTCGAGAATCAACAGTCTGGGCTCCAGTACCAGTGCGCGTGCAATCGCCAGTTGCTGCTGCTGACCGCCAGACAAATCACCGCCACGGCGGTTTTTCATCTCGGCCAGCACCGGAAAAAGCTCATACAGCCGCGGCGGTATATCGCGCGATTTTGTCTTGAGCGAGAAGAAGCCGGTACGAATGTTTTCCTCGACGCTTAAAAGCGGAAAGATCTGCCGCCCCTGCGGCACAT
>CAZNIS010000092.1:0-28875 GCA_964573105.1 uncultured Granulosicoccaceae bacterium
CGGCTTCCTGCCTCTGCTCCCAATCGCTCAGGCTTAGCCTGGCGCACAAAGCCTGCACTCCAACGCTGCCCGTCCCTCAATGTCGCATAGACAGCAGTATTCGGCCTCACATTGCCGACTCAAGTGTTGCATTTGATCAGTCGATAATTTAGTTTATATATTAATCATTAATGCATAAACGAAGACAGATGTCTGATTTCGACAATTCGCTGCCGATGATTTTGCATCGCACGCTGGACGCCATCATGCCGCCTTATAGAGAGTTGTTCGCGCGGCACGACCTCACGGAGCAGCAGTGGCGCATCATGCGGGTACTGTGGAGCGAGGGTAAGGTCACCTCGGTTGAGCTGTCGCAGCGCACGCTGCTGGCGCCGGCCAGTCTGGTGGGTATTCTCGACCGGCTGGAGAAGAAGGGCCTGATCAGTCGCGTGCGGTCCACCACTGATCGCCGCGCGGTGCACGTGCTGGCATCGCCTGAGGGGCGAGAGCTTGCCGAAGTGGTGATCCCCGAGGTACAGGCTATTCAGGCGCGCATCCGCGCCTGCGTCAGCGACGCTGAGTGGCAGTCAATGCAGGCGACACTTGCCAAAATATCCCAACGGGTCGACGAGCAATCGCTCGACGACGCGGCTAATTACTAATTGAATCACGCTGGAATCTGAAACTATGGCACTGGCAAACAGCAAGACCTCACCGAGCGCGGCTGGCCGCGGCATTCGCACTGGCGCCGAGTATCTGGCCGGACTGCGCGATGATCGCGAAGTCTGGACAAAAGGTAAGCGCGTGGCAGATGTTACCGCCGAACCTGGCATGGATCGCGGTGCGGCGACGCTTGCGGACTTTCTCGACAAGCAACACGACCCTGCCTACCAGGACACCGTCACTTATATCGATAGCGACGGCGATCGCTGCGGCAGGGCCTTTCAGATCCCTAAATCTGCTGAAGATATCGCCGCACGCGGCCGCGCCTACTACGAGTGGGCGAAGTGGTCGAACGGTATGTTCGGCCGCACGCCAGACTACAAGAACGCCTCGGTCATGGCGTTTGCCGCCGCCACCGACTTTCTCGCCCAGGGCACCAAGGGTCAGGCCGATTTCGTTCAGAACATGCTGAATTTTTATGACTATGTGCGCAAGAACGACAAGGTGCTGACTCACACGCTGGTCAATCCGTCGGTATCGCACCAGCAGGCCTCACAGGGCAAATTCAACGATCAGGTGGCACTGCACGTGGTACGCGAAACCGACGCCGGCATTATCGTAAAAGGTGCCCGTCTGCTGGCAACGCTCGGCCCGCTGGCCGATGAAATCGAAGTGTTTCCGTCCACCGTGCTGCGCGCCTCGGAAGACAACATCCCGTTCGCATTCGCGTTCGCTATCCCGATCGCCACCAAAGGCCTGAAACTGATCTGCCGCGATACCTACGATCATGGCAAGTCCAACTTCGACGCGCCGCTGTCATCCCGTTACGAGGAAATGGATGCAGTGGTGATCTTCGAGGACGTGCTGGTGCCGTGGGAGCGCGTATTTATGTATGGCCAGCCAGAACTGTGCAATCAGGCGTTTGGCGCGACCAACGCGGTGGTACACATGGCGCATCAGGTCGCCGCCGGCAAGCTTGCCAAAGCCGAATTCATGGTTGGCATCATGTGCGCAATCGCCAAAGCGACCGGCAAGGACAAGGATCTCAACACCAAGAGTATGATCTCGGAAGTCATGATGATGGCCGAGAGCGTGCGCGCATTTCTGTACTCGGCCGAGCAGCAGGCGCACATCGATCAATACGGCAACTTCATCCCGCTGCGCCGACCGCTGGATACCTCGCGCAATCTGTTCCCGAAAATGTACCCGCGCATGGTCGAGATACTGCAACTGCTCGGCTCCTCATCGCTGATGGCCACCCCTTGCGAGGCTGATTTCAGCAACGCGATGGCGGCCGATGTCGAACAGTACTTTCAGGTCGCCAATCTGGAATCGCGCGATCGCGTGGCACTCTATCGTCTGGCGCACGATGTTGCAGTATCGGGCTTTGGCAATCGCCAGGCACTCTACGAACGGTTTTTCTTCGGCCCGCCGATCCTGATGCAGTCTGCCTATTTTGATCTGTACAACAGGGACGATATGATTGACCGCGTCGACACTCTGCTAAAAAGCTAACTGACTGGACGTCAAATCATGAGCGCGCACTCTTTCAGCCAGCGAAGTCTGCGCGAAGCCCTGTCGAGTTTCGCCACCGGCGTGACCATTGTCACCACCACCGACGATGACGGCGCGCCGGTCGGCATGACGGCCTCGAGTTTCAACTCGGTCTCGATGGACCCTCCACTGATACTGTGGAGTGTCACCAAGGCGGCGCTGTCGGCCCCGGCGTTCAAGGCCTGCTCGCATTTCAACGTACACGTGCTGGCCGCTGATCAGGTGGAGCTGTCGAATCGCTTCGCGATGAGCGGCAGCGATAAATTCGCCGGCATCGACTACACCACAAGCGCGCACGGCATGCCGGTGTTGCCAGGCGCTGTGGCCCGTTTTGAGTGCAGCAACTGGTCGGTCTATGAGGGTGGTGATCACTGGATACTGATCGGTGAGGTGCTGGCGCTGCACCACGACAAGGCCGAGGGTCTGGTCTTCAGTGAAGGCTCCTACGCCACCGCAAGCCCTATCACCAAGCCTTCGGTAGACAATAAAAGCGAAGCGGCTGCCGACGCCGAAATCGACAACCTGCTGTTCTACAACCTGTCGCGCTCGTATCGATTGATGGCTGATCAGTTTCACAGTGTGGTGCGCGCCAGCGGGCTGTCGGTTCCACAGTGGCGCATTCTGGCCTCACTGCGCGGTAAGGCGACACACTCGCTGCACGAACTGGCGGTGCGGACTTTCATTGAAGACTGGTCGCTGCTCGACACCGTGTTAACCATGCAGGACGAGGGACTGTGTACCACTAACGCCGGTACTGGCGTAGCAGATACCGATGTCACGATCCGCGGTACGCGGCTCGGCCACGAGCGGGTCGAGCATCTGTTTGCGCTCAGCAGCCAGCAGGAGCGCGAGGCACTCGGCGACGACGAGCCGGAATCGCTTGCGCAATTGATCGAACTGTTGCAACGTCTCGTCGAGACCGGCGACGCAAGACATTGAGCACTCGCCGGACCACTACTTCTACAATGCCCGGCCCCCATGACACGCTATTTTTCTGACCGCAAGCGCCCGGTACACCTTGGCAGCTATCCACTGGAACTGCTCGCACGTCAGGACGAGATGCCGAATCTCGATGCGGTGCCACCGATGCAGGCAACGTCGTTCCGCCGCCCTGACGCACCGGCCTCCATCGTCAATGCGATGCGCGACTATCAGGCCATGCTCGATGCCATTCGCAACGGTTTCACCAACAAGGCGATTGGCGACATTCCCGCCGATCCACAGGTTCGCGCCAACAACCTTAAGGGCTTTGCCTATTTCAACGATGCCAGCATGGCCGGTGTCTGCCTCATACCCGATCAGGCGCGACTGCCCGAAGCGATCCTGAATCCGGATATTGGCCCACTGGCCGAAGAGTTACGCACCCGCCAAACCAAGACACTGGCGGCCGGCATCGACATGATCATGGCAGACCTCAAAGACAGCATGGATGCGCCGCCGAGCAGTATCGATGCACATACTCACGCGCTGGTGATTCTGGTACAGCACCCGCGAGACCCGTCAAACGATGAGCCCGGCACCGAGTGGCTAGCCGATGCACAACAGGCGCGCGGCTGTTTGCTCGCCAGTGAAAACGCGATTGTACTGGCGAATTACCTGCGCGCGCTGGGCTACGATTCACGCGCCCACACCGGCGCCTGCAGCGATGTGAATCTGCACGCGCTGGTGGTCGCGTCGGGGCTTGCAAGCCTTGAAGACGGCGACACTGTCAACCCGTACATTGGCAAGCGATTTTCATTGGCGGCAGTTACCACCACGCTGGAACTCGCCGCAGACAAACCGCTGGCGCCCATGTCTGAACAGCCGCAAGCCAGCACCCACGGCTGGCGCTGGAAGAGCGGCTACGGATTTGCCAAAAACGCGGGTAACAATATTCCGTTTGAAAAACGTCGCTATGTCGATGGCGCACATCCTTTTGAAAAGCTCAAACGCGTTGAAGAGCCGACTACTTTCATTGATGAGACACGTGTCGCCCGCGTACCCAAACGCACCGACATGTTTGCCCGCGCGCAGTTTGGCGATATGGGCAAGTCGGTGATGGAGGGTGCGCTGAATGGCAAGTACGCGATAAAAAGTGCCACATCCCTTGCCGAGCGACGACCGCTCGGCGCGTTTGTACTACTGCAGAATCAGGAACACGAACCCGAGCGCGCAGAGGGTCTGGACGATCCGCAACGCAACGCCGAGAACATTAAGGCAGCCTGCTATTTTCTTGGTGTCGATGCGGTCGGCATTTCGCGCTGCCCGGACTGGACCTGGTATTCACACGATGCGCGTGGCGATGAATTGATACCACCTCACGATCAGGCGATCTCGATGATCATCGATCAGGGTTACGAGACGATGGAGGGCGCCTCCGGCGACGACTGGATATCAGTGTCGCAATCGATGCGCGCCTATCTGCGCTTTTCGCTGCTGGGCGGTGTGATCGCCAAACAGATTCGCAACCTGGGCTACAGTGCCAAACCGCATACGGTACTCGATGGCGAGGTGCTGCAACCGCCGCTGCTGTTATTGTCCGGTTTGGGTGAAGTCAGCCGAATCGGTGAAGTGATATTGAATCCGTATCTCGGGCCGCGATTAAAATCAGGCACTGTCACCACCGACATGCCGCTGGCGCACGACAAACCGATCGATTTCGGCTTGCAGAAGTTCTGCGAAAGCTGCAACAAGTGCGCGCGCGAGTGCCCGTCCGGCGCGATCACGGCCGGCCCGAAACTGATGTTTAACGGCTACGAGATCTGGAAGTCAGACAGCCAGAAGTGTGCGACCTATCGCATCACCACCGAGGGCGGGGCGATGTGCGGGCGCTGTATGAAAACCTGTCCGTGGAATCTTGAAGGCATCTTTGCCGAAAAACCGTTTCGTTGGGCGGCAATGAATCTACCGGCCACCGCACCATTGCTGGCAAAGCTCGATGATGCACTCGGCAACGGCGGATTGAATCCGGTGAAGAAGTGGTGGTGGGATATCGAGCTGAAAAAAGACGGCTCCTACGCACCAGCTGAGAAACCGGTCAATGCCCGTGGTCTGCAAAAAGATCTGGATCTGAAATACGAGGAGCAGACGCTGGCCGTCTACCCTGCCCCGCTGGCACCACACCCTTGGCCATTTCCGTTTCACATGGATCGTGAAAAAGGCATCGAGGCCTACCAGGCGCTGATCACCGCCGAGCAATACAAGATCCGCCTGAAGGAAAACAAACTCGGTGACGCCGAACACCGCTACAGCGTTGAAGGCGACGCACCGGTGATTCAGGTGGAAATCACCACAGCCGAGAAAATGACCGACGATGTCACCAAATACGAATTCGCCGCTCTCGATGGATCGGACCTGCCGGCGTGGACCGCCGGCGCGCATCTGGATATCGTTATCGCGCCGGGCTTTTTGCGCCAGTATTCGATGAGCGGCGATCCGGCCAATCGCAGTGTCTACCAGATCGGCGTGCTGCGTGAAGACGAAGGCAAAGGCGGCTCCAAACTGATGCACCGCATCTTCAATCAGGGCCGCAAGATTTTTATCTCACGCCCGATCAATCACTTTGAACTGGCAGACAATGCCGAGCACCACGTGCTGCTTGGTGGTGGCATCGGCATCACGCCAATGATCGCAATGGCGCACACGTTACACGCGAACGGTACTTCGTTTGAATTTCACTACTCGTGCAAACATCGACAGGTCGCAGGTTATCTCGACGATCTGGCCGATGTCCCGTGGCGTGACAATATCCACTATCATTTCAGTGAAGAAGGCAGCCGCCTGGATATCGAAGCGCTGCTTTCAAACCCTGCCGATGGCAAGCATTTGTATACCTGCGGGCCGGATCGCTACATGAATGCGATTCTGGAGGCAGCAGAGGCCGCCGGTTGGCCCGAGGATCAAGTGCATCGCGAGTTCTTCTCGATACCAGAGGCCCCCGAATACGAGAACCACGATTTCACCTTCAAACTGGCGAAATCCGGTATCGAGGTCAAAGTACCCGCCGATCAGATTCCAACCGACGCGCTGCTGGCCGCCGGTGTGCATGTGGATGTGAAGTGCTCGGACGGCCTGTGTGGTGTGTGTAAATGCGGTGTCATCAGCGGTGAGATTGAACATCGCGACTACGTACTGTCTAACTCACAGCGCCAGTCTGAAATTATCCTTTGTCAGTCACGTGCGGCCAAGCCGGATGGTGTGATTGAGATCGATCTTTAGGCGCGATCAGACGACTCCAGCAGCGGATAAGACAACATCGGCAGAAATACCGCTATCGCATTGATCACCGTCGTCGCCTGCGGCGGTTTGATTCTGCTTGCCTTTGCCGGCTCCCCTTCCGAGCTACTCGGCCGCTTCATTGATCCGCAACTGATCGGGCGCTGGGTAGCCGAACACGGTCTGTTTGGCATCGCGAGCTTTCTCGCCGCAGGCGCCCTGGCCGCCGCCGTCGGCGTGCCGCGGCAACTGGTGTCCCTGGTGGCCGGCATCAGTTTTCCACTGGCACCAGCCATGTTGATGGCACTGGCGAGCACCGCCACTGGTGCCCTGCTGACCTTCAGCGCCTCACGCTACCTCGCCCGCCCGCTGGTGCGGCGACGCTTTCCTAAAGCTGTCGCCCAGCTTGACGCACTGGCGCACGATCAACCTTTTTTGAAAATCGTGGTCATACGTTTTTTGCCACTGGGTACCAATATGCTGACCAATCTCGCCGCTGGTGCTACGACAATGCCAATGCGAGTGTTCGGCACCGCGACCCTGCTCGGCTTTATCCCGCAAACCGCGGTATTTGTACTGATTGGCCGCGGCTTGCAGGTTGATGCGAAGAGCCAGTGGCTGCTCACTGGCGTGCTGACACTGATTGCACTGGTGATCTGCGTGCATCTGTACCGTCGCCATCGAGCGCAAAAAGCACTGACCGCATCAATATGATCTGGCGCGCGCTGCTGGTGCTGGCAGCTCTCTTGCCGTGGTTGCTGTTGCACTGGATTTTCAATGAGCAGGTACCAGTCAGCCGCGTATTTCTAAACGCCAACGTTATCAGCATGGACGCCGCCAACAATCGATATCAGGCGGTAGCGGTCGAGCGCGGCAGAATCGTGGCCGTTGGCAGCAATGATGAAATACGCCAGCGCATTCACCACCACAGCATGGTGACTGATCTCAATGGTTCCACCCTGCTACCCGGTTTTATCGATGCGCACAGTCATTTTCCGGCCAATGGATTAAAAACGGTGGGCGTTGATTTAGCGCCACCGCCAATTGGCAACACCGCTGATATCCACACACTGTTGAAGAAAATCGAGGACTATATCGAGCGCGAGCAACCACAACCGGATGAATGGATTATTGGGTTTGGCTACGACGACTCATCGCTGCGCGAACGCCGCCACCCTACCCGCACAGAACTCGATCGCGTATCGAGTGAGCTGCCAATTTATCTATGGCACAGCTCCGGTCACATGGGTGTTGCCAACAGCCGAGCGCTGGAGCTTCTAAATATCGATGAATGGACCGAGGCACCGCCCGGTGGTGTGATCGTGCTGGATCTCGCGAGCGGACAGCCATCCGGCTTGTTGATGGAGACGGCGGCACCATCAACCGCCAGACTGCTGCGCAACCGGCCACTGCTCGACTACTGGCGCATCATGCACTACGCCATCGATGACTACGCGGCGAACGGTATCACTACCGCGCAGAGCGGTGGCATCAACCTGCCGACGATGCGTGCGTTGAAAGCCGCCAGCCTGTTGAAGGTGCTACCGTTTCGATTGAACGTTTGGCCAAAACACCTGGCCGTGGGCGACGCGCTCTTGAGCGGGGAAGTAAATGCCGTTCGATACAACGATGAACGATTTCACATCGGGCCGATCAAGATACTCGCCGACGGCAGCCCGCAGGGTCGCACCGCCTATTTGACCAAACCCTACTACATCAATCCGCCGGACAATCCGGACGCGCTCGGATTTCCAAGCTTTGCCCGTGATGACTTGCAATCCATTGTGCAGCGTTACCACGAAGCCGGCTTTCAAATGGCGATTCACGGCAATGGCGATGCGGCGATAGACGATATTCTGTACGCGTTTGAGCAGGCGCAAAACAACAGCCCACATGACGACCCGCGCCTGATAATCGTACACGCGCAGATGGCCAGACGCGATCAGTTGCCGGCGATGAAAGCACTCGGAATCACACCCAGTTTCTTCAGTAACCACACCTACTTCTGGGGGGATGCCCACTTCACCCTACATATGGGGCCACAGCGAGCACCGGGTATCAGCCCTGCCGCCAGTGCGCAAGCGCTTGATCTGCGCTACAGCATTCACACCGATGCACCGGTGACGCCGATCGATCCTATGCAGTTGATATCCAGTGCAGTAGAGCGGCGCTCAATCAGCGGGCGAGTCATTGGGGAGCAGGAACGGATCTCGGTGATAGAGGCACTGCGCTCAATCACGATTGATGCGGCGTGGCAGATGCGGCAGGAGCATGACCGCGGATCAATTGAGGTGGGAAAGCTTGCGGATTTAGTGGTGTTGAGTGAAGATCCAACAAAGATGAATTCTGATTTTGCCGACGTCGTGATTGAGGAGACGATAGTGGGTGGCAGGACGATTTATCGGCGGGTGCAGTAGGAGCGCGCAACCGCATCCCAGCAGTTCCCGCATAGTTTTGGAACATCTATAAAGCGCTTCAGGGTGCGGTGAATACAGAGAATCCTCTCGCGACTTGTTCGCTCGACGGAGTCGCGCTCCCACGAAAAGCACCGTGGGACCTCGTCTCCGACCGGGGAACTAGCGTAAAAGTCCTTTGCCCTCACGGCTTGTTCGCTCGACGGGGTCGCACTCCCACGAAAAGCACCGTGGGACCTGGTCTCCGACCGGGGAACTGGCGCAAAGGTCCTTTCCCCTCACGGCTTGTTCGCTCGACGGGGTCGCACTCCCACGAAAAGCACCGTGGGACCTGGTCTCCGACCGGGGAACTGGCGTAAAGGTCCTTATCCCTCGCGGCTTGTTTGCTCGACGGGGTCGGGCTCCCAACAGCTCCACTCGTCTACCTATAGCGTGCCTCAGACTTACGGATACCAGGCAGGATTTCGCTTCTCGGCAAAACTTGCCAATCCCTCGGCGGCCTCCGCTGTACGCCGCTTCGCAGCGTGCTCGGCAATCAGCGCTTCAAGGTGTTCATCACTGACAAGATGACCCGCACACTGCTGGATGCTCCGCTTGCTGGCGGTCAGCGCATCGGGCGCGGCCATCAGCAGTCCATCGATGATTGGCGCGGCTGTTTCATCCAGCGCATCTGCGCTGCAAACTTCGTGCACCAGTCCAACCTCGCGCGCTTTGTATGCATCGAATCGTTCACATGACAGTGCAAACCGCCTGACATTGCGCGCCCCCATCGCGGCATTGAGCTGTGGAAAAATGATTTGTGCCGCAAGTCCCCAGCGCGCCTCGGAGATAGCGAAGAACGCATTTTCCGCCGCTATCACAATGTCGCAGGCAGCCGCGATGCCCGTGCCACCACCGACACAGGCACCGTGAATCAGGGCAATAGTAGGTTTGGACATTTCGTTCAGACCACGCACAGCACGGGCAGTCTGGCGCGATACTTCCAGTCCAGCCTGATCGTCCTGCCCTGCCACGCTATTGATCCAGGCCAGATCAGCGCCCGCCTGAAAATGTCGGCCATTACCTCTGAGCACGACTATGCGTACCTGATCCTCGTTTTGTAATTCGCTGACGACACGAATCAGGCCGTTGATCATCTCGCCGTTGTAGGCGTTGTTGACGGCGGGTCTGTTCAGGGTGACGGTGGCGATACCGCGATGGTCGATATCGCTGAGAACTTCAGATTCAGGCATGCGGCGCTCCGGCAACTCTCCAACAGATCTAGCGAAAACTCTCGTTCAATTTCTGCAATGCGTCATTGCCCGGACACAACTGCGCCTGTGACAAGCTATTCAGTGGTGCATCGCTCAGGTTCATCACCTGGTGAAAATCGGGCTCGTCGTTGTCGATATAGATCAGCCCGGTCAGGATCTGCCCCTGTTCCCGGCTTTGCAGGAGAGCGTTGACGGCGGCGCTGCGATCGGTTGGATCATAATCTGGCTGAGCTTTGGCAAGATTCAGCGATGAGCCGTCATGCAGATCAACGAGCATCGACTCACCGGCCTCGTAGTGGGTGGTGATCTCTTCACGCGACGGAACAAAGTCGACGATGTTGCCCGTCTGTATGTGATCCCGGGTGTACTCGTAGCTTTTGGTCGAGCCATGGTGGTTGTTGAAGGTAACGCACGGTGAAATCACATCGATCAGCGCGAAGCCGCGATGCGAAATCGCGGCTTTCATCAGCGGCACCAGTTGCTCTTTGTCGCCAGAGAAACTGCGCGCGACAAACGTGGCCCCTATTTCCAGTGCCACACCAACCAGATCGATGTTCTCGAAGGGATTTTCAAAGCCGGTGCGCGATTTGGATCCCTCGTCGGCGGTGGCTGAGTCCTGGCCCTTGGTCAGCCCGTAACAGCCGTTGTTCTCAACCAGATACAACATATTCAGGTTGCGCCGCACCACATGGGCGAACTGGCCCATACCGATCGACGCGCTGTCGCCATCGCCGGATACGCCGATATAGGTGAGCTCGTGATTGGCCACGTGTGCACCGGTGGCGACTGACGGCATGCGACCGTGCACCGAGTTAAAGCCGTGAGACTGGTTCAAAAAATAGGTGGGCGACTTGGACGAGCAACCAATGCCCGACACCTTGCCTATCCGGTGCGGCGGCAAATCGAGCTCCCAGCACGCCTGAATCACCGCAGCACTGATCGAGTCGTGACCACAGCCGGCACACAGCGTGGATATCAGTCCCTCGTAGGCGCTGCGGGTTAATTCAAGACCGTTGCGCGGCAGCTGCGGGTGACGAAAATTGGGTTTTTGGTAGCTCATGTCAGTCTCCCGCTGCAGCGGTGTCGGTGCTTTGTTCGAGCACCTGGCTTATCTGCGTGCCAATAGTATCGGCGGTGATCGGTGAACCGTCGTAGTGCAGCACCGATTGCAGCCGTGCCGGATCGATCGACAGCTCGTTGATCAACACCGAGCGCATTTGCGCATCGCGATTCTGTTCAACGACAAATACGCTGTCGTGCTGCTCGATAAACGCCGCGACACTGTCGTGAAACGGCACCGCCAACAATTGCAAACTGTCGGCCGCTACACCATCCGCGGCCAGCTGATCGATCGCCTCGTGCACGGCGGCCACCGAGGTGCCAAAGTGAATAATACCGATCCCGGATCCGCTGCCGGTCTGTATCGGTGCCGGCAAATAATCGCAGGCGGTGCGCCACTTGCGCAGCAGTCGTTGCATGTTGCGCTCGTAGGCATCGCCTTTTTCGGTATAGGTGGCGTATTCATCGCGCGAGGTGCCACGCGTGAAGAAGGCACCTTTTTCCGGATGGGTGCCGGGCAGCGTACGGCTGGTGATACCGTCGCCGTCGGTGTCGAGGTAGCGCCCGAAGCGTTCTATTTCATCGAGTGTCTCGGCGTCCAGCACTTTGCCACGGTCGTAGCGACGATTGTCGTCCCATTGCAGCGGGTCGGACAGCATATCGTTCATGCCTATATCCAGATCGGTCAGCACGATCACCGGCGTCTGCAGGCGCTCGGCAATATCGAAAGCATCGGCGGTCAGATCGAAACACTCCCTGGGGCTCGATGGCAGCAGCACGATATGCCGCGTATCGCCGTGCGAGGCGTAAACCGTACTTAGGATATCTGATTGCTGGGTGCGGGTTGGCATACCGGTTGACGGTCCGGCGCGCTGTACGTCGATCAGTACGGCCGGCACTTCGGCAAAATAGGCTAGCCCTAAGAATTCTGTCATCAGTGACACACCTGGCCCGCTGGTGGCGGTAAAGGCGCGCGCGCCGTTCCAGCCGGCACCAATCACCATACCCATCGCGGCGAGTTCGTCCTCGGCCTGAATCACCACATAGTGATTACTGCCCGTGTCAGCGTCGACGCGCAGTTTTTTGGCGTATTTTTCGTAAGCCTCGGCAACCGAAGTTGAAGGCGTGATCGGATACCAGGCGGCAACCGTCGCCCCCGCATACAAAGCCCCGAGACCGCAGGCACTGTTGCCGGACAACAGAATGCGATCGCCGATCAGGTCGCGCTTTTCGATTCGCAGACCGAGTGGACAGCTATGCAGCTCACGCGCTGTGTCATAGCCCAGCCGCAACGCGCCGCAGTTTGGTTCAATCAGTTTTTTCTTGCCGGCGAATTGTTCGGCGATCAGTTGCTCGATCACTGCCATGTCGATATCGAGCAATGCTGCCAGCGCGCCGACGTAAATGACGTTTTTAAACAGTTGCCGCAGCCGTGCATCGTCGTAGTGGCGATTAGTGATATCAGTGAGTGGTATGCCGATGTAGTTGATATCGCGACGCAGCAGATGGATGTCCAGCGGACGGGTATTGTCATAGAAGAAGTACCCACCCGGGCGCACTTCCTGAACGTCGTCGAACATGCTTTGCGGATTCACCGACACCATCAGATCGATGCCGCCGGCGCGGCGCGCGGTATAGCCCTTTTCACTGATACGCACTTCGTACCAGGTCGGCAGACCCTGAATGTTGGATGGAAAGATGTTGCGCGGTGTCACTGGCACACCCATGCGAAACACCGCCTTGGCGAACAGCGCATTGGCACTGGCCGAACCCGAGCCGTTGACGTTCGCAAACTTGACGACGAAATCGTTGATACTCGCGACCGGTGTTACCGCATTTTCGGATTCAGACACTGGCCGGCTCCTTGTCGACAGCCCCGGTCAAGGGGCCGGGTATTCGGCAGGCCTTGGTCACGGTGTAGTTAAATTGCTGCATATCCCAGGCGGCAGTCGGACATCGCTCGGCACACAGGCCGCAATGCAGGCAGACGTTTTCATCTTTGACCATCACGCGCCCGGTCGGCAGATCGTGACTGACATAGAGATCCTGATCGAGCTGCTCTGCCGGTGCGGTCAGCTTATGCCGAAGTGCGTCTTCCACGTCGTTTTTGACGAAGCTGATGCAACTGGTGGGGCAGATATCGACACAGCTGTCGCACTCGATGCACTTCTTTTCCTCGAATACGGTTTGCACATCACAATTGAGGCAACGCTGAGCCTCTTCAAACGCCATGGCCGGATCAAAACCAAGCTCGACCTCGGCGCGCCGATCAACCAGCGCGATTTCATTCTCCAGGTGCGGCACCGCAAAGCGATCATCGTCGCTGACCGGATTGTCGTAGGACCATTCGTGAATGCCCATCTTGGTTGAAAACAACTGTGTGCCCGGTGCGGGACGATCATCGACCATATCCCTGCCCTGCAGATACAGATCGATCGACACGGCCACCTGATGACCATGCGCGACAGCGGTGATGATGTTCTCGGGACCGAAGGCCGCGTCACCACCAAAGAACACCTTCGGGTTGGTGGATTGAAACGTGGTTTTATCCACCACCGGCTCGCCCCATTGGTTGAATTCGATACCGGCCCCTTTTTCGATCCACGGAAACGCGACTTCCTGACCAATCGCGACCAGTACGTCGTCGGCCTCAACATAAACGGGCTCCTCTCCGGTGGACACCAGCCGACGCTTGCCGTCTTCGTAAATCGATTTGACGCGATCAAACGTCATGCCGATCAGTTTGCCGTCCTCGACGACAAAGCTCAGCGGTGTGTGATCTGGTAGAAACGGAATGCCCTCACGCATCGCATCCTCTTTTTCCCACGGCGAGGCTTTCATCGCCTCGAAGGTGCTGCGCACGGTGATGGTGACCTCTTCGCCACCGATGCGGCGCGCGGTTCGGCAACAGTCCATCGCCGTATTGCCACCGCCGAGAACGACGACTTTCTTGCCGATCCGATCGGTGTGCTCAAAGGCGACGTTCTGCAGCCACTCAATGCCAATGTGCACATTGGCGTCGGCTTCGAGACGACCGGGCAAATCCAGATCCCTGCCGCGCGGTGCGCCGGTGCCGACGAAAATGGCATCGTAGTCCTGTGCCAGCAGTGCCTCCAGACTCTCGACGCGTTGATTGAAGAACCGGTTCACGCCCATGTCGAGCACGCGATCGACTTCCTCATCCAGTACTTCGACTGGCAGCCGGAACGACGGGATCTGGCTGCGCATGAATCCGCCGCCACTGGGGTTCTCGTCGTAGAGATCGACGTGATAACCCAGCGGCAACAGATCGCGAGCGACGGTCAGCGAGGCCGGTCCGGCGCCAATCAGCGCGATCTTGCGGCCGTTCTTTTTTGCCGGAACGGTTGGCATCCACTCTGACATGACGCCTTTGTTATCGGCGGCAACGCGCTTCAGTCGGCAGATCGCAACGGGCTCTTCGTCAATGCGACCGCGCCGACAGGCCGGCTCGCAGGGCCGATCGCAGGTGCGCCCCAATACGCCCGGGAAGACGTTCGATTCCCAGTTGATCACATAGGCTTTGGTGTATTGCCGCCTCGCGATCAGACGGATGTATTCGGGTACCGGAGTGTGGGCCGGACACGCGTACTGGCAGTCCACCACCTTGTGAAAATACTCGGGGTTGCGTATATCTGTCGGTTGCATTGCCATAGTGACGTCGGGGCGCGTAGCGCTAGCGGGTTGGAGATGATAACAGCCTTTGGGAACGACACTGCGCGCGCGCCGTTTCGGCACGGCTGCGAGGTCGCGGGGTGATGACTGGTGAGCGCCTGTCATTTCGATACCGACGCTTGCCCGGGTTGCATCGACTGCCTGTCGCAGCGATGCCAGCGGTAAACTGCATTGAATTCTTTCCTCCTGCCCGGACAAACCGATGGCACTGATACTCCACCTGAGAACAGCCCGCGAACAATGGTGGCAATCTCACTTGCAAACCCTGCTGCCCGACATCGAGTGTCGACTGTGGCGCGAGCCCGGCAACCCGGATGATATTGAATACGCCGTCGTCTGGCGCCCGCCCGAAGGTGGTCTGAAGCAGTTTCGACACCTCAAGTGTATCGTATCTGTGGGCGCCGGCGTGGACCACGTGCTGGCAGACTCGCAACTGCCACCGAACGTGCCGATTATCCGCACCACGGGCAGTGATCTCACCCAGCGCATGCGCGAGTATGTCTGTCTGCACGTGCTGCGGCTGCATCGCAATCTGGATCAGCAGATGGCGGCGCAGCGTGAGAGTCGCTGGCAGCCCGATATCACGCCAACGGCATCGATGCGCAGAGTCGGCGTCATGGGCCTGGGTAAACTTGGCAGTGACGCCGCACGCGCGCTGCAACAACTTGGGTTTGATGTCGCAGGCTACGCGCGTTCACCCCGCCAACTGGACGGTATCGACTGCTATCACGGTGAAGATCAGCTTGCGGATTTTCTGTCGAGTGTGCAGATTCTGGTCTGTCTGCTGCCACTGACGGCAGCCACCGACTCACTGATGAATCGCGACTTCTTTGCGTTGCTGCCAAAAGGGGCCAGTATCATTAACACCGGTCGCGGCGAACATCTGGTAGAGCATGACCTGCTGGCCGCGCTCGACAGCGGCCATCTGGCCAGCGCGACGCTGGACGTGTTTCGCGAAGAGCCACTGCCGGCCGCGCATCCGTTCTGGACGCATCCGAAGATACTCGTCACCCCGCACGTCGGCTCTATGATCGATCCGGAAACCGGAGGCCACGAAATCGCGCGCAACCTGCGGGATTTCATCAAGGGCGCGCCGGTTGCCGACCTGATCGATCGGGCACAGGGCTACTAAGCGGAGCCAACCATACAAGCGGCGGGTACCAGACTGATGCCCGGGTCGTGTAAAACTGTGAACCAGTTGCCAGTCAGGCTGTGATCGGTTGCCGCTGGCGACAAGCTGCCACGCAGGTCTTGCACAGATCCTGCGGGACCAGCGCGGCCTACGAATCGATTCAGACCATGCACCGCCTGTTCTCTGCCGTCACCATCTGCCTGCTCCTCGCCGCGACCTCAAGCACTGCGCTCGGCTCGGTATTTCTGCGCGCCGGGATCGACGGTGGCGGCGAGGACGTTGGCATCCTGTCGCTGGATGGCACGCGTCTGGTACGGGTGTCGACCGGCACCGGAACGTCGCTGGAGTTCGGCAAGCGGATACAAAAGCTCAATCAGCAGGGCATTGATGTCATCACCGAAATCGTCGTCGGCTACAAGCTGGCCACCTCGGACAGCATCGCAGGCAAGCTCGAGTTCAGCCGCTATATGCTGAGTTTTAATCGTTTCTGGGGCGTGGGTGTCTGGCGTGTTGGCGTGGGCTTGAGCCTGCATAACAACGCGCAAATGCAGGTCAGCGGCACCGGATTCGACAATCCCGAGCAGCCCGTCTGGACCATCAATGAGAGCGTCGGTTTTGCCGCGATGATCGACTATTCGATCACCACCAACATACAGTTGGGTGTCAAAGCGACCTCGCAGAATTACCACCTGTCGGATGCGCTCGGCAACTCCGGCATGGCAGACGCGAGTAACGTCGGCCTGTTTTTCAATTTGCTGCTTGAGTAACCGCAAACATCCGGTGAGTCGGCTGTGCGGACCACTGAGATTGTCGGCGATCCCGAATCAAAAACTGAATAACCGTAGGGTTGGTAAGCCAAAGCGCACCTACCACAACGCAAGAATGGTACGTGCGCTTTGGCTTACGGCCCCTACGGTTCCTTGCCCCACACACAATACCGACCCCAGCACCCGGATCTCAGTTCTGCTTTCTCCTCGCATTCGGTGATGCCGAATCAAAAACCGAAACACCGCAGGTTTGGTAAGCCTAAGCGCACCTGCCACAGCGTCAAAATGGTACGTGCGCTTTAGCTTACGGCCCCTACTATTCCCTGTCGTGTGCAACTGTGAGCGAAAACCATTGGCTGATGTACGCATCACCAGCCAGCGACGCCGTATAATTGCGCCACTGTCCTGTTTCGGAATTCATCCATTGAAAGGCACTCTGTCGATACTGCTCGTCACGTCAGGTCTTTGCGCCACTTCGTCGTCACTGCTCGCGCAGACGCAAACCGATAAGGAGAATTTTGTTCGCAACGCCGCTGTGTTGCTGGGCTCGCAGGAGTTGTGCGGCTACACGGTAAATCCGGTGGTACTGGCGGACACGTTCCACATGTTCAAGCTGAAACCGGAGGACATCGAACCCGGCGGCGAATTCAGTGAGCTGTTCGAGCGGCGCAAGAAACATATCGCGGCGTTGACTGACACCGAGCAGGGCCTGAAGGACTACTGCACCACGGTGCAGGACAAGCTCGGCTCGCTGCTGCTGCCGTGAACGGCTTCTCAGCGCCGGGCCCCACCATCTGAGTCCAGCCGCGCACATCGCTGCCCGCGAACCGAAAAGTTGCCTATGTGTGCACCGATGGGCGAATAAAACTAACTCCCCTATACCGACTGCCGCTCCATAATGTTAAGGATCAGGCGAGACTGACGCGAATTGCGTTGAGCACGCCTGGACCTTTCAGCGGGACGGAGCTTCGGGAGTCGAGATGATGTTGGGAATCGCGTTGGGTGCCGCTGCGCTGGTGGCGTTGTTTCTGCCGGTGCCGCTGGCATTGGCACTAGCTGTTGCCGCGATCGTGTGGTCGGGCCACCGACTGCAGCAACAGGGGCGTCGGATTGCGGCACTTGAGGCGCGACTGCAACGCCTCGACCCGCAACCCGAGCAGGAAGATGCCGCACCCAGCGTAGCGCTGGCCAATACATCCATCGAATCCACGCCGCCGCCGGACAACCCGTGGGCCGAGGATCAGTCGCGATCCAGGATCACCCCCTCTGAGCCAGTCGGGCAAATCGAACCGGTATTAGCCCCCGCCAACACAGACAACCAGGCAGACGAAAAGCCAGTTCGCGCCACCAGCCCTGGTTGAGTTCGCTGCAAAAACTGATCGTCGGTTACTTCACCGGCGGCAATCTGATCGTGCGCATTGGTGTGGTGGTGTTGTTCTTTGGTCTGTCCTTTCTGGCCAAATTCTCGATCGACAATGGCCTGATTCCGGTTGAGTGGCGCTTGGGGGCGATCGGGCTTGTGGCAAGCTGCCTGCTCGCATTTGGTTTTCGATTGAGGAAAAAAGCGCCCGGCTATGCGCTGGTGCTGCAGGGCGCGGGGATCGCCGCGCTGTACCTGGTGGTGTTCAGCGCGCTGCGCTTGTACCAGTTGCTACCCGCCACATTCGCCTTTGGCCTGCTGTTACTGATCAGCGTGCTGGCACTATTGCTGGCGGTTGCGCAGAATTCACGCGCACTGGCGGTTACCGCCATCGCCGGCGCATTTGCCTGCCCGATTCTAACGAGCGATGGCAGCGGCAGTCACATCGCGCTGTTCAGCTACTACGCACTACTGAACTTCACGGTGTTTGCGATCGCATGGTTCAAATCGTGGCGACTGCTGAATCTGATCGCTTTTGCGTTTACGTTTCTGGTTGCCACCGCCTGGGGCGTGCTGCGCTATGAGCACGATCTGTATCACTCTACCCAGTGGTTTTTGATCCTTTTCGTCTTGCAGTTTGTCGCGATTGCCGTTCTTTTTGCCTGGCGACAGCCGCCGCAACTGCGCGGACTGGTAGACGGCACGCTGATCTTCGGCATCCCACTTATTGGGTTTGGCCTGCAGGCGGCACTGGTGGAGCCGGTTGAATACGGTCTCGCGTACAGCGCAGTAGTGATCGGGGCCTTCTATTTACTACTCGGTGTGGTGATTTTTTGGCTGTCCCGCCCGGCGATGCGATTGCTGGCCGAGTCGTTTCTGGCGCTCGGGCTGATCTTCTGTACGCTGGCGATTCCATTGGCCTTTGATGCCAGCTGGACCTCGGCTGCCTGGGCAATCGAGGGTGCGGCATTCGCCTGGCTCGCACAACGCCAGAAAAAATTGCCGCTGCTGCTGTTTGGGTATCTGCTGCAGGCCGGCGCCCTGGCGTTCTACCTATACGATATCGAACAGGCAGGATTCACCTATAACAACACCACGCTGCTCGGCAATTGCATTATCGCGATCGCGGCCGTGGTCACGGCCTGGCTGACTGCGACTGGCAAACTGGCGATGTTACACAAAGCGCTGATCGCTGCCAGCTTCATGGTGTACGGACTGGTCATCTGGTACGCGGGCGTGGCAATACATATCGTCGAATTGCTGCGGGGCCGCGATGAACACATCGCGCTGGTGTCGTTTATCACCCTCAGTGGACTGGCGGGCGGATTATGTCATCGCCGGATAAATCAACCGGTATTCAATCAGCTGCCCTGGCTGACAACCATTTTGCTGGCACTTGTTCTGTTTACCTGGCCTGTAATCGAGAGTGCGATCAGCTGGGCAGGCATTGTCGGACTCTGGCTCGCGGCGCTGGCGATACACTATTTCGTGCTCTATCGCAGCCGCGACCCGCTACGCATCCGCGCATCCGATACCTTACACGCCGCCAGCTGGCTGCTTGCAACCGGCGTCGTGGTAACCGCTGCAAACGCGCTGATGCAGCAATTTGGGCAGGCAGAGGCGTATCGGTTCGCTATGGCTGCGATCGTGTTGGTCACAGCCCTTGTACTACCGGTATTGCGCCGTCACTGGCCGTTCGAAACCCATGCAAACGCGTTTCGCACGATCGCGCCGACCGTATTGCTGGCGGCGCTGTTGCTGTGGACTGTCATCAATGTGTCGACTGTGCTGGCTCCGAGCCCACTGCCCTATCTGCCGATGCTCAATCCGATGGATCTGGCCCAACTAGCGTCGATAGCAGGCTTTTGGATCTGGAGACGAGCGGCTCGAACTGCTGGCACACACAGCGAAGCGGATAAAAACTGGACACTGGGCGCCGGTCTCGTCGGGTTTGCGTGGTGCACATCGCTGTTGCTGAAAACGTTGCACGTCTGGCAAGAGATCCCCTATACCGCTGCGGATCTTTTTTATTCGCCAACGGTACAGACGAGCCTGTCTATTTTCTGGACGATCGTGGGTCTGGCAGCGGCGGTCTACGCCACCCGCTACCACCGCAGAATAGTCTGGTTTTGCGCGGCGGCGCTGTTGGCCGTGGTGGTGGCGAAACTGTTTCTAATCGATCTGACCGAGCAGGATTCACTTACGCGGATCGCGTCATTCGTGGGCGTTGGCGGGCTGTTGCTGGTCGTCGGCTACTTCGCGCCACTGCCGCCGGCGCAGACAACATCAGAAGATGAGTCCGCATAGCCACACCACCCGGTTTATTGTTTCTTGACCCGGGGGTTGTCTCGCGGGTCGTAGACCGTGAGTTCTTCAACTTCCATGCGATAGCCAATCTCTGCGATCTCGTGGCTGATCGCTTCGGTGCGAATCACGCCGGTGGCCCAAACCGGGTTGTATAAGTCCAGATCGGCGATCGGTACCCCTTCGCCGTCCTGGATATGAATGATCTGATTGGGTGGTGGCGGCGGCACGTGCACGCAGGCACCGAAGTACGGCACCAGCAGCATTTCGGTTAGCGCCTCGCGACTGCCATCCAGCGGCACCACATAGGCCGGGATCTTGACCCGCTTGCCATCCAGTTCCGGCACCACTTCGCCGGCCATTTGCAGTGGGATGGCCGACTGCCCGCCACCGTGAGAAATCGGCGGCTGAGGCTGATCCCGGCTGAGACGATCCAGTTCATTATCGGCTGGCTGCAGGTCGTCCCACATCACGACTGTCGGATCTTCTGCATGGACGGGTGCGACGCCCAGAATCATTACCAGCAGTACCCGGCTTGCGATTTTGTTGAAAATGCTTGTCATGAACGGAATCTCCTCGACGGCTCAGCACGTAATATAGATGGGTTTGCCAATGAATTGTTCAAACCCGCAGCGTCAGCCCGTCGGCCAGCGAGTTGCGGTAGGCCAATATTGCCGGCACCACTGCAATGGCGATCGCCGCCGCCAATACGATCAGCATCAACATCCACTCACTCGCGCTGGGCGGTGCCAGCGACAGGTAGAGTCCGAATCGCTCTTCGATCCAGGGCCGCAGCGCAAACAGCGCGCCATACAACACGACCAACCCCGAGACGATACCCGCCAGTGTGACGATAAACGCCTCGCCAAGCAGCAGGGCGAAGACGTGCCAGGGCCTGGCGCCGCTGGATCGCAGAATCGCCATTTCGCGACGGCGCTCGTTGAGGCTTGTCAAAATGGCGCTCAACATGCCGATCAGGCCGGTGATGACGACGCACACCGAAATGGCAAACAGCGCCTGTTCAACCACGCCAAGCATGCGCCACAGATCCTGTAGCGCCACGCCAGGCACGATCGCCAGTAGCGGCTCGGCGCGGTATTCATTGATGCTTCGCTGCAACTTGAATATGCCAAGTCGTGACGTGGTGCCAAGCAGAAACGCGGTGATACTGCTGGGCTGAAACTCCATTTGCCGGGCATCATCACGCGTCACATTAACGCTTCGATCGCGCGCCCCGGTCTCCCAGCCGATGTGAATCGCCTCGATCGCATCGAGGCTGACGTGCACGGTACGATCCACCGGTGTGCCGGTGCGCGCGAGCACACCGGACACGACAAAGGGTTTGTCATCGTGCTCGGCGAAACTTGTACCCAGGCCGTGGGCAATGACAATCTCACTGCCAACCTGGTAGCCCAGCGCCTCTGCCACCTCCGAACCGACAACCGCATCGAACAGATCGTCGAACGGCTGCCCGTCGCTTATCTGCAGCTGCTGTTTACGACCATAACGGTAGCGTTCAAAGTATTCCGGGGTGGTACCCAGGACCGGGTAACCGCGATGCGAATCGCCCAGCGACAGCGGGACTGTCCACTCGACCAATGGATCGGCGGCAATCTCTTGATAGCTTTGCCAGGTGATGTTGTTGGTCGCGTTGCCCATGCGAAAGACTGAATACATCAGCAACTGCAGTTGCCCCGTGCGTGCGCCAACAATCAGATCAGTGCCGGAAATGGTATTCGAAAACCCGTCGCGCGCGCCCTCGCGCAGTCGCTCGACGCCAACCAGCAGCGCCACGCTGAGCGCTATTGCCGCGATCGTCAGCAACACCGTGAATTTGCGATTAGCAAGGCTTGCAAACGCCAGCGACAGAATGTTCATGACGACTGTACCCGATTGATTTCTGCCAGATCGACGCTGCGATCAAAGTGGCTGGCCAGCGACTGATCGTGGCTGACAAACAACACACTGGTTCCATTGCGCCGACATTCATCGAACAACAACTCTATGAATGCCGAACGCGCATCGCTGTCCAGTGATGAAGTGGGTTCATCGGCGATAACCAGCGCCGGATTGCCAATCAGCGCGCGCGCCGCGGCCACACGTTGTTGCTGCCCCACCGAGAGAGCCGCTGCAGTGCGACGATTGATGAGCGACTGATCGAGCCCCAGTTGTGTCAGCAAGCGCGCCGCCTCGACATCAGGTGGCCCGCCGATTCGCTGCTTGCGCACGGCTGAGAATCGACAAGGCAACAACACGTTTTGCACCGGCGACAAATAAGGGATCAGGTTGAACATCTGAAAGATGTAGCCAATCTGATCGGCGCGAAAGCGATCGCGCTTTGGCCCGCTCATTTTTCCTAGCTCGGTGCCATTAATTGTCACCGTGCCGGCATCCGGCACCACCACACCACCCAGCAAGCTGAGCAGTGTGGTTTTACCGGTGCCGGACGGGCCACGCAAGAAACACCGCTCCCCACGCGCGAGATCAAAGCTTGAAATAGACAGCACATTGCCCAGCTTGCGTTGCCAGGCAAACTCCAGGTTTCTCACTTCAATGACGTTCTCTGCCATTGTCTGCTCCCGCGCGGAGGGTTCGGTTAAAGCGCCAGTTGACGATTGTCGGCGCTGAGCTCGGCGGCACTCTGGCTGTCAAGGCCAACTACTGCAGCATCAAGCTCTTCAATACCACCAAAGTGATCGAACAGATCGACGACGATACTGGTCAGCGCGGACGTATCGGCACACTCGAA
This sequence comes from uncultured Granulosicoccaceae bacterium, assembly GCA_964573105.1. Taxonomy (GTDB): domain Bacteria; phylum Pseudomonadota; class Gammaproteobacteria; order Granulosicoccales; family Granulosicoccaceae; genus CAKZSB01. The sequence goes on from CAZNIS010000092.1 coordinate 23,122, forward strand.
TGACCAGACGACGTGAAAGTCACTGTGGACCTCTTCATCATGGTCGTGGCCGTGATCACCGTGCTTGTCGTCATGATGATCGTGTTTCTCATCATCGTGATCACCGTGCTTGTCGTCGTCATGACCATGCTTCTCGTCATCGTGGCCATGTTTCTCGTCGTCGTGATCGTGCTTCTCGTCATCGTGATCATCATGCTTGTCGTGATCGTGCTTGTCTTCATCATGACCATGCCCGTGACCTTCAGCATCGTGATCATCGTCCTCAAGCTGACCCTCCTCAACGCGCGCGTCGGCCAGCTTGCACTCGGCCGCCGCGGCGAATTGAAACAGGCCCTCGCCTGTCGCAAGCAGGTCAATGGCCGATTCCAGTGCCTCTTGTTCCGCGTCGTTGGTGGGCCGGTGTTCGAATCCGACGATATTGGCCGACGGAGACTCAAGCTCAATCAGCAGCTCGGACTCGTCGACGGCCACACTGAGCGTCGCGTGACCGTGCTGGTGCGAATCGAGCTGGCGGGTAGACTCGGCAACGGCCATCAAAGGTATCGACAGCGCGCCGCCCACTAGTAAAAGCGAATGGGTTTTCATCAATTATTCCCGAATAAACAGATGTGAAATGACCGCCAACAGCATCTGCTGGCGGCTAAACGATCTAATCAGACAGCTGATTGCGGGGGCGCGCGCGAATAGTACGGTGAAGTTACTGCGATTGCAGCGGACTGAACACCCGGCGGCATCAGTGACCCGATGATAGTCCAGCCCGGCGGCACGAGCTCGGGACACTGCGTGACGCCGCCCATCGCATTGGCAGCGACCACCGCGCAGATGGCACTGTCGTGGTGGGTGTCGTGCCACAAGTGATCGGCATCGTGCCAGACTATCGCAAACTGCAGCGCGAGCACTGAAAAGCACAGGAACGCGCTGGCCTGACGCCGCCAGCGCCAAAGCTTCTGGCGAGTGGTCAGGGTGCCCGGCCTGCGATCAGGCTGCCCGCGGGTATTAAAAATTGCCTGATGATTCATCTGCAAAACAGTGATGGCTTCGGATTACCCAAATGTGTGCTGGTCCTGCGGACGGCACGATGCGTACCATGCAGTCGCAGGTCGGCCACAATCGATGTAGGGGCAGGCACTCGTCAATTCTAGGCGCGCTCGATTGCCTCATGATACTTTATATCATAACGGAAACGCTGTGCCGCAGCAGCGCCGCCAATCGGTTGTGTCGGGTCGGTCATCGCGTGGCAACGGCCGGTCTGTGGGTCGCGACTGACGCCCGACGGACACGCGTAGAGTTTGGGAAACACCAGCGCCTGGGCGCGTTCGAGCTCAAAGTGCTCGGCCAGATGGCTCAACACCGCATCGCCCAGCCGTGGATCCACTCTGATCGAGCCTCGATCCGATGCATCGATGCGCGGCGAGTTGAAGGCTTCCTCCAGGCTATAACCAAAATCCAGCATCAGCGCGGCAATCTGGGTAGTGCACGGCATGATGTAATTGGCACCGGACGCGCCGATGGCAAAGATCGCCTCGCCATCGCGAGTGGCGATCGTCGGGCACATGTTGCTGGCGTCGATGCGCCTGCTGCCGGTCATGCTGAGCGCGAGATCCGGGCGCGGATCAAAATACGACACCGCATTGTTCATCGCGATGCCGGTGCCGGGCAGAACCACTCTGGATCCGAAACGGTTCAGCAACGTATAAGTCAGCGACACCATGTTGCCGGCGGCATCAACGGCGGAAAGATGGCTGGTGCAGCCGCCCGCCTCGCCTCTGCCGATGCGCTGATTATGGCTGCGCCAGGCGGCATTCAGCGCATCGGCGTAGGTTTTCCAGCTCGCTGGATCGGGTGCTACAGATTGATCCAGGTGTTCGGCAACATAGACCAGCGCCTCGAGCAATCGCGGACCACCACTGGTTGGCCCTGCAGTGTGCAGCATCGCGCCGCGATGTCCGCCTGCAAGCGAATCGCTCTGCAACACTGTGTAGTCCGCCAGATCCTCCATCGTGATGCGACTGCCACCGGCCTGCAGATCGGCCACCATCGATTCACCCAGTGCGCCGCGGTAGAGCGCATCCGGCCCGTCGGCGGCAATCTTGCGCAGCGTCCCGGCCAGCGCCTCGAGTGGCAGGTATTGCTCAGGTGCAGGTGGCACACCCCCGGGCAGGTAAAGCTGAGCGGCGGCTGGATCAAGGCGCAGATCATCGGCCGCCAGCGCAATCTGCAGTGTCGTGAACCAGTTGACCGGCAGACCGCCATCAGCCAGCGTGATGGCTGGTTGCAGCACGCTGTCCAGTCCCAGCGTGCCGAAGTGTTGCAGCGCGTGCGAAAGGCCCGCCAGCGCACCAGGCACCGAAATCGATCCGTAGCCCACCACATTGCGTCGATCCACGACCCCCGGAAAGCCCATGATGCTGTCGCCGACATCGGCATCCAGCGGATAGTCCGACAGATCGATTGAGCTTGCCAGTGTCCCCTGAAAATCAATCGCCACGGCGCGCTTTTCGGCGGCCAGCCAGCTCACCATGTAACCGCTGCCGCCCAGCCCGCACATCCACGGCTCGACTACCCCCAGCGCCATCGCGGTGGCGATTGCAGCATCCACTGCATTGCCTCCCCGCGCCAGCATATCGGCGCCGGCGCGGGCGGCGAGTATATCCTGTGCCGCGACCACACCGGCATCGCTCGCAATTGCCTGTTTACGCGTGCTCCACTGCTCGGTGGATTCATTCATGTGCATGACGCACCGACCTTGTGTTGGTGTGAATGCAACCATAATAAACAATTGCGATTACGTTGCCTCAAGCCTGTTCGCCGCTGACAGCAGCCTGCTAAAATTCAAGCACCCCTCGTTTCAAAGACACTACCCGTTTGACAGCCGAAAGAACGACAGACCAGCCGTTGCGGGCTGACGTTGCCATCGTCGGCGGTGGCAATGCCGCTTTGTGCGCCGCGATCACAGCAGCTGAGGCTGGTGCCTCGGTGATACTGCTGGAATCCGCTCCGTTCGATTATCGCGGCGGCAACAGCCGGCATACGCGAAATTTTCGCTGCATGCATGACGGGCCACTGTCGGTGCTGACGGGCAGCTACGCCGAAGACGAATATTACGACGACCTGTTGCGTGTCACGGCCGGCAAGACTTCAGAGCCACTGGCCCGGCTAGCCATTCGCGAGTCGCAGGCCTGTCAGCCATGGATGGAGGCGCACGGCGTGCGATTTCAGCCATCCTTGTCGGGCACACTGTCTCTGTCGCGCACCAACGCATTTTTTCTCGGTGGCGGCAAGGCCCTGGTCAACGCTTTTTATCGATCCGCCGAATCGCTGGGTGTACAGGTGCTCTACAACGCCCGCGTACAACACCTTGCGTTGACTGACAATCGCATCGGCACGATAGACGTGGTCGTGGATGATCAGCCAATTCAGGTCGACGCCAAAGCGGTGGTGGTCGCCTGCGGTGGATTTCAGGCAGACCTTGAATGGCTGACGCGCGCCTGGGGGCCGGCGGCAAAGAACTTCCTGATTCGCGGCACGCCGTACAATCGCGGCGTGGTATTGCGCGACCTGCTGGATCAGGGGTTGGTGTCAGTGGGTGATCCCACGCAGTGCCATGCAGTCGCGATTGACGGTCGTGCGCCAAAGTTCGATGGCGGCATCGTCACCCGGCTCGACTGCGTCCCCTTTTCTGTGGTGGTCAACCAGGACGCGCAACGTTTTTACGACGAGGGCGAGGATGTCTGGCCAAAACGCTACGCGATCTGGGGGCGACTGGTCGCCGCACAGCCGGAGCAGGTGGCCTATTCGATCATCGACAGCAAGAGCATCGATCTTTTCATGCCATCGGTATTTCCGCCCATTGTTGCCGACACCATCAGCGCACTTGCCGACAAACTCGGCCTACCGGCAGCCGCCTTGCAGCAGACCATCGAGCAATTTAATCAGGCCTGTCAACCGGGCGACTTCCACCCGACCGAGCTGGACGGTCTGGCAGCCACCGCGATCACTCCCGCCAAAACCAATTGGGCTCGCCCGATCGATACGCCACCCTATTACGGCTATTCGCTCAGGCCCGGAGTGACGTTTACTTATCTGGGTCTGGAGGTGGATGAAAACGCACAGACTCGCACCGAAGACGGGCCGGTTGAAAATCTCTGGGCGGCCGGTGAGATTATGGCTGGCAGCATTCTGGGGCAAGGGTATCTCGCCGGCTTCGGCATGACGATAGGCGCGGTATTCGGACGAATCGCAGGCGCGCAGGCAGCAAACTATGTCAAATGAACTGATCGATGACACGCGCAGACAAATCGAGATCTGCAACGCCTGCCGTTACTGCGAGGGCTATTGCTCGGTGTTCCCAGCTATCACCCGGCACAAGACCTTTTCGATAGCCAACATCAATCAGCTCGCCAATCTGTGTCACAACTGCCGCGGCTGTTACTATGCGTGTCAGTTTACCGAGCCGCACGAATACGCGATCAATCTGCCGCGATCATTTGCGCAGTTGCGCAAAGCGAGTTGGCAGCAGCACGCCTGGCCCGGTTTCCTCGCGCGTCTGTATTCAAAGAATGCCACTGTGATCTGCGTATTGCTGGTGCTCGCCATTGCGATTCTTTTCGCGCTGGTCAGCCACACCGCGGCCAACAGTGCACCCGGGTTTTATCAGTATTTGTCACACAGTGCGATGGTGGCCCTTTTTCTACCGGCGTTTGTGTTGCCGTGCATCAGCGTTGGCATCAGTATCCGGCGCTACTGGCGGCACGTTGGCGGGGAGCCGGTGCGGATTGCGCATCTGCGTACTGCACTGACATCAGTGGCAACCATGAAAGAGCTCGACGGCGGCCACGGCGAGGGCTGCAACTTCGAGGATACCGACAGATTCTCCAATCAGCGGCGCTGGTTTCATCAGTACACCCTGTACGGCTTTCTCGCCTGCTTCGTTGCCACCAGCCTCGGTACCGTTTATCACTACCTGCTTGATTATCCCGCGCCCTACCCGTTTTTCAGTCTGCCAAAGCTGTTCGGTGTGTTTGGGGGTATCGCGCTGTGCATCGGTACGGCCGGACTTCTGTGGTTAAAGCGCCAGTCGGACGACAAACCGGCAGATTCACAATCGACAGCCGGCGAGTACGCCTTTACCGGATTACTGTTCGCCGTCAGCGCCACCGGTCTCGCACTCTACGTTGCCACCGGCAGCAGTTTGGTTAGCGGCTTGCTGGCACTGCATCTGGGCGCCGTGCTGGCGTTTTTTCTGTTGTTGCCGTACAGCAAAATGGTGCACGGGTTTTATCGGCTGGCGGCACTGGTCAGGGATGCACAGCTAAAGGAAAGTTGATCTCCGATTTGGGAATTGGCGTAGATTGCCTTTTCCCTTACGACTAGTTCGCCCGACGGAGTCTGGCTCCCACGAAAACCCGGTGGGACCTGGTCTCCGACCGGGGAACAAGCGTGGTCGGCGTTGTGCCAACGTACAGCATGTTCGCGCAGCGGGGCTGCCCTCCCACCATGAGCCCGTGCGGGACGCGAGCCCCGCTCGGGGAATTTGCGTGGTCGACTTTCTTTCCCACACGGCGTCGAGTAACACAGCGGTCCTGCCACAAAAGCACCCGTGGGACCGGGTCTCCGACCGGGGAACAAGCGTGGTCGGCGTTGTGTCCACGTACAGCAGGTTCGCGCAGCGGGGCTGCCCTCCCACCATGAGCCCGTGCGGGACGCGAGCCCCGCTCGGGGAATTTGCGTGGTCGACTTTCTTTCCCGCACGGC
>CAZNIS010000093.1:0-28570 GCA_964573105.1 uncultured Granulosicoccaceae bacterium
ATTCGCGATCCGCGAGGGTGGTCGTACCGTAGGCGCCGGTGTCGTCGCCAAGATTAACGACTAGACCCGGTCCCGGCAATGTATTGGGCGGGGGCGAATTTTCGCACCCCGCTTTTTTGCGTTTACAGGCCAGTAGCTCAATTGGCAGAGCAGCGGTCTCCAAAACCGCAGGTTGGGGGTTCGAGTCCCTCCTGGCCTGCCACTTTTTTAAAGTGGCAGTAACTCCGACGGAATATTGATGGCGGCGAAAGCAGAGATTACCGAAAGCCCGGCGGATCGCATCAAGCTGATCGGCGCGGGCGCGCTGGTACTTGGCGGTCTGGCGCTGTTCTATACCTTCGGTGAGTACTCCTTTCTGTATCGAGTGCTGGCTCTGTTGGCAGTATTCGGTGTGGCAGTCTTTTTGATCCTGCAAACTGCATTCGGACGCCGCACATCCGATTTTTTCAAAGACTCCCGAACCGAAGTGCGCAAGGTGGTCTGGCCGACTCGCGCAGAGACGACCCAGACGACGCTGATGGTTGTGGTGATCGTCATTATCGTCGGGATCTTCCTGTGGTTGCTCGATTGGATGCTGAGTGGTGCATTCAAGGCAATTACCGACCTGGGCAGCTGACATGGCGAAGAACTGGTACGTGGTCCAGGCATTCTCCGGCTACGAGAGTTCGGTCAAGCGTTCCATGGAGGAGCGGATTGAACGTGCCGGTCTGACCGAGCTGTTCGGTGAAATACTCGTGCCGACAGAAGAGGTTGTCGAGATTCGAGGTGGCCAGAAACGCCGCTCCGAGCGCAAGTTCTTTCCCGGCTACGTGCTGGTGCAGATGGAGATGAATGACGAGACCTGGCACCTGGTCAAAGAAGTGCCGCGAGTGCTCGGCTTTATCGGTGGTACAGCCGATCGCCCTGCACCGATCACAGAAAAAGAGGCCGATGCTATTTTGCAGCGAGTGCAGGACGGTACAGACAAGCCGCGGCCAAAGGTGCTTTTCGATGTGGGCGAAGTCGTGCGTGTTACCGACGGGCCTTTCAACGATTTCAACGGCGTGGTCGAAGAGGTCAATTTCGACAAAAACCGCCTCTTGGTTGCAGTACAGATTTTCGGCCGGTCTACACCGGTCGAACTAGAGTTCAGTCAGGTCGAGAAGTCCTGATTTAATCCACCTGGTCCAATGCGACGGGGAGCCTCACGGCGCTTGCACCCGCGGGAGAGAATATGGCCAAAAAGATAGAAGCTTATATCAAGCTGCAGGTGCCTGCTGGTCAGGCAAATCCAAGTCCACCTGTAGGGCCCGCGCTGGGTCAGCACGGTGTGAACATCATGGAATTCTGCAAGGCGTTCAACGCGGCGACGCAGTCACTGGAACAGGGGATGCCTGTGCCAGTGGTGATCACAGTCTACAACGACCGTTCGTTCACTTATATCACCAAGACGCCACCTGCCGCGGTGCTGTTGAAGAAGGCTGCCGGCATTCCCAAGGGTAGTGGCACGCCCAACACCAACAAGGTTGGCAAGGTGACACGCGAGCAACTCGAAGAGATTGCCAAGACCAAAGACCCGGATCTGACCGCCGCCGATATGGACGCCGCAGTCCGAACTATCGCTGGCAGTGCGCGCAGCATGGGCCTCGAAGTGGAGGGAGTAGTCTGATGGCAAAGCTCAGCAAGCGCGCGAAGCTGATTCGCGAAAAAGTCGATGCCGAAAAAGTCTACGACGCTGGCGAGGCCTTTGGTCTGCTGAAGGAACTCTCGGGCGTCAAATTCAACGAGACCGTCGATGTCTCGGTAAATCTCGGCGTTGATCCGCGCAAGTCCGATCAGGTCGTGCGCGGTTCAACCGTATTGCCGAACGGTACCGGTCGCACCACGCGAGTCGCGGTTTTTGCTCAGGGCGAGCAAGCTGAAAAAGCGTCTGCCGCTGGCGCCGATATCGTCGGTTTCGATGATCTGGCCGACTCGATCAAGCAGGGTAACCTCGACTTCGATATCGTTGTTGCCACGCCGGATTCAATGCGCGTCGTCGGCGCGCTTGGCACCATTCTTGGTCCACGCGGCCTGATGCCAAACCCGAAAGTCGGCACCGTGACTGCCGACGTCGAAACCGCGGTGCGCAACGCCAAGGCCGGACAGGTGCAGTTTCGTACCGACAAGGCTGGCATCATCCACTGCCCGATCGGCAAGGTCGATTTTACGCCCGACGCATTGCAGGAAAACCTGAAAAGTCTGTTGGCAGAACTGGTCAAAGCCAAGCCGTCGGCAGCCAAGGGTATCTATCTTCGCAAAGCGACCGTCTCATCAACGATGGGCCCGGGGCTGTCCGTTGATCTTGGGCCGCTTACCTGATTGTTCATTTGATTTAGAGAGCCGCGAGCTACACTGATTCGCGGCTTATTCCGACGTGAATTGTCGGATCTGACTTTGAGTGAAAGAGCATAAAGCTGTTTCACGTCAAAGACCGCAGGTGCGTGTTACCGCGCTTAATTGCCTGCGCAGACGGGGGTCGAACTGCGGTTTGTTCGACTTGTTTCAACCGTGTACTCGCAAGGGTGCACACTGTCGAAGATTCATTTCGAATCTTCGGGAATATGGTGCTCAATGGCTTTAACTCGACAAGAGAAAGAAGCAGTTGTCGCCGAGGTTGCAGATGTTGCTTCATCTGCGATGTCGGCTGTGGCAGCTGAGTACCGGGGCATCTCTGTTACCGACATGACTGAACTTCGGGCGAAAGCCCGGGCGACGGGCGTGTATATGCGTGTGGTCAAGAATTCACTGGCCAGACGTGCGGTGCAGGGTACTGAGTTTGAGTGTATGCAGGACGATATGTCCGGCCCGTTGCTTCTTGCTTTTTCGCAGGAAGATCCCGGGGCGGCTGCTCGCCTGGTGCGTGATTTTGCCAAAGAGAACGACAAGCTGGTGGTCAGAATGGCCGCCGTTGGTGGTCAGAAGCTCGAGGCGTCAGAAATTGGCAAGCTCGCCAATTTGCCGACGCGCGATCAGGCGATCTCCATGCTGATGTCTGTCATGCAGGCGCCTGTCGGCAAACTGGCTCGCACACTCAACGAAGTTCCCGGAAAGCTCGTCCGCACGGTGGAGGCGGTTCGCCTCTCCAAAGACGCTGCTTGATTTCACTGTTCAACTTTCACTCAATCGCACAAAAAACTTGCCAAAAGTGCAATGTGCGTCTAACTGATTCAGGGTAGCTAAATAAAATGGCTGTTTCTAAAGACGAAATTCTCGAAGCAATCTCCAACATGAGCGTGATGGAGGTCGTTGACCTCATCAAGGACATGGAAGAGAAATTTGGTGTCAGCGCGGCTGCGGCCGTCGCTGCGGCTCCGGCTGCTGCAGGTGGCGACGCCGGCGGTGGCGGTGGCGAAGAGCAAACCGAATTCAACGTCGTTCTGGCGAGCTTCGGCGACAACAAGGTTGGCGTCATTAAGGCGGTTCGCGGCATGACCGGACTCGGCCTGAAAGAAGCCAAGGCGCTGGTCGAAGGTGCGCCTGCGCCGGTTCGCGAAGGTGCTTCCAAAGACGATGCAGAAGAAGCGAAGAAGCTGCTTGAAGAAGCAGGGGCGACTGTCGAAATCAAGTAGCCCGTTCGTTTTTGCGTTATGTAGGTTGGCTGGCAAATATTGCCGGCCTGTTCCTGTTTCAGTCACCGGGCTGGTGGCTGAAACAGACGTTTCATTCGAGCGATGTACTAGTTGGGTATAGAGGATTCTAGATGACCTATTCCTTCACCGAGAAAAAGCGAATCCGCAAGGATTTCGGCAAGCGCCCGTCGATTCTGGACGCGCCGTTCCTGCTGAAAACGCAGCTAGATTCGTACCGCTCCTTTTTGCAAAAGGACAAATCTGTCGATCAGTTGGCAGATAAGGGTTTGCATGGAGCTTTCAAGTCGGTGATGCCCATTGTCAGCTACGCTGGCAATGTTGAACTCCAGTATGTCAACTACCGCCTGGGCAAGCCGGTCTTCACCGAGCGCGAGTGCAGCATAAGAGGTTTGACGTTCGCAGCGCCACTGCGCGTGCTTTGCCGTTTGGTCATCTATGACAAGGCATCTGGTGACAACCGGGTCGTCAAAGACATTAAGGAGCAGGAAGTCTACATGGGTGAATTGCCGCTCATGACTGACAATGGCACCTTTATTATCAATGGAACCGAGCGCGTCATCGTGTCTCAGTTGCACAGAAGCCCGGGTGTGTTTTTCGATCACGACCGAGGCAAGACACACTCATCGGGCAAGCTGCTGTTCTCGGCTCGAGTAATTCCCTATCGCGGTTCCTGGCTCGACTTTGAATTCGACGCGAAAGACTGCGTCTTTACACGTATCGACCGTCGTCGCAAGCTGCCCGCTACCATTATTCTGCGCGCGCTCGGATACTCCACCACCGATATTCTCGATCAGTTTTTCGAGACAAATCTGGTCACCTTCACCAAGACCAAGATCAACCTGGAACTTGTACCGGCACGGCTGCGCGGTGAGACCTTCGGGTTTGATTTGAAGAACGGCAAGACCGTTATCGTCGAGGCGGGGCGTCGCATCAACGCCAAGCACGTGCGGCAAATGGAAAAGGCCGGCATGACCAAACTCGAGGTTCCGCCCGAGTATCTGGTCGGCAAAATTCTCGCGCACGATCTGATCGACAAGGAAACCGGTGAAGTCGGTATGTTGGCCAACGCCGAGATCACCGAAGAGAACCTAGAAGACTTCCTCAAGCTCGAACCGAAGGAAGCGCGCTTCATCTACACCAACGATCTGGATCGTGGCCCCTATATCTCCAGCACGCTGCGCATCGATCAGACCAGCACAGAACTGGAGGCGCAGGTCGAGATTTATCGCATGATGCGTCCCGGCGAGCCGCCGACCAAGGAAGCGGCACAAACGCTGTTCAACAATTTGTTCTTCACGCCGGATCGATACGATCTGTCGGCCGTTGGTCGTATGAAATTCAACCGCCGCCTCGGTCGCGAAGAAATTACCGGCCCGGGCACGCTCGACAAACTCGACATCCTGCAAGTGCTGCAGGCATTGATCGATATCCGCAACGGTCAGGGCATCGTCGATGATATCGACCACCTGGGTAATCGCCGTATCAGAAGCGTTGGCGAAATGGCTGAGAACGTCTTTCGCGTCGGTCTGGTTCGCGTCGAGCGCGCGGTGCGCGAGCGACTGGGCATGGTTGAGTCCGAAGGCTTGATGCCGCAGGACATTATCAACGCCAAGCCAATTGCAGCGGCGATCAAGGAATTTTTTGGTTCCAGTCAGTTGTCGCAATTCATGGATCAAAATAACCCGTTGTCAGAAGTCACTCACAAGCGCCGTGTATCGGCACTTGGGCCGGGTGGTTTGACGCGCGAACGCGCGGGATTTGAAGTGCGTGACGTACATCCGACGCACTACGGTCGGGTCTGCCCGATTGAGACTCCTGAAGGGCCGAACATTGGTTTGATCAACTCGCTGGCGGTCTACGCGCGAACTAACCAGTATGGTTTTCTTGAGACGCCCTATCGCAAGGTGGCCGACGGTGCGGTGACCGACGAAGTGGAATATTTGTCGGCGATTGAAGAAGGCAACTATGTAATCGCGCAGGCGAATGCGTCACTGGATGATTCTGGCGCATTGACTGACGAGCTCGTGTCTTGTCGCCATCGCAACGAATTTGCGATGTCCACGCCAGACAAGGTCGAGTACATGGATGTGTCGCCGAAGCAGATCGTCTCGGTTGCGGCATCGATGATCCCGTTCCTTGAGCACGATGATGCGAACCGCGCGTTGATGGGATCGAACATGCAACGTCAGGCGGTCCCGACACTGCGCGCTGAAAAGCCGCTGGTCGGCACCGGTATGGAGCGTCGCGTGGCGGTTGACTCTGGCGCCACTGTGGTTGCCAAGCGCGGTGGCTCGGTCGATTCGGTTGACGCCGGACGAATTGTTGTTCGAGCGCACGATGATGAAGCGGGCCAGGGTGAGACGGGCGTTGATATCTACACGCTGACCAAATACACCCGTTCAAACCAGAACACCTGCATCAACCAGCGCCCACTGGTCAAGCCGGGTGATGTGATTGAGCGCGGCGATGTGCTAGCCGACGGCCCCAGCACCGATATGGGTGAACTGGCGCTGGGTCAGAACATGCTGATCGCCTTCATGCCCTGGAATGGCTACAACTTCGAAGACTCGATTCTGATCTCCGAGCGCGTGGTGCAGGAAGATCGCTTCACTACGATTCACATCGAAGAGCTGAACTGTGTTGCTCGGGATACCAAGCTGGGGCCGGAAGAGATCTCTGCCGATATCCCGAATGTCTCGGAAGGTCTGCTCTCGAAGCTCGATGAATCGGGTGTCGTCTATGTGGGCGCCGAGGTCAAGCCGAATGACATTCTCGTCGGCAAGGTCACACCCAAGGGTGAGACTCAGCTGACTCCGGAAGAAAAACTGCTGCGTGCGATCTTTGGCGAGAAGGCATCTGATGTCAAAGACACGTCGCTGCGCGTCCCGCCTGGTATGGACGGCACCGTCATCGACGTTCGTGTCTTCACCCGCGATGGCGTCGAAAAAGACGCGCGCGCGCTGCAGGTTGAGAAAGAAGAGCTCAAGCAGGTACGCAAGGATCTGGATGACGAGCTGCGCATTGTCGAAGACGACATGTTCTCGCGAATCGAGCGCCTGATCATCGGTCAGGACGCTGACAAGGGTCCGAAGGGTCTGAAGAAAGGCGAGAAAATCACCGCCGAGTATCTCGAAGAGGTCGAGCGCGATTCCTGGCTGAACATCAGCCTCAAGGATGAAGACCTCAACGTTCAGCTGGAAAAAATGAGCGCGCAGATCAATGAACAGCGCGAGCAGTTCGAGCAGCGTTTTCTCGAGCAGAAAGAAAAGATCACCTCGGGTGATGAGCTGGCGCCGGGCGTGTTGAAGATGGTCAAGGTCTATCTGGCCGTTAAGCGTCGTCTGCAACCCGGCGACAAGATGGCCGGCCGCCACGGTAACAAGGGTGTGATCTCGATGATTGTTCCGGTCGAGGATATGCCTTATTCGGAGGATGGCACGCCGGTAGATATCTGTTTGAATCCGCTGGGTGTACCGTCGCGAATGAATGTCGGGCAGGTGCTTGAAACTCACCTGGGCTGGGCTGCGAAGGGCATTGGCAAGCGCATTGGCGATATGCTCGATACGCAAAAGAGCGTGAAGGAACTGCGCAAGTTTCTCGATCGCGTGTACAACCACAACGGTGATGTGAAGCAGACTGCACTTGAAACCATGTCGGATGATGAGATCTCCGAAATGGCGAATAACCTGCGCGGTGGTGTGCCGATGGCAACGCCGGTGTTTGACGGCGCCGCCGAAAGCGAGATCAAGGCGATGCTGAAACTCGCCGGTCTGCCGGAAACGGGTCAGGCTCACTTGATTGATGGTCGCAGTGGCGAGCCGTTCGATCGACCTGTGACGGTGGGTTACATGCACATGCTGAAGCTCAACCACCTGGTCGATGACAAGATGCACGCGCGCTCAACCGGACCCTACAGCCTGGTTACCCAGCAACCGCTGGGTGGTAAGGCACAGTTCGGTGGTCAGCGATTCGGTGAGATGGAAGTCTGGGCGCTGGAAGCCTACGGTGCGGCTTACACGCTGCGCGAGATGTTGACGGTAAAATCAGACGATGTCGTGGGTCGAAACAAGATGTACAAGAACATCGTCGATGGCGATCACCGTATGGAAGCGGGGATGCCGGAGTCCTTCAATGTCTTGCTGAAGGAGATCAGGTCGCTCGGGATCAATATTGAACTTGAGCAGGATTAGGTCATTAGCTGTGCTGACTAATCGAACCTAATTCCGCTACTGGAGCAAAAATGAAAGATTTACTGTTCAACTACAAACTGCAAAACCAGAACGAAGACTTTGATCGAATTCGCATCGGCCTGACATCGCCGGAGATGATTCGCTCGTGGTCCTACGGTGAAGTCAAAAAGCCGGAGACCATCAACTATCGAACCTTCAAGCCAGAGCGCGATGGTCTTTTCTGCGCCAAGATCTTTGGCCCGGTCAAGGACTACGAGTGCCTGTGTGGAAAGTACAAGCGTCTCAAGCACCGCGGTGTGGTTTGCGAAAAGTGTGGGGTTGAAGTCACCCTCACCCGCGTGCGTCGCGAGCGCATGGGTCACATTGAACTGGCGAGCCCGGTTGCGCACATCTGGTTTTTGAAGTCACTGCCATCGCGTATCGGTCTGTTGCTCGATATGACGCTGCGCGAAATCGAACGCGTGCTGTACTTTGAAGCCTATGTCGTCATCGACGAAGGGCTGACCGCACTCGAGCGCGGCCAGCTTTTAAGTGACGAGCAATACCTCGAGGCCATTGAAGAGCATGGCGATGAATTTGACGCGCGCATGGGCGCCGAGGCTGTCCACGATCTGTTGCGCAAGATTGATCTGGAATCCGAATCTCGAAAGCTGCGTGAAGAAATTGACGGCACCAAGTCAGAGACCAAACTCAAGCGCTTTATCAAGCGCCTGAAGCTGATCGATTCGTTTATTGAGTCTGGCAACAAGCCCGAGTGGATGGTGATGATCGTCTTGCCGGTGCTGCCACCGGATCTGCGTCCGCTGGTACCGCTGGATGGTGGCCGCTTCGCCACCTCTGATCTCAACGACCTGTATCGCCGGGTCATCAACCGTAACAACCGGCTGCGTCGTCTGTTGGAGCTGAACGCGCCGGACATCATCGTGCGCAACGAAAAGCGCATGCTGCAGGAATCAGTTGACGCGTTGCTCGATAACGGTCGCCGTGGTCGTGCGATTACCGGCAGCAACAAGCGGCCGCTGAAATCGCTGGCCGACATGATCAAAGGCAAGCAGGGCCGTTTTCGCCAGAACCTGCTCGGCAAGCGCGTCGACTACTCTGGCCGTTCAGTCATCGTGTGTGGTCCCACCCTCAGGCTGCACCAGACCGGTCTGCCAAAGAAAATGGCCCTGGAGCTGTTTAAGCCGTTCATCTTCAGCAAGCTGCAACTGCGCGGCATGGCCACCACCATCAAGGCGGCCAAGAAGATGGTCGAGCGCGAAGGACCGGAAGTCTGGGATATCCTTGAAGAGGTGATCCGGGAGCACCCGGTACTGCTGAACCGCGCGCCGACACTGCACCGTCTGGGTATTCAGGCGTTTGAGCCGGTGTTGATTGAAGGTAAGGCGATTCAGCTTCACCCGCTGGTTTGCGCGGCATTCAACGCTGACTTCGACGGCGACCAGATGGCTGTACACGTGCCGCTGTCAATCGAAGCGCAGCTCGAATCGCGCGCGCTGATGATGTCGACCAACAACATTCTGTCGCCCGCCAACGGCGAGCCGATCATCGTGCCGTCGCAGGACATCGTTCTCGGTCTGTACTACACCTCTCGCGAGGATGCGCGCGCGCGCGGCCAGGGCATGACTTTCAGTTCTGTCGAAGAGTGCGAGCGCGCACTGATGAATGGCATTGTCGACATTGGCGCCAAGGTGATCTGCCGGGTGCGCGACACCGTTGAACAGGAAGACGGCTCTATCGCCGCCGAGTACAAACGCGTCGAAACGACGGTCGGGCGGGCGCTGCTGTCAGAACTGCTGCCGCTTGGGCTGCCGTTCTCGCTGGTGAACTGCAATCTGTCGAAGAAAAACATCTCGCGTCTGATCAATGCCTGTTATCGCAACGTCGGTCTGAAAGACACAGTCATTTTTGTCGACCAACTGATGTACACCGGATTTCGCTTTGCGACTCGCGCCGGTGTGTCAATCGGCGTCGAAGACATGGTCATACCTGACGACAAGCACGACATCATCGGTGGTGCGGAAACCGAGGTTAAAGAGATCGAGGAGCAATATTCCTCAGGTCTGGTGACGCAGGGTGAGCGTTACAACAAGGTGGTGGATATCTGGTCGAAGGCCAATGATCAGGTCGCGAGCTCGATGATGAAAAAACTCGGCTCCGAGAAAGTCACCGCCGACGGCGGCGACGCGGTCGAGCAGGCTTCCTTCAACTCGATCTACATGATGTCCGATTCAGGGGCTCGAGGCTCTGCAGCGCAAATTCGTCAGCTCGCCGGTATGCGTGGTCTGATGGCCAAGCCGGATGGATCAATCATTGAGACGCCGATCACCGCGAACTTTCGCGAGGGTCTGAACGTACTGCAGTACTTTATTTCAACTCACGGCGCTCGAAAGGGTCTGGCGGATACCGCACTGAAAACGGCCAACTCCGGATACCTGACACGCCGTCTCGTCGACGTCGCGCAGGATCTGGTGGTCACAGAGTATGACTGTGGCACCGAAAACGGCGTCACGATGAAACCGGTAATCGAGGGCGGTGACGTCGTCGAACCGCTCGGTGAGCGCGTACTCGGTCGAGTCACCGCGCACCACGTCTACAAGCCAGGCACCGACGATTTGGTCGTCGAGCAGGGCACGCTGCTGGATGAGCGTCTGGTCGATCTGCTGGAGGAGTCCGGCGTCGACGAGGTGATCGTCCGCTCTGCAATCAGCTGCGAGACTAACTTTGGCGTCTGCTCCAAGTGCTACGGCCGCGATCTGGCGCGAGGTCATATGATCAACGACGGTGAGGCTGTCGGTGTCATGGCCGCGCAGTCCATCGGTGAGCCGGGCACGCAGCTGACCATGCGTACCTTCCACATTGGTGGTGCGGCCAGCCGGTCGGCTGCGGCAAGCTCGGTTGAGGTCAAGGCTGCCGGTTCGATTCGATTTCACAACCTGAAGTCTGTGAAGAACAACAACAAAGAGCTGGTGCTGGTCTCGCGCTCTGGTGAGATTGGTCTGGTCGATGAGAGCGGTCGCGAGCGTGAGCGCTACAAGGTGCCCTATGGCGCGGTTATCAAGTACGAAGATGGCGCGTCAGTGGCTGCCGGCGCGACCGTTGCCGTGTGGGATCCGCACATGCACCCGATCATTACTGAGGTGGCCGGTGTCGCCAAGTTCTCCGATTTCGTTGATGGTGTAACCGTCAACAGTGAGACCGACGATCTGACCGGTGTCAGCTCGATCGTTGTCGCCGACCCGAAGCAGCGCGCCACTGGCAAGGACAAGGACCTGCGCCCGATGGTTCGCCTGGTAGACAAGAACGGTGAAGACCTGTGCTACGCCGGTACCAACATCCCGGCAAGCTACCTGCTGCCGGCGGGTGCCACGGTCAGCCTGAACGACGAGGACGAAGTCGCCGTCGGGGACGTGGTGGCGAGGATTCCGCAGGAATCCACCAAGAACCGCGACATCACCGGTGGTCTGCCACGTGTTGCCGACTTGTTCGAAGCGCGTAAGCCAAAAGAGCCTGCGATTCTCGCTGAGCGCACTGGTACGGTCAGTTTCGGTAAGGAGACCAAGGGCAAACAGCGTCTGGTTATCACGGGTCCCGATGCCGAGCGCCACGAGGAGCTGATTCCCAAATGGCGTCACATCAACGTGTTCGAGGGCGAGCAGGTCGAGCGTGGTGAGGTTATTGCAGATGGTGAACCGAATCCTCAGGACATTCTGCGCCTGTTGGGTATAGAGGCGCTGTCGGCCTATCTCGTCAAGGAGATTCAGGACGTCTACCGCCTGCAGGGTGTGAAGATCAACGACAAGCACATCGAAGTCATTGTTCGACAGATGTTGCGCAAGGTCGAGATCACCGAGGCTGGAGATTCGAAGTTTCTGGCAGGCGAGCAGGTTGAGTTTGCCGAGGCCAAGGAAATCAATGCGAATCTGGTCGCGAGCAATCTGCACCCGTGCAAATACGAGCACATACTGCTCGGTATCACCAAGGCGTCGCTGGTCACTGAGTCGTTTATTTCGGCAGCCTCCTTCCAGGAGACTACCCGGGTGCTCACCGAGGCTGCGGTGCGTGGTTCCGGCGACGAGCTGCGCGGCTTGAAAGAGAATGTGATCGTGGGTCGCCTGATCCCGGCTGGTACCGGACTGGCGTTTCACAAAGAGCGTCGTCGCGGTCGTGCGGCCCCTTCACTCGACGAGTCTCTCGCGGCTGCTATCAGCGCAGCGGAGAGCGATTCGACCGAGAGTGCGGCACCGCCGGCGGATGACGAGTCGGTGCAGGAGCCAGTCTGAATTAAAGACTGTAGTTGACTTTGGATGAATGCGTGCCTACACTTCGCGGTTTGCTGTCGGGGCCTTGGCGCCCCGACCATCCAAAGCAGTAAATTTCTCCTGAATTTATCAAGCTGACAGCAAGTTTTCCCTGCTGACAAGCCGGGCGACGGTCTGTGAAAAGACAGCGCGCCCAATAAACGAGATTACAATGGCGACAATTAATCAACTTGTTCGAAAGCCGCGCAAGCGCAAGGCTGACAAGTCGAATGTACCGGCACTGGAAGCGTGCCCGCAAAAACGCGGCGTCTGCACTCGTGTGTACACCACTACACCCAAGAAGCCAAACTCGGCGATGCGTAAAGTCGCCCGTGTACGCCTGACCAACGGTTTCGAAGTCACATCGTACATCGGTGGTGAAGGGCACAACCTGCAAGAGCACTCGGTCGTATTGATCCGCGGTGGTCGTGTGAAGGATTTGCCCGGTGTGCGCTATCACACGGTCCGCGGCAGTCTCGATACCCAGGGTGTTGAGAGTCGCCGACAGGGACGCTCCAAGTACGGCGCCAAGCGCCCGAAGAGCTAGTCAACGCCGCCATAACTGAAAAGATTCGAGACCACGTTTCATGTCCAGACGTAGCGAAGCGCCGAAGCGCGAAATTTTACCCGATCCCAAATTCGGCAGTGTGCAACTGACCAAGTTCATCAACATGCTGATGTTCAGCGGCAAGAAATCTGTTGCTGAAAAAATCATGTATGGCGCGCTGGACGTGATCGAAGAGAAAAAAGGCGGCCAGCCTCTCGAGGTGCTTGAGATGGCGCTGGAAAATGTCAGCCCTGCAGTCGAGGTCAAATCTCGGCGGGTTGGCGGCGCCACCTACCAGGTGCCGGTTGAGGTCCGTCAGGTGCGCCGCACCGGTCTTGCAATGCGCTGGATCATTGAGGCGGCGCGCAAGCGCGGCGAAAAGTCCATGACACTGAAGCTTGCGGGCGAATTGCTCGACGCGGGCGAAAAGCGTGGCTCAGCTGTGAAGAAGCGCGACGATACCCACCGCATGGCCGAAGCGAACAAAGCGTTCGCTCACTATCGCTGGTAACGGGCTCCACTCGAGTCTTATGACGATCTGTCGTGGCACGCACTACACCAATCGAGCGGTATCGCAATGTGGGCATTATGGCGCACATCGATGCCGGCAAAACCACGACGACCGAGCGTGTGCTCTTCTATACAGGAGTGTCGCACAAGCTCGGTGAAGTGCACGATGGCGCTGCCACCATGGATTGGATGGAGCAGGAGCAGGAACGGGGTATCACCATTACCTCGGCGGCAACGACCTGCTTTTGGCGCGGCATGGACGCAGGGTTTGAAGAGCACAGAATAAATATTATCGACACGCCCGGGCACGTCGATTTCACCATTGAGGTCGAGCGTTCGCTTCGAGTGCTGGATGGTGCGGTCGCTGTGTTTTGCGCGGTCGGTGGCGTTGAGCCGCAGTCTGAAACGGTATGGCGTCAGGCAAACAAGTATCAGGTGCCAAGGCTGGCATTTGTGAACAAAATGGATCGCGCTGGTGCTGATTTTCAGCGCGTGGTCGGTCAAATCGAGGAGCGCCTGGGTGGCAATCCCGTTTGCCTGCAACTGCCGATCGGGGCCGAAGAGGACTTCGAAGGCGTTGTCGACCTGATAAAAATGAAAGCCATTTATTGGGACGACAGCTCCCAGGGCACGCGTTTCGAAGAGCGCGACATCAGCCCCGAGATGCTGGACGACTGTAACGAGTGGCGCGAAAAACTGGTTGAAGCTGCCGGCGAAGCCAACGAAGAGCTGCTGGAAAAGTACCTCGAAGAGGGCGACCTTGGCTTTGACGATATCATCTCCGGTTTGCGGGCTCGAACGCTAGCGGGCGAGATTGTCCCGGTGACGTGCGGTTCGGCTTTCAAGAACAAGGGCGTGCAGGCTGTGCTGGACAAAATAGTCGAGCTGATGCCGTCGCCGGTAGATGTGCCGCCTATTCAGGGCGAGCTTGAAGATGGCAAGAGCGATAGCAGGCGTGCGGACGACGATGCGCCATTCGCTGCACTGGCCTTCAAGATTGCCACCGATCCGTATGTCGGCACACTGACATTTTTGCGTGTCTACTCCGGTGTGATCAATACTGGCGACATGGTGTACAACGCGATAAAAGGCAAGCGTGAGCGCATCGGCCGGCTATTGCAGATGCACTCCAATGACCGTGAAGATATTAAAGAGGTTCGAGCCGGCGACATTGCGGCTGCGGTGGGATTGAAAGACGTCACCACCGGAGAGACGCTCAGCGACGCCAGCGCGATTATCACACTGGAGAAAATGGAGTTTCCAGAGCCTGTGATTTCGGTGGCGGTTGAGCCTAAAACGCTCGCCGATCAGGACAAAATGGCGGTGTCACTGGGCAAGTTGTCGCGTGAAGATCCGTCGTTTCGGGTCAGAACTGACGAAGAGTCGGGGCAGACCATTATCTCGGGTATGGGCGAACTGCACCTGGATATTATCGTCGATCGCATGCGTCGCGAGTTTGGTGTCGAGGCAGCGGTTGGCAAGCCGCAGGTCTCGTACCGCGAGACCATCCGTCGCTCGGTCGAGGCCGAAGGCAAGTTTGTAAGACAGTCTGGCGGGCGAGGTCAGTACGGACATGTGGTGCTTAAGCTTGAGCCCAGAGAACAGGGTGAAGGCTATGAGTTCGTCAATGAAATCGTCGGCGGCGTCATCCCGAAGGAATTCATTCCATCGGTTGACAAGGGTGTGCAGGAACAAATGGAAAACGGCGTGCTGGGTGGTTACCCGGTCGTCGATGTAAAAGTAACGTTGTTCGATGGCTCGTTTCACGACGTCGATTCCAACGAAATGGCATTCAAGATAGCCGGCTCCATGGGCTTTCGAAATGCGGCACTCGAGGCCAGTCCGGTTCTACTCGAACCGATTATGAAGGTCGAAGTGGTGACGCCGGAAGACTACATGGGTGATGTGATGGGTGACCTGAATCGCCGCAGAGGTATCGTCGAGGGCATGGATGAGTCACCGGCGGGCAAGACAGTCAGTGCGTCTGTACCGCTGGCTGAGATGTTCGGTTATGCCACGGCGTTGAGATCGGCCACCCAGGGCAGGGCGACCTATTCGATGGAGTTTTCCCGCTACGCGGAGACTCCGGCTAACGTTTCGGAATCCATCATCACGGGTTCTTGAACGTTTTTCAAAAACAGATAAAGACTTAAGAGGCTTTGGTAAAGTGTCGAAGGAAAAATTTGAGCGAACGAAACCGCATGTAAACGTGGGCACGATAGGCCACGTAGACCATGGGAAGACAACGCTGACAGCGGCGCTGACAAAAGTGCAGGCCGAGGCGATGGGCGGCGAGTTCAAAGCCTACGACCAGATAGATAACGCACCTGAAGAGCGCGCTCGTGGTATCACGATTGCAACAGCTCACGTAGAGTACGAGTCAGACACGCGCCACTATGCCCACGTCGACTGCCCCGGGCACGCGGATTATGTGAAGAACATGATCACCGGTGCGGCGCAGATGGACGGTGCGATCCTGGTTTGTTCTGCGGCCGATGGCCCGATGCCACAAACGCGCGAGCACATCCTGCTGGCACGTCAGGTGGGTGTGCCGTACATCGTGGTCTACCTGAACAAAGCTGACATGGTCGACGACGAAGAGTTGCTCGAACTCGTCGAAATGGAAGTTCGCGAGCTGCTCGACAGCTACGAATTCCCCGGCGACGATACACCGATTGTCACAGGTTCAGCCCTGAAGGCACTGGAAGGTGACAGCAGCGATATCGGCGTGCCGTCAATCGGCAAACTGATCGCAGCGATGGATGAGTACATTCCGATCCCCGAGCGTCCGGTAGAAGGTAACTTCCTGATGCCGATCGAAGATGTCTTCTCGATCTCAGGTCGCGGCACCGTGGTCACCGGCCGAATCGAACGCGGCGTGGTCAAAGTGGGTGAAGAAGTCGAGATCGTCGGCATCAAAGAGACCACCAAGACGACCGTCACCGGCGTCGAGATGTTTCGCAAGCTGCTGGATCAGGGCGAGGCGGGCGACAACTGCGGTATTCTGTTGCGCGGTACCAAGCGTGATGAGGTAGAGCGTGGCCAGGTGTTGTGTAAGCCGGGCAGCATCAACCCGCACACGAAGTTCGAGTGCGAGGTGTACATTTTGTCGAAGGACGAAGGTGGCCGACACACACCGTTCTTCAAAGGATATCGTCCGCAGTTCTACTTCCGTACCACCGATGTGACTGGTGCGTGCGAGTTGCCCGAAGGCGTCGAGATGGTAATGCCGGGAGACAACGTGAAGATGAACGTGGAGTTGATTGCCCCGATCGCGATGGAAGAGGGTTTGAGATTCGCGATCCGCGAGGGTGGTCGTACCGTAGGCGCCGGTGTCGTCGCCAAGATTCAGGACTAAAACAATGGCTGTCGCACCGTCACAAACGATTCGTATCCGCTTGAAGGCTTTCGATCATCGACTGATCGATCGCTCAGCGCGGGAAATTCTTGAAACCGCAAAGAGAACCGGCGCGCGCGTACTCGGTCCGATTCCTCTGCCGACCAAGAAAGAGCGTTTCACAATCCTGATCTCGCCGCACGTCAACAAAGATGCGCGAGATCAGTACGAGATTCGAACCCACAAGCGCCTGATGGATATTGTCGACCCGACAGACAAGACCGTCGATGCGTTAATGAAGCTCGACCTCGCTGCCGGTGTGGATGTTCAGATCAAGCTGAGCTAGATGCCAAATGCCTCCCGCCATGGCGGGAGGTGACAATGGAGTGCCCTTAACGCGTGACAGGCTATTAACGTAGCTGCTATAATGTTCGGCTTGCCACGCTTAAACCCTTCCAGATCGGCGGTGTTGTACCTCTGCCGCCGGAAATATTTTGGAGAATAACAATGCCTATGGGTGTTGTCGGCCGCAAGGCCGGTATGACTCGCGTCTTCAATGACGCTGGGGATTCTGTCCCGGTAACCGTGGTGGAGGTCGCTCCCAATCGCGTTACCGCGCTTAAGACTCAAGAAAAAGACGGATACTCAGCAATGCAGGTAACTGCAGGTACCCGCCGTGCGTCCGGACTTAGCAAAGCAGAGGCAGGTCACTTTGCCTCAGCTGGCGTGGAAGCGGGTCGTCGTCTGTGGGAGTTTCGTACCGAAGATCTGGATGAGGAATTGACCGTCGGCCAGGAGATCGGCGTCGATCGGTTCGAAGAGGGTCAAAAGGTAGACGTGAGCGGCGTCACCATCGGTAAGGGTTTTGCCGGCGGCGTGAAGCGGCACAATTTCAAAATGCAGGACGCGACACACGGTAATTCACTGGCGCACCGTGCGCCGGGATCGATTGGTCAGAACCAAACGCCGGGTCGCGTGTTTAAGGGTAAGCGAATGGCAGGACATATGGGTTCTGTAAAGCGCACCATTCAGAACCTCCAGGTAGTCCGTGTTGATGCCGAGCGGCAATTGCTGCTGATCAGCGGCAGCGTGCCGGGCGCAGACGGTGGTGACGTCATCGTCAAGCCGTCAGTCAAGGCCAGGAGCTAGGAATGGAACTTCAAACCAAAGGCGGGTCAGCGGTCGGCGTATCAGATGCCGTGTTTGACGTGCCCTACAACGAAGCGCTAGTGCATCAGGTGGTCACTGCCTACATGGCAGGCGCCCGGTCTGGTAATAGCGCGCAAAAGAATCGCTCCGCCGTACGCGGCGGCGGTGCCAAGCCCTGGCGACAGAAAGGTACCGGGCGGGCTCGCGCAGGTACTATCCGCAGCCCGATCTGGCGGGCAGGTGGTGTAACGTTCGCGTCTGAGAAACGCGACTACTCTGTCAAGGTCAACCGCAAAATGTACCGTGGCGCCTTGCGTGCGATCGTCTCTGAACTGGCTCGCAGCGGCCGCCTGATCGTCGTTGATTCAATCGACATGGCAGAGCCAAAGACCCGCGTCATGCGCGAGCTGCTTGGCGAATGGTCTGCCAACGATGCACTTATCATCGATGCCGATCTTGAAGCCAATGTCCATCTGGCTGCGCGAAATCTGCCGCACGTTACCACCACAGACGTGGACGGCATCAACCCGTGGCTGATGCTCAGGCATGAGAGCGTTGTGGTCACGGCCGCCGCGCTGAAAAAACTTGAGGAGCGCCTGGCATGAACGAAGAGCGCGTATATAGTGTGCTGCTGACGCCGCACATATCAGAGAAATCCGCCACCCAGGCTGAGCTGAGCGGGCACCACACTTTCAAAGTGGCTCCAGGCGCCACCAAACTGGAAGTACGCCGCGCGGTGGAAAAGCTTTTTGGCGTCGATGTCGTCTCTGTTCGCATGTTGAACGTCAAGGGTAAGCAGAAGCGCCATGGCGCACGAATGGGTCGTCGATCGGATATGCGCAAAGCGGTTGTGCGTGTCGCCGAAGGACAGGACATCGATTACGTAGGGCTGGAAGGCTAAAATGGCGTTACACACTACT
Organism: uncultured Granulosicoccaceae bacterium; assembly: GCA_964573105.1. Taxonomy (GTDB): domain Bacteria; phylum Pseudomonadota; class Gammaproteobacteria; order Granulosicoccales; family Granulosicoccaceae; genus CAKZSB01. The sequence goes on from CAZNIS010000093.1 coordinate 18,566, forward strand.
AAACCTACTTCAGCCGGCCGTCGCCACCAGGTCCGTGTCGTCGACACCAGCCTGCACTCTGGTGGACCCTACGAGCCGCTGGTTGCCCCGAAAAAGCGTTCTGGCGGCCGTAACGGCGCCGGCCGGATCAGCGTTCGTCATCGCGGTGGCGGGCACAAACAGCGCTACCGGATCATTGACTTCAAGCGCCGTAAAGACGGTATACCGGCGGTCGTTGAGCGTATCGAGTACGATCCCAATCGCACCGCGCGCATCGCATTGTTGAAGTACGCTGACGGCGAGCGCGCCTATGTAATTGCAGCTAACAAGCTGAGTGCCGGCGATACAGTTGTCTCTGGTCGCGAGGCGCCGATCAAAACTGGCAATGTGTTGCCTCTATCCAATATCCCCGTGGGCACCATTGTGCACTGCGTGGAGCTTAAGCCAGGCAAGGGTGCGCAAATGGCCCGAAGCGCGGGCGCTTCTGTCCAATATGTTGCGCGCGAAGGCAGTTATGCAACACTGCGATTGCGCTCTGGCGAGATGCGAAAAGTACTGGTCGATTGCCGCGCCTGCATCGGAGAGGTGAGCAATGGCGAGCACTCGCTGCGCAAACTCGGCAAAGCTGGCGCAAAGCGCTGGCGCGGTGTACGCCCGACCGTTCGCGGTGTGGCGATGAACCCGGTAGATCATCCGCACGGTGGTGGTGAGGGCCGGACATCAGGCGGTCGTCACCCGGTTAGCCCGTGGGGTGTTCCGACCAAGGGTTACAAGACTCGATCAAACAAGCGCACCGACAACCTGATTGTCCGTCGCGGCAAGAAACGATAAGCGAGATTCAACGTGCCACGTTCTCTGAAAAAAGGCCCGTTCATTGATCATCACCTGATTAAAAAGGTTGATGAGGCAGTGGCGGCAAACAGTAAGAAGCCGATTAAAACCTGGTCTCGTCGATCGATGATCAGCCCGGAAATGGTCGGGTTGACTATCGCGGTGCACAACGGTCGTCAACACGTGCCTGTTCTGATCAGCGAAAATATGGTGGGCCACAAGCTTGGCGAGTTCTCGCAGACTCGCACCTACCGCGGCCATGTGGCCGATAAAAAGGCCAGGTGATCAGGCAATGAGAACACAAGCAAAATTGCGTCATGCACGGATTTCGGCGCAAAAGGTACGGTTGGTTGCCGACCAGGTGCGCGGTATGCCTGTCGAGAAGGCAGTCGAACTGCTGACCTTTAGCAAGAAAAAAGCGGCAGGTCTGGTCAAAGGGGTTTTGAACTCCGCGATCGCCAACGCCGAGCACAATGAAGGAGCTGATATCGATGAGCTGGTCGTCAGCGCGATCATGATCGATGAAGGTCCGACAATGAAACGCATACAACCACGCGCGAAGGGCAGAGCCAACCGTATTTTGAAGCGCTCCAGCCACATCACTGTTGTCGTGGGAGACTAGTTACATGGGACAGAAAGTACATCCGGTAGGCATTCGCCTGGGCATATCCGCTGACTGGAATTCAACCTGGTACGCCGGTAGCCGCGACTACGCGAACTATCTCAACGAAGACATGAAGGTGCGAGAGTTTCTGAAAAAGAAGCTCGCTCACGCGTCTGTCAGTCGAATTCAGATCGACAGACCCGCACGTGCTGTGGTCATCACTATCCACACTGCGCGCCCTGGTATCGTCATCGGCAAAAAGGGTGAGGACGTCGAACGTTTGCGTCGTGCCATCGCACCGATGCTTGGCATGAACATCAACAACGTCAAGGTGAACGTCAGCGAGATTCGCAAGCCGGAGCTCGATGCAAAGCTTGTCGCCGAAGGCGTGGCTCAACAGCTTGAACGCCGAGTGATGTTTCGTCGCGCGATGAAACGGGTACTGACCAACACCATGAGACTGGGTGCACGCGGCGTTAAAATCGCGGTGTCCGGCCGACTCAACGGTGCCGAGATCGCAAGGCGCGAGTGGTATCACGAAGGCCAGGTGCCGCTGCATACTCTGCGTGCCGACATCGACTATGGGGTCGCCGAGGCGCACACCACCTACGGCGTTATTGGTATCAAGATCTGGATCTGCAAGGGCGAAGTGTTCAACTTCGATGAAATTCGCGGTGGCGAAACCTCGAAGCAAGCCGCAAGCGCCTGACGGATAATTGCAATGTTACAGCCGAAACGTACCAAATTCAGAAAGCAGCACAAGGGTCGCAACCGCGGACTTGCGCAGGCAGGCAACAAAGTCAGCTTCGGGGAATACGGTCTCAAAGCCATTGCCCGTGGTCGGTTGACCGCCCGGCAGATTGAATCTGCTCGTCGCGCCATGACCCGTCACATCAAGCGTGGTGGAAAGATCTGGATCAGAATTTTCCCCGATACGCCAATTACCAAAAAGCCTATCGAAGTTCGTATGGGTAAAGGTAAGGGTAATGTCGAGTACTGGGTGGCCAAAGTACAGCCCGGCACCGTCCTGTACGAGATGGAAGGTGTTAGCGAGGAGATCGCTCGTGAGGCATTTCGTCGTGCCGCTGCGAAGTTGCCTGTGCAGACTTCATTCGTAATTAGGACGGTTGCCTGATGAAAGCCAGTGAACTGCGTGAAAAGACCGTAGCGGAATTGCAGGCTGAGCTGGTTGCGCTGCGCAAGGAGCAATTCAATCTGCGTATGCAGATGGGGTCGGGTCAACCGGTTCGGCCGCATCTGTTTGGCATGGCACGCAAGAACATCGCACGTGTGAAAACATTGATTACCGAGAAAAAAGCAGCGGGTGAAGGCTGATGAGCGAAAATAAAAAGAGCCTGCAACGCACCGTGATCGGCAAGGTTACCAGCAACTCGATGGAAAAGTCGGCAACTGTGCTGGTCGAACGGCGCGTGCGACACGCGGTATACGGTAAGTTCATCACCCGATCTACCAAGTATCACATTCACGACGGTGAGAACCAGACCAACGTCGGTGACATTGTCCGTATTCGCGAGTGTCGACCCATTTCAAAAACCAAATCCTGGACGCTGGATGAGGTGATCACACCCGCCGTCTAGTTGGTGGATGTGGCAAACCCGGAAATAAAAAATGATACAAATGCAATCCGTATTGAATGCGGCCGACAACAGCGGGGCCAAAAGCGTTCAGTGTATTAAGGTGCTCGGTGGCTCTCGTCGTCGCTACGCACGCATCGGTGATGTTATCAAGGTCAGCATCAAGGATGCGATACCTCGTGGCAAGGTCAAGAAGGGTGAGGTCTACAACGCGGTAGTTGTGCGTACGCGTAAAGGTGTACGCCGGTCTGACGGTTCTGCTATTCGTTTTGATCAGAACGCGGCGGTGATTCTAAATGCAAAACTGGAGCCGATCGGTACGCGTATTTTTGGGCCGGTCACACGCGAGTTGAGATCAGAGAAGTTCATGAAGATCATCTCTCTCGCACCCGAAGTGCTATAGGTCGGGAAAAACATCATGAGAAAGATTATCAAGGGCGATGAGGTCATCGTCTCAGCGGGTAAAGACCGCGGCCGCCGTGGCACTGTTCGTCAGGTGGTTGATGGAGTCAAAGCCATCGTAGACGGCGTGAACGTCGTAAAGAAGCATCAGAAAGGCAACCCGAACGCCGGTGTCACAGGCGGAATTGTCGACAAGGAAATGCCAATACAGCTTTCCAATCTGATGATTTTCAACCCCGCCACTGGTAAGGGTGATCGCGTGGGTTTCAAAACTCTTGAAGACGGCACCAAAGTCCGCTTCTTCAAATCCAACGGTGAGACTGTCAGCTGACAGGTATTGATTGATGACCAGGCTGGAACAAACATACAAAGAGACGATCGCACCGGCGCTATTTGAGCAATTCAAATACAAGAGCGTGATGCAGGTGCCTCGGCTGCAGAAGATCACCATTAACATGGGATTGGGCGAAGCAGTTGGCGATCGCAAGGTGATCGAGAAAGCGACGGCAGATCTGGCGAACATTACCGGGCAAAAGCCGGTTGTGCGGCTGGCGCGGAAATCTATTGCTGGATTTAAGATTCGTGACGGTTGGCCTATCGGCGCCAAGGTGACTTTGCGTCGCAATCACATGTATGAGTTCCTCGATCGGCTGATCACTATTGCTATTCCGCGAATCCGTGATTTCCGTGGTTTAAATGCCAGGTCATTCGACGGTCGCGGCAACTACACCATGGGTGTTAAGGAACAGATCATCTTTCCGGAGATCGACTACGACAAGATCGATGCGATCCGCGGTATGGATATCACGCTGACGACCACCGCTACAACCGATGAAGAAGCGCGCGCACTGCTGCGTAGCTTTAACTTCCCTTTCAGGCAATAGTTTAATGGCTAAAAAGTCTATGTTGGCGCGCGAGAGCAAGCGCAGTCAGTTGGTTGTCAAGCACGCCGCCAAGCGCGCGGCACTGCGCGACATCCTGAAATCCGAAGATGCCAGCTACGAGGAGAAGATGGAAGCCTCGAAGCAGCTACAGGCTCTGCCGCGTGATTCCAGTGCTTCGCGCGGACGCAACCGGTGTCGAGTCAGTGGTCGGCCGCACGGGTACTATCGCAAGTTTGGCCTGGCCAGAAACAAATTGCGCGAGGCAGCGATGCGGGGCGATGTGCCCGGGCTGTCCAAGGCGAGCTGGTAGAGGAGATACATAGATGAGCATGTCAGATCCGATAGCGGATATGTTGACTCGCGTTCGCAATGGACAACAGGCGCGCAAGGTCAGCGTTACCATGCCTGCTTCCAAGTCTAAACTTGCGATCGCCAAGGTTCTCGTTGCAGAGGGCTACGTCAGTGAGTGCGGCGAGGAAGTCGTTGAAGGCAAGAAGCAACTTACCATTGGCCTGAAATACTTCGAGAACAAACCCGTTATCTCGAAGATTGAACGCGTCAGTCGTCCAGGGCTTCGCATATACAAGAACAAGGACGAGTTACCGCAGGTGCTCGGCGGTCTGGGCGTTGCGATCATCTCGACCTCTAAGGGCGTGGTGACTGATTCGACTGCCCGACAGTCTGGCGAGGGCGGTGAAGTCCTCTGTTACGTTTCGTAGGCGCTTAGAAAAATGTCAAGAGTAGCCAAAGCTCCGGTAGAGATTCCGGGTGGCGTCACCGTCACAGTAGATGGTAATACGGTTTCTGCCAAAGGCCCCAAGGGATCCAGTACCGTCGATGTACACAAGGTGGTTAAGGTCGAGATGGATGACGGCGTGGTTCGGGTAGCCCCGGCCAAGACCGACCAGAAGGCGGTTGCCATGGCGGGCACGATGCGCTCGCTAATCAACAATCTCGTCGTCGGCGTAAACACCGGTTTTGAGAAGCGGCTTGAGTTGCGCGGTGTTGGTTATCGTGCTCAGGCTCAGGGTAACAAGGTCAACCTGACACTCGGCTTTTCACATCCCGTGGCGCACGAGGTCCCTGAGGGTGTTCAGGTAGAGACTCCCTCGCAAACAGAAATCGTCGTTACCGGTATCGACAAGCAGATGGTCGGTCAGGTTGCCGCTGATTTGCGCTCCTACCGACCACCCGAGCCCTACAAGGGCAAGGGCGTTCGGTACAAAGACGAGCAGGTCGTCATGAAAGAGGCGAAAAAGAAATAGCATGGATAAGAAGAACTCCAGACAGCGCCGGGCGCGCAGGACGCGAGCGCACATCCGTGAGCTCGGTGCGACTCGCCTCACCATCCATCGCACACCGCGCCATATCTATGCTCAGGTGATCGATCCGCAGGGAAACGTAGTTGCTAGTGCTACCACCCTGCAGAAAGACATCAGTGCCGGTTTGAAGTACACAGGCAACTGTGATGCTGCGGCTGCTGTTGGTAAAGCGGTTGCCGAGCGCGCATCCGCAAAGGGCGTCAGCGACGTCGCTTTTGACCGCTCTGGTTTCCAGTATCACGGGCGTGTTAAAGCTCTGGCAGAAGCCGCCAGAGAAGCTGGTCTCAAATTCTAGGCTGAATAAATATGTCATCTGATCCAAATTCCAGCGCCGACGGCCTGATCGAAAAACTTGTCACCGTCAATCGCGTTGCTAAAGTTATCAAAGGCGGCCGTCAATTCGGTTTCACTGCTCTGACCGTTGTCGGCGATGGCGACGGCAAGGTCGGCTTTGGTTACGGCAAGGCGCGAGAAGTGCCCGTCGCGATTCAAAAGGCGATGGAAAAGGCCCGCAAGAACATGACGCAGGTTGCGCTCAAGGACGGAACGTTGCAGTACGCCTTGAACGGGCGACACGGCGCCGCCAAGGTCTACATGCAGCCTGCCTCTGATGGTACCGGCATTATTGCCGGTGGCCCGATGCGAGCCGTTTTTGAGGCGGTTGGTGTGCGCAACGTGCTGGCGAAGATCAACGGCTCAAACAACGCCATTAACGTCGTTCGGGCGACCATTCAGGGACTCACGTCCATGCAGTCGCCAGAGAGCGTGGCTGCCAAGCGTGGCAAGTCCGTTGAAGAGATAACTGGCTAATCCCATGGCGAATACGATGAAAGTCACACTCGTTCGCAGCGCGAACGGGCGTCTGAAGAAACACCAGGCCTGTGTTCGTGGGCTTGGTTTGCGTCGCATGCACCAGACAGTCGAGGTGATCGATACACCTGAGACTCGCGGCATGGTGAATAAAGTCTCGTACATGGTACGAGTCGAGGAATCCTGATGCATCTGAATGAACTCAAGCCTGCACCTGGCAGCAAGCCGGCCGCCAAACGCGTTGGTCGCGGCATCGGCTCCGGTTTGGGTAAGACCTGCGGCCGAGGCCACAAAGGTCAGCACTCTCGATCTGGTGGTTATCACAAGGTGGGCTTCGAAGGCGGTCAAATGCCTATTCAGCGCCGCCTGCCGAAGTTTGGTTTTAAATCACGCAAGGGCCGCTACGTCGCAGAGGTGCGCCTGTCTGAGCTGGCAGCGATCGAGGGTGATATCACTGTTGCAGCTTTGATTGACGCGGGTGTGGTTCCGGCGCAGACGCGCAAGGCGAAAGTCATTCTGTCAGGCGAGATCAGCAAGCCGGTAACGCTGGTTGACGTCGTTGCCACGGCCGGTGCGGCCAAGGCAATTGTTGCGGCCGGCGGCAAGGCCGGAGACTAACCTTGGCGACTTCTGCAGAGTCCATCGGCGGGATTGGCAAGTCTTCTGAGCTTCGACAGAGGCTGTTGTTTGTCTTGCTGGCACTGGTGATTTTTCGCATCGGTGCGCATATCACGATTCCCGGTGTCGATCCCAAAGTGATGGCGGCTCTGTTCGAGCAGCAGCGCGGCGGCATCCTCGACATGTTCAACATGTTTGGTGGTGGAGCGCTAAGTCGTATGTCGTTGTTCGCCCTTGGCGTCATGCCGTACATCTCTGCGTCCATCATCATGCAGCTCCTCACCCACGTTGTGCCAAGCCTCGAGCAACTGCGCAAGGAAGGCGAGAGCGGCCGTAAGAAGATAACCAAGTACACCCGTTACGGTACGTTGGTACTGGCATCGGTTCAGGCAGTCGGGGTGTGTATTGCTCTGCAGGGCCAGCAGGCGGCTGGTGCACCTTTGGTGTATTTCGGCGGCATCGGTTTTGTCCTGACCGGCGCCATCAGCCTGGTGACAGGCACCATGTTTTTGATGTGGCTCGGTGAGCAAGTGACCGAGCGCGGTATCGGCAACGGTATCTCTATTTTGATCTTTGCGGGCATTGTGTCGGGTCTGCCTGCGGCGATCGGTGGCACATTGGAACTGGCGCGTACCGGTGAAATATCGTCATTGATCGTGTTGATCCTGATCATATTGACCTTCGCGGTCACAGCGTTCGTCGTTTTCGTTGAGCGCGGTCAGCGTCGTATCACGGTCAATTACGCCAAACGCCAGCAAGGTCGCAAGATGTTCGCCGCCCAGCAAAGCCACTTGCCGCTGAAATTGAACATGGCAGGAGTGATTCCGCCAATTTTTGCAAGCAGCATCATACTGTTTCCGGCTACAATGGGCGATTTCGCGTCCAGCTCATCTGGAATGACCTGGCTGCAGAACATTGTCTCGACGCTGCAACCGGGGCAACCGATCTATGTGCTGCTGTATGCGGCTGCGATCATATTCTTCTGTTTCTTTTATACCTCGCTCGTGTTCAACGCGCGCGAAACCGCTGACAACCTGAAAAAGTCCGGAGCATTCATTCCGGGTATTCGCCCGGGTGAGCAGACCGCCAGATACATCGATGGCGTGTTGACCCGGTTAACACTGGTTGGCGCGCTTTACATTACGCTGGTTTGTCTGCTGCCCGAATTCCTGATTCTGTGGTGGAACGTGCCGTTTTATTTCGGCGGTACGTCGCTGCTGATCATCGTTGTGGTGATCATGGACTTTATCGCGCAGTCGCAGGCTCACATGATGAGCAACCAGTATGACAGCCTGCTGAAGAAGGCAAACCTGAAAGGACACGGGTCCAAGGGCTCCCGGTAAACAATTGAGGTCGCGGCCTGTTCGCGGAAATTGAATGAAAGTCAGAGCATCAGTTAAGAAAATTTGCCGTAACTGCAAAGTGATTAAGCGGCATGGTGTAATCCGTGTGATTTGCACGGACCCGAGACACAAGCAGAGGCAGGGCTGAAATAATGTCCCAACAGATCACTGAAGGCGGCAACTAATGGCGCGTATCGCTGGAATAAACATCCCCGTAAATAAGCACACCTGGGTAGCGCTTACCTCTATTTACGGCATAGGTCGGACCACGGCTTACAAGATTTGCAAGGAAGCCGGTGTCGATCCTTCCACCAAGGTCAGGGAGCTCGCCGAATCTCAGGTTGAGTCGCTGCGTGGGGAAGTGGCGAAATTCACCGTCGAGGGTGATCTGCGTCGGGATGTCTCGATGAACATCAAGCGCTTGATGGATCTGGGTAGCTACCGTGGTATCCGTCACAGACGTGGTTTGCCAATGCGCGGCCAGCGAACCAAGACAAACGCACGCACCCGCAAGGGCCCGCGTCGCCCGATCAAGAAGTAGTGCTGCGGTACCAGGAACTCTAAAGAAATGGCCCAAAAACAAGCGAAAGCCAAGAAGAAGCCGAATCGCGTCATAACCGATGGTATCGCGCACATTCACGCTTCTTTCAACAACACCATCGTGATGATCACCGATCGCCAGGGTAACGCACTTGCCTGGGCGACTGCCGGTGGCTCCGGTTTCCGTGGTTCCAGAAAGAGCACCCCGTTTGCAGCGCAGGTTGCTGCCGAGCGCGCCGGTACGGTTGCCCTTGAGTACGGGATGAAGAACCTTGATGTCAAGGTGAAGGGGCCGGGACCCGGGCGCGACTCAGCGGTTCGCTCGCTGAACGCCGCTGGCTTCAAAATCAACAATATTATCGATGTGACCCCCATTCCACACAACGGCTGCCGCCCCCCGAAGCGGCGTCGGGTCTAGGTTCAGGAGCTTATCTAGTGGCCAGATACATTGGACCAAAATGCAAGCTGAGTCGGCGCGAAGGCACCGATCTTTTTCTCAAGTCAGGCCTGCGTGGCATCGACTCCAAGTGCAAGCTTGAGACGCCTCCTGGCGTTCACGGCTCAAAGCGTGTTCGCCTGTCCGACTACGCCCTGCAATTGCGCGAGAAGCAGAAACTTCGCCGCATGTACGGCGTGCTCGAGAAGCAGTTTCGCAATTACTACAAGGAAGCGGCTCGTATCAAGGGCTCAACCGGTGAGAACCTGCTGAGTCTGCTGGAAGGCCGCCTTGATAATGTTGTGTATCGCATGGGCTTTGGGTCCACGCGTGCCGAGGCGCGGCAGCTGGTGTCACACAAGGCGATCATGGTGGACGGTAAGACTGTCAACATACCTTCGTACCAGGTGAAGCCCAATCAGATTATTTCAGTGCGCGAAGCCTCGAAGAAGCAGGCGCGTATCACCGATTCGTTGCAGCTGGCGAAACAACGTGCATCTACCGGTTGGATCGAAGTAGATGAGAAAAAAATGGAGGGTATCCTAAAATCCCTACCAGACCGTAGTGATCTGCCTGCAGAAATCAACGAATCACTGGTCGTGGAACTGTACTCCAAGTAGAGAGACTACGAATATGGGCGC
>CAZNIS010000094.1:0-17980 GCA_964573105.1 uncultured Granulosicoccaceae bacterium
TGGTGTTGCCTCGCTTACGCGTCGGGTTTCCTGGTTGTGCCGGGGTGGTTTGGGGTGTTGTTTTTTTGGTTGCGCAGTGGATGAACAGATAAGGCTGAGGTGTGGGAGGAGTTGGTGTTGCCTCGCTTACGCGTCGGGTTTCCTGGTTGTGCCGGGGTGGTTTGGGGGGGATAGCGCTGTGGATGAACGGATAAGGCTGTGGTGTGGGAGGAGTTGGTGTTGCCTCGCTTACGCTTCGGGTTGCCTGGTTGTACCGGGGCGTTTGATGCGTAAGCGAGGGGTGTGTGGGTTAGCGTCGGCCGGCAAACAGGTGGTCGAGGGACAGTTTGCCTGCGCCGTAAATGAACAGATAGACCAGCGGAAATACCCATAGCAGTCGCTGGTCTGCGATCATGGCGTCCGGGAATCTGTCGAAGAACGCGCCGATGGTTTTTTCATCGACGGCATGGGCGGTGATATCGACGTAGGTCTGCACCGCGACAAACACGATCATTCCCAGTGCGGCCATTCGCGTGAACAGGCCGATGACGATCAGCACCGGCAGTATGAACTCGCTATAGGTTCCCGCATAGACGATCCATTGGTAGGGGAATGCGGGCACTTGCGATGCATCGTAGCCATATTGTTCGACCACTTTAGGCAGTATTTGAAAGTAGGCATTGTCCTGTACCTGCAGAAACCCCTGCACGCCTTCTCCTACTTTCGTTTTGGCCGAGTTGAAAAAGTAGAAGAACAGCACAGAGGCAAACGTGAGCCTTGCCAGCAGACCGGGAAACCAGTCTTGCAGCATCCGCTGAAACAGTCCGAAGGTAGCCTGGTATAAACGTGTAATTGGATTAGTCATGGTGGTTGTATTCAGGTGTTGTCGGAGAGTTTGCTGAAAGCGCCAAGTGACAGCAGGCCTGCCAGATGCTCGCCAGTGTTGAAATTTTCATCGCGGCTCAACGCGGATTCCGCGGCTTCACCGATCGTTGAGCCTCGGACCAGTGCCGAGAGAAATAGTTGCCCCGATGCAGGCACCACGTTGGTCAGCACGGTCAGTGCCGGTCGCGTTACGACAACCGCTTCACTACGGTTCATATCGACGCTGGATGGATCCGGCGCTGAGTCGTCCTGGCTGGTACAGATGGTCCGGATCGTGCCGATAGGCCACCGCGATTGCAGTGTGAACAGTGATGGATGACTATCCAGCCTGAGATCGGGCAGGGCTTGTACGTCTTTCTCTGCCAGTGTCTGTAAATCGAGTATGGGGGCGTCGGCACAATGATAGGCTTGCAACTGATGCCATTCGAGTAGCGCGATGTCGTGCAGATAGGGAACCGGTTCAGTCTGCTGCAGTGTCTGCAGATAACTGGCAAATTCGCCGCCAAACTCGGCCATCACCGGGCCCGTTGGTGGATGCCTGTCGATGTAGCCGCGCGCCGCGGTTTTGAAAAACGCCTCACCCACCAATGTGCAAACAGCCGGGTAGGTATTGCGCAGTGCGTCGATTAGACTCGAGGCGCGGTTGTTTCTGTAGATATCAAAGCGTCGGCGCTGATCGAATGCGTCGCTTTGACCAAGCAGCGGCTGGCTGTCGATTGTCGGATCTTCCAGCGCCCGGGCAAAGCGTGAATGAAAATCAGCGCGTCGAGGCATTTGCACTATCTGCGCAGGTATCCTGCAGGATGCGATCAGCCTTGTGCATCTCTGTCATCAGTACCTGCCACTGCGGTACATTTGTGTCCCACTCGATCAGGGTTGGGCGCGCGCCGTTTGTCTCGATCAGGCGGCGGTACAATGTCCACACGGCGTCGCACACCTCACGATCGTGCGCATCGATAAGAATGGGGTCAGACTCCATCTGTTCGTCGATCGAGTGACCGGCGAGATGGATCTCACCAACACTATCCAGCGGCAGCGATTGAATATAAGCAAAGGGGTCGAAGTGGCAATTTTGCGCCGAGACATAGACATTATTGACATCCAGCAACAGGCCGCAGCCGGTGCGCCTGATCACATTTCCAATAAACTCGCTTTCACTGTCAATCGTGTCGCGGAGGGTTAGATAATTGGCCGGGTTTTCCAGCAGCATCTGGCGACCCATGCGCATCTGCACCTGATCGATATGCTCGCAAACGCGATCTTCGGTGTGGCGATTGTAGGGTACAGGCAAAAGGTCGCTGTAGAAGTGATTGTCGTGGGTTGACCAGGCCAGGTGCTCGCTGAAAGATTCAGGCTCGAATCGCTCTACCAGTTGGGCGACTCTTTCCAGATGATGATCGTCCAGTCCGTCGGCTGAGCCGATTGACAAGCCGACACCGTGTATCGACAGCGGGTAGCGGTTGCGAATCTGTTCCAGGTAGTGCAGAGGTGCACCACCGGCTCCAAGGTAGTTTTCGGCGTGTACCTCGAACCAGCCGATCGCCGGCTGGTGGGTCAGAATTTCATCGTAGTGCTGTGGCTTCAAGCACACGCCGGCGGTCGAAGGCAGGTGCGGCTGCACCTGCCTTGACGCGATCTGTGGTTGTGTCGTTGCCACGCGATAATTACCGGAACGATTAGCCAGCCGAGGCTCAGGAGTCGGCCGGCAGATCGCGATCGAGTGCTTCCAGTGAGCCGACACGGTCTTCTGGCAGTTCGAACTCTGCCTGAGTTTCATCGACACCGAATTTCACACAGTCGCCTGCCGGTACCAGCGTCCACGCGTTACCCTGATAGTCGACAGTCGATGTACCGGCACATGTCGTTCCCGGGCCTGCTGCACAGTCATTCTGGCCAGCCAGGGAAATGCCGTAGCATTTTTCTTTCGCACCTGCCTGTGCTGTGGTGACGATCGCGGCCTGTGACAGTGCCAGTGCAATCGAGCCTGCGATCAGTGCGCCTTTTTTGCTTGCGTTACTCATGAGTGTTCTCTTCCTCGCGGCGTTGATAGTGCCGCTTGTTGTAGGTTAGATGGAATGGAGTGGGTTTACAGCGGACTACAGTGGTGCCTCGGTGCTATAGGTAGAATCGTTCGCTTTCATCGACTTCCAGCTTCGATCTGAAGCTTCAGCGGATTCAAGCTCTGCTGTCCAGTTTTCGTTACCGGTTTTCAGCAGTCCCGGAATATCCTCTTCGAAAAATCCCACCACGGCAGGATTGATGTTGACGTATAGCTTGTCGTCGATGATGCGCCAAAGGTTTGGATTGGCCGGAACCTTCCCGCCCTGTGAGATACCGTAAGCGCAATGGCCATCGAATTGAGGTGCGTATTTTTCTGGATTGGCGACGAACTTATCGCGATTCTCGTTGCTCGAGAACGCCCAGATGGCGCCGTTGAATTCGGCGGTGATTGATTTTTTGCCGGGTACCGCCTCGGGTTGTTGCTGACCAATTTCTACCTGTTTGAGTGAGTGGTAGGCGACGGCGTCGTAGCCACTCAGTGCATAGCCTGATTCATCGACGTATTGCGGCCCGGCCTGGGCGAGTGTGCAGGCAAGTGACAGGACCGTGGTCGCGGCGAGTTTCTTGAACATGATGGGTTCTCTTGCTGGAAACGGGCTGGTTGCAACGTCGTTGCGGTTAGGTATCACAGCTTCTTGCACAAGTGCAGTGGCTGTGTTGTAGCGATAGACCGGGGTGGAGCGTATTAGTTCTGGAAAATGTTTAGCTTTAGTGATAACTGAGCGCGAAATGTTGTTTCACGCCTGCGCGCATGGCTTGTGTTACTTGTGTTGGAAACTGCCTTAGATCCGCTCTGGATAAGGGTTTTTGATACGATGAGCATCTTGTGTGGCGGTCCGTGACACGACTTGTAAAGACTTTCTTTACGTTTGATCGAAACGCTGATTACTGCCTGACAATGGGCTCGCCTGAGCTTATGGTCTGTAACTGTGGGCGAGCATCAGGGGCGAAACATTAACCGACGCTCGCTTCAGGCAGCCAGCTGTGCACCCAGTCTTTTAGCGCGCACGAATTGGCATTGCCGATCTGCTTGTCAGACGCCAGACAGCTATAGCCATAGCCCTTGAGCGACGCTACAAAAGGCGCCACCAGCAATCCGTTGGCGAACTCGTTGCGCATCAGATCATCGGCAAGAATAAGCCCCTGTCCATCAATCGCAGCCTGCACACGAACGTTGGCGTCGCTGATGAGCCGGCGTGGATTGGGAAGGTTAACAGTTGCAACTGGCTCGGCGGCATCAAGCCATTCCTGCCACAGATCCTGTGGGCGATCCTCGCACAACAACGGGATATCGCCGAGCGGTGGCGTCAGCAGGTGCTTTGCGGTCAAATCAGTCATGGGTAGCCCATGGCGGCGCAGCAGCGACGGACTGATCGCCGGATATAGCTGCATCGGAATTTCACCCAGGCAATCGCGCCTCGCACGGCTGTCGCAGGGGCCCCAGCGAATCGCGAGATCGACGTCATCAGCGTCGGTTTCGTGTTCGCTGACCGTGTGCTGCAGCAGCACCGGAATATCGGGGTAGCGCGCATTGAACTCGCTGATCCGCGGCGATAACCAGCGCGCCGCGACATAAGTAGTGGCCGCAATCGTGACACCGGTATGGCGTTGATCGCCGCTGATGCGCCGCAAGGTGTCATCCAGTTCAGCGAAGATCTGTTGCGTACTCTGCAGCAGCATCTGACCCGCGTCTGTCAGATACACCTGCCGAACCGTTCGCTTAAACAGCGCGCACTGCAGGTGCGCCTCCAGTTTGCGGATCTGATAGCTGATCGCGCTTTTGGTCAGGCAGAGCTCGGCTGCCGCTGCGCTGAAGCTCAGATGGCGGGCGGCGGCCTCGAAGGTTTTCAGGCTGTCGAGCGGGGGTAGATGATGTTTCAACTATCAGTGCTTATAGTTCAGTTAAATTGAACCATAAGCCAGTAAATTGCATTTGTCACCTATCCTGATATTGCCGAGAATCGTGGCTTGGAAACCGGCAGACGAGATGGCTCAGAAGATGAAATCACATACCCGTGTCGTGGTCATTGGCGGTGGCATAGCCGGCTGCTCAACGCTCTATCACCTGACTCGCGAGGGCTGGACCGACGTGGTGCTGGTCGAGCGTGACGAGCTGACCTCCGGCTCCACCTGGCACGCCGCCGCCCAGGTCACCCAGTTTGGTGGCAACCAGACCATGATCGGGCTAAAACGCCACAGCATTAATTTGTATCGCGAACTGGCTGCCGACCCCGATCATCCGTTTGCCTATCACATTACCGGCGGCATGCGCACCGCCTACAATCAGGATCATCTGGACATCTATCACTACCACGTGGGCCTGGCGCGTGGCATGGGCGTGGAGATGGAAGTGATCGACGCGGCTGAGGTCGGCAGGCGCCATCCGCTGTTGCAAACCGATGGTGTGCTCGGCGCCTGGTGGGATCCACTCGATGGCTACATCGACCCGGCCGGCATCACGCAGGCGCTGGCGCGGCAGGCGCGTCGTGCCGGCGCCGAGGTCTATCGCTTCAATCCGGTTGAAAACATCACCTGCAAGGCGAATGGCGAATTCATCGTGCACACCAAAAACGGTGATATCACCTGCGAGAAAGTCGTCAACGCCAGCGGCTATCGAGTCAATGAAGTGGGCAGTATGCTGGGTGTTGAGCATCCGGTTACTTCAATGGAGCACATGTACTTTTTAACCGACAGCATGCCCGAGATCGAACAGCTCGATTTTCAGGTGCCGGTGATTCGCGATCCACACGATGACTTCTACAGCCGTCAGGAGAAAAAGGGCCTGCTCGTCGGGGTGTATGAACAGGGCTGCAAAACCTTCGGTATGGATGGCATCGACCCGGACTTTACGCAGGCGCTGTGTCCGTCGGATCTGGATCGGTGTCTGGATAACATGGAGGGGATATTCGAACGTATTCCATCGTTGCAGGATGCGGGTATTCACACCGTCGTCAATGGTCCTATAACCTACACCATCGACGGCCTGCCGCTGGTTGGTCCAATACCGGGTGTGCAGAATGCCTACTGCATTATCGGCCTGCGCGCCGGCATCGGCGAGGGTGGCGGGCACGGTAAAATTCTTGCCGAACTGATGGTTCACGGCGAGTGCGAATGGGATGCCTGGTGTCTCGATCCGCGTCGCTTTACCGGCTATGCCAATACTGAACACACCTGCCTGAAGGCGATAGAGGATTATCAAAACGAATTTCACTACCACATGCCGCACGAGCATCGACCGGCCTCGCGGCTGGCGCGCACCACGCCGTTGTATCCGGTGCTCGATGCAATGGGGGCAGTGTGGGGTGTGGTCAACGGCTGGGAGCGCGCGCTGTTTTTCAAGCCGGACGATCAACCGGATTTCGTTGATCAGCACAGCTTTCGATTCACCCCGACCAGACAAGTCGTGGCCCGGGAAGTGGCGGCGCTTTGTAACAATGTGGGTGTGATGGAAGTATCCGGTTTTAACCGGTTCGAGATACGCGGCGAGGGGGCGGCGGCTTTTCTGGATAATATGGTCTGTGGCAGAGTGCCATCGAAAGTGGGCAAAGTATCGTTGTGTTATTTGCTCAACGAACATGGCCACGTGCTGACTGAAGCGACGATTGCCAAACTGGATGACGATCGCTACTGGTACGGTTCAGCGGCAGCGGCGGAATGGCACGATCTGGACTGGCTGAATCAATACAAACCGGACACTGTCACCATAACCGAGATGGCGGGCAGTCACACTATACTGGTAGTGGCGGGGCCGCGATCGCGTGAGCTGTTGCAAAGTCTGTCACCGCGATGCGACTGGTCGCGAGAGGCCTTCCCGTGGATGAGCGTGCGCGAGATGACGCTTGGACACGCGCGCGTCACGGCGATGAGCGTGAGTTTCTCCGGTGAGCTCGCCTATGAACTACATATCCCTAACGAGCAGCTCTATCTGGTCTGGACGCAACTTGTGCAGGCAGGGGATGCGTATGGTTTGTCAAAGTTCGGCCTCTACGCTACCGAATCCATGCGCATGGAAAAAGGCTATCTTCACTGGAAGGCCGATCTGATCTATGAGCGCAATCCGCTTGAAACCGGGCTCGATCGCTTTGTAAAAATGGATAAGGCCAACTTCATCGGCAAACAGGCGCTGCAGCGCGAGATCGAGC
The DNA here is from genome assembly GCA_964573105.1 of uncultured Granulosicoccaceae bacterium. Classification (GTDB taxonomy): domain Bacteria; phylum Pseudomonadota; class Gammaproteobacteria; order Granulosicoccales; family Granulosicoccaceae; genus CAKZSB01. The sequence continues at coordinate 7,068 of CAZNIS010000094.1, forward strand.
GCGGGCCCGAACGACAACTGGTCTCTATGACAGTTGATTGCGATATTGCGGCCGCACATGCCGGTGATTCTGTCTACCTCGGCGACCAATTGATCGGCACCGTCACCTCCGGCGGCTACGGGCACCGGCTTGACAAGAACATCGCTTTTGCATTCGTGACACCTGACAGCGCTGTGCATGCCCAAAGTCTGTCGGTTGAAATACTCGGGCAGCGCTATCCCGCGGTTACCGGACCGATGTGTTTGTACGATGCAGAGAATGCACGTGTCAGGGGATAAACATGGCGTGCTGGCAGCACGCTCGATTCCATCCACGGGCAGGCGCCGACAGCGCACTTGCACGGCGCGGTATGTTCGCACAACCGCGTTGTCCCAACCCTCGCCAATGTGAGCAAGGCAATGAGTAATCCAAAACGTCGGCGCGGCAAGATGACCGCGCGCCAGGCCATGCACGCCAAGCGGGCCGCTGCACCGGAGATAAATCCGTGCCCTCCCGGTCCGGTCGGCGGTCAATATCAGCCGTTAACTGATTCGGATATCCGGCAGATCTATCAGTCAGCGCTGCGAATTCTGGCCGAGATCGGCATGGGCGATGTGCCGGCCGCGTTGATGCAGCGCGCGTTGGAAAAAGGTGCGACACAAAACGAGGCAGGGCGATTGTGCTATCCGGTGTCGATGGTCGAGGATGTGATTGCCGGTGCCTGCAGAGGGTTTGTGTTACACGGTCGCGACTCAAAACACGATATCGACATTGGCGGCGAGCGGGTTCACTTTGGCACCGGCGGGGCGGCGGTGCAAACACTCGATCTGGATACCGGCCACTATCGCGCCGCAACACTGCAGGATTTGTACGATTTCACCCGCCTTGCTGACTCTCTCAACAACGTTAGCTGGTTTACCCGCTGTTGCGTCGCGACCGATGTGCCCGACATCGACGATCTGGATATCAACACCGCCTACGCATTGATTAAAGGCACCAACAAGCCGATCGGCACCAGCTTTACCACCGCCGCCACCGTCGATCCGATCATCGATATGTTCGATACGGTACTGGGTGGCGAGGGGCGGTTTCGCGAACGGCCGTTTTGCAAAGCACATATCAGCCCGATCATCTCGCCGCTGCGTTACGGTGATGATGCCTTTGAAGTGGCACTCGCCTGTATTGACCGCGGCGTGCCACTGAATAACATTATCGCCGCGCAATCCGGGGCCACGGCACCCGCTACCATTGCCGGTATGCTCGCCTCGACACTGGCCGAGACACTGGCAGCACTAATGATGGTCAACGTCTTCGCGCCCGGCTACCCGATGATATTCTCCAACTGGCCGTTTGTGATCGATCTACGCTCTGGCTCCTTTTGTGGCAGCGGTGGTGAGATCACTTTGCTCAATGCGGGCTCTGCCCAGTTGTCCAATTGGCTTGGACTGCCTTCCGGGGCGGCCAGTTCGATGAGTGACAGCAAGGCCGTGGATGCGCAGATGGGGCTTGAGAAAGCCATGTCATCGCTCGGTGTAGGGCTTGCCGGCTGCAATATGGTGTACGAGTCTTCCGGGATGATGGCAAGTCTGTTAGGTGCCTCGTTCGAGGCGATGCTGATCGATGACGAGATGCTCTCGCAGGTTTATCGCATCCTGCGCGGGATCGAGGTCAACGAAGAGACGCTGGGTTTCGCCGCCATAAAAGAGGCAGTGTACGGCGAGGGGCATTTTCTTGGTGGTCAACACACGATCGATGCGATGCAGCGCGACTACTTCTGGCCCAGTACGCTGACCGATCGACAGGCGCCCGCGGTTTGGCAGGAGGATGGCGCAAAGGATATGTGGCAGCGCGCGAATGTGAAGGTGCGGGAGATACTGGACAGCCACCTGCCACAATACATCAGTGATACGGCGGATCAGCGAATTCGAGAGCGATACCGTATCTTGTTATAGAGTCAGGGCAGCAGCTCGGCACACGATATCCGTAGGTCGGGCAAAGCCAGCCTGTCAGCCGTTGCTGCTACATTGCCTGCATGGCGACATTCAACATCGCATCCGTATCACACGCGTGCCCGACAATGCCGTAAGCGCGCATCGTCGGCAGGCTATGGACCAAACAAATGCCAGTGGAGTCGCATCACACGCGGGTATGCGGTTGTGGTTAGGTGTATGGTCCGCCGTGCATTGTGGGCGCTGGTTTACGCTGCGCGTCTGGCCAGTGCCTCGCGCCAGGCGATATAGATCCCTGAACTGCAAATGATGGCAATGCCACCAAACACAACTGCCGACGGCATTTCACCCCAGATCAGCCAGCCGGCGAGAATGGCCCAGATGATCAACAGGTACCGAAACGGGGCGACTGCCGTCAGCTGTCCGTGGCGATAGGCTTCGACCATTAAAAAATGGGCCACCACAAACGTACACGAACTCACTGCAAACCAGACCAGATCCTGCACCCGCAGGCCGTTCCAGCCACCCACCACGGTCAACAATCCGCCCAGGGCCAGAATCGCGGCAGTGGAAAACACAATCCGGAGATTCGCTTCACCTGCTGCCATTTGTCGAGTGACCAGATCGCGGATCGCATCTGACAGTGCCACCACCAGCGGCAGCAATGCAGCCCAATGCAAGGCATCACTGGTAGGCTGAATCACAAACAACACACCGATAAAACCGATTACCACCGCCCCCAGGCGATGCCAGCCCACCGGTTCACCCAGATAGAATTTGCCCAGCAAGGTCATGAACATCGGGCCTGCAAAGGCAATGGCGATGACTTCGGCGAACGCTAGATAGCGCAGTGCCACCAGGAAGGCAAAGGCGCCGATCACATACAAACCACCGCGATACCAGTGCGGCCGCCAGTTGGGGGCCGCCAGTGGCGCCTCGCCGCGCAACCGCATGCAAATGATGGCGATGATCGCGATCAGACCGCCCTGAATGAACAGTATTTGTCCGGCAGGATAGTGCGGCACCAGCCATTTGGTAATGGCATCGGTGCTGACCAGAAACAATCCAGCCAGCACCATGCAGGCGATGCCGCGCAGGTTGTTAACAGGTGTGGTGTTCAATTGCAGGGCCGGGTTAAAAAACGTAAAAGGCTGAAAACTGCCTGAGTGCTGATGAGCTTACTGATGGTTGCCAAAGCAGTTACAAAAAAGCGGTTGCTGGTCAATCTACAGTGATTCTAGCACTGTTGAGTAGGCTCGGTCGCTGGTTACCAAGCCGCTTTTTGATCACCTGTATATGGAGGACCGTAGAAGTTGTCAGTGCAGCGAGGACACTATAATCAGGGCGCAGCCCCGGTGTTGTTTGAAGTGGGAGATTATGTGGCGGGCCCAATTCGATTGGGCGCTTGTGTCGTTGCTGAGCACTGGTTGAAGAACTACGGCGTACGACACGATGACGCCACGATACACAGATGGTGTATCGTGTCTGTGTAAACCTGAGGACGTTCTGGTGAAGCCTCTACTATTGGCCGGTGTCAGGCGATGCTTGCAACGGCATTCGTTACTGTCAATTACATCAAGCCATCAAACTGCACTGCACCGTCACGCAGCGGTTCGCGATTGATCTGGTGAATGATCTGCAGTATTTCACGCTTGACTTGTCGATAGCCGGTTTCTGCCGCCGTGGTGTACCGGTAGGCTGCACGCGCATAACGATGATCCCACTGGATGGTGGCGACACCGGGCACGCGAGTGGATGGTTTGTTGAAATGCGTTTCAAACGGTGTGCCGGGTATGGCCTTGAATCGAGCGGGTCGAATTCGGTCAAAGTGTTGCCGATTGTGATCGAGAAAATCCCGCGTTAATACCAGGTCGTCTTCGGTTTCACCCGGGTAACCGAGCATCATCGAGCAGCGCACGCTTAAGCCCGCACGCCATGCATCTTCGATGAACTGCTGATTGCGCTCGACACGCGTACCCTTGGCCATGCGCTTGATCAGTGACGGGCTGGCCGTCTCCATGCCGAAGCTAATGCGGGTCAGGCCAGAGTCGGCAGCGCGTTTCAGGGTCTCGTAGTCGAGGCCATTTTCCCCTTTGCCATCGACGTGTACGGTCGCAATCCATCGTCCGCCCGGCGCGATGCGCTGAAAGTTCTCGATCAGGCGGTACCAGACTGCAAGGTCTGAATTGAGTTTTAGGTCCAGGAAAATAAAGTCTTTGCTGTCGTAGCGCTCGATTTGATGCCGCATTTCGGTCAGCACATTGTCGAGCGAGCGCGATCGAAAGCCGCGGCCATTGGCGGTAATCACATCGCTGCAAAACGTGCACACGCCCCAGCCACAACCGCGCCCGGTCAGGATTGGAATAATTCGATGCGGGTAGGCCTGCCAGGGGAAGTCGCTGAAGTCTGGAACAGGCAAAGTATCGAGATCCTGCAGCGGCGCTGCGACCGTGCCTGTTGCCTTGTTGTCGGCGGTGCGGACAAACAGGCCGGCTCTGGCAGCCGGCGCAGTGCCTGCAATGGTATCTGCTACCAGGTCGCAAATCACCGTATCCGCCTCACCCGCAAAGATCGCGCTGACCCCCTTAAGATCAATCCACTCATCGATGGTTTGCTGGCTGGTGAATGCAGGGCCGCCGAGCAATACCGGGATATTCATTGCTTTGGCGCGTGCGGCGATGGCTCGCACCGCCGGGTAGTGGTTCAGGTAGGCCGACAATAAAATGATATCGGGCCGCGTTTCCTTTAATTGTTGTTCGACGGCAGAAAGCGTTGGTTTGTGTGGCCGCGCCTGCCAGCGCTCGTGTGCTTTGCGCAGGTGTTCGTGCAGTGATTGCATCACCGGGTGTGTCGCGTGATTGACCCGCCGCAACAGATGCTCTTGCCAGTTTTCTGCCTTCTCGTGTGTCGCCGGCGGTGCACCGATATTCAGTGGAGACAGCACATCAACGGTAAATCCGGCTGCGCGCAGCGGAGTGACCAGATAGGCGATGGCGAGTGTGGGATAGCGTGCGAAGTTGTTTAAATCGACAATCAGGACCCGGGACATGAATCTCACCTGCAGGCGACCAATGGTGTCGCGATGGCATGGACGGACCGTGCGCTGAAAAACCTCCAGCGGACTCTATGTGTCATGACGCAAACTTAGCACATCGATGTGTGATTGACAAAACGATGCGGGCAGGCAATCACGCAGCGCTGGAATGATCGCCCGCCCGCGACGGGCGCTTGCCCGGTTTGTATCCACCCTGTAGCCTTCACCGTTTTGCCAGGTCGAGGCACCATGTTTGAGCAGTATGCTGTTGTCTTCTGGGTGGCGCTGTTCGCGGCACTGCTGTTTTACCTGGTGTGGCGATCGGTTGCGGCCCCTTATCTGGTACGCCGGTTTTACGAAAGACTATCGCTTGCGAAACAGTCGCCGGTTGCATCAAATGCGCATGCCGAATCGCAATTGTTACAAAGGCTCGCTGCTGGTCCGGTCTATGCCGGAAACTATGGCGGCAAGCGTGTAGAGCAGTTTGCCGCGTCGATGACGGCTGCGAGCGCAAGCCGCTTCAATCACACACAGCGGCGCAAGGAACACCACGCCTGGACGGTAACACTCCTGCACTGTGAAGAACGCTTGCCGCCTTTTTGTGCACGGCCGGTCAGGGCACGCGATGCGATGGAGTATCTGCTCAATACTGACAATGTCATCTTCCCGGACGATGAACTGTTCTCAAACAAGATCCATGTGCTGGCGGATAATCATCCCGAGTTGATTAGCTGTTTTACAGCACCAGTCAGACAGTATCTCGATGGCATCGATCCGGTGTCTCTGGAGTCGACCGGCCGGCTCCTGGTTTTAAAAACACCTCGGCAGCCACATGATACAGGCAGCAAACTACAGCAGGACCTCGATGCGCTGATCGAGCTTTATAACAACATGAGCGCGTCGCTTTCACTCGCCACGTGACGAACAATTAAATGAACCAGGAAAATGCAGACGAACAACGCGATCTCGACAATCGCAAAGCGACCACGCGCACCGTCGCGATGCCGGCCGATACCAATCCATCGGGCGATATTTTCGGCGGCTGGGTGCTGTCGCAAATGGATATAGCCGCGGGCATCGCCGCCAGCCAGCGCGCACAGGGCAGGGTGGTGACCGCATCGATCGACGGCATGAGTTTCATTCGGCCGGTCAAGGTGGGGGATATTCTTGGCGTCTACACCGAGATCACCCGCACCGGTCGATCATCGATGGATATCATGGTCGAGGCCTGGGTGCGTCGCGGACAGATCGGTGTGCGTGAGAAAGTCACCGAAGCGACGTTCACTTTTGTTGCGGTAGATGAAAATGGCAAGTCCAGACCATTACCCGCTGAAGATGAATTGCCTGACTACCACATCAACGGATAGCAACGAGTTTAGTCCTGGGGGCATATCCTCGAGATGGCGCCGCCACGCATCAATGCGACGATGCCGATCAGCAACAGGACCAGGCCGTTGCCGCCTAGTGCCAGGCCGGTGCTGGTCAGGCTGATCAGCAGTCCCAGTTCCAGATGGCCTAGCGGCCCCATGCCGAGTGCGACAACCCACGCACCCATTGCCCGGCCTCGCAATGCATCGGGCACACACAGTTGCAGCATGCTCTGTGACAGTATGTCCGAGGCACTGGCGCAAACGGCGACCAGTGCAATCGCCAGCAGCACCGTGGGTAATTGCGGGGCCACGGCCAGTGCTACGAGTGAGATGCCAAAGCCGACAATAACCATCAGATAGAGCCGGCCCGGCGCGTTTACGCTCCAGAGGCTCAAAAGCACAGCGCCCACCAGTCCGCCGGCAGAGCGTGCCGCATGCATCAGTCCAAGCCCTTCGGCGTCCAGTGCCAGTCGATCGACAGCGATCTGCGGCAGGGCGGTGGCAAATGAAAAGCCCAGCACCTCTACCAGCGAGACAAACGCGATCAGCATCAACAACAGCGAGCTACTGCGCAGCAGATGCAGATAATCGACGATTGATTTCCACAAGCCTGTTTTTGTTTGCTGCGCGGCGACCGAGTTGTCGTCGAGTTTGAAGAAGCACAACAAGGCTAACAGGTGGCCTGCCGCCAGTAATCCATAGGCGCTGCCCGGGTGATAGCGTTCACTGATAACGCCTGCCAGCAGTGCACCGATCAACTGGCCCGCACGACCGACGATACCCAGCAGACTCAGTGCGGCCACCAACCGATGGTTGCCCGCGACAGAGCCGGTATAGCTCAGGCGGGCGGGATGGTGGATCGAGCGCAGCGCACCGGATAAAACACTCATTGTCAGAGCGGCGGCCAGTTGCACCGAATCGTGCCACAGCAACAGTGAAAAAGTTGCCATTGCCGCTACCAGTGCAACCTCGGTCCAGATCAGTACCAGGCGACGATCATAGCGATCGGCCAGTGCGCCGGCTGGCACGCCAACCAATAACATCGGGGCAAAATACAGCGCGAGTGATAGCCCGACCCACGCCGAAGAACCGGTCATCTGATAGACGAGGATACCAATAATAACCTGTTCGCCCTGCATGCCGGCCGAGTTCAACCCGGTGCCGGTGGCTAGCCAGCGAAACGTGCGATGACGACCGATTTCTCGCGCTGGTGTCACGCTGTTGTGGTGCCGGTTTCAATGCGTCGGTGGTTGCCCTGCGCGCTGCCGGTACGCCTCAATCCGAAGGTTGCCAACAAATCAGATCTGCCCGGAACCGCTGAGATCGGCGATCTGCTCAAGGTAGGCTGGATTGTCAAACCGTTGTGGCAAAAGAGCACTGGCATAGTCGGGCAGATCGCGGCCCAGAACATGTGAGGTTACAAGCTCTCCTGCGGCACAGGCAGCCATGATGCCGTAACCTGAAAAGGCGCTGCAGACAAAGGTGCCTGGTACCTTTAAGGGGCCGATCAGCGGGCGATTGTCCGCCACCTTGGTATAGTAGCCACCGTCAACATAGGGTCGCGGCATCGGATCGAGGTAGGTGTTGAGTCCGGGTATCATGCGCGCCATGCCGCGCAGCAGGATCTCCGGATAGTGTGGATCGCCCTCAATCGGAAAAGTGGGTGTGTCTGACACCGGGCAGTCGTAAGTCCAGTACAGAAACACCTGATCGCCTGCCCCCACCGGCCGGCCATGTACACCCGCTGGAAAGGTGTCAGTGAGATAAGCCGTCTCGGGTGACTCTGCCAGCGAAGCGCGCTCTTCGTCGGTCCAGCCCAGATCGACTGGATCATTCCAGATAGTCAGCGGAGCATCGCGAGGGATCACAACCTTGCTGTCTGCGAGGCTGATCTTGACGTGTTTCTCAACCACAACCGGCAGATCACTGCCCGCCATTACCGCAGTTGCCTTAAGGTGTGGGCCGCTGGCCAGCACTAATGCATTGGTGTGCAATTGCCTGCTGCCATCTGGCCCTTTCAGCTCGATAGATGAGATACGTCCGGTACTGGTGTCACAGCTTGCGAATTCAGCGGGTAAAAAAACGACACCTGCATCACGGGCGCGCTCAAGCAGATACATGCCCAGCTGCTGCGCGCTCAGTACGCCACAGCGTCTCACGTGCAGCACGCCGATCGTATCGTGTGTCAGGTACGGGAACTGTTGGCGAATCAATGACGCGTCGGTAATCAGGTCTGCGCCGTTAAGATCCTCTACAAAGCCGCTGGCAGGCGATGCGCGATACGACGACGAACCACCAGCAGGTGTATGTTCACGCAAAGGGCCGCTGCCATAGCTGGCATTGAGCAGAGCCTGTTGGCGCAATGTTTCGATTTCCGACTCGCGGCCCGTGGCGAATAGATAGCCGCGCTGATGGAGTTGAAACTGATCGCCGGATTCGCAAGCGTAGTGTTGCAATAAGTCGATACTGTCGCTGACAAAGTCGGCCATCGTGCGGTCGGGACCAGGCCAGAAATTGCGATAGCACTCGGTCGACTTGTCGCTCGTCAGCGCCAGTGGTGCGCCCTGGTCGACCAGTGCGATGCGTCCGGCAACGGCCCGAGCCAGTGCCCAGGCCGAGGCAATTCCGGCGATACCGGCGCCCACAACCACTACATCGTATTGAGTTTGCATGCAGATGGTCGCGTCCCGCTCGCAGCGTTATCGGGCCAGTCGGCGCTTTGGCCGTGGGCAAAACAGTAGTGTACAACGCAAAGTGATGTGGTGGGCCAGCGTTGGAGTTACCAGGTTGGCGCGCAGCTCACCCCGCCATCAACCACCAGATTGGTGCCGCTGATCCAGCGAGCGGCATCCGAGCTTAAGAACAACACCGCGTCAGCGATATCTGCCGCCTGCCCAATGCGGCCCAGTGGAGCGGCTGTCTTGTAGCGATCGACACCTTGTGGCCAGTCCCGCTCAAGGTCTGGCCGGTCGATCAGGCCCGGCGATACAGAATTCACGCGGATACCCAGTGGCCCAAGTTCCTGTGCCGCCGCGCGGCTGAACATGATCAGCGCTGCCTTTGAACTCGCGTAGTGGCTGTGGCCTGCGGCCGGATGGGAGCCCTCAATGGATGCAACGTTCGTCACACAGCAGTTTTGGGCGTGGTTGCTGTCGGCGAACTGCCTTGCAAACAAACGCGTCAGCATCAGCGGCGCCGACACATTGCTGCGCAGCACGTCACTGGTTTCATCATCGGTCAATTGCAATAGTGCACTGACCGGTTGAATACCAGCGTTGTTAACCAGAACGGTCGCCCGACCAAGATGCTGCTGCGTCTCCTCAAGTAACGTTGCGCAACCCGACTCTTCGCGCAAATCGGCCACCACAGCGCGTGCCTCACCATTGCAAGCTTCAATTCTATCGACAACCGACTGTGCGGCAGATTGATTCGAGTGATAGTGAACCGCCACCCGTGCACCGGCGTCTGCCAGCCGTTGTGCAATTGCGCCGCCAATGCCACCGCTGGCACCAGTGACAATCGCCGTTCTGCTCGTCAGGTCGAGCAGCTTTTCAACCGGTGGTACACTGTAGCCCATCGTCTTCGCCTTTGGTGTTATCACACAATATATGGAATTGCCCGATTGGTTACATCGCGCGAGTCAGTCTGACGAATTCTATACCGACGAGCGCTGTTACATTCGCGAATTGCACAATTGTGAGCAATCGCCGCAGATGTCGCTCGCCGTAGCCCGCGTCGAACCTGGTGTTACGACACAACTGCACGCATTGCAGGGCGTCGCCGAAACCTATGTTTTAAAGCAAGGCAGTGGTGTTGTCGAAGTGGGCCATCAATCGCAGGTTGTGAGCGTGGGAGATAGTGTGATGATTGCACCCGGTGTGGCACAGCGGATCACCAATACCGGGGATGTGGATTTGGTTTTTTATTGTGTATGTGTACCGCGGTTTAAGGTTGAGTGTTATGTTGGGCTGGAGTAGCTATCTGCTGTTCTCGCCCGCTAACGCTGGCTTTTGAGGGCTATCCGGGCAATAAGGATTTACTCAATTTACAGGCGAATGGCGGTATATGGTACGGACCTTTCCATTGTTAGCCGCCAGAGGAACACGAGCTACAATAGGGTTGGCAAAAACATGTCGGGACTGCAGGTGAACGGTCCAGTTTGACAATCGATTGTCGACAAACCACAACGACGCAGATGCACAATGTCAGAATATTTGAAGGCATTATCGGTTAATGATTCAGCAATATCCCAGGCACACCATACTGCTCCACGATTTTCTTTTCAGCCAGACGTGCCGGCAACTGATTGATGATACTGAGTCAATCGGCTTTGAGGAAGCCAAAATACTGCATGACGGTGTGGAAGTGAGCGCGCCAAATATCAGAAACAATGATCGGGTGATCATCGACAATGAGGTCCTGGCGTCGCAGTGGTGGGATTGTCTGGAAGAACTGATTCCGGAATTCCTGCAGCAATGGAATGCCGTGTCGTTGAATGAGCGACTTCGGTTTTACCGATACAAAAGCCATCAGCTCTTTCGCTTTCATCGAGATACTCCTTTTTCCAGAGATGGACTGACA
>CAZNIS010000094.1:18080-27133 GCA_964573105.1 uncultured Granulosicoccaceae bacterium
CTGGCCAATATCCGATAATCGTCAATGCAGGCGGTACAATTTAACGTCGATCGTTGTTCGCAAGCCAGGACCAGTCGACTGTTAGTGGATCAGTAACATTCAGCGGGGTTAGGCAATGTCAGACGACAGCAACAAGGACAAAACCGTGGCGATAAATGAATTGCTGTCCCAGCTTCGGGATGCCGCGTCAAATAGGCGGGCGTCAGAACTCGATGCGTCCAATTTATCGGAGAAAGAGCGATTGCTGTTGTTTTTCAAACAACAGGCAAAAACATCGGCCGGGGGAACGGTCACGCTGTCGAGAGTTCGTACAAAGCGATGTTCCTTTTGCAAATCGACTATTGCTGATCGGTTCGTTGAGGGCAGGGATGGGGTATTAATCTGTGCTGATTGCGTGGATCAGTGTATTGCGTTGCTGAATGAGGATGATGTCGACTGAGGGGTATTCTGGCAGCGTGCTCGTCTGCAATTGACAACTATCGTTAGTTGCGGCAATGTCTGAGCGCTCGTATTCAATTGCTATTAGGACAGAGATCCCCGTGAAATTCTACAATTCAGTTGGCCCAAATCCGCGCGTTGTGCGTATGTTCATGCAGGAGAAAGGCATCGACATGCCGATGGAAGAGGTGGATCTTCGCGGTGGCGAGAACCGGGAAGCTGCATATCTATCGAAAAATCCCTTCGGCCAGATGCCGGCGCTGGAGCTCGATGATGGCAGCATCCTCACTGAGGTGACGGCGATCTGTGAGTACCTGGACGAAAAGCATCCCGGTGGAGATTTGATTGGCAATACGGCGGAAGACCGCGCGGCCACGCGCATGTGGACTCGCCGGGTTGATTTGTACATTGTCGAGCCGATGTTGAATGGCTATCGCTTTGGCGAAGGCCTGAAGTTCTTTACGCCCCGGATGCGGGTGATGCCGCAGGCGGCTGATGACCTGAAAGCGGTGGCTAAAGAGAAACTCGTGTTATTGGAGAGTCAGATGCAGGGCAAGCCGTATCTTTGCGGCGATCGCTACTCTTTGGCTGATCTCTTCCTGTATTGCATGGTGGATTTTGCCGCCGGTGTCGGTCAGCCGCTGGATCCTGGTATGAGCGAATTGACTGCATGGCTTGAGCGCGTGGGGCAGCGTCCCAGCGCCCAGGCGTCGAAGTAGAAAGTCGTCTCTTTAGTTGGCTTGGCCTCTCCTGCAACTGGTTCATGCGGCAGGTTTGGCGGGCGTTAACATGAGTGCAATTGTCGATTGCCTGGCAAGGTAGTCGCTATATCGAAGTCTGTGGGTCCAGCCGTTCAGTGAACATCGCACAGATGGCATCGCGTTCGGCTGCGACTACCCCTTTTTCGGTCACCAGTGCGGTGATCAAATGTGCCGGCGTGACATCGAAAGCGTCGTTACGCGCAAGGCTGGCTGCGGGCAGGGTATCTACACTGACGACTTCGCCATCGGGCGCACGACCACTGATGTGGCTGACCTCTCGCGGTGATCGCTGTTCAATTGGTATCTCTTTAAGGCCATCGTCGATAGTGAAATCGATCGATGGAGACGGTGCACAAACATAGAACGGTATGCCGTTGTCGTGTGCGGCCAGCGCTTTGAGATAAGTCCCTATCTTGTTGCACACGTCGCCCGAGCGCGTGGTGCGATCAGTGCCAACCATGCACAGGTCGACAAGGCCATGCTGCATCAGATGCCCGCCTGCGTTATCGACGATAACCGTGTGTGGCACACCGGCGGCACCCAGTTCGTAGGCGCTGAGGTAGGAGCCCTGATTGCGCGGCCGCGTTTCGCCTACCCACACATGCAGGTCAATGCCAGCCTGATACGCTTTGTAGATCGGCGACAAGGCTGTGCCCCAGTCGACGGTGGCGAGCCAGCCGGCGTTGCAGTGGGTGAGTATGTTGATGGTTTTGCCAGCCTTTTTCCCGGCTATTGCCTCAATCAGTGGCAGACCGTGATTGCCAATGGATTCGCACAAGGCGACATCCTCATCGCAGATGCGTTGTGCCTCGCGAAAGGCGTGCTCAGGTCTGTCGGCGACTGTCAGCGGTTGCAACACCCGATGCATGCGTTCCAGTGCCCAGCGCAGGTTGATTGCCGTCGGTCTTGCCGTGGCCAGATGTTCAAGCACTTTGGCGAGATTGGCATCATCCGGTGATTCGCGCATGGCGAGTGCGACGCCGTAGGCCGCTGCAGCCCCCACCAGTGGTGCACCGCGGACCTGCATCGTGCGAATGGCCTTGAAGGCATCGGCGGCGGTTTGCAGTTGCGCAATTTTTAAGTCAAACGGCAAGTGGGTCTGATCGATGATGTGCACGTTTGATGCGGGTGTGTCACACCAGATGGTTCGATAATGGGTGTCACCAATTTTCATAGGAGTGGTTGCAAGCGTCTACTTGGCAGGGACTGGTGCGGGCACCATAGCCGATGCTGCGCAGTCAAGTCCAACCCGTTTCCAATAGCGCGGTCCCAGCCGGTCTAGCCGTCAGTTTCTGATCGGTTGACAGACTCTTTCTTTGCAGCGTGGCGGAGCCTTGCGGCCGCGCTGAGCAGGGCTGATTTTTTGGATCGCAGCTTTTCGTTAACCAGCGGCGAGATGCGCTCGCGAATGATCCCCCGTCTGGCGCGACTCCTGAGATAGAGCCAGGCCTTGATGCGTCGCAGGTGCCGGCGAATGTTCAGTCGCAGAAAAACAACGCGATGATCGTCTTTGATGATCGGTATCACGTCGGCTGCCATCGGCAGGAGCTTTTGGGTGATAAAGTTGCCAATGAAGTTGGGCAGCATTCTGAGTACGATCGGGCTCACCAGTTGCCACGCGCGCAGCGACAGCCGCCATAGCAGCAGTATGAGTTCCCAGACCAGATCGAACAGCAGCACTGAGATACCGAGCATCGCATGCCCTGCCAGCACCAGGATGATGCAAAGCACAATGCCCAGTGCGAGTCTTTTCTACCGTTCAGTGCGGTTTTTCCAAAAGCTTAGTACTGTGCCGAGCCAGGTTGATCGCATTCGATTCAGGGCCAGTCGCGGCAGCAAGCGCAGACCGCGGCGCTCGTGTCCGAACAGCAGATTGAACAGGATGCTCACGGCGACAAACCGGGCGGATAAACCGAGAAAGAAGCGGGCGCTCTGCCGCGCCAGCTTTTTCGCCGACCAGGCCTTCCAGCCACCGAGTATGGTGGTGAGCATGGCAGTCAGTTCACTGGCCCAGCTGATCAGCTTCGCACCCGTGTTCGTCCAGAACCACAGCAGTAGTGCGGGCAGTGTTTTAATCAGGAATGGTTTGAGGACAAGCCACAGTTTCAGCACCGGGGCGAGCAGTGCATCCAGCCCGAGGAAGAACAGGCTGTACCAGGAGATAAGGAAACAGAACGAGAGAATGCCGAACCAGGGAAGAAACACGAGCGAGAGAATCCGTCTCGATTCGATGAGCAGGGTGCGCAGTAGACGTTTCAGTGTTTCGATGAGTGCGTTCAGTTTCTTTCGATAGTGAGGTTGTCAGGGTGTTGATTTATATGACAATTATGGTGTGTTTTTGCGAAAAATCAAGATTCAGGTGCGCACTGTGAGCACGCTGTCGCATCGCGCTGGTTGCCAGCGATCACACCGCCGTTTGCACGCTGTCCGACGCCGTTGGCGCAACCGCAATGCCGATCGATGGCTCGCGAGTGCAAGCTCGATAAATTCGAATACGGTGTGATTGAAGCGCGTATGCTGTCTGCCTGGTTCGAGGATCCCGTGCGCGATGAATCTCGACTCTGACCATCCACCCTGGAGCACGGCGATTGAGTGCCAGCGCAGCGTTAAAAAACACTGTTGATCATGATAGTCCTCAGCGGCCCTGGCTCGGTGCGGCCTTGCTTTGCACCGCGCTGTTCCTTTTTGCGTTGCAGGATGTGCTGGTCAAGGATGTCACTGCCCGCGTGCCGGTGTTCGAGGTGCTGACGCAACGCATTGCGATTGTTGCCGCGCTGTTTCTAGTGTTGTGTAGGTGGCGGGGCTATAGCGATCAAATGCGTGCACGCCAGCGATTGATACTGATGCTGCGTGGCGTTTTGGCATTTTTTGCGTTCACCGCCTACTACATGGCGTTGTCGAGGCTGCCGATGGCGACGACCTCGGCGGTGTATATGTGCGCGCCGTTACTGGTCACGGCCTGGTCGGTGCCATTGCTGGGTGAGAAGGTGGGTGTTCGACGCTGGCTGGGTGTGGCGGCTGGGTTTGTCGGGGTGCTGATTATTATCAACCCCGGTTCGGCGATGTTTCAGGCGGCCGTGTTGTTGCCGCTGTTCAGCGCGGTGTGTTATTCACTGATTCCGATCATCACGCGTTTTAATAGTCGCGCCACGGCTGGTCTGGTGATGGCGACCTATTCATCTGTGGCCTATCTGCTGTGTTGTCTGGTGTTGACGGTATTTGTTTTTATCTTACCAGCGAGCCCGGAATCGGGTGTTGTCTGGCGTGCCATTGCAGCGCCGTGGATAGTGCCGCTGGGACGTGACGGTGCACAGATTCTGCTGGCTGGTTTGATTTTCACCGCGGCAATGTTAGCGATTGCCGAGGCCTATCGGCAGGCGCCGGTAAGCGTGGTGGCCCCGTTTGAGTACAGCTATCTGCTTTGGTCGGTGTTGCTTGGCTATCTGGCTTTTGGCGATGTGCCAGGCGTCAGGGTGCTGGCCGGGGCTGCGATTGTGATTGGCAGCGGGTTGTATGTGTTGCACCGCGATCAGCGCCAGTCAGCCGTGCCTGCCACTGATCGTTAGCGGCCATCGCATCGACACTTGCCAAAACTGTCAGCGCTGATACCGTAGCGCATCCAACAGCGCCATCAACCAACATCCGTCTATGCAATTTCATCAATCCACTCACTGCAAGCGTCGCACCGCCTGGGTCAGCAGTGAGCTCTACTACTGGCACGATACGCAGACCTGGTGCGGCTACCTGGAGCCTTCTCTGACGGTACAGCCCGGTCAGCACTTCGAGAATGCAGAGACCAAAAGACGGTTTCAGGGGCTGGTAGAGGCCACTGCACTCGATCGACACCTGTTGTCCGTGCGGCCGCATGCGGCGACTGACGAGGTGCTGCAACTGATCCACGCTGCCGACTACATACGCGAGCTCGAGGCGCTGTGTCACGCTGGTGGTGGCGAGGCGGGATCGAGCACGCCGGTCGGGCGCGCCAGTGTCGACATCGCGCGGCTGGCGGCGGGCGGTGTGATCGCTGCAGTTGATGCGGTATTCACAGGTGATGCCGACAACGCCTATGTATTGTGTCGCCCGCCGGGTCATCACGCGCTGGCAGATCAGGCGTTGGGGTTTTGTCTGTTTGCCAATCTGGCCATCGGTGTGGCCTGGGCGCAGCAGCGTTACGGCATCAAACGGGTGGCGACAATCGACTGGGATGTACACCACGGCAATGGCACTGAGGCGGCGTTCTACGCAAGCGCTGACGTGCTGACCATTTCTCTGCATCAGCAGCGATTGTTCCCGGAAACTACCGGCGACGCGAGCGATACCGGCCATGGTGCGGGCGAGGGATTCAATCTGAATATTCCGCTGCCGGCCGGCAGTGGTTCCGGCGCCTACAGACAGGCGTTTGAACAACTGGCGATGCCGGCGCTGGAATCCTTTGCCCCGGAGGCAATCTTTATCGCTAGTGGATTTGATGCCTGTGCATTCGATCCACTCGGCCGACAGATGCTGTGTGCCGATGACTATCGCTGGATGACCGGGCAGTTACTGACCGTTGCGGATCGACACTGCAAAGGGCGCATCATCGCCACCCACGAGGGCGGCTACTCGGCAACTTACGTACCCTACTGCGGTATAGCAGTACTGGAAGCGCTGGCAGGCACATCAGCCTCGCTTGAAGATCCGTTTCATGACAGTGTTACTGGCTACGGCGGCCAGGCGCTAAGTGCAGAACAACAGCGCGTGATCGATGACATCGCGCGGCAGACGAATTCAAACTCTCGCTGAGTGCGGCAGCTGCATCTGCGTCGAAGACCTCGCGAGCGAACGCATCAATTTGATAGAGGCTTGTCATCTGTTGGCACCGTTGGCTACGAGGCTGCAGGAACATCGGTCAGTGGCCTGCGTGCGTCGTACAGGCACAGCAGCAGTGCGATCAAATTGCAGATCGCAAAGCCGATCGCAACCGGATAGGCGTTGTCGCTTAGTTGCGCGCCGATAAGTGTTGCCACCGGTATGGCGATTAGCGAGCCACCTGCATTGACCACCGACGAGGCGGCGCCTGCGATGTGTCCCATCGGCTCCAGCGCCAGGGTGGTCATATTGCCGAACAACAATGCACATCCGGACATGATGGTGGCGATGTACAGGATATGGGACCATAGTGGCGGGTTGTCCCAGAAAACGCTGGTAGCGCCGTAGACCATGGACAAAAGGGTCAAGGTGGCGAGTGTTCGTATCACCAACGTTTGCGCGCCAAAGGTTACCACCAGCCGCGAATTGACCCACGAGGCAATACCAAAAGTGGTGGCCAGCGATGCAAAGACCAGCGGAAACCACTGGCCGAGCGAATAGATCTCCTGAAACACTTGCTGGCTGGTACCCAGATAGGCCAGAAAGGCGCCGAAGATCGCACCCATCGCGAACAGATAGCTGCAGCTGCGCCGGGTGCCCAGCACTTGTGCAAATGCGAATCTGATGTTGCCTATGTTGACTCGCGTGCGGTTATCGCTTGCCAGCGTCTCTGGCATACGGACCCAGAACCACAACATGGATACCAGGGCGAATAACATCAGGCAGACAAATATGCCGCGCCAGCCGGTCAGCAGCAAAATGCCCTGGCCGACGAAGGGCGCGATCATCGGCACGCCGATAAACACCATCATGATCAACGACAGTATCTGCGCCATGTTGTCGCCACTGTAGCGATCGCGCACGATTGCCATCGCCAGCACATAGGGGCCCGCCGCCCCCAGTCCCTGTAGTGCGCGGCCGATCAGCAACACTGAAAAAGATTCGGCAAAGATGCAGACCAGTGAGCCAATGCAGTAGATCGCAAAGCCTGCAAGCGTCGGCAGTCGACGCCCGATCTGATCGGCGACAAACCCGTAGAGCAGTACACCGACGGAAAATCCGGCAAACAACAGGGTGATGACATACTGGCGTTGATTGTCGACAGTGATATTCAGATCACTGCTGATTTGGCCGAGCGCCGGCAGCATCGAATCGATAGAAAAGGCATCCAGTGCCGACATCGCTGCCATCAGCGCAATGAATTCTACGCGCCCGGGTTGTGCTTTCATGGCAGTCTGGCTTTTTGTTGTGCTAAAAAGGGGGCAGGTTCAGGCGGGTGAGATAGCGGCGATGGATCGTCGCAGATCCTCGATCAGATCGTCGGGGCTCTCAAGCCCGATGTTCAGCCGCACCAGTCGACCACCGTAGTCTTTGTCTGGACGATCCAGTTCCGGATACACCACCGCGAGGCTGTTGACACCCCCCCAGCTCATGCCAATGTGAAAGAGATTTAGGCTGTCGAGAAACTGTTCGGTTTGATGTGCCGAGATCGCATCGGTAAACGTGAATGAAAATACACTGCTGGAACCAGTGAAGTCGCGTTGCCAGTGCGCATGTCCCGGACACGATGGCAGTGCCGGATGCAGTACCGATTCGATTTGCGGCTGTTCGGTCAGCCAGTGTGCAACGCTCAGCGCCGAGGCCTCCAGTTGCGCCAGTCGCACCGGCAGCGTCTGCAATCCGCGCAGCGCCAGACTGCAATCATCCGGCGACACCGCGAGTCCAAGCTGACGATAGATTGGTCCGATTGCGTCGTAGGCGGCATCGTCGCGTACCGATACCGAACCGAGCAACAGATCGCTGTGGCCGCCGATGAATTTGGTCAGTGCCTGCATGCTGACATCGACCTCGTGAGCAAACGCGTCGAACAGCACACCGGCGGCGTAGGTGTTATCCAGCGCCACCGCCACGCCGCGCTCGTGTGCGGCTTTCACGATTGCCGGCACGTCCTGTACTTCCATCGTCACCGAGCCCGGGCTTTCGCACCAGATCAGCGTAGTGTTGGGGCGGATGAGTGTTGCGATGTCCGCACCGATCAGCGCGTCATAGGGTTCCACCTCGACGCCAAAGCCCGCCAGCAGTCCCTCGGCCATCTCGCGATTCGGGCCGTAGGCGGTAGTCGGCACCAGCGCGTGACTGCCGGCTTTGCAGTAGGCCATGTAGACGAGTGCGATCGCCGCCTGACCACCCGGCACGATGAACGAGTAGCGCGCCGATTCCAGATCGCTGATTCGCGCGGCGAGCTCCAGCGCGGTGGGGGTGCCGTACAGACCGTAGGTGTAACCGTGCTCGGCCTGCTGCCAGTCGTCGCTGACGGCGGCCTGCCGATCGAATAGTACCGTCGAGCCACGGTAGACTGGTGTTGCGAGCGAACGATAGTCGCGGCGCGCCCGCGGTGTGGGGTCGAGAAGTTTTGTACGCCAGTCCATAGGGTGTCCGGTAGCTGCAAGGTAACGAAAAACAGTGTTGTGATCAGCCGGTAATATGTGCACTGGCCAGTCGGTATAGCGCGGTTATGTGTTATAGCATTGCGGCCTGCAACGCAGGTCAATCGAGCTCGCGCCTCGATCGATGCCACCGGACAATCAGGATCAGTATGCGATGAACACAGACAATCCCCTGTATACGCTGACGCAGCGGCTCGCCGATGGCCAGCCGGTGTGGCTCGATGCCGGCACCGGCACAGAATTGCAGGCACGCGGTGCACCGATGCATCCCGAAGTATGGTGCGGTATGGCGCATATGACCAATCCCGACACGGTGCGCGAAATTCACATCGACTACATTCGCGCCGGCGCCGACATCATAACGGCCAATACGTTTTCTACCAATCGCAACATGATGGGGCCTGCGGGACTTGGAGATCAGGTGGTGGATGTCAATCGCCAGGCTGTCGAGCGAGCGCTGGAGGCCCGGGAACAGGCGCAGGCCGGGCGTCCGATTGCGGTGGCGGGTTCGATGTCGCACCAGATCCCGATTGTGCCCGGTACCTCGCAGCGACGGGGT
>CAZNIS010000095.1:0-13216 GCA_964573105.1 uncultured Granulosicoccaceae bacterium
TGTGAGTTAACAGCGGGACTCAGGTGGTTACTGGGAGAATTGATACGTGAGGGAGGTTGATGTTGCCTTGCTCACGCTGCGGGTTACCAGTGGGACGCAGGCGTGACCGGGAAGCCCGACGCGTAAGCGAGGAAACTGTTGCCTTGCATATGCTGCGAGCTACCAGCGGGACTCTGGTGGTAACTGGGAGACTTGATGCGTAAGGGAGCCTAGTGTTGCCTTGCTCACGCTGCGGGTTACCAGTGGTACGCAGGCGGTAGCCAGAAAGCCCGACGCGTAAGCGAGGCAACACTCACTTTACTCACGCTCCGAGCCATCAGCGCTTCTACTACAACAATTCATCCTCGCGCATACCAATCAGATACAAAATGGCATCAAGGCCGACTGTGCCGAATGCATTCTTGGCCTGCGCGCGCACAGCTGGCTTGGCGTGAAACGCGATGCCGAGGCCGGCGATCGATAACATCGGGATGTCGTTGGCGCCGTCGCCGACGGCGATGGTTTGCTCAAGCCGGACGCCTTCGGCTTCGGCTATCTGTTGCAGCAGGCTGGCTTTGCGTGCTTCGTCGACGATGTCGCCGATCACTTTACCTGTCAGCACACCATCGACGATTTCCAGCTGATTGGCGTGTACGTGGTCGATGCCCAGCCGCTGCTGTAAGCGCTCGGCAAACCAGGTGAAACCGCCCGACAAAATCGCGGTTTTATAACCCAAACGCTTGAGGTTGCGAATCAGTTTTTCAGCACCGCTGGTGGTCTGGATCTCGTTGTCGATCGTTGCCAGTGCCTGTTCCGGCAAGCCCTTCAACAGCGCCAGACGCTGGGTGAAACTCTCGCGAAAGTCGATCTCGCCATTCATCGCCCGCGCAGTAATGGCGGCCACTTGATCACCAGTGCCGGCGGCAGCGGCCATCAGGTCGATGGCCTCGTCCTGAATTAAGGTGGAGTCCATATCAAAGCAGATCAGGCGACGATTGCGGCGCCAGATGTTGTCTTCCTGAATGGCGATGTCCGCGTCGATCTTGCTCGACAGTGACAGACACGCGGCGCGCAGATCGGAAATACTTTGTTGCTCACCGCGAATGCGAAGTTCGAGTGCAGCGAGTTTGTGACTGGATGGTTGCGACAGTGGCAGGCGTGGCGAGATGCGCTGGATGCTGGCGATGTTCCAGCCGCGCTCGCTAATGATGCTGCTGACGTCGGATACCTGTTCGGCGGCCATGCGCGTGCCGAGCAGGGTGATGATATGTCTGCTCTGCCCACCGGCGTCGCACCAGGCCTGGTATTCGGTATCTGATACGGGTGTGAAGCGAATGTCCAGGTCCAGTTCGTGCGCTTTGAACAGCAGTTCGCGAAACAGCGCATCGGTGTTTTCGGTGGGCTGATCGGCAGCGTTGGCATCGGCAGGTTCGACATCGACCAGCATGCCCCAGGCGAGATTGTTGTGGATCACTGCCTGGTCGATGTCCAGCACATTAACCCGGTAGCGCCCGAGAATTGCCACCAGTGCCGTGGTGATGCCAGGACGATCGCGCCCTGACACGTTTATTCGAACAATCTGACTCAATGGGCTGACTGCGTCGTTTTATTCATCACCGGGCACGCCGTAACTGGGTGCGGCATCCGGGTTGAGGGCGCGCTGGATGTAGTCTTGTAATTGAGGTTTGTACACTTGCCAGGCCGCGTCGATGTTTTCAATCGGGCAGGCTTCAGTCCAGTCGCAGCGAAGATCCGCCACCGGCCACGAGACCTGATCGACGATCTTCATACCGGCAGAATGAATCGGCCCGGCCTCGCCACCGGCGTCCAGGGCGGCGCGCATGGCAATGAGTAGTCGATCGCCCAGATGACCGCTTGCGCCAGTGAAAGCATCGACGATGACCTGGGGGATGCTGTCGTTTGCAAGCAGGTTGCCGCCGGAGGCAACGTTGGCGGCGCTGGCGTGACTGAATATGCCCAGCGATTTGGGGCCGGAGTGAATCGCGCTGGTGCCATGCTGATCGACCGCCAGTACCTGACGATAGGCCATATTGGTGCCGGACTGGCTCAATACATCAATAGTTTGCGCAGCACTGGCGCCGTGGCGCATCAGGGTCAATGCCTGATCGCCGAGCCGTGGGTCAGTGACGTTCTGACTGGCAACAGCACCAATGCCCGCTTCGGCATAGGCACAGCGGGCGGCAACCGCAGGCGAGGATGAGGCGACGGCCACGCCGAACATGCCGCTGGATTCACAGCGGGCGACGAGTGAGAAAGTCATGGCTAATCCGGAATGACAGCGGTGGCGTCTATTTCGACCAGCCATTCAGGGCGGGCCAGCGCCTGTACGACGAGCCCGGTCGAGACCGGATGCACATCGCGGATGTATTCACCCATCGTGCGATAGACCGCCTCGCGATGGCGCACGTCGGTGATGTAGACCACCACCTTGCACAAGTGCTCCATACTGCCACCACATTCCTCGATCAGCTGGCGGATGTTCTGCATCACCTTGTGGGTTTGCTCCACCGGGTCATGGCTGTCGATGTTCGCTGCATCGTCGAGGTTTTGCGGGCATTGACCGCGTAAAAACACAGTGGCTCCGCGAGCGACCACGGCCTGACACAAGTCGTTGTCGAGGTTTTGCTCAGGGTAGGTATCTTTGGTGTTGAATTTTCGAATCCGCTGGTGCGCCATGTTTTCTCCCGACTGGCGGGTTGCAAGGGCAACCCATCGGCGGGATTATACTGCAACGGCAATGGGCGAAGCAGCGTAGCGGATGGTGCGATTGGTCGGCGCCGTCGGGTTATGAGGTGATGTGGCCGGATGCGGCCGAGGGCGGTGCCTGCAATGCGTGAAGCAGGTTGGGGCGGGTAAAATGTCTCGGGGGTGATCCTTCACCCCCGATGACCGGAATCCTTTCCGAATGACTTCCCGCCATTGGTCCTGAAGCCTCATCCTGAGGCCCCGTACATCGCGATGATGTACAAACGTCCCTGTTAAATGAGTTAACGGTCACAAGTTTGGAAAGTTTAGTGATCGGGTTGAATTTTTTTTGTGAATCAGACACCGACTGCCGATGGCACTGGACCAACGCTTCACGACCGTTTGCGGCGACAGGATTGCCGGGGCTATATCGGTGATAGGGTCGGCGCCGAACTGCGGCTCCGACTGTCAATACGGGAGTAATGGTGCCGCAGCCAACTGAAGGTTGTGCTGCTGAGTGAGCGTTCAAAAAGCACGGAGACGTGCCTGTGGAGTCAGAAGGGCCAAAAGAGGGGGAGAGGAGTTTCAAAGTATGTCCCGGGGGTGATCCATCACCCCCGGTAGATAGGAGTCGTGAAGTTTCCGAAAGGTCTGGTACCTTTGGATGAGCGTCGTCCTGAAGCTCTCTACATCCTGTTGCTGTACAACGTCCCTGGTATACAGGTTAACGGTCACACAATCGAAAGATTTAGTGACGCAGGTCCGCGATTGTTGTGTGGTGGTTGACGCGTTTTCTAGTCGTCAAGGGTAGCCGCGCTGGTTGGCGCAGCGGAGGTGAAGCTCGTCTGTCGATCAAGCAGTTTCTGTTCGACAATCGCATCGGCTGCGACCTTTGCCACCACCTCGTTGCCGGCGATACTCAAATGCAGGTGCCCGGTCTTGTAGTAGTACAGCGTGTCTGCGTTGGCCGGATCAGTGAAGGTCGATAGCGGCGATACCAGATTAAACTGCGAGCGCAGATCGTAGTCCTTGAGTTGTCGGTCGAGTACCGAAAAATAATTCGGTGGATCAAAGCCGTTCGGGATGTCGACAAGCAGGAATTCTGCACCGTTCTGGATACTTTTCTCACGGCCTTTTTCGAGCAGCTTGACCTGCAGCTCCACCGGGCCGGTAGTATCTTGCGGCGTGTCCTGCTGGGGCTCGGAATCTTCGTTAAAAAACGCCTTGACGGTATTCTTGACCAGCAGGATTTTCTTTACATTCTTGCCCGCGTGCTCACGCACCACGCTATAGAGTTGGCTGTGCTCTATAAGCCAGCGATACACGCCATACTGCATCAGCTTGTCTCGAACACCGATAGCCGGCAGATAGTCGTTGCCGGTCTTAACCAGTGCGCCATCTTCAACACGATAGAGATCGGAGATGACGTTTTCAGACAGATCGGTCTCGTGCAGCTCAAAGATGACGAGATCAGGACTGTATTGCAGTACCCGCGATTCCAGCGCCACAAGATACTCGGCGGTGCCAAAGCCGCTGACGGAAAAATTCAGCACTTCGCAGTCGACGTTCTGGCTGGCCAGATTCGCTTCGAGTAAATGTGAAAAGCTATGTTCAATATCGACTTCATAACCCATGAAGAAACTGTCGCCGAGTACGGCAATGCGGCAGGTGCCCTCGGGTTTTTCAATCGCGAACTCGCGATCGGCGCGCATACCAACGCTGTTGATTCGCACCTCGACATCCACTTCGCGCGAGGTCTGGCCGTAGACCGCGTTCGGGATATTCATGCGGATGCCGTCGTCTGCACCGGTGACATAGCGCGGCATCAGGGCCACACCGGCGAACAGGCGCATGAAGATCTCGCCGAAGATGGCGATGTAGACCGGCGACAGCAGCACGATCAATAAGATCATGCCGGGGGATTTGTTTTTGAATATATCCACGTCAGAAGTCGAAATAGATGAATTCTACCTCGCCCTGATAGGTCAGAGCGACGATGCTGAACAGCACGAAAAGGTACACGTTATAGCGCAGAAACGGTACCAGGTTGTATTGGAATTCCAGTTCCTTGTAGTACGCCTGTGCAATCTGCACCAGTACCAGCGGCACGGTCATTTTCAGCAGCAGCGACAGTGAGCCGGTGTCGCCGATCGCCCGCAGTGCAAACAGACCGTCGAAGTAGACACTCAGGTTGCCCATGTCGTTAGCGCGGAATATCAGCCAGCCGATCATGGTCAGGAAAAAGAAGAATGCCATGGTCACCGCGCTGCGGCTGTATTCCAGCACCGGGCTGAGCGGTTTCGCCAGCCATTCGTCAACGCGCGCGATGCGGTAGATCACCAGCACCATACCCTGATAGAAGCCCCACAGTACGAACGTCCAGGCGGCACCGTGCCAGAGTCCGCCCAGTACCATCGTCAGCAGCAGGTTGCGGTAGGTCAGCAGGCTGCCACCACGATTGCCACCCAGGCCGATGTAGAGGTAGTCGCGCAGCCACGATGACAGGCTGATGTGCCAACCGCGCCAGAACTCCGAAGGGGTGCGCGAGAAGTAGGGCAGCCGGAAATTCACCATCAGGTCGAAACCCATGATCCGGGCGACGCCGCGAGCCATGTCGCTGTAGCCGGAGAAATCGCAGTAGATCTGGAAGGTGAATGCGATCAGGCCAATCCACAGGCCCACTGAACTCATGCCAGCCGGATTGGCGAACGCGTCGTTGGCGATGATCGAGAGGTTATCGGCGATGACCGCCTTTTTGTACATGCCCCAGGCGAACAGCGCCATACCGGTGGTAATGCGCTCGAAGGTGATCTCGCGGCGCTTGAAAAACTGTGGCAGCAGGTTGCGCGCGCGTTCGATAGGCCCTGCCACCAACTGCGGGAAGAACGCGATGTAGGCGGCGAGCTCCATCAGTTTTTCGGTCGGCTTCATGCGATCGCGGTAGATATCGATCGTGTAGCTCAGGGTCTGGAAGGTGTAGAAACTGATACCCACTGGCAGCGCGATCTGCAGGGTGGTCCAGCCCAGTTCGATGCCGCCGGCGCTGGCAAGGCTCGCCAGCGAGTCGGCGAAGAAATTGAAGTACTTGAATATGCCCAGCAGCCCCAGGTTGACGATCAGGCTGATGGTCATCCAGAACTTGCGGCGCCTGGCTTCTTCCATCGGTGCTGCAACCCGCAACGCCAGCGAGCCCGCGCCGACGAAGGCGACCACGGCGGCGAAGAACTGCCACGATGTCTCGAACGTCCAGCCGAGCGCAAGCGCACAGCCGGCAATTAGTAAACTACCTGTTTTTATTGCGGTTTTACGGTCGATCTGGCGCCCGGCGGCGCCTAGCCCGGCGATGTAGTCAGTCGCCGTTGAGACCATGATCAGTACCAGGAACCGTTCATCCCAGGCGGCGTAGAAGACATAGCTGCCTGCCAGCACCAACAGGTTCTGCGCGCTGAGGTAGCGTTGCAAACTGAAATACAGCGCGATGAAAATCGCGAAAAACAAGAAAAATGTACTTGTATGAAAAAGCACGCTTGTCCCGGCCCGTGGGGCGTATTCAAATATTTAGTGGCGAGCGTGCAGCTAAGTGCGCGCCCTGAAGGAACCGTTCGAGCACAATCGAGGCCATTCCCGTTGCTGTGCCTCGCAAACCTGACACAATCGCCAGCCGCAGCGGCCCACAGTCTGCCCGATATTATCAATCGCTGGCCGCGCCAGCGGTGACCGGATGGCAAGCGGTGTCATCGCGCCGCTGGTGTCATGCCGCGCGATGATTGATACTGCACCTGACAGTTGTCACATGAACCCAATCAGGTAGGACCCATGGCCGATTCTGCTCAACATCAGGCGTTGCAAAAGTCGCTGGAGGAACGAGGCGTCAGGTACGCGCTGGCATCCTACGTCGATATGCACGGCGTATCGAAGTCGAAAATGGTGCCGATTTCGCACCTGGGCCGGATGATGGGGGGCTCTGAGCTTTGCACCGGTGCTGCGCTGGATGGTGTGCCGCAGGACATCAGCGACGAGGAGGTCTCGCCGCATCCGGATCCCGACAGCGTGATCATCTGCCCCTGGCAGCCCGATGTCGCCTGGTTCGCCAGCGACCTGTACTGCGCCGGCGAGCCGTTTGCGCCGTGTTCCAGACAGATCTTCAAGTCCGTACTGAAACAGGCCAAAGACATGGGCTATCGCTTCAACTTCGGCATCGAGCCTGAGTTGTTTTTGCTCAAGGAGGATGACGCCGGGCAGGTGGTGCCGGTTGGCGATCGCGACAACCTGGCCAAGCCTGCCTACGATGTGCGCACCACGCTCGATAGCGTCGAAGTGCTCGACGACATCGTCCAGGCGCTGAATTCTGTTGGCTATGATGTCTATTCCTTCGATCACGAGGACGGCAACGGCCAGTTCGAAATCGATTTCAGCTTCTTCGAGGGTCTGGAGATGGCCGATCGCTTCGTGTTCTTTCGGCTGCTGGTCAACGAGATTGCGCACCAGCGCGGCTATTTCGCCTCGTTTATGCCCAAGCCGTTTGCCGATCGAGCCGGCAGCGGAGCGCACTATAATATGTCGCTGGCAGACATCGCCACCGGCACCAACTTGTTTGATTCGGCCGACGATCCACGCGGCTGCAACCTCGGCGAAGCCGGCTACTACTTCATCGGCGGCATCCTCAAACACCTGCCGGCGATCTGCGCGGTCGTCACCCCGACTGTTAACAGCTACAAGCGTCTGATCAAAGAGGGCAGCATGTCCGGGTTTACCTGGGCGCCGGTATTTGCCTGCTTTGGCAACAACAATCGAACCAATGCCGTGCGGGTGCCGCTGGGCGGCGGGCGTGTCGAGTTGCGGGCCGCCGATATCTCTAACAATCCCTACCTCGGCGGCGCGCTGGTGCTGGCAGCCGGGCTCGAGGGGATTCGTGAAAAGATCGATCCCGGCGCGCCACACACCGATAACATGTATCTGAAAACGCCGGCCGAACTCGCGAGTCTGAATGTCAGCTATCTGCCGCGCACCCTGGCCGAGGCGGTTGATGCGTTCGAGGCCGATCCACTGGCAACGCAGGTGTTTGGCGATCTGATGGCGCAGACCTATATCGACTTCAAGCGTCAGGAGTGGGATAGCTACATGAATCACGTCTCCGACTGGGAGCGCGATCGCTATCTGAAGTTTTATTGAGTTGCCTGCCAACCGGGCAGGCGCAAGCCGCGGCGCCGGTGGAAGCCGTGGCGCGGTTGTGCTGAAATGTCGCAAGCGGTAAAAAACTGTAAATTCCCGAGATTGTCAGCTGTGAGTCAGCCGGGTGTGTGAAACTGGGCAAGTTGCCTGGTTTCAAATAAGTGAGGGAATCCGATGCAATCAACCAAATCGCTACTGATCGTCTCGATCGCCTGTCTGTGGCTCAGCGCCTGTGCCACCAATCCCGTCACCGGCAAGCGTGAGCTCAGCCTGGTGGGCGAGGAATGGGAGCTCGGCATTGGCAAACAACAATATGCGCCGAGCCGGCAATCGCAGGGTGGTGAGTACACTGCCGATCCGGCCGTGCAGGCCTACATTACCGAGGTGGGCAACAAGCTCGCCGCCGTCAGTGATCGCAAGTTGCCGTATGAATTCAAGGTGCTGAACTCAGGTGTGCCGAACGCCTGGGCGCTGCCGGGTGGCAAGATCGCGATCAATCGCGGACTGCTGGTCGAGATGAATTCCGAGGCCGAACTCGCGTCGGTACTGGGGCACGAGATCGTGCACGCCGCCGCCAAACACGGTGCCAAGGGCTTTAGTCGCGGCATGCTGCTGCAGACCGGCGTGATGGCCGCCACCATCGCAACGTCTGGCAAAAAGTATTCTAATCTCGCGCAACTGGGGGCCGGTGTCGGCGCGCAGTTGATCAACACCCGCTACGGTCGCGACGCCGAACGCGAGTCAGATCGCTACGGCATGGAGTATATGTCTCGCGCCGGCTACGATCCGGTTGGCGCGGTCGATCTGCAGCGCACGTTTGTCAAATTGTCTGAAGGCCGACGGCAGGATTTCATCTCCGGATTGTTCGCCAGCCACCCGCCGTCACAAGAGCGGCTGGACAGTAACATCAAGCTGGTGCAGGCGCTGCCCAAAGGTGGCGAGATTGGCCGCGAGCGCTATCAGTCGATCATCGGCAAACTCAAACGCGACAAGCCGGCCTACGATGCCTACGAAGAGGGCAAAAAGGCCCTGTCTGACGGGGACGTTGTGAAAGCGCGACAGCTTGCGCGCAAAGCGATAGCCGCGGTACCGCGGGAAGGGCACTTTCACTCGCTGCTGGGCGATGCCGAGCAAGCTGCCAACCGGCATCAAAACGCGCGCAAGCACTATGTCGATGCGATCAAGGTCAATCCGAACTTTTTCTACTATCACCTGCAGCACGGTCTATCGAGCGAAAAGCTGCGCGATCACACCACTGCCAGACGCGCGCTGGAACGCAGTATTAAGTTGTTGCCTACGGCAGACGCGCACAATGCGCTGGGCAACGTGGCCCGATTAACCGGGCAGCGCGATGTTGCACTGGCGCAGTATCGCAAGGCGGCGGCGAGTCAGAGCGCGGCCGGCAAAGCGGCCTTGAATTCGCTGGTGGATCTGGATTTTGGCAGTAACCCCGGCAGTTATGTGGTTGCGCGTCATCAGGTGCAGAGCAATGGCAGCGTCAAGCTGCAGCTCACCAACAAAACGCCGCGTGCGGTCAACAACATTGCGATTGTCATCCGCTATCCGGATACCGCGGGCCGCATGCGTGAGGCGCGCCCGCGCCTGACCGGCACCGTGGCGGCCGGCAAGTCACAGGTGATCGATTTGCCGATCAAGGTCAACCCCAAGCTCGCCAATCGCGTCCAGGTTGGCGTGGTACGGGCGAATTTGCTGAACTGAACTTCCTTCGATTGCAACGAGCATGCAGATACAGAACAACCGCGTCGTTACCTTTCACTATCAGTTGCGCGATGTTGACGGCGACTACTCCGAAGACTCCCGCAACGGTCAGCCGCCGCTCTATCTGCATGGCTATCGCGGCATACTGCCGGCGCTTGAAGACAAGCTGACCGGGCTCTCGGCGGGCGAGAGTCTGTCGGTGACGCTGCAGCCGCACGAAGCCTATGGTCCGCGCAGGGATGATGCGATACAGCGCATCCCGATCAAGCACCTGTTGAGTGATCGCAAGCCGAAGGTGGGCAGCACGGTCACGATCAACACCAAAGGCAAACCCGTCAACGCAGTGGTCACCAAGGTCGGCAAATTTAATATCGATGTCGATATGAACCACCCGCTGGCTGGCAAGACGCTGCAGTTTGAGGTCGAGATCGTCGACGTGCGTGAAGCGACGATGGAGGAGATCTCGCATCGTCACGCGCACGGCCCCGGTGGCCATCAACACTGATGACGGGCGCGGCACTCTCTTGAGCTGGCAAAAGGAAGTTGACGAAATTCATCGCCGCCGTGAAATGGCGCGCGAGCAGGGCGGCGAGGAGGCGATACAGCGCCACCACGAGCGCGGCCGTTTAACCATTCGCGAGCGCATCGACGCGCTGCTGGACAAGGACAGTTTCGACGAAATCGGCATGGGGGCGGGCGAGGCCAGCCTGAATGACGACGGCGAGCTCGAGTCGCTGACACCCGCTAACTTCGTATTGGGCTTTGGCCGTATCGGCGGGCGCCGCTGTGTGGTGGGTGGTGAGGACTTCACGCTGAAAGGTGGATCGCCGAGTGCCGCCGGCTTACGCAAGAGTGTCTACTCGGAGCAATTGGCGATTCGTCATCGCCTGCCGCTGGTGCGGTTGCACGAGGGTGCCGGTGGCAGCGTTGGCGGCAGCGCAGGTAAAAAAACACTCAGCGCACCGGTCTATGATCCGGCGCGCTTTCGCTCGGTGGCACAAGCGCTGGCCACGGTGCCTGTGGCGTCGGCAGCACTGGGTGCGGTGGCGGGGTTGCCTGCTGCGCGGCTGGTGTCATCGCATTTCTCGGTCATGTCTCGCTCGACTGCGCAAATCCTGATTGCCGGTCCGGCCGTCGTGCAGCGTGCCATGGGCGAAAAGAAAACCAAAGAGGAACTGGGCGGTGCGCAGGTCCACACGCGCAACGGCACCGTCGACAACGCCGCCGCTGACGAAATCGACTCGCTTCAACAGATACAGCGTTTTTTGCGCTATCTGCCGGATAGCGTTTGGGATCTGCCGCCGGTGCAATCCTGTGATGACCCGGCCGATCGCCGTGAAGAACATCTGCTTGAAATCGTCCCGCGCGAACGCCGTCGCGCCTTCGACATGCGCAGGCTCTTGTCACTGGTGCTGGACAAGGGCAGCTTTTTCGAAATGGGGCGAGGCTATGGCCGCAGCCAGATTACCGGTCTTGCCACACTGTTGGGGCAGCCGGTTGGCGTCTGGGCCAACGATGGTAAATATCTGGCCGGCGCGATGACCGCAGACGGCGCGCAAAAGGCGCGGCGCTTCATAGAGCTATGCGAAACTTTCCATCTGCCGATTTTAAGTTTCGTCGATGAACCGGGCTTCATGATTGGCTCGCAGTCAGAGCAGGCATCGACCATTCGCCACGGTGCGAACACGGTGCTCACGGCGGTGATGAGTAACGTACCCTGGGCCTCGATTATGGTGCGGCGATCCTTTGGTGTGGCGCAGGCTGCGCACTATGGCCCCGATGCCTACGTGCTCGCCTGGCCATCGGCCGAAACCGGGCCACTGCCAGTCGAAGGCGGTGTGGCTGTGGCGTTTCATCGCGAAATTGCAGCCGCCGAAGATCCCGAAGCCAAACGGCGTGAACTCGAAGAGCAACTGGCCGCCAGGCAATCGCCGTTTCCGCGTGCTGAGGCGCTTTCGGTTCACGAGTTGATCGACCCGCGCGAGACACGACCGATGCTGTGCCGATGGATAGAGCGGATTCAACCGCTGCTCGAATCGCTGCGCGGCCCCAGTGGATTTAGCGTTCGACCCTGAACAGGAGACTGTAGTGACCTCGACAATCGAACTGGAAACTGCCGGCACCGTCTGGAAAGTCATGGTCGAGCCCGGCGCCAGTGTCGATGAATACCAGACACTGTTCATCATGGAAGTGATGAAAATGGAAGTGCCCTATGATTCGCCGGTGGCAGGCAAGGTGGCAGCGGTACATATAGCTGAAGGCGATGTGGTTGAAGAAGGCATGGTGGCCGTAGAAATCGAATCGTGATCCGCGCGGGTGGATTGCAATGAAACTACAGTGTTGGGAAGGCTATGAGCGCGCGGAGTTTCTTGCGCCGTTCGAACAAGCCAGCGGTGTCGAGGTAGATGCCACCACGCTGATATCCGACGGTGCCACTGCCCATACGATTGCCAGTGGTGATAGCGCGCCGGATTTGCTGAACATTAACAACGCCTGGGTTCGCGACTTTCTCGATAGACACGGGCTGATACATCATTTGCCAGATCAATTTGCGCAAGCGATGTCCGTGCTGGATCACAGCCAGATCGGCAGGCGCGTGCAATCGTGGTGTCACGATACTGCAGGCAATTGCATCGGCGTGGCTCAGCGCTTTGGATCATTCAATCTTGTAGTCAATACACAGAAGATTAGTCGCAGCACGGCGGAGAACCAGGGATTTGCACTGGCGCAGGATCGATCGCTGACAAAGCGTTTTGGTGTGCTGCTATTCGATGACTTCAACCTTTTTCATCTTTGCATCGCAGCCGGTCACAATCCGTTTATCGTGCTGGATTCGGCAGCACTTCACGATGTAGAACAAACTGCCCGATTGTGGATTGAGCGCGCGGCGCTGGTGACCGACGATCCGTTGCAACTGAATCGATCGATCGCCGATGGAGCTATTGATTTTTATCTTAGTGGCGGCGTCTACACCGCCTCGCCGCTGCGCCGTGATGGACTATTGCACGTGCGCGGTATCACGCCAGCCAGTGGGCCGATCGACGGCAAGGGGGCGATTGCATTTTACGAGATCAATTCGATTCTCAAATCGAGTACGCTGCACGCACAGGCGTTGCAGTTTCTGCAATATCTGTTAAGTGCGGACGCCTGCGAGCGAATCGCAATGACGCCCAATACCTGCAACCCGCTGGTGCAGATGGTCGATCCGTCGATCATGGCTCGCTTTGATCGGCAGGCAATCGAGGTGATGCAGTGGCCAGGGCTGGACGAGGAAATCGCGCGGAGTGCGGATTATCAATTAATGCCCAGTCGAACGCAGGTGCTGGAAATATGGAGACTTTGGCTGGCTGAGTGCTGAATCTCAGCTGCAGTGGATTTGGCGCTGGTGATTATTCGCCGTTGCTATCTCAAGCATGGATACAGCTGTGGGTGCAATGCCAAGACTATCCTACTAAACCGTCGTCCCGAGCTTCTCTTCCAGCTCTTTGATGTTCTTCGCCGCCCCCGGATTTTTGGGAGAGATATTCAGCACCTGTTCAAAGGCGTGCAGTGCGCGTTCGTCTTCGCCCAGTTGCAGCATGATCAGGCCGATGCCGGAGATGGCGCCGAAGTGACGCGGTTCCAGGGTCAGGGTGTGCTG
>CAZNIS010000095.1:13316-14626 GCA_964573105.1 uncultured Granulosicoccaceae bacterium
TCAGGCAGCGCCTCGTCTGTCTGGTCGGCGTGCGCTACGGGGCCTGCGAGAACAAACAGCGTGACCAGCGTGATGAGTCTGTTGACAAGCATGGATCTCTCCCCGGCTGTGGCAAAACGGGTGAAAACGCCCGGTCTTCAATCAGGTTGGCGTCACCTGTGGGCCTAAATTTATGAAATTTGTCGCAAATTGTACAGCTGTGTTTATTGCAGATCTGAATATCGAGGTCTGCAGCCGTTTAGGCAAGTCAGGATCCAGAGGGTTCCGTGGCGGCAAAAATCTGCACCAGTTCCGCGCTTGCGGCAGATGGTGTCAGGACGCCTTCCGAGACTTGCTGGCGGATCGTCTGCCAGCGAACGGCAATCCGTGGGTGCTGGTAGAAGCGACGCAGCACATGATGTTCGAGCGTGCTGTCGAACCAGTGTAGCAGCTGGTGTTTGCGGCGCGCGTCGAAGGCGCCATTGTCCTGCATCAGTTGTCGATGGCGAGCGATCTGTTGCCACACTTCGTCGAGTCCTTGATTGTGCAACGCGCTGCAGGTCAGCACGGGTGGCAGCCATTGATCCTCCTGCGCGCTGAGCATGCGGATCGCATGGGTGTAGTCGGTGCGAGCGGCCTGGGCGCGCTTTTCGTTGCCGGCGTCGGCTTTGTTGACCACGATCATGTCGGCCACTTCCATCAGCCCGCGCTTGATCCCCTGCAGGTCGTCGCCGGCACCTGGCAGCATCAAGACGAGAAAAAAGTCCACCATGGATGCCACCGCAGTCTCGGACTGACCGACGCCGACAGTCTCGATAATGATGACATCGCAACCGGCAGCCTCGCACAATAGCATGGTCTCGCGGGTCACCTGATTGACCCCGCCCAGCATGCCGGAACTGGGTGACGGGCGTATGAACGCGCGCTCGTTGACACTTAGATGTTGCATGCGGGTTTTGTCACCCAGAATGCTGCCGCCGGTGCGCTCGCTGGTGGGGTCGACCGCCAGTACCGCGAGCCGATGGCCTTCGGCCGTAAGGTTCAGGCCAAAGCTCTCGATGAAGGTACTCTTGCCGACGCCCGGCACACCGGTAATGCCGATTCGACTGGCACCGCCGGTGTGTGGCAGCAGTTCATTCAGGACTTCGCGGGCCTGATCGCGGTGCGCGTCGTTGGTGGACTCGATTAAAGTGACCGCGCGCGCGAGGATGCTGCGATCACCCTCCAATACACCGGCGATGTAGTCGCCTGTGGTGAGTCGGCTGCGGCGTCGGACAGTAGTCACGAAGCTGTTTTCACGAGGTCTTTTTCACGAGGTCATTTTCACGAGG
>CAZNIS010000095.1:14726-26590 GCA_964573105.1 uncultured Granulosicoccaceae bacterium
TTTTCACGAGGTCATTTTCACGAGGCTTGTGCAGTGTTTGTATCGTAGCCCAGTGATTCGCACAGTTTGATCAGCAGGTCTTCCGCTGCTTCGCTAATGACGGTGCCGGGCGGAAAGATGGCGGCGGCGCCGGCATCGTGCAGCGCCTGATGATCATCCGGTGGTATCACGCCGCCAACAGCGATCAGAATATCGTCGCGCCCCTGTGCTTCCAGTGCGGCGCGAAGTTCCGGCACTAATGTCAGATGGCCGGCCGCCAGTGAGCTCGCACCAATCACATGGACGTCGTTTTCGACCGCCTGGCGTGCGACTTCTTCGGGGGTTTGAAACAGCGGCCCGATATCGACATCAAAGCCCAGATCGGCAAATGCACTGGCGATCACCTTTTGCCCGCGATCGTGACCATCCTGGCCCATTTTCGCGACCAGTATTCTCGGTCGGCGGCCCTCTTGCTGGTGAAAGCTCTCGATCAGTGCCGTCAGTTTTGCCAAGCTTTTCTTCCCCCGATTTAATTCATCGCTGTAGACGCCGCGAATCGCCTGCACTGCGGCGGTGTGGCGTCCGAATGCCTCTTCCATCGCATCGGACATTTCGCCCACGGTGGCGCTGGCGCGCGCGGCATTGATGCAAAGTTCAAGTAGATTGCCGCCGCCTGTGCGGGCGGCATCGGCCAGTGCCTTGAGCGCGCGACGGGTGGCCACTTCATCTCGCTCGCGGCGAAGTTGCTCCAGTTGTGCCAGTTGTTGTTCGAGCACGGCGCTGGTGTCGACCTTGAGAACATCGACGTGGTCTTCAGTGTCGGGCTTAAACTTGTTGACGCCGACGACTGTCTGCATGCCTGAGTCGATTCGCGCCTGGGTGCGCGCGGCCGCCTCTTCGATGCGCATCTTCGGAATGCCGGCCTCGATCGCGCTCGCCATGCCGCCGGATGCCTCGACTTCCTGAATATGGTGCCAGGCTCGATTGACCAGATCGTTGGTCAGCGATTCGATGAAGTGGCTGCCACCCCATGGATCGATGGTGCGGCAGGTGCCGCTCTCCTGTTGTAAAAACAATTGCGTGTTGCGTGCGATGCGGGCCGAGTAATCGGTTGGCAGCGCCAGTGCTTCATCCAGTGCATTGGTATGCAGTGATTGCGTGTGTCCCTGCGTTGCCGCCATCGCCTCGATGCAGGTGCGTATCACATTGTTGTTGACGTCCTGCGCGGTCAGGCTCCAGCCGGATGTCTGGCAGTGAGTGCGCAGGCACAGGGATTTGGCTGACTTCGGGTTGAAGGATTTCACCAGATGCGACCACAGCAGGCGCGCGGCGCGCATCTTGGCAATTTCCATGTAGTAGTTCATGCCTATTGCCCAGAAGAACGACAACCGCGGCGCGAAGGCATCGACGTCGAGCCCTGCGGCGATACCGGCGCGCAGATATTCGACACCGTCAGCCAGCGTGTAGGCAAGTTCCAGGTCGGCAGTGGCGCCGGCCTCCTGCATGTGATAGCCCGAGATACTGATGCTGTTGAATTTCGGCATCTCGCGCGAGGTGTAGGAGAAGATGTCAGAGATGATGCGCATGGACGGCGAGGGTGGATAGATATAGGTATTGCGCACCATGAATTCTTTCAGAATGTCGTTCTGAATCGTGCCGGACAACTGTTTGGGGCTCACGCCCTGTTCCTCACCGGCAACGACAAAAAGCGCCATGATCGGCAGCACTGCACCGTTCATCGTCATCGAGACACTCATTTTGTCCAGTGGAATGCCATCGAACAGGGTGCGCATGTCGATAATTGAATCGATCGCGACACCCGCCATGCCGACGTCGCTTTTCACACGAGGATGATCGGAGTCGTATCCGCGGTGAGTCGCCAGATCAAAGGCAATCGACAAACCTTTCTGCCCGGCGGCGAGGTTGCGTCGATAAAACGCGTTGCTCTCGGTGGCGGTTGAAAATCCGGCGTATTGTCTGACGGTCCAAGGGCGGGTGACGTACATGGTCGAGTAGGGGCCGCGGACAAATGGTGCCAGGCCGGGCCAGGTATCGATGCCGGGTAGTGCGTCGGTATCGGCAGCGGTGTAGGACGATTTGATGTCAATTTGTTCGGGTGTCTCGGTGCTCCAACTGACACTGTCACCTTTTTTTTCGCTGGCAGGTGTCGTACCGGGCAAATCAATCTGGCTGAAATCGGGGATCTGACTCATGCCGCTGCAACCTCCAGTGTGTCGAGTGCGCGATTCAACAGGGTCACGCGATCGCAGCCCAGGTGAATCTCGCATTCGATGTTATCGGGTGTCTGTTCGGCGTTCAGCGCCGAGGCCTTGCCTGCGAGCCAGAGTTGTGTGTCGCCGCTGGCGGCAATTTTTTCGCACGCCTGCTGGCCTTCCTGGCCGTATGCCGCGTCTGAGCCGCACAATATCGCCAGTGGCGGTTTGTCGCTTAATACCTGCCATTCATCTAACGTGAAGTGCTGTGCATCGATGCCTGCCACTGCGAGAAAATTCCGGCTGAAATTGACTCTGGGACCATATTCGCTTTGCTCGCCGAGCGTAATCAGTGCAGCCCTCGGTGCCGCACCACTGGCGGTGTGATGTGAATCTGAACGATCGCGCATCGTCTCGAACACGGCAGCGTCGCGAAAACGCGGCAGCGGATCGATTTGGGTGATCGTGGTCTGCTGCTGCGCTACTGGTGCATTGCCCTGGCAAAAGCTATCGATCATCGCCTTGAGGTCTTCTGCTGCGAACGACGGGCTATCAGTGTTGCTTGTGTCACCAGCGGTAGATAGATCCATGGGTTCGACAAGCTGCGGAAACTCGCTAACACCGGTAATGGGTGTTTTTCCAACCGCGATCGATTGCTCTCGCGCCTGCCGCGTCGCGGCGATGGTTTGTTGCACGGTTTGACTGGATAGCGCGGCGAACATGCCGCCGTCAGATTCTATGCTTTGCACCATCGCCCAGGCTTTCTCAGCCATTGCGTCAGTCAGTGCTTCGATGTGGCCGGAGCCACCCATCGGATCCTGCACGTGGTGGATGCCGGATTCTTCCATCAGTATCAGTTGTGTGTTGCGCGCGATTCGGCGCCCGTTGTCGCTGATGCCGGTCAGTTGATCGCTGGCCGCGCTATTGAAACTCTGCGCGCCACCCAGGCCTGCTGCCAGACATTGCGTGGTGATGCGCAACATGTTTACCGCGCTGTCGCGTTGTGTCAGCGCGCGCAAACCGGAACGGGCGCGCAAGCACATGTCGGCGTCATCTGTTTTGATGCCACTGTGATGCAGAACGTTTGCCCACAGCTGGCGCATGGCCCGATGAATGGCAACGGATTCAAACAGTTCGCTATCGAGCGACAGGCTGAATTCTATCTGCGCGGCGGCTGCCGTGATGTCGAGACCGGCATCAGTCAGCACGCGCAGATATTCAATGCCGGTGGCGATGCAGCAGGCGATCTGTTGCGCGGCTGAGGCACCACTGTTGTGATACGGGCCGCCATCGGCGATCAGTGTGGTTGCCGATGCATAGTGTTGATTGATGAACTGCGCGGTAGCGCCGATTGCATCGCGCCATGAGCCAACCGTTTCGATGTGGCCGCGCTGTGCCAGCTGGCCGAGCGGATCGATGTTTAACGACAGCGCCAATTCACTTGCAGCGTGGCCGCGTTGCTGGCACAGCGCCAGCAGTGCAGCCGTTTGCCAGGTGTTGCTGGCATCGGGTGTCAGTGCGACATGAATCAACTCAAGCTGTACGCCACTCAGCGCATTGTCGAGGGTCGACAGATCGCGACAGTGCAATCCCTGCGATTGCTCGCTTGCTGTCAGGTGTAATTCGATAGACGAGACACCGCCTTCCAGTTCCGCCAGCAGTTGTCTGTTCAGGCGCGCCGGATCGGTCTCATCGTAGCTTTGCGCTATCTGCCAGCCGTGACGATTGTCGCTGTTGCGTCGGCTGCCGCGCGTGTAGGGATATTGGCCTGGCGCCAAAGCCACCGGTGCCTGCGGGTAGATTGGCTGCCTGCGAATACCGTCCAGGTCGGTGTAGACGAGCTTGCGATCAAACTGCGCCCGATCGACCGTCTGGGCAACGAGCTCACGCCAGTCGTCTTCTCCGGGTTTGGGAAAGGGTTCGTTGTCGCTCCAGAAATCCTGCATGCGAGTGGAGTCCTTGCGAATGCTTTGACTGTTTGGATTATATCAGCCGGATGCCCGTCAATCTGACGCGCTGCGTTGCCGCTGATTCATGCATACGGAGACTGCAGACGCACCAGCGCTAAATTTGAGCCGCGGCGTGCTGGTTATAGTGACTCTATCTGCCTGCAATTGCCGTGTCATTCGCGGCGTCGATGCTGCAGGCATGACGATTGTGCAGGTTGCAGACTACTGATCCGGAATCTTCAGTACCTGCTCACCGGCGTTGCCAATGTACTGCTGCATCGCATCGAGCAGCATACCGGGCTGCGCCTCTGACAACAGGTTCAGGCGGTGTTCTTCAAGCAGAAATCCCTCGTTCTGACAGTGCAGCAGGAACTCGCCGAGTTTGTCGAAATAACCCATGACATTGAGCATCGCACAGGGTTTGTTGTGCAGGGCCAGTTGTTGCCAGGTGCAGATTTCGATCAGCTCCTCAAGCGTGCCGATACCGCCTGGCATGGCGATGAATCCGTCGGACAGATCGGCCATTTTGGCTTTGCGCTCGTGCATGTCGGCAACGACGTGCAGTTGTGTCAGGTTGTTGTGCGCGATCTCGTAGTTCTGCAGATGTTCGGGTATGACACCATAGACCTTGCCACCGGCGTCTAGCACGGCATCGGCGACGGCACCCATAATGCCGATCGACGCGCCGCCATAGACCAGATCGATATCTCTCTCGACCATGGCTTGAGCCAGATCGGCGGCTGCGGTGGCGTATTCCGCGCGGCGTCCTTTGCTGGAGCCACAAAAAACACAGATGCGCTTCATCAGATCTCAGGTTGGTTGTTTGCGGGCGCGCCAGTGTAGCGGGAACCGCGTTGTCGGTAACGAAAAAGTGTACTCACTGCGGCGTGAGTAACGCCAGCAACGCCAGTATGACCACGAGCATCATCGACACGCCCATCAGTACATTGATGATGCGCTGGGTTTTCTCTGCCAGTGCCAGGCGCTTGAGATTCACGCCGGCGGCCAGCCAGATAAAGTGCACCGGCACCCAGAGCAGGTTCATGATCGCAAACTTGATCAGGGTCTCGCCAAGCAGGCTGTCTGGCATGAACGCAAAGCCGGAAAAAAGCGTGGTGCTGACGGCATAGGCCTTCGGGTTGATCACCTGCAGCACCACGCCATCCATGATTCCTGGGTCGCGGCGCGCATCGATAAACGACACTTTTGATCCGGCCATCGCAATTCGTATCGCCATCCAGGCCAGGTAGCCCAGCGATGCCAGCAGCAAAATATTTCGCAGCCACTCAATCGACAGCACAATCGCCGCCAGACCAGTGACGACGGCGATCGATACGAAATTGGTCCCGGCCCACAGGCCAATCAGAAAACGAAAACCGCTCTGATAACCGTAGGCCGCACCGATGCCGGCAGTGGTCAGCACGCCGGGGCCGGGGGTGATGATCAAAAAGAACGCGGCAGCGAGAAAGGTGAGCATTGGCGATCAGCACCGAAAGCGAAAACAGGAGAGCGACGCCGCCAGTCAGACACCGGCGGCTGTATTAGAGCTGAAGCTTGCTAGTTGACGTCGAGCCGGCAACTGAAGCGATGGGTATCGCTGAGGTACAAATTCAGTTGTGTATTCGAGGCGAATTCCAGGTTGCGATGCAGGCCGCCCAGGTGGTTCAGGCGAAGGCTGCGATCAGTTATCGACCAGACGCCGAGTGCGCTCGATGAGTTGAACCCGGTGATCTGCTGGTACTGGTAGGTGCCGTCCGGGTCGAAATCCAGCTCGTGAATGGTATCGCTCGCGTGCGCGAATTCTGCCTCGCCGCTTGCGCGATTTTGTTCGCGGCACTGCCAGCTGCCATCGCGCAGCAACAGCTGTTGCGCGTTTACGTCTGTGGCGAATGCGATCCGGGTTGGCGCATAGACTGGCGCAGAGGCGAGGCTGCCAGGTGTTGACTGCGTGAATACGCAAGCGTGCTGATCGGCCTGATCATAGCCCCAGCCGGGCAGAGCGCCTGCGACAGCCTGGTTACTGCAGTGTTTGACACAAGCGCCAGGACGGCCGTCGTAACTGTCGGGCTGCACGGCCCAGGCAGTGGCAGATGTCGGTTCGCTCGACTCGAAGCAGACCGGCCACTGGCCGTCAGTATCAAGGGCTGCGAATTTAGCGGCCGGCGGCGTGTCGGTAATCGTGATGTCGATGGTGGCGAGTCCAAGTGTGGCGCCGCCAGTGGGTGCGGACAGGGTGATTTGCAGGGTTTCATCCACTTCGGTGTCGGCGTCTGTCAGCGCCTGCAGCGCGATCGTTTGCGCAGCCGCAGAACCATCGGCAAAAGTCAGCACGCCAGATACCGCATCGTGATCGGCGCTGGTGGTGGTCTGGTCGGTAACGGTGTAGCTCACCTGTACCTCGCCACTACTGCCGTTGATGCGTTCGACCAGGATATCGATGCTGTCACCTTCAGCAATACTGATTGCTGCCAGTTCAAATTGCAGCGTGCCAGGCTGCGGTGCGACGGTAGTGTCGGTGATGTTGAAGGTGCCGGTCGCAGT
The DNA here is from genome assembly GCA_964573105.1 of uncultured Granulosicoccaceae bacterium. Taxonomy (GTDB): domain Bacteria; phylum Pseudomonadota; class Gammaproteobacteria; order Granulosicoccales; family Granulosicoccaceae; genus CAKZSB01. Next base: position 21,409 of record CAZNIS010000095.1, read on the forward strand.
GCCAAGGCTCGCACCGCCGGTCGGCGAGGCGAGGGTGACAATGACAGTCTCCGGGCTCGCTTCGACATCGCTGTCGGCAAGTGCGGTCAAATTGATGGTCTTGTCGGCCGTGTCGCCATCGGCCCAGTCGAGTTGCCCGGCGGCGAGTGTGAAGTCGACATCGCTGGTCGCGCTGCCGCCGGTGACCGAATAACTCACCGATACCGCGCCATCGCTGCCGCCGGTGCGTGATACCGCCATCGTGGCGCTGGCGCCCTCATCGACTTCAACGGTGGTGTCGCTGACCGCAAGAGTGCCCGGCTGAGCCGCTACAACGTCGGTGATGGTCAGCGTTAGTGCCGCCTGACCGAGGCTTGCACCACCGGTGGGGCTGGACAGTGTGAGCTCGACTGTCTCGTCACCCTCCGTCAGGGCGTCGCTTGCTGCATTAACCAGAATCGTGCGCGGCGACGCATCGCCGTCTGCCCAGTTCAGTGTGTTGCTGGCAATGTCGTGGTCGTCGGTGCTGGCGCTGCCGCCGCTGACCGCATAAGCGATGGATACGGCTCCATCGGTGCCACCACTACGCGTCACCTCAATGGTGGTCGAGCTGCCTTCGCTGACGCTTTGCGACGTGCTGCTGAAGGCCAGTGTGCCGGGAACCGGATCTGGCGCGTCGTCGACGATATCCAGCGTGAAGGTGGCGCTGCCGAGCGTCGCACCGCCGGTGGGGTTGCTAAGCGTGATCTCCAGCGTCTCGGTGCCTTCGGTCAGCGCATCGGTCAGCGCCCCGGCGAGGATGGTCTTATCGGCGGTGTCGCCGTCGTTCCAGCTCAGCGTGCCGCTGCTGACATTGTGATCACCGGCGCTGGCAGTGCCGCCGGTGACAGCGAAGTCAACGCTTACCGTGCCGTCGCTGCCGCCGCCTCGATTGACCGCGATCGACGTCGATGAACCCTCATTCACGCTGCCGGTAGTGGTCGCAAAAGCCAGGCTGCCGGGTGTCGGATCGGGCGGGTCGTCGTTGATTGTCAGGGTGTGAGTGGCGCTGCCGATCGACGCACCGCCAGTGGCGCCTGACAGCGTGATCACCAGCGTCTCTGGCCCTTCAGTCAGTGCGTCTGTCGCGGCATTGAGTGAAATGCTGCGGTTGCCGGTATCTCCATCGGCCCAGCTCAGCGTGCCGCTGGTGAGGTCGTGATCAGCTGCGCTGGCACTGCCACCGGTAATCGCATAGTTGACGCTGACAGCGCCATCCCCGCCACCGGTTCGATTCACCGCAATGCTGGTGCCGTTGCCCTCTGTCACACCGGATTGGCCGGCGCTGAAGGCCAGCGTGCCGGGTGTCGGCGCGACAGTGGTATCGACAATAGTCACGGTCACCGAGGCCAGACCGAGCGTCGCGCCACCATTGGGTGATGAGAGATTGACGGTCAGATTTTCATCACCCTCGACCAGCGCATCCTGGTTGGTAGCGATGGAAATGGTGCGGTTGCCGGTATCGCCATCGGCCCACTGCAGCGTGCCCGAGCCGCCGGTGAAATCGGCGCCGTTTGCGGTGCCGTTGGTGATTGACCAGTTGACCGACACACTGCCGTCGCTGCCATCGCGCCGGCCGACTAGCAGCGAAATGGTGTCACCCTCGTCAACCAGCCCGTCGGTGGCGAGAAACTCAATGCGCCCGGGTTCAGGTACCACGGTGGTGTCGGTGATGGTAAGCGTCAGGGTTGCCTGACCCAGGCTTGCGCCGCCGCCAGGTGAAGACAATTGCAGGGTGAAGGTCTCATTGCCTTCAACCAGCGCATCGCTGCTGGCAGTGATGTCGATCGTTCGATCGCTGCTGTCGCCGTCTGCCCAATTCAGCTGGCCCGCTGCGGCCACAAAATCGGTCGCGTCCGCGGTGCCGGTGGCGGCCTGAAAATCGACGCTGACCGCACCATCAGAACCGCCGGTGCGCTGCACGATGATCTGTCGCGTCTGGCCCTCGTTGATAGCGCCACTTTGCGCCGCCACAGAAATGGTGCCGGGGACCAGGTCGGGCGTGTTATCGATGATCGTCACAATCGCGGTGCGGCGCAGTGTTGTGGTGCCACCCGATGGATTGGAAAGCTCAACGGTCAGGGTTTCATCGGCCTCGATCACATCGTCGTTCAAGGCGCTGATCGACAGCGTCCGGTTGCCGGTGTCGCCGTCAGTCCATTGCAGCGTGCCAGACGTGTCCGAGTAATCGGAATTGGCTGTCGCCGAGCCTGCGGTGATGAAGTAGTCGATACTGATCGCACCGTCCTGACCGTTCAATCGTTCGACACTAACTTCGACGCTGCCACCTTCAGTAACGCTGAAAAACGGGGCAGTCAGCTGCACATTGCCTGGCACCGGCACAGCGGTATCGTCGTTCAGGGTGATACTGGCGGAGGTGGTGGGGACGGTGGCGCCACCAACCGGATTGGACAACTGCAGGGTTAGAGTCTCTGCTGGCTCGACCTGATTGTCGCTGTTGACGACGATGCTGATCTGGCGCGCGCCTTCGTCACCATCGGCCCAGCTAAGCTGACCATTAGTGGCACTGAAGTCGGCACCGGCCGTGGCGGTGCCGGCAACAAACGCATAGTCGACGGTCTGCGCGCCATCGCCACCATTGGTGCGCTGCACGGTGATGGTGCCGGTGGTGCCTTCAGAAAACGTGTAGCTGTTGGCGCTTAATACCAGTTGCCCGGGTTCTGGTGTCGGCGTGCTGTCCTGGATAGACACGGTAACACTCGCGTTGCCAAGTATTGCACCGCCAGTGGCCGCGGACAGGGTGACGGTAAAAGTTTCGGTGGCTTCGTCGTCGCTATCGGTGCTGATCGGCACGCTGATGGTGCGCGCCGAGCTATCGCCGTCTGCCCAGTTTAGTGTGCCGTTGTTGCCAGTGTAGTCGCTGTTGTTGGTCGCGCTGACATCGGCAAAGCTGTATTGCACCGACACCGCGTTGTCGCTGCCGCCGGTGCGTTCAACGGTCAGATCGACGCTGCCGGCGTCCTCACTGACGCTAACCTCGCTCAGCGCCAGCGCAATGGTGCCGGGTTCAGCGGGCGGTGTGGAATCCTCGATGCTGATTCGCGTGATGCCGTTGCCGATAGCCAGATTGCCAGAGACCGAGAACAGCGATGCGGTGAATGTCTCGGTGCCCTCGGAGTCGTCGTCCGAGAACACATTGACAAAGATAGTTCGCGGCGCGGTTTCACCGTCGGCCCAGCTCAGTTGCCCGCTGCTGGCGCGAAAGTCCTGACCGGCGGTGGCGGTCTCGGAGTTCAGTTCATAGCGAGCGGTCACCGCCCCCTGGCTGCCGGCCAGTCGCAACACCTGTATCGATAAGGTGCCAGTGTCCTCCGCCACGCTGTAAGTGGATTGGGCGAATTGCGCAAGGCCGGCGCGGGTGGGTGTGCCGTCGATGTTATCCGGCGTGGAAAACGAATTGTTGTATTCGGAAAGGGCGATGCGCTCGTCGAGGTTGGTGAACCCGTCGTTGTCCTGGTCGGGAAACTCGTATGCGTTGCCAATCGGGATGGCGGTGTCTTCGCTGACGGTGGTGCTGTCTTCGTGAATCGCAAGATCGACTCTGACACCATTGACCAATTCGAAAATGACGATTCGATAGTCGAATTCCAGACCCGGATCGACGAACACCGTGGCGGTGAACGAATCACCGTCGCGCGTCATTGGAAAGGCTTCGCCGTCGATCTCGACTTCAGCGCCAACGGCCGTCTGCACCAGTTGTGCGTCGCGTATTTTTTGCGGCAGCGGCACCGATAGCTCGGTGTTGTTTGTGGAGCCGCCATTGCAGGCGATCAGCAGTGCACCGAGCACCGTCACCGCCGCGGTGCGAAGGGTTCTGAACATACTCATGTTTGAAACAAAGTCAGCTAGTCGGGTCATGCTACCGCCGGATATCGCGTTGCGCGTGTGTGCCATGATGAATCGTCGATGATGGCTGCGATCAATTGGTACTGGCGTTTGGCGCGGTAAACGTGACCGCGCAACAGCTTGGCGTGGATGAGGATGATCCGCCACCACCAGAGGCGCCGGCGAGTACCCCGAGCGCGAGCACACCCAGGCCAATCAGCAACCAGTTTGGCCGCTGGGTTGCCGCGCCCGCCAGATCGGAATCCCTGATCTCTGGGGTTGGCGGCACGGTCACGCCAGGTGTCGGCTCACTGGTCGCGAGCGTGGATTCCGGCACCAGTAGCGGCAACACCAGCGGATTGTCTGCGGTGCCTTTCTGCACCCGGTTGCCCTGCACATCGGTGGCTGTCAGGTAGTATTCGATGCGGCTGTCGCCGGTGCCGGTATCGATCGTCGCAAGCCAGCTGTTCTGCACGCCTGCCGACATGGTGGTCTGGCTGAACACATGGTTGCTGTCACTGCGATGGAAAAGCGTGACGCTCTGAACCTGATCGTTGTCGGTGACGGTGGCGGTGATGGTTTGCGAGCTGCCGGCAAGCCCTGCGGATTCTGCCACCGAGTGGGATATCACCGGTGCCGCCACATCGAACGACAGCTGCGCCCAGGCATTGGCCGTACTCATCATGCCGACACCGAGTGCGGTGATCAGCGCGGTCAGACGGGCGATCAGTGATCGCCACTGGAATTGCGGGCGGGGAGTTTGGCTGTGGCTACCAATACGCCTTGAGGTTGTCATCGCTTGATCTGGTTACCTGAATCTGGTGGCTGCTCCAGGCCGGCGCGGGAAAGGCGATGTCGCCTTCGCTGGTCCTGAGCTCAATGATCTGCAATGTGGACGTGAAACCGTTGCCGGTCAAGTTTGGTAGTGGATAGGATACCTCGACGGTCAGGTCGCTGTACTGTTCATAGAGGGCATTCAAAAGAGCCCGGGTCTGCGCTGAGAACTCACTGACCTCACTCACCTGGCTGATCTGACCTGACTCAACCGCACGGCCGATAGTGTTGACCAGATAATTGGCTGCGGCCTGACTGGCGCCCTTAACCGGTATAGACGGTGTGGCATCGAGTGATTCCAGCAGGCGCAGCCGGCTCTCCAGAATGACCAGTCGTTCGTCGTAGATGTCGAGCGACTTGGCCTCGCGAATTTTTTCACGCGCGGCGTCCAGCCGGTCGCTGGACATCAGGCGATCGATATCATCGATGTAGTTTTCCAGTTGCTCGTTGGCGATGCCACTGGCACTAAAGACCGCAATCGCGA
>CAZNIS010000096.1:0-26318 GCA_964573105.1 uncultured Granulosicoccaceae bacterium
ACCCTGAGTAGCACCTGTATCCTTCGATACAATTCGTTACTACCGCGTCGACTGGCAGAGCCGCCAACCTGACGAGGGGGCTGCTGGCATCAGACCGCAGTCGGTATTCTACTGGTAATCGTCCAAATGACTGAGGTAGCCATCCGAGCCGCTCATCCAGGCACAGGCACTGCTGTAGGCGTCCTTGAATCCGGTTAGTGCGAAAGCAGACTGCTGGCCTTCGCTTGCCTGGACGACCACTTTGGCGCCAGCCACCATCTGCGCGACCAGATCCCAGAAGTCGTCGTAAGCCTCGGTGACAATAAACTCGGTGCTGGTCCGGTTAGTGGCTATTTCGTGTACCGGCAGCGAATCAACCGCGAAGGTAATTTTGCTGCCTTTGGCATCTGGAAACAGCCGGTTGTCAATGTAGATCCGAAACCCGACAGGCGGAAAGCAAACCAGGCGCACCGCGCTATAGGAGGTCTGCTCATCGCGGATCGACATATAGCCATACTGTTGATCGACGAAAGTCTCGGTGTTGATATAGCCGCTCCAGTGGGCGGCGGAGACTTGCGTGCTAAACAGCACGGCGAACACACACAATGTGCGGGCGAAGTGTCGGAGGAGAACTGAAGGGATCAAGGATTGGTGGCCACGGCTATTGATCGTGGCCCCATTATATTCACCAATGGCAAAATTGCTGTTACAGCGCAATCTCAACTATCACTAATGCGACTTATTTTCAGTATTGCCATGCGTTTGTAGAACAGACGGCCTATTGATCGTCCGAACTGAACGCGGCGACGAGGTAGTCAACCATCGACCAGATCGTCAATACCGCAGCAAGATAAAGACAGGCCATACCGATGTTGTAGATCGGCAGCCCGAACAGATGATCGCGAAACAGCAGCATTGCAAGTGCCGTGATCTGCGCGGTGGTTTTGATCTTCCCCAGGTACGATACCGCGACTTTCGCGCGCGATCCGACGCTCGCCATCCATTCGCGCAACGCGGATATGGTGATTTCACGCCCGATGATGACGATCGCCGGCACTGTCAGCAGCCAGGTCGAGGCATCTTCGACCAGCATGATGAGCACGGTGGCCACCATGAGTTTGTCGGCCACCGGATCGAGAAAGGCGCCGAACGCCGATTCGATCTCCCACTTTCGCGCCAGATAGCCATCGAGCCAGTCGGTGATGGCCGCCATCAGAAAGATGGCACAACTCAGCGGTCGCGCCCAATCGTACGGCAGATAAAAGATAACCAAAATCACCGGCAACAGTACGATGCGGGCGAAAGTGAGCAAATTGGGGATATTGATGCGGTTCAACTCCATGCTCCAGCTTATATTCAACTGCCCGCCTCGTGAAAAAAGTCGTAAACCTGCCCCGCGAGCTGCCTGCTAATGCCCGGGACCCTGGAAATATCCTCGGCGCTGGCCAGTTGCAGCGCCTGAACACCGCCAAAGTGCGTCAGCAGGTACTTTCGCCGCTTCGGCCCCAGCCCTGGAATATCCTCCAGCACCGAGCGCTTGCGCGCCTTGGCTCTGGCCGCGCGATGACCGGTAATCGCATGGCGATGCGCTTCATCGCGGATCTGCTGAACCAGATGCAGTGCCGCCGAGTCGTGCGACATCTGCCGCTCAACACCGGTGCGACACAACAGCAGCGTCTCTTCACCAGGCCTGCGTTCCGGCCCCTTGGCGACGCCGACAATCTGCATCTCGGTGAGTTGCAGGTTGTTGATAACCTCCTGCGCGACACCGACCTGGCCCTTGCCCCCGTCGATGAATAATACCTCAGGTATCCGCTGGTTTTCCTTCAACAACCGAGTGTAACGTCGCTCCAGCGCCTGTCGCATGGCAGCGTAGTCATCACCGGGTGTGATATCGCGAATGTTGAAGCGGCGATACTCCGCTTTGACGGGACCGTCGACGCCAAAAACCACGCACGAGGCGATCGTCGCCTCGCCGCCTGTGTGACTGATATCGAAGCACTCCATGCGTTGCGGTGGTTCATCGAGTTCGAGCAGCTGGCGCAGTTCATCGAGCCGCTTTGCCATCCCCGAACGGGTCGCCAGCCGCGCCTCGAGCGCTATTTTGGCGTTATCCATGGCGTTGTCGAGCCATCGACGCCTGTCGCCACGCACATTGTTGACGATATCGACGCTGTGCCCGCAGCGGGCAGCGAAGGCTTTTTCAAGCAGCGTGGTCTCGGCAATCTGCGTGCTGGTGATGACCTGGCGCGGCACCTCGTGCTGCAGATAGTACTGGATGATGAAGGCGGTGATGATCTCTTCGTCGCTGGAGCCATCGGGCGTGGCCGGAAAAAAGGCCTTGTTGCCCAGGTTCACACCATTGCGCACGAAAAACACCTGCACGCAGCTTTGCCCGGCAAGCTGATAACAGGCCACGACGTCTACATTGCCGTTGCCAAACTCGACATACTGAGACTGATTGACGGCTTTCAGATTGCGCACCTGATCACGCAGTCGCGCGGCTTTCTCAAAATCGAGCGCAGTCGCCGCCGTTTCCATCTCGGCGACCAGCCCATCGATCACTTCAGAGGTGCGCCCCTCCAGCACCTTGATGGTTAAATCCACGTCGCGCCGGTAGTCTGCCTCGCTGATCATTTCAACGCATGGCGCGGTGCAGCGGTTAATCTGGTACTGCAAACACGGCCGCGAGCGATTGCGAAAGTAGCTGTCCTCGCACTGGCGAACCTTGAAGAGCTTCTGCACATAGCGCATCGTCTTCTTGACCGCACCGGCGTGTGGATAGGGGCCGATGTACTTGCCCGGCTGCTTGCGACCACCGCGGCGATACGACAAGCGCGGGTAGCTCTCGCGCGTGGAGATGAACAGATACGGATAACTTTTGTCATCCCTGAGCAGGATGTTGTAGCGCGGCCGCTTTTCCTTGATGAGGTTATTCTCAAGCAGCAACGCTTCGATTTCGTTGCTGGTCACCGTCACCTGCACACCGGCGACATGCGAGACCATGATGCGCGTCTTGGCAGAGCCGGGATCTTTTTGAAAGTAGCTGGAGACGCGCTTTTTTAGATTGCCGGCTTTACCCACATAGATCGTGTCGCCCGCTTCATTGAGCATCTGGTACACGCCGGGTCGAGTGGTCAGCGTGCGCAGGAAACGCTGCGGATCAAACACCTCGGGCGTGTCAGTTTGCGTGTTGATGAAGTGCCCCTGAGTCGCAGATCAAACGCGGTCGATCAGCCCGTGCTCCATCGCCAGCCTGATCAGGTCTATTGGATTGTCGACAGCAAGTTTTTCCGACGCCCGCTTTTTGTAGGTACTGACTGTTTTCACGCTGAGAAACAGCAACTCGGCAATTTTCTGTGGCTTCTCGCCCTGAACTGTCAGCAGAATGACTTGCAGTTCCCGCAACGATAACAGATCGAACGGTGATTCGACGCGCTGGCTAAATGTTGATAACGCAATCTGTCGCGCGATGCGCTCGGACAGATAGGTGCCGCCCTGGCTCACCACAGCAACGGCTTCGGCCACTTCATCGGCCGGTGCGGACTTGCTGAGATAGCCCTTGACGCCGGCGTTCAACAGCAGCCCCGGAAGCGTGTCGCCCGGCATGGCGGTCAGCATGACAATTTTCACGTCCGGGGTTACCTGCAACAATCGAAGCGCCGCCGTGACGCCGTCAATGCCGCTGGACAACCGGATATCCATGAACACCAGATCGATCTGGTGCTCGCGAACCAAATCGATGCTCTCTGCACCGCTGGCGGTTTCATACACGGCATCGACGCTGTCCAGCACGTTCAGCATCATTGCGATCCCGGCGCGCACCAGCTCGTGATCATCCACCAAAAGAATTCGCAATCCGCGCACATCCACGGTTCAGGCTCGACTATGTGAAAGGAAGGACGCCTCTACCCTGAAGGCATGCGCCGGTGCATTATTGAGCTTTTTATCGGGGAATACCACAGGGCACGCGGGGGCAGGTTTTTGCGTCAGGAACCGCCGTGATGCAGAACCCGGGCCTCGGCGTGGCTGGTCAGCAGTGAGATCAGATCTTTCTTTGCCTCGATGCGGGCAATCTTCAGTGCGCTCTCCATCGCGACTGCATCGGCACTGCCGTGGCTTTTGATCACAATGCCACGCAGCCCGAGCAGGCTGGCGCCATCGTAGCGACGCGGGTCGATACGCTGACCGAGTTTTTTTAACACCGGGCTTGCGAGCAGCCCCATCGCCTTGGTTGCCAGCGAGCGTTTGAATTCCTGCCCCAGGTACTCGCGAATCAGTTTTGCCACGCCTTCCGAGGTCTTCAGCGCAACATTGCCAACAAAACCATCGGCGACCACGACGTCGACATCGCCCATGTAGATTTCGTTGCCTTCGACAAACCCGACGTAGTTGAGATCGCTCTCCTCAAGCAGCTTGCTGGTCTCTTTGACCTGCTGATTGCCCTTGATATCCTCGGAGCCGATGTTTAACAACGCGACGCGCGGTGATTCTTTACTGTCGACGACTGACGCCAGTGCAGAACCCATGACAGCAAACTGGAAGAGATGCTCGGCGCTGCAATCGACATTGGCGCCCAGGTCAAGCATTTGCACATGGCCGTGAATGTTTGGAATTGCGGTGATAATCGCGGGCCGATCGATGCCGTCGAGCATCTTCAGCACAAACCGCGCAATTGCCATCAGCGCGCCAGTGTTGCCGCAACTGACGCAAGCTTGTGCATCTCCATCGCGCACGAGATTGATCGCGACGCGCATGGAGGAGTCTTTTTTCGTGCGCAGTGCCTGCGCCGGCGCATCCTCCATCGTCACCACTTCGCTGGCGTGGCGAATCGACAGCCGCTTGCGACCGGTCAGCGCAGAGCCTTTGAGCAGCGGTTCGAGTACATCGTTGTCGCCAACCAGCACAATCGATAGATCGTCGAACTGACGCACCATCGACACCGCGGCGTCGACCGCGGTGACAGCACCGAGATCGCCGCTCATGGCATCGAGCGCAATGGTGACGTTACGGGGCAAGAAAGCGCTCCCGCCTCACGCTGTGCGCGACGCATCGGTCAGGTTGCATGTGCGGCATGTTTGCCACCGGCGATGCGTTACTCGTCGTCGTCTTCGTCGTCTTCGATTTCTACCACGTCGTCGATCACCTTGCGACCACGATAGTAGCCCTCTGGCGTGACGTGGTGACGCAGATGCGATTCGCCGGTGGTCGGATCAATCGACAGTGCCGGCGCTTTCAGCGCATCGTGCGAGCGGCGCATACCGCGACGCGACGGGGTCTTTCTTCTTTGCTGGACGGCCATCAGGCTCTCCGGTTTCAGCCATCATCGCGCTTGAGCATATCGCCCAGTGCGCTGAAAGGCTGGTAAGTTTTTCCGCCGGGTTCGGGGGCTGGCTCAGCCACCCCTGCCCGCCCCAGCGGGACACAATTTTCATCCTCAGCGTGCAACGTGCTTAGTGGCAACTGGAGAATGAGCTCATCTTCGAACATTTCAACCGCCACCACCTCGCCCGCCTCGTCGGTCAGTACCGGGTCGAGATAGTCCGGCAGGTCGTCAGCGGCGCTTTCAGAGGCGACAAACCCGAAACTGAAAGCGGTTGTAATCTGGTGTTCCATTGGCGCAAGACACCGCTGGCAGGTTAACCTGACCTGGCTTTCAAGGCTGCCGCTGGCAGTCGGCACACCATCCTGCGACACATCGAACTGCACACTCGCACGCACCGAGCCGCTGTCATCTAACAGCAGCGCAGCAAAGCGTTCAAAGTGGGATACGGGGAGTTCGAGGGTGCAGAGAGTGGTGGTTCGACCCAGCGCCGCAGCATTGAATCTGGACGGCAGTCTCTTTTCCATAAAACTCTAAAGCATAACCAGAGATGGTGCATAAGTCAAAATTTCAGGCCCGGAATCGCATACCATACGGCGCGTCCACGGCCCTTGTCACCGTCGCACCACAACCGGATCCAAACTCTGATGACCGCCACAGCCAACGCGCGTGCAACACTCATTCTGGCCTCCACTTCCCGCTACCGAGCGCAATTGCTGGGACGCCTGGGCTACCCGTTTGAACAACTCGCGCCCGATTGCGACGAGACACCCCTGCCCGCCGAGCAGCCAATCGATCTGGTGCAACGGCTGGCCGTTGGCAAGGCGCAGTCACTCGCCACCCTGCACCCGCAGGCAGTTGTCATTGGTTCTGACCAGGTGGCCGACTTCAACGGCGCGATCATCGGCAAACCGCAGGATCACGCCGATGCGGTGTCGCAGCTGCGGACGATTGCCGGCCAACGCGTGGTGTTCCAGACTGGTTTGTGCATTACCCGCGCCAGCGACGCAATGCAGCGCAGCTGCGTAGTCGCGACGACGGTTCAGTTCCGCCGCCTGGACGACGAGGCAATCGAGCGTTATCTGGCGGCAGACAAGCCCTACGACTGCGCCTGCAGCTTCAGATCTGAGTCACTCGGCAGTGCGATCGTGGAATCGATGACAAGCGACGATCCGTGCGCGCTGGTCGGCCTGCCGATCATTCAGGTGGCCAACTGGCTGCACGACTTCGGGATTGCTATCCCCTAAAAGATGCCGGCCAGTGACCAGCTCGCCAGTACCGGAAATGCGAATACCAACCCGTGCAGCACGATGCACGACAGCACGCCGGCGGCGATGTCGTCGATCATAATGCCAAGCCCTCCGGGCACCTTGACATCCATGGTGCGGATCGGCCCCGGTTTCCAGACATCGAACAGGCGGAACAGGAAGAAGCCCGCCGCTAGAGTCAGCGGCGCGACCGGCACCGCGATCATGGTGACCATGTAGCCGGCAATCTCGTCCCAGACAATCGCGCCGTGATCGTGGGTGCCAAGATCCGTGGTGACGCGATCGCAGATCCACACGCCAACCACGCATACCACCGCCGTGAGCACCAGATAGACCGGCAGCGAGACACCGGCCAGCAGCGCGACAAACAGAACCGCTGGCAGCGTGCCGACCGTGCCCGAGGCGAAGGGCGAGAGCCCCGTGCCAAAGCCCATGGCAAAAAAACTGGCGGGCGAGCGAAACAACTCTCGCGCCGAGATCGGATTACCTTTGATGTCACTCTCCCGAAAGTTGTGCGCGTCTATGCCGCCGGTGGCGGTTTGTACCTAATCGGCGTCTTTGCTGTGCATCTGGTGCTCAATGCTTCGCACGCTGCGCGCCAGTTTGTCGAGCACACCGTTGACATAGCGATGCCCCTGATCGGAACCGAACAGTTTTGTGATTTCCAGCGCTTCGGTGACGATCACTCGATAGGGTATGTCCAGTCGCGACAGCATCTCCGCGCAGGCCACGCGCAACACGCCGCGCTCGACCGGGTCGACACGGGTCATCGGCCGATCCAGACAGTCTTCCAGTTTGGCATCGATGTCGGCGCAGTGTTCTACCGAGTAGAAGAACAGCTCCTGGAAGTAGTCGACATCGACCCAATCCATGTTCTGCAAGTCGCGAAACTGGGAGAAGATCGTCCAGGCTGATTGCTCGCCGTTGTCAAAATCCCACTGATACATCGCCTGCATCGCCTTTTGGCGCGCGTTGCGGCGCCGCTTGGAGACGCTGCCCCGGGTCCGTGATGCCGTCACAGTTTGCGCAACAGGCTGATCATCTCAATGGCCGTATGCGCGGCCTCCGCGCCCTTGTTGCCGGCTTTGGTGCCGGCGCGTTCGATCGCCTGTTCGATGGTGTCGGTGGTCAGCACGCCAAATGCGATCGGCAGACTGTGTTGCTGCGCCAGACCGCCCAACCCTTTGCTGCACTCTCCGGCGACATAATCAAAGTGCGGCGTGGATCCGCGGATCACCGCACCGAGTGCGATAATCGCATCGCACTGACCCGAGGCGGCAATTTTCGCTGCCGCCACTGGCATCTCATAGGCACCGGGCACGCGCACGATGCAGATGTCCTTGTCGGCCACGCCGCTGCGTCGCAGCGTATCGATCGCGCCGTCGAGCAGGCTGTCGACGATAAATCCGTTGAAACGCGCCACGAGGATAGTGACGCGGGCATCGCTGGCGTGGAGATCGCCCTCGATTGTGGTGATTTTATCGGCTGACATAGCCTGTCTACTCGCTTATGAATTCGTCAATTTGCAAATCAAAACCGGCCAGCCCCTGAAACACGCGTGGCGCGCTCATCAGCCGCATGCGCTTGATGCCGAGATCGGAAAGAATCTGCGCGCCGAGTCCGTAGGAACGAAACTCGCCGGTGTCTTCGGGACTGTCAGCCTGTGGCTGACCCGCGGATTGCTGATACTGGCGGATGGTGTTGATCAGTGAATGGGCGCGCTGGTTCGGCCGCAACAACACCAGCACACCGGCGCCACTGGTGCCGATGCGCGCCAGTGCATCGCGCAGCGGCCAGCCAGCGCCGAGGCTTGCGCCCAGACTATCACAAAGCAGGTTTTCCACATGCACCCGCACCGCCACCGGCTGCTGTGGATCAATCTCTCCCATCACCATAGCCAGATGCACGCCATGGTCCACTGCGTCCTGGTAGGCGTACAAGTGAAAATCGCCGTACTCGGTTGCAAGCGGCGTCTCGGCGACGCGCTCGACGGTTTGCTCGTGTTGGACGCGCCATCGAATCAGATCTTCGATGGTGCCGATCTTGAGACCATGATGGCGGGCAAATTCGTGTAGCTGCGGCGCACGCGCCATGCTGCCATCGGGGTTGAGTATCTCGACGATGGTGGCCGCCGGCTCAAGTCCCGCCAGGCGCGCGAGATCGCAGCCTGCCTCGGTGTGGCCGGCGCGCGCAAGTACGCCACCGCCGGCGGCCATCAGCGGAAAGATATGCCCTGGCTGGACCAGATCCTCGGGCCGGGCATTGGGCGCCACGGCGGCCTGTATCGTGGCGGCGCGATCAGCGGCAGAGATACCGGTTGTCACACCGCTGGCCGCCTCGATAGACACCGTGAAGTTGGTGCCGTGCGAATCGCCCGCGTGCGCCACCATCGGTGGCAGCCGCAACTGCCGGCAGCGGGCCTCGCTGAGCGTCAGGCAAATCAGCCCGCGGCCGTGCGTTGCCATAAAATTGATGTCTTCGGCGCGGGTGTGGCAGGCGGCCATAATCAAGTCGCCTTCGTTCTCACGCCCCTCGTCATCCATCAGGATCACCATCCGCCCGGCGCGAATGTCATCGACAATCTCCGGGGTGGTGTTGAAGTGATGATCGTCTGTCATTGATCGGCTCTCTGGTGCTGCCATCTGTGCGCGAAAAACGAAAAGCACGAATGCGAACGCCGCCCGGGTGGAACTGGACAGTAATCGCTATTGTCTAGGATGTGTATTGTCAGCGACATGGCCTTTCTGCGCGCCGCGCGATTTGAAAAAGAGCTTAAGCGCCCGAGACGGGCGGATACGAATAGTTAAGCAATTCAGACGCCCGGGACTTTATCCTGGCCCGGCGCGTTTCGGGCGCCGGCAATTGTGCGACAAACGGTGGTCGAATGAAACTACGTTGCAAACCTGACAATCAGGCAACAACGCTGGCCAAACCCATTAAACTCTCGCCAAGTAAACTGGCACGACCCTGGAGCTCCTACCCGCATGAAAACTACTGCCCGCCTGCTCTGTAGCGGCGCTGTTGCAGCGCTGATGCTGATCGCGACTTACGCAAAGGCACAAGAGGCCGCACCGCGCGTGACGCTGGCCACGACTGAGGGCGATATCGTCGTTGAACTCAATGTCGAAAAAGCGCCGGTCTCAAGCGAAAATTTTCTGCAATACGTCGAAGACGGCTTCTACGCCGGCACGCTGTTTCACCGCGTGATCGATGGTTTCATGATTCAGGGTGGTGGTTTTGGCGAAGACTATCAGCGCCGTGAGACAGCAGCTGCCATCGACAATGAAGCCGACAACGGACTGAAAAACATTCGCTACTCGATCGCCATGGCGCGCACTCGCGATCCACATTCAGCAACTGCCCAGTTTTTCATCAACACCACGGACAATCCCTTCCTCGACCACAAATCGAAAGATCCCGCCGGCTGGGGCTATGCGGTATTTGGCATGGTTGTCGAGGGTCAGGATGTGGTGGACAAAATTGGTAAGTCCGCCACCGGCGCTGGTGGACCGTTCCGTAGCGATGTACCGAAAACACCAGTGGTGATCAAGAGCGCATCGCTGAACAGCAAGCCGAAAGAGGAGAACTAGCATGGTCACCGTTACCACCAATCACGGTGTGTTCAAGATCGAGCTCAATACCGAACTGGCCCCCAAGACCTGTGCAAACTTTCTCGAGTACGTCAACGCCGGTCACTACGACAACACGCTGTTCCATCGAGTGATTCCAGGTTTCATGGTTCAGGGTGGCGGCTTTACCGAAGATATGGCGCAGAAGCCGACCAATGCGAATATCGACAACGAGGCCGACAATGGACTGACCAACGACACCGGCACGATTGCCATGGCCCGCACCAGTGACCCTCACTCGGCGACCAGCCAGTTTTTCGTTAATGTGAATGACAATACCTTTTTGAACCACACCGGCAAGAACCAGAGCGGCTGGGGTTACTGTGTGTTTGGCAAAGTTACCGAAGGTATGGAAGTGATCATGGAGATCAGCATGGTGCCAACCGGCAATCGCAGCGGCCACGGTGACGTGCCGCTGGAGTCGGTGATCATTCAAAGCATGAGCGCTGAGTAACGCGGGCCGTGCCCAGCCTTTTTATTTCCGATCTGCATCTGCAGATCGAACGCCCGGAACTGACCGCGGTGGCGATGGCGCTGTTCGAGCATTGCCCCGGCGAGTTCGATGAGCTCTTCATACTGGGCGATCTGTTTGAGTACTGGATCGGTGACGATGCCGAGGATGACTGCGCCAGACAAACCCGCAAGGCGCTGCGCAACCTCGCGGACAACGGCGTCACCATTCACATGATGCATGGCAACCGCGACTTTCTAATGGGTGAAGCCTATGTGCATGGCTGCGGCGCCAACCTGATAGCTGATGACAGCGTTGCACTGCCGCTGGGTGAAGGTCAAATGCTGGCGTTGCACGGCGACACCCTTTGCACCGACGACAGTGAGTATCAGATGTATCGTCGCATGGTGCGCAATCGTCACTGGCAACAGGAATTTTTATCGCGCACGCTTTCAGAGCGACTGGCAACGGCTAAAGCGATGCGTGATACGAGTGCCGCACGCGGCCGCGATGCCAACAATCGATCGATATCCGATGTCAGCCCCGATGCGGTAGCCAGTGCAGTAACGCAGGCCGGATGCCGGATATTGCTGCACGGCCACACGCATCGCCCGGCAAGCCACACACTCGACAACGATGCCGTTCGTCTGGTGCTGGGCGACTGGAGCAGCAAAGGCGCGGTCGTGGCGGTTAGCGATGCCGCCGAGTGCCGGCTGGTGTACTGGAACGGTACGTCCTTCGAGGCCTACGACGCCTGACCTGCCAGCTCAGATTCGCTGGCAAATTCCTGTTCCAGCAGATCTAGCTCGCGCAATTCGGCAGCGCTGAATCCGGCCGCCAGTCTCGCTTGCCGGTTAAATGGCCCACGCAACGCGATGCGCCCGTGTTTGCGCAGCAGTTGGCTGAAGGTCTCGCGTGCGTCGAGTCCGCGCTGGTCGCAGATATGCGTGAACCAGCGATTGCCGATCAACACATGCTCGATCTCTTCGTGCAGAATCTGGCGCAGTATCGCCACCGTGTCTGCATCGCCAACCTTACCGAGTTTGTCGATCATGCCAGGCGTGACATCCAGCCCGCGCGCCTCCAGCACGCGCGGCACCAGTGCCATTCTGGCCATCGGGTCGTAGTCGGTCTCAACCGCCATCGCCCACAGACCGCCGTGCGCAGGCAACGCACCGTAAAAGCTGCCAAGTTCTGTCAGGCGCTGCGAGAGCATATCGAAGTGGCGTGATTCATCCGCTGCCACGCGCTGCCAGTCTGCGTAATACTGCGCTGGCATTGATCTGAATCGATAAGCCGCGTCGAGCGCCAGATTGATTGCGTTGAATTCGATGTGGGCGATCGCGTGTATCAGCGCCACCCGCCCGGCCTGACTGCCCAGCCGCCGCCGCACGACCTCGGCCGGGTGCACCAGCATCGGCAGTGCCGGGCGGCCGGCTTCGATGATCTTTTCGATGGTGGCGGGCGGCGGCCTGTCTGGCATCGGTTCACTGGCCAGATGCCGCACCAATTGCGTCTTAGCAGCCGGATTGCTGCACAACAGTGCGCGCTTAACCTGCTGGAAGAAGCTATCCATTGCCGGCCTGCCCTAATTCGCCGAACATGCGGAACATTTTGCGCGATTCGAGCTCTCGCCCCTCCAGGTGATAGTGAATCAGCCGGCGCATTAAATCTCGCACTTCCCGCAGACAATTATCATCGGAAAAATCGAGATCGACCATCGCCTGCAGTGCCGCACCGCTGAGGGTCGGCACCAGCGTGTCGTCGGTGGCGACCGGCCCGTCGGGAATTCGGTAGTGATAGCGCTGCCCGGCAACGATCGCGGCCCCGGTATCGATATCGTGCTGCAGTTCCGGCGCATAGCCAATCTGGCGCAGCAGCGTGATCTCGTACTCGCGCAGGGCGATGTCGCGGGTGTCGCTATTCAATGCCAGCAGGCTGGGCAGGTAACGTGCGAACAATTCGGGCGCCGGCTCGTTAACCGGCAACAGGCGCCAGGCCAGCTCGTTCAGGTAATAGCCGCAGGCCAGCGCCTGACCCTGCAGCTGGGTGCTTTGAAAATCGTTGCGCGCCTCTTCGACGGTGGTCAGCAGCGGCAGTTCACCGCGCCCTACCCAACCCACATGCAAAGCCTTGAACGGCTGCAGCAGCAGCGCGCGCGAACGCTTGCCGCCCCGCACGCCCTTGGCGATCACCGACATCCGGCCATATTGGGGCGTCAGCAGGTCAATGATCAGGCTGGTGTCGCGAAAGGCGCGGCTGTGAAGCAGAAAAGCCGGCACCAGGTTGTCGCGGCCGCCGCTCACTCGGTATCGTAGCCAAGACTGCGGATCATCGCCGCATCGTCAGACCAGCCATTGACCACTTTGACCCAGAGGTCGAGGTGGACGTTCTGATCGAAGAGCTTTTGCATCTCCTGTCGGGCGCGTGAGCCAATCTGTTTCAATCCGGCACCGCCCTTGCCGATCACGATGGCCTTTTGCCCGGGCTTCTCGACCCAGATCACCGCAGAAATTCGCAGCAGTTTCGGGTGTTCCTCGAAGTTTTCAATCTCGACGCTGACGGCATAGGGCAACTCCTTGGCCAGCAGCCGCGTCAGTTGTTCGCGCACGAGTTCGCCGGCCAGAAAGCGCGACGAACGATCGGTCAATGCGTCTTCGTCGAAGATGAAGTCGCCAACCGGAAGGCGGCTCCTGATTTCCTGCTCCAGCGCATCGACGTTACTGCCACGGGTTGCCGATACCGGCACCACAGCCGCAGCCTGATTGACGGCTTCGAGTTGCGATAGCCACGGAAGCAGCTTTTCCCTTGGGTTGACGGTATCGACTTTATTCACTGCCAGAATAAATTCGCCATGCTGGCTGACAACGGTATTGAGTGCGAGCGTGTCGTCTTCGGTCCATACCAGCGCCTGCACCAGCAGCACCGCGATATCGGCGGTGTTGGCAGCCGCAGAGGCAGTTTTGTTCAATACCCGATTTAGCGTGCGCTTGCCGCTGCCGTGCATACCCGGAGTATCGATGAACACAAACTGCGCATCAGCAGTCGTTTTGATGCCCAGAATGGCATGACGCGTGGTTTGCGGTTTGTGAGCAGTGATGCTGAGCTTCTGGCCAACCATGCGGTTGAGCAGGGTCGATTTACCAACGTTCGGCCGTCCGCACAGAGAGACGTAACCACAGCGTTTCTCAACCATGATTCACTTGCGTCTGTTGTTCGATCAGCTCGAGCATCGCTGCAGCGGCGGCCTGTTCGGCGCGGCGACGACTGGTGCCGGTTTCCTGTGCTTCCAGAGCTAGCGCATCGATGGTGCAACTGACCGAGAACTTCAATTCGTGCGCCTGGCCACTGGTGTGCAGCAAGCGATAGCCGGGCACATCTATACCGCGCCCCTGAAGATACTCCTGCAGGCGGGTCTTGGGATCTTTGACGGGTTCCGATGCGGGCAGGTGTTCCAGCCGCGCGGCAAACAAGTGTTTGACGAGGTGTTCGGCGGCGTCGAAGCCACCGTCCAGATAGACCGCACCTATGATGGCTTCGAGTGCGTCGGCGAGGATAGAGCCGCGTGTGAAACCGCCGCTCTTGCGCTCGCCCGGCCCGAGTACCAGACAATCTCCAAGGTCGATTTCGCGCGCGATTTCAGTCAGCGTCTCGCCACGCACAAGTGTCGCGCGCAGACGGCTTAACTGACCTTCAGAGAAATTTTTGCGCCGGCGGTAGATTTCCGCTGCGATGACAAAATTGAGCGCCCCATCGCCCAGGAACTCAAGGCGCTCGTTGTTGACCGCACCGACACTTCGGTGCGTCAACGCAGCGTTCAGCAGTTCTGAACGCTGAAATTCATAGCCAATATTTTTTTGTAGGGACCGAAGTCTGGCCTGCAAGTTTACCTGCTTATCTGATCGTCAAATGCTGCCACAATTTCCAGATTGTACATCAACTTGCGACGCTCCTCGTACTTCACACCGAGGACCAGATTGCCGTTGTCGTCGCGATGGATGTTGACGACTTCCTTGGGATCGAGATGGCCGACGTCGCGCGTGAGGAACATGTTGTCAAGCGCCGACTGGATATGCCGCTTGGGCTGGTTTTTAAGCTCCTGGTCGTCGACCAGTTCCTGCGCGATGGTCATCACCGTCTTGTTGTCAATGTAGACCGGCAACAGTTTGAAACCGACTGTGATCGCCAAACCGCCCAGTACAAGCGTGAGTACCCACTTCATCGTCCTTTGCCCCTAGATCATTTGATTCTGTCGCCGATGCGGCGCCATTGCATTTTTTTCAAATCCCAGTTGAAGTTCATCCAGATCATGAATGCCTTGCCAACCAGGTTTTGCTCCGGCACGAATCGCCACACGCGGCTATCGTTGCTATTGTCGCGATTGTCTCCCATCACGAAATAGTGACCTTCCGGAACCTCCCAATTGGCGGCAGCGCCAGACCTCGTCTTGAGCTCATTTATCAAAATACTGTGCTCGACCCCGACCAGATCCTCAATTTTTTCGACGAATCCACGCGATGAGCCAGTCACATCGCTGTAGGGCCCGACATCCTCGTAGCTGACGGGTTCGCCGTTGACGATCAGTGTCGTGCCCTGATACGTAATGCGATCACCGGGCAGGCCAATCACACGCTTGATGTAGTTCAGACGCGGGTCTTGCGGGTAGCGAAAAACCGCGACATCGCCGCGCTCGGGTTCGCCCAGTTCAACCACCTTTTTGTGCAGCACTGGCAGACGGATACCGTAGGCAAACTTGTTGACGAGAATAAAATCCCCGATCAGCAGCGTGGGTTTCATTGAGCCGGAGGGTATGCGAAACGGCTCGAAAACGAACGAGCGCAACACCAGAACCAGCAACAGCAACGGAAAGAAAGAGCGCGCGTACTCGACGATGATCGAGTTGCTGTTGCGACCGAAAAACATCACGCCAAGCAGCCAGATCACCCCGCTGGCAAAGGTCAGTATGATCAGCCACAGTGAGAAATCGAATGTCATGAGTGTTCTGCGGGTTTCCCCTAGCCCCCGGATTTGTTGTCGACCTGCAGTACCGCAAGAAAGGCTTCCTGAGGTATCTCGACGCGGCCAATTTGCTTCATTCGGCGTTTGCCGGCTTTTTGCTTTTCCAGCAATTTCTTTTTGCGCGTGATATCGCCGCCATAGCACTTGGCGGTCACGTTCTTGCGCAACGCCTTGACGTTGGTCCGGGCAATGATGTGCGCGCCGATGGCCGCCTGTACGGCGACATCAAACATCTGGCGCGGAATCAGATCTTTCATGCGTGAGGCCAGATCGCGACCGCGGGTCTGAGCCTTGTCGCGGTGTACGATCACTGCCAGCGCGTCGACGGTCTCGCCGTTGATCAGGATGTCGAGCTTGATGAGGTCGGAGGCCTGAAAGCGCAGGAATCGATAATCGAAAGAGGCGTAGCCTCGGCTGACCGATTTGAGGCGATCAAAAAAGTCGAGTACCACTTCGCTGAGTGGCAGTTCATAGGTGAGCGATACCTGATGCCCCAGATACTGCATGTTTTTTTGCACGCCGCGCTTCTCGATACACAAGGTCATCACATCGCCAAGGTAGTTCTGCGGCAGTAGGATATTGGCCTCGATGATGGGCTCGCGAATCTCCTCGAGCTTGTTGGCCGGCGGCAATTGCGACGGGTTGTGAATGTAGGAAATTTCACCCTGCGAATCGAGCAGTTCATAGACCACGGTCGGTGCGGTGGTGATGAGATCGAGATCGTATTCGCGCTCCAGGCGTTCCTGCACAATTTCCATGTGCAACATACCGAGAAAGCCACAGCGAAAACCAAAGCCGAGCGCGGCTGAGGTTTCGGGTTCGAAGGCGAGCGCTGAATCATTCAGCTTGAGCTTTTGCAGCGCATCGCGAAACGGTTCGTAGTCGTCAGAGCTGACCGGAAACAGCCCGGCAAAGACGCGCGGCTGTACTTCCTTGAATCCTTCCAGCGGCTGTTCACACGGGTCGTTGGCGAGCGTGATGGTGTCACCGACGCGCGCGGCATCGATCTCTTTGATGCCGGCGATGATAAATCCCACCTGACCGGTTTCCAGTGCCGGCATCTCAACCCGCTTGGGCGAGAACACGCCGAGTGAGTCGACCTGAAAGCTGCGGCCGGTTGACATGATGACGATCTTGTCGCGCTTTTTTATGGAACCGCTGACGATTCTGACCAGTGAGATAACGCCGACGAAGTTGTCGAACCACGAGTCGATGATCAGTGCCTGTGCGCGAGCCTCGGCGTCACCACTGGGCGGCGGCACTCGTTGCACCAGTTGCTCCAGCACGTCGGTAATGCCCACACCGGTTTTGGCACTGCAGTGCACTGCGTCGTGGGCCTCGATGCCAATGATCTCTTCGATCTCATCACACACGCGATCCGGATCGGCCGCCGGCAGATCGATTTTATTGAGCACCGGGATGACTTCGAGATCCTGTTCAATCGCGGTGTAGCAATTGGCGACACTCTGTGCCTCGACACCCTGCGATGCATCGACGACCAACAGCGCGCCTTCGCAGGCGGCCAGCGAGCGAGAGACTTCGTAGGAGAAATCGACGTGCCCCGGCGTGTCGATAAAATTGAGCCGGTAGGTTTCGCCATCGCTCGCTGCATAGTCGAGCGATACCGCCTGGGCTTTTATGGTGATGCCGCGCTCGCGTTCCAGATCCATGGAGTCGAGTACTTGCTCTGACATCTCGCGCTCGGACAATCCACCACAGACCTGAATGAAGCGGTCGGCGATCGTCGACTTGCCGTGATCGATATGCGCGATAATCGAAAAGTTTCTTATGTTTGACTGCTTCATCAGACCGGATGCGAGTTCCCGATTGCGGCCTGAAGGGACTTCAGATCGAGGAAGTGGCGACAGATTTCCCTGTCGCCGGCGAGCAACAGGGGGATTGCATCATTATACTGCTCACGCAGTTCAGATGTTTCATCAATATCGATAACAACGAACGAGAAGTTTAACGATTGCGAAAACTCGTTCAACTGCGCGTGCATATCTTCACAAAGATGACATCCTTCGCGACTGTACAAGACGAATTGTGCAGCAGCCACTACTCGACAGTCATGGCGAGAAATATCGGCCCCTGCGGACGCTGGACCAGAATGGCGACGGAATCACCAGCTTCAAGGGATTTTACCACTTTGTTGAAATCGTCGATCGATTCAATCTGATTGTTGTCGATCATGGTGATCACATCATCCTTGCGCACACCGGCATTGCGCGCCGGCCCGTCTGTGATCTCGGCAACCACTACAGCACCCGACGTCAACTCCAGTTCATCGCGCTGTTTTTCATCAACCGTCTCGACGCGAATGCCAAGCTTCGCGTTCATAGTGGATTTTTCGTTCTGGCCGCCACCAGATGACAATTCAGCCTGTGACGGCAGCTCGCCAATGGTGATCATAATGGTTTCGCGCTGACCGCCTCGAACCACCTCGACTTCGGCATCACCGCCGGCCCGCACGCGACCGACAAGCGGCGGCAGCGAGCTGGATTTTTCCACTCTGCTACCATTAAATTTCACGATGATATCGCCCACTTGCAGGTCCGAGGCAGCAGCGGGGCTGTCGGGCAAAATACGAGAGATCAACGCCCCGTGCGCCGTGTTCATCGAAAAGGATTCGGCCAGTTCACGCGTTACCTCCTGAATGATCACGCCGAGCCAGCCGCGCGATACCCGGCCGCTCTCTTTGAGCTGATCGGCGATGTCTACCGCCATTTCGATCGGGATACTGAAACTCAAGCCCATGAAACCGCCGGTGCGGCTGTAGATCTGTGAGTTGATTCCGACCACCTCGCCATCCAGATTAAACAATGGCCCGCCCGAGTTGCCCGGGTTGATCGCTACATCGGTCTGGATAAACGGCACGTAGTTTTCGCGCGGCAGCGAGCGCCCTGTGGCACTGACGATGCCGGCGGTGACAGAAAAATCGAAACCGAATGGCGAGCCGATGGCCAGCACCCACTCACCGACCTGCAACTCGCTGGACTTGCCGATCCGGGCCGCCGGCAGGTCGCTGGCATCGATCTTCAGCACCGCGACGTCGCTGCGCGGATCGGTGCCCACCAGCCGTGCGACAAACTGACGGCGATCGAACAGGCGTACGACGATCTCGTCAGCGCCTTCAACCACGTGGTTGTTGGTCAGTACGTAGCCGTCTTCGGAAATGATGAATCCCGAGCCCAGTGAATCCGAATCAAACTGCTGTTCGCGCGGGCCAGGTACGCCCTGTTGCTCGAGGAACTTGCGAAAAAATTCGCCAAATGGACTGTCTTCGAGGTTAGGTATGTCCTGACCGCCGGGGCGATTGGGGGTCGTCTTGTTGGTCGTGCTGATATTGACCACCGACTGGTGGTTTTCCTCGACCAGTTCGGTGAAATCGGGACGATCGTGCGCACTGACCTGTACATTCGCCAGCAGTGCGATTGCCAAGATCGACGAAAAGACCCATTTATGCAGCTTGTTAGCAATGCCGTTCACGCTTTTCATCCCCGTTCGATGAAACAGACAGACGCGCGGCGGTAGCCGTTGACGACGCCTGGCCGCTAGTCTGGAAATCCCGTTAGAGTGATAGAAGAGCTGCTCGCTCTAGCGCGCCTCGTCAGAGGTTTCGGCGATAGTGAGCAATGCACGATCTTCGCCTGCGATGATGCGCTTGACGGATGACGCGGCGAGTCGACTCCCGACCAGCAGACCCAATAGCGCCGCCAGACTCATCGCCCCGCTACTGTGGGACACAAACGCACCGCAGGTAACACATGATAGTAGCATAAGGAGGATAGGAAGCAGAAAAACCGCCAGGCTCAGCGACACCAGCCGGCGGGGCTCGATCGCGATCTGCAGCGTCGCACCGGACAGGATTCTTGCTGGCAATGCGGGTTGAATGAGCTCACGTGGCAGCTCAACGACACTGCGGTCGCTCAGCTGGCGAGTGCCGCAGCCAGCGGCGCGACAGCCACCGCAGGGGCTGTCGAGCTTTAATTGCAATCGTTTGGCGTCTACCGCGACGATGGCGGCATCGCGGCGAATCACTGCGAGGCTTCAGCCAGTTTGATTGACTCTCCGATCATCTTCACCGTGGCCATCGGCACCTCGCCAACCACCGTGACGTGACGATCACCGATCTTGACACCATAGGCGTGAACGCCGCCCATCGACGTGCCGCCCATCAGCGCCCACTTTTCTGATTCAGCGTCCATCCCGCTCAGGTAGACAGACAGCGACGCCAGGCCGTCGGAGTACATGGTACGACGCGCCGGTTTGTCGCTGCCAGCCACTGGCACCATGACATCGGACACTGACTGAAAGCCGGCTGGCAGGGCCACTGCCTTGACGCTGGGCAGTTCGCGGTCGAGTTCGGGCATCGGCTCATCGACAGATTCCAGCTCCCAGCGATGGCGCTCTCCCGAGAGCGATGAGCGAAACATCTCGAGCGACACGTGATCCGGGTAGCTGATGTCGGTAAACAGCACCTGTTCGACGACGTTGCCGCGTTCGTCCGACATCACCGAGCGCAGCAACAGATCGGTTTCCTCATCGACCCAGAAGCGATAACCGTAACGGTAGTCATCGAGCGGTTTGATGTCGATGACGCGGGTGTAGCGACCGGCGACTCGATCGCGCTCCGGGCGCTTTTCAAAGGCGTAGTGCTCGCGCAGTTCATCGAGCTGACCGGGTTCGAACTTGGGAAACGGGGTGCGCGGCGCCGATTTGCTGACAATCACCGACTTGGAGCCTGGCCAGATACAGGTCACGCTGTCCTCGTCGCGAATGATCTCGCGCGCCTCGCCATTGAGCGACACCAGGCGCTCGTATTCGACCGTGCCAATGCGGCTATGATAGATCTTCATCGCCTCGACGTCCGAGTCGTGGATGTAGACAAAGCTGCCGATGTAGTTCAGCCCCTGCATCGCCATCGACATGCGCTCGATCCAGTCGCGCTCCAGCTGCCCGGCCTGACCGGCGAGCGGCAGGCTGCAGCAGAGCCACAGCGCTAGCCAGCCGAATCGGCTGACTGACCTGCGATGCCGCTTAGTTTGATTCACCGTCACTCGCGTTTCCATCGTATCCGACTACCCGGGAGTGCAACATCATCCCCTGGACCTTGCCCATACTGGCGACCTCAAGGTGATTGGTCAGCAGCGAGTTGAGCCTGGCGACACGCAGACTGTTGTCTTCGCCCGGATTGCCCTCGAGCTGCCACTGTGTGCCGGGCGCAAGCTCAGCCACCAGCGTTACCGACGGCGTCGATCGTGGCTCGGGATTCTCAACCACAGGGGTTGGCTGCGTCTGCGGGGCGCCGGTATCGCTAAGCTGTGTGGAGAGGAATGTCCCGCCAATCAGCGAGGCAGCCACCGCCAGCCCGGCGACGGGCTTCCATACGCCGAGGCGCGCGCTGGCGCGCACGGGTTCGATTTCAGCAGGCGCGGGTCGGCGCGCCGCCGCCTGCAGCGGCACCACGTTGGTGTGCGGCGCCTCGAAGGCGATTTCCTCGCGCACGAGATCGGCGAAATTGGTTGGCAGCGCCGCGTTGTATTCGTTTTGGATGACGTCTCGGACGAGGTGATAACGCTGCCATGCACCGCGGGCTTCGGCGTCGCCGAGCAGCCCGTCGATCGAAGAGGATGCGTCGGCCGCCTCCTCATCTACCATCGCCGATATGTATTCAGGATTTTTCACGTTCGTTGTTGCTCAGTATTTACCCGTCTCGTCTAGTAACGGCCGAAGTTCGTTGTCAATTGCCTCGCGGGCGCGAAAGATTCGCGAGCGCACAGTGCCCACCGGACACTCCATAACGGTGGCAATCTCCTCGTACGACATGCCTTTCAACTCTCTCAGTGTTATCGCCGTCTGCAATTCGTAGGGCAGACGTTCGATCGTGGTACGAATCACCTCTCCGATCTCTACCGTGGCGGCTTCCCGGTAAGGATCCGCCACATCGTGCAGCGATTTTGCCGACTCGTAGTGCTCGGCCTCCTCGCTGTTGACCGAACTCTCAGCAGCCCGCCTGGCCCGCGAGGTCAGGTAGTTTTTCGCTGTATTGATCGCGATTCGATACAACCATGTGTAGAACGCGCTGTCGCCGCGAAAGTTCGCAAGACCTCGATACGCCTTGATGAAAGCCTCTTGTGTGACGTCCTGCACTTCAGCGCTGTCGTGCACAAAACGACTCACCAGATTGGCGATCTTGTGCTGGTACTTTAGAACCAGCAGGTCAAAAGCGGACTTGTCGCCGGCCTGCACGCGACGGACCAGTTCGAGATCGTTTTGCTGCTCGCTCACCGCAGCGCCCACCACGCAATCGACGTGTTTGCGAATGCTAATCGGGCAGCTGCGGCCGAGCCGCGGGGTATCTCAACGCCCGTCGGTAACCCGTCGCTCTTCCACAACCTCTCAGACATCGACGGCGCGCAAGAGTTCACATCCCGCATTCAACCTTCCTGTATATTTTGATGACGCTGACTTGTCATCGACTGGTATCACACTGCAGGCGGGGATTTGCTATCCCGTTTCTCTGGCAGTGCCGTATCTGCTCAATAGTCTGGCAGCCGTAACCGTCAACATGCAAGTACTTTCCCGGCATCTGTCGCGCGACTCGATTCAGCCCTGGCGCGGGATAATGAAGTGTTCCCGGTAGTGAATCAGCTCGTTGATAGAGTCGCGAATGTCGGCCAGTGCGAGGTGCTGTGACTCCTTGTTCACCCCGGCGGCAACTTCCGGTGCCCAGCGCTTGCACAATTCCTTGATCGTGCTGACGTCGAGATTGCGATAGTGGAAATACGCCTCGAGCTGCGGCATGTAGCGCGCCAGAAACCGGCGATCCTGACAGATACTGTTGCCGCACATCGGGCTGGCGCCATCTGACACCCAAAGCTTCAGAAAATCCAGCGTGTCCTGCTCTGCGGTGGCAACCGAAATCGAGCTGCGGCGAACGCGCTCGGTCAATCCGGAAGACCCGTGATGAGAGGTGTTCCATTCGTCCATGCCATCCAGCACAGCGTCGGGCTGGTGAATCGCATGCACTGGCCCTTCGGCTAGAATATTCAACTCGGCATCGGTGATGATCGTGGCGATTTCGATGATTCGATCGCGCTCGGGAATCAATCCGGTCATTTCGAGATCGATCCAGATCAGATTGTCGTTGGAGCTGGAAGTCATTGGCAGATCAGCCGGTTGAGATTAATACACGCGCCGCGGCAAACGGCGCAGGGCCAGCCCGTTTCGCCACCCGTAACATTAATGATAGTGTATTCGCGCCAGTTGTATAACTGCACCCATGACCAATCCAGGTGAGAAAAGCGCAATGATAACAACGCAATGAGACGGGCCAGAGTCATCGCCAACCACGGCGCGGAACTGCTGCTGAAAGACGCGGATGGCAGCCGCCTCAGCGTTACGGGCAAACGCAAGCACGGGCTGATTGTCGTCGGCGATGAAGTCGCGCTGAAGGGAGATGGCGCCAGTGTGCAAATCGATGAGCTGCTGGATCGAGACACGACACTGGCCAGAACTGACCGCAATGGCGTGGCGAAACCACTGGCCGCCAACGTCACTCAGCTGGTGATTGTCTGCGCGCCGTTGCCGGCCTTCGATTTGCTTCTGATCGATCAGTACCTGGTCGCGGCGAGTGCGATTGGCGTCGGTGCGGTGCTGGTCGTCAACAAGGTTGACCTGTTGACGAATGAATCACAGCCAATGGCCGATACCGTTAATAGACTCTATCGCGATATCGGCACCACAGTGCTGAATTGCTCTGCACAGCAGCCCGACACCATCGCGCCATTGCGGCGCGCACTGCAGGATCAGGTGTCGATTCTGGTCGGTCAGTCGGGCGTTGGTAAATCGACACTGCTGACCAGCCTGGTGGACGATCCGGACATTCGCACGGGTGCGATTTCAGAGCAATCCGGCCTCGGCCGCCACACCACGACGGTCGCCGTCTGGTATGACTTGCGAGATGGCGGTGCGATCATCGATTCAGCCGGCGTGCGGCAATTCGGTCTCGATCATCTGCAGGCAGTGGACATACAAAGCGGCTTCAGGGAGATAGCAACCGCCGCAGTCGATTGCAGATTCAACGACTGCATGCATCTGCAAGAGCCTGGATGCGCGGTCAGGGAACAGCTCGATCAGCAACGCATCCACGCCTCCAGGTTCAACAACTTTTGCAAGCTCAGAGATCGATCGGCCGGTCAGCAGGCGGATTGAGATATACTTGCGTGCTTCACCAGCGCATGGAGTGACGCTGACACAATCCAGTCAGCCGCAATCGGATCATTCTCTGCTGGACACGGACGCCTTCGCAGACAACGGCCACAAGCCCCGACAACAAACCGACTTTAAAAAATGACGCGATCGAAGATTACCTACACATGGACCGATGAAGCGCCTGCGCTTGCCACCCTGTCTTTCCTGCCCGTCGTTCAGGCCTACTCTGCGGCCGCCGGTATCGATATTGAGATGGCCGATATCTCGCTAGCCGGGCGAATTCTGGCGGCATTTACCGATCAGCTCAAACCCGATCAGCAAATTGACGACTATCTGGCCAACCTGGGCGAACTCGCGCGCCAGCCGCACGCCAACATCATCAAGCTGCCGAACATCAGCGCCTCGGTGCCGCAGCTAAAAGGGGCCATTGCCGAATTGCAGGAGCAAGGTTATGCGGTTCCCGACTATCCGGACAACCCGCAGACTGACGCCGAGCAGCAGGCCCGCGAGCGCTATGATCGAGTCAAGGGCAGTGCCGTCAATCCAGTACTGCGCGAGGGTAACTCTGATCGACGTGCACCCTCTGCCGTCAAGAACTACGCGCGCAAGAATCCGCACACGATGGGCGCCTGGGAAAGCGATTCCAAAACACACGTCGCCACTATGGATGCCGGCGATTTTCGCAACAACGAACAATCCACCACTGTGGAGGCTGCGGGCTCGGTGCGGATCGAACTGCGCGGCGCCGATGGCAACACCACCACGTTGAAAGACTCAGTGCCGGTTCTGGCTGGTGAAGTAATCGATGCAACTTTTATGAGTCATCGCGCGCTGCAGTCTTTTTTGATGCGCGAGATCGCCGATGCCAAGGCGCAGGGTGTGCTGTTTTCGCTGCACCTGAAAGCGACGATGATGAAGGTCTCTGATCCGATCATATTCGGGCACGCAGTCAAAGCCTATTTCGCCGATGTATTTGCCGCCCACGGCGACAAACTCGCAAGCGTTGGCGTCAACGTAAACAACGGCCTGGGCAATTTGCTCAATGGCATCGCCGAACTGCCTGATGCCGATCGCCAGGCGATTGAGGCGGACATTGAGGCGGCCTATGCCTCGCAACCGGCGCTTGCGATGGTGAACTCTGACAATGGCATTACCAACCTGCACGTGCCAAGCGACGTCATCGTCGATGCCTCGATGCCGGCGATGGTCCGCGCGTCGGGCCAGATGTGGAATCCGGATGGTCGCCAGCAGGATACAAAGGCGGTCATTCCCGACAGCAGCTACGCGGCGGTGTATTCCGAGACGATCGATTTCCACAAGCAACACGGCGCCTTCGATCCAGCCACCATGGGCACCTGCCCGAACGTTGGACTGATGGCACAAAAGGCCGAAGAGTACGGCTCGCACGACAAGACCTTCGAAATTCCGGCAGACGGCAAAGTCTGTGTCGTCGATGAATCCGGCAAAGTGATTTTCGAACACGATGTCGAAAAGGACGATATCTGGCGGATGTGTCAGGTCAAGGATGCACCAATTCAGGACTGGGTGAAGCTGGCCGTCACACGTGGCCGTGCGACACAGTGGCCGGTGGTGTTCTGGCTGGACGAGGCGCGCGCGCACGACGCGCAATTGATCACCAAGGTCCAGCGCTATCTGAAAGATCACGACACCGATGGTTTGACGATTGAAATCATGTCGCCGGCGGCAGCCACGCGCTTCACGCTCGAACGCATGCGCAACGGGGAAAACACCATCTCTGTCACCGGCAATGTGCTGCGCGACTACCTCACCGATCTGTTTCCGATTCTGGAACTTGGCACCAGCGCGAAGATGTTGTCGATTGTGCCGCTGATGAACGGCGGTGGTTTGTTTGAGACCGGTGCCGGCGGCTCAGCCCCCAAGCACGTACAACAGTTTCAAAGCGAAAACCACCTGCGCTGGGATTCACTGGGAGAGTTCCTGGCACTTGCGGTGTCGCTCGAACACCTGGCCGATTTTGCTTCCAACCCGGAGGCAGCGGTACTCGGCTCGGCCCTCGACAAGGCAACCGAAAACCTGCTGAACAACGGCCAGTCGCCGTCGCGCAAGGTCAATGAGCTCGACACGCGAGGCAGCCATTTTTACGTGGCGCTGTACTGGGCGCAGGCGCTCGCAAGCCAGAACGACAACCCCGAACTCGCCGCGCGTTTCGCACCCGTGGCGAAGTACCTGGCCGACAACGAAAAGACAATTGTTGCCGAGCTGATTGATTGCCAGGGCGGCAGCGTCGACATCGGTGGTTATTACCAGCCCGATCAGGCGCTGGCCAGTCGCGCGATGCGACCGAGCAAAACCTTTAATGCGGGGCTCGATTTACTGGCCTGAGCAGGACTGGTACCTGTTCACAGCACGCCTGTCGCACCCGTGGGCGTTGTCGGTCGTAGCCTGGCCGG
>CAZNIS010000097.1:0-12758 GCA_964573105.1 uncultured Granulosicoccaceae bacterium
TCACCGTCGCCGATTGGGCCGCTCGCTTGATTGTCGGTTTCGCCACCCCCGCCGCTGCAGGCTATGAGTAGCGAACAAAAACCGATCAAAAGTATCCTGAGCAGATAGGCCATCATGGGTACAAATTCCTGTCGGGGACAAATTAGATTCGACAGTGCCGACGCGCGTGAGAGTATCTAGTCCTCGTTTCAGGAATCCACCATCCACGCTGGCAGTGTCACAACGTAGAGTACCTTACCCAAATTGAGGCCGGGTTGGCAATACCCGCTATTGCAGGCACCGCTGGAAGTTGCTAAGGGAGGGTTTGCAGGCCGGTGCACTGTGGCTTGCCAAGCTTGTGGCGGCTGTGCGTGCCGCTATTCAGAGGGGACCAAAGTGCACGTGCAGGTTTTGATTTTGATCCCGAGATCGAGGGCATGGTGTGCCGTCATAGCTATCGGCCAGCAACGTCATACTCAATCGTCAGTGTTGCCGCATTTTCACTGTCACCCTCGAATGACTCGGCGGTTCGTCTGCCTGAACCCGTGATAACAAGCGCGATGGCATTGCCACTTTGCCAGGCTGGCTGATCGATAACGGCCTGCACTATGGCGGCAAGTGATGGACTTTGTTGTGCCTGGCTACGTTCGCCGGTCAATGACCAGGCTGGTGGTGACCACGACACAGCAACTCCTGTGTCGCGTGAGGAAATATTACCAGGCACGTCGCGAAATGCTGGCGCATCAGCAGTCATGTGCGCGGCGATTGACAAGTTGGTGTTACGCGAGTTGGTTTCGTCGGTGCTAAATTGCAGGTGGGCGGTGCGGATGATTGCAGTTGGTGGGATATCGACGCCGGCGAATCGAATGCCGATCGTTTGTCTGTCGCGCTCTTCGGTGAGTTCAAGATCGGAGCTGTCGAGGTACATGCTGAAATCGGCCCGCTCCTCTGCATCGTCGTCGCCGTTTTCAACACGATATACGCGCGTGGTTCGCGGCGGTGGGGCATTCGGATCGATGGCGATTATTTGAATCTCGGCCGCGCTGGATTTGCCTGTGTCATCGGTGACCGTCAAAGTTGCGGTGAAGGTGCCGGGGGCGATGTACTGGTGCGACACTTGCGCTGCGCCATCGAGCACGAATACGCCGTCGCCAAAGTCCCAGTCGTAACGGCTTATCGCGACATCATCACTCGAAGCGGTTGCATCGAAGTTGACCGTGAGCGGAAAGTCGCCACCGGTTGGATCGGCGATCAGGCGTGCCACCGGTGGCAGATTGCCATCGCTGCTATATTCCACCAACAGTTCGGCCGCACTGTTGCGATCACCATCGTATGATTCCGCCGTACGCACTCCGCTGCCCGATATGATGAAGGCGATGGCGTTGCCGCTTTGCCAGTCAGGGCGATCGATAATCTGTTGTAGCAGATCGCGAAGATCTGGCGTCAGTTGTTCGTTTGTGCGTGCTCCAACGCTCGGCCAGTTGGCTGGGAACCAGTCGATTGGGCTGCTGACTGGTCGCGATGAAATGTTGCGATCTGTCCGGGTAAATGTTTCAGCGTGATCTGTTGTCTGAATGGCGATTTGCAGTTCTGAGTCACCGGTACTGACTTCATCGGTGGTGAATTGAATTACCGCGCGCTGGATGACGGCACCTCGGGGGATGCTCACGTCGGTGAATCGCAGGCCGGCCAATTGTTGATCGCGGTCTTGCGTCAGTTCTATATCAGTACTGTTGAGATACATGCTTGAATCGGCACGTTCTTCGGCATCGTCGCTGCTTTTTGCAATCGTGAAGGTGGCTGTTTCAACAATCGGTGGCGGGTTCGGGTCGGTCACGTTGATCACAATACTCGCGCTGTGTGATTTTCCTCCATTGTCTGTAATGGTAACTGTGGCGTTGTAGATGCCGGCTGCAGTGTAGGTGTGGCTAACGTTGGCTGCACCGTCATTCGTGCTGGTACCATCTCCAAACTGCCAGTCGTAGCGTGTGATAGTGCCATCGTCGCGTGCGCCATCGGTATTGAACGACACGGTGAGTGGAAAATCACCCGAGACTGGATCTGCCCCGATTGCGGCCACCGGTGGCAAGTTACCATCGGTGGTGTAGTGAATGTGGAGGCTTGCAGCGGCGGCCGGATCACCATCAAACGATTCTGCGGTCCTTTCGCCACTACCGCTGATGATGAAGGCCATCGAATTGCCCTGGCTCCAGTCGGGCCGATTGACAACCGCCTGTACCACTGATGACAAGTCTGGCGTGCGTTGGTCTGTTGACTGCTCGCCAATGTTTGTCCAGGCAGGTGGATTCCAGTCCACTGAGGTATTGATGAGTCGTCGCGACGAAATATTATTGTCGTTGTTGCTAAACGACGATGCGGATGCGGCGTCCTGGGCGCTGATATTCAATTGCGTAGTGCCGGCATTGACTTCATCCACCTGAAATTGAATATAGGCGCGTTCAATAATCGCAGTTTTCGGTACCGAGATATCGTTAAAACGCAGGCCATTAGTCTGCGTGCCACCGTCTTCTGTCAGTTCGATATCACTGCTATTGAGGTACATATCGCCACTGGCACGCTCTTCTGCATCGTCGTTGCCGCTGCGGATTATTGAACGGGCAATAACAGGCTGTGATGGGTCGATCACACTGATTGTGATGCTTGCTGTGCCTTGCTTGCCGCCGTCATCCGTAATCGTCACACTGGCAGTATAGGTGCCAGCTTCGTTGTAGGTATGGCTAATGCCGGCTGCTGTGTCGTTGCGCAATGTTCCATCGCCAAGGTCCCAGTCGTATCGTTCTATCGCTCCGTCGTCACTGCTGCCATTGGTGGTAAAAGATACGAGCAGCGGCAGATTGCCGGTCACAGGATTGGCCTGCATGCGCGCTATTGGCGGCAGGTTTGCATCGGTGGTGTATTCGATATGCAAGCGTGCCGCGGCTGACGGGTCACCTTCAAAAGATTCGGCCGTTCGCTCGCCGTTGCCGGTGATGATAAACACTATCGACTGGCCTGTAGTCCAGCCGGCCTGATCGACCACCGATTGCACGACCGATGACAGATCCGGTGTGCGCTGATCGGCGCCGCGCTGGCCCACGACTGTCCAGGGCGGTGGTGACCAGTCCACGCTCGCCGTGCTTCGACTGCGCGAGGATATATTGTTGTCGCGATCGGCAAACGCGGAAGCAGACGGCGATGCCTGCGCGGTTATGGTCAATTGTGTATCTGTGGTGTTGACCTCGTCGACCTGAAACTGAATTGTGGCGTTTTCAATCACCGCGCCAGCGGGTACGTCTATGTCGACAAAACGTAAGCCAATGATTTGTGTGCCACCATCACGGGTCAGTTCGATATCGCTGCTACTGATATACATATCACCGCTGGCGCGCTCTTCAGCGTCATCGCCGCCATTGGCGATAGCGGCTGTCACGGTGAAGGTTTGCAGATTCTGTCGCAGGGATGAAAGATCCTGGATGAATGCGCTGTCACCCGCGTCGGGACAACTGTTTTCCAGTCCAAAAGAACTCGCGGTTCCCAGGTCCTGATAGTGTTGGATGGGATCGAGGGTGAAATTCGAATCGGGGTTGGTGCACAGTGTCATGGTCTCGCGACTGGATACGCCACCGTTGGCATCGTCCCAGGCAGCGGTTTCGCCCATCAGCGGTGTGATGAATTCTCCTGCCGAATTCTTGATCACGACCGCCTGATCATTGTGGGTTGAGTCGAATTCACCATCGCCTGGTTCGAAAAAGTCACCATTGCCTTGTGCATCGACCTGAAAATTGATGTGCCAGTCTGTGATTGCATCGATCGAGAGGTCGGTCGGATTGTCTTGACTGATGGTGACAATGGCACCTGCCGGCAGTGGCTGTAGTCGACTGTCGCTGGTGAATGTCAGGCTGCTCGCCAGTCGCAGTTGATCATCCGATCCCTGATAGTCATAAAACTCGATCGTCATACCACGCAGATCGAGTTGGTTTTCAACCACAACAAACTCGAACCAGTTGCCCCCGTTGCCATCAACGCCACCACTGGTCGAGAGTTGTCTGTCTGGTGCGACGGCATTGAATTCGTTCAGGATCAGCGCAGGTGGATTCGATACCCGGGGAAAGACGTTAAAAAGAACATCCTGCACCGTCGTATTGCTGTCACTGTCGGTGACAGACAGCCGACTTGCAAAAACCCCGGGGGTGGTGGCAGTTCCACTGATCAGCCCATCGTTGTCTATGCCAAGGCCCGGTGGCTCGGGGGAAAGTGCGTATGTCAGCGGGCCGCCGTCCGGATCGAAGGCATCGACTTGTAGCGATACTGCCTCGCCCTCGTTGTACAAGCGGTCGACAAAAAACGCTAAGGTCGGCGCGACTCCACTGGTGGACGCTGCATTGCTTTCGCCTGGCGTCGGCGACGACAGGTAATCGGGCGCGCTATCGGGATCGTCTGCCGGGCGGCCGTACGCCGCATCGGTAGATTGCAACGGGATAGTCGCATACTCATCAACCAGGAATCCATCCGCGTCCGTTAAACGTAGCTGGTCACCATCAGTCGATAGCTTGAAGTTCGTTTGTAGCGGGGAAGTATCTTTGCGATCTTCATCGTTTGCCACAATAACAAGGTAGCCGCGCGCCGGTATCGAGACATCGGGAAATGTCCACGAGGCTGAGTTGTCAGCGATGTTCCAGCCGTTCAGGCTGACGGGGGCATCGGAGTAATTGTGCAGCTCGATCCAGTCCGGATACGCAAGCTCTCCACCATCAAAAGATACGCCGAATGTCGTATCGTTGGATGCCATCACTTCGTTTATTGAAACGGGCGCCGGGCTGGCAGCTGTTTCGTCGATCAGCAGCGTGAATGTGTGGTTCAGGCTGGAATCACCGCTGCCGCCGACCGAGCGAGTCCAGGTGGTTATAGACCAGGTGTTGACGCCCTCGCGCAGCAGTGACACCGGGACAGCCGGTGGGTTAGGGCCTCCGTACGGGCTCAAGTGACAGGTAGCACTGATTTCACAGGTGTTGGTGTTGTTTGTGTTCGGAATATCGACGTAGAAATTCTCGAACCCGCCGAATGGCACCTCGACATTGTGCGGAATGCTCGCACCCGGCGGGTAGTTGGCGTAGGCTGCATCGAGGTTGCCGCGTATCGAGCGATACACCTCCACGCCATTTAGATACATGACCGCCGTGTCGTCATATTGCAGGGAGACTTCCATTCCCCGCACCTGAGCCAGCGTCACGCCGATGTCGTCGAGCGTAAACTGTTTGCGGAAATGATTGGCCACTGCGGGCCCCGGCACGTCACGCCAGCGCAGATCAACGATTTGCCAGCGTCCATCATCAAGCGCTGGGTTGGCGGCGTTTGCCGACTGCAGGTCGTCGTCGGCGTTGCTCTGCCTGAATCGCCAGGTCTTTGCATTCTCAATGCTGCCAGTATCGATACCCCAGACCTGAAGGGGAACTGTCACTTGCGCGTGGGTTGTGACAGGTGACATCAAAATTGAAAACAA
This sequence comes from uncultured Granulosicoccaceae bacterium, assembly GCA_964573105.1. Classification (GTDB taxonomy): domain Bacteria; phylum Pseudomonadota; class Gammaproteobacteria; order Granulosicoccales; family Granulosicoccaceae; genus CAKZSB01. The sequence goes on from CAZNIS010000097.1 coordinate 5,480, forward strand.
CAGTACTCTGACTACGCTAACCGCCATTCCTTTGCTTCCCTGTTCTGCGAACTGTGGTCTGGCAGGCCGCGGCATTCGTACACTGTTTTCAGATGCGCGGCCTGACATTTAAATATCACATGGCGGGACATCAGCAAGACCTTTGCCCGCGCAATGAGCGTCTTGCCGCACTAGCAGCAATTGGTAACCTGGATCAAGTCATTTCGAGTGTCCGTTGTTGACCGGTGTACCTGCCATTGCGGCGGTAAGAAAGCAGGGATTGGCAAGAAGTACAGTGCACACACTTATATCTGTATGGTCGTTCACCAGAGCCATCGGACCGCTGCAACGCGGCGGCGGTGTATTGGCAGATTTCGGGGCCGGCCGAGGCTTACCGCGTGAGGCCTTGGCGATCACAGATTGGGATTCGAGTATCCAGCCGCTTTTCAGGGTTGCCGGTGCTCCTACACTTACAAAAATGTGGGTACTTGTGCATTTTGTAGTGTAACTGCACTATCAGAGCGGGTTCAAATGGGGCTCGATCGAGAAAATCCGGCTGTTCTGTCCGTTCAGCCAGCTCGCGAAAGCGCCCGCATCATTCTTGGCGGAGATACTCATGGCACTGTACGAGTTGCGTCAGTACAAAGTTCGTGCGGGCAAGATGTCCGAGTGGATTGAGTTGATGGAGGGCGAGATCATTCCGTATGTGGTCTCCAGGGGAATGGTAGTCACGGCCAGCTTTCGCAGCGTTGATGACGACACGAAATACATCTGGTTGCGGCGCTTCGAGAACGAGGCGGATCTGGATCGAATGTACAAGGAAATTTACGAGAGCGAGCACTGGGTCAATAGCTTGAAACCCCGAATCGGCGAGCTCTTGATTCGCGAGGAAGCGGTGATCAATCGTCTCGAACCGACAAAACTGTCACCCATCCAGTAGCAATCGAATGTGTTACAAGCTATTTGCTAAATCGCTGAGACGCTTAATAGAACATGGTAAATAATACGAAAGCCAATCTGGCACCGGACGTTGGGCAATGTCTCGATCTGCTGCGCACGATGCACCTGATCCGTTACACAGAGGAGCAACTCGCCGAAGACTTCGCTGCAGGCAAGACGCCCGGTGGAGTGCATTTGTCGATTGGTCAGGAAGCCGTGGCTGCCGGTGTTTGTGCTCACCTGACTGATCGCGACCAGCTGGCCAGCAACCATCGCGGGCACGGCCATTTTTTGGCTAAGGGTGGTGATCCCAAGTTGTTGTTTGCCGAGATTTACGGCAAGCAGGAGGGGATATGCAAAGGCATGGGCGGTTCCATGCATGTGGCGGATTTCAGCAAGGGAATCATTGGAGCCAATGGCATTGTGGGCGCCGGTCTGCCGATCTCAACCGGAGCCGCACTTGCCGATCTGCTTGACGACGATGGCAGCATGACGGTTTGCATTTTTGGCGACGGTGCGTCGAACCAGGGCGTGCTGCAGGAATCGCTGAATTTCGCGGCGCTTTGGAAACTGCCGCTACTCTACGTTTGCGAACACAATGGTTTTTGTCAATTCTCGCCGGCCGAAACTGTGACTGCCGGTACGATCAGCGATCGCGCCAAACCCTTCGGCATACCGGTAGAGGTTTGCGACGGCAACGATGTGCGCGATGTCTGGCGCGCCATCGGCTGGGCGACTGATCATATCCGTGCCGGAAAGGGGCCGGCGTTTGTCGAGGCGAAAACCTATCGCATCAATAATCACTTTGAGCGCGAGCATCTGGTCGTACAAACTCCCTACCGTACGCAGGAAGAGGTGCAGGAATGGCGCGCAGAACGCGATCCGATAGAAACGTTGAAACAGTGGCTGCTGGATGAAAAGCTGGCCGAGGCTAGTGCCCTGGCACAGATCGATGAAACGGCGGCAGACATTGTCAGGCAAGCGGTGGAATTCGGTGAATCGGGTACTGCACCGGCAGAAGATATTGGCGCCAGTTTCATGTTTGCGGGGACCTACAGCTGATGGCACGCACGCGATTTATTCAGGCAATCAACGATGCGATTCGCGAAGAGATGGAGCGCGATGAGAAGGTCATCCTGTTTGGCGAGGATGTTGAAGCCAGCATCTTTGGCGATACCCGCGGATTGATTGATATCTTCGGGCCACGGCGAGTTCGCAACACACCGATATCCGAAAATACACTGACAGGGATGACCGTCGGGGCTGCAGCCAGCGGTTATCGCGTCGTGCTGCATTTAATGTTTGCCAATTTTATTTACACCGGAATGGACGGTATCGCCAACCAGATGGCGCGTGCGCGATTGATGTCTGGTGCACAAATCCAGTTGCCGATAACTATTATCGCAAGCTACGGTGGCGGACGCGCCAATGCCGCACAACACTCAGACACACCCTTTGCGCCAGTGATGAATGTCGGCGGTGTCCATCTGCTGGCGCCAGCCAATCCCGCCGATGCCAAGGGTTTGCTGAAATCAGCCATTCGATGCAACGATCCGGTCATCTTTCTCGAACCCGGTGGCAGAGGTGGCGAATTGGGTGACGTGCCGGATGAAGAGTACCTGACACCGATAGGCTCGGCTGCCGTGTTGCGTGAGGGCTCCGATGTCACATTGATCGGCATGGGCTCGACCATGAGAATGACGCTGCAGGCGGCCGACCAACTCGCGGCAGATGGTATCGAGGCCTCGGTTGTCGATGTGCGTTCACTGGCACCGCTGGATGAAGACACGCTTTGCCAGGCTGCGGCGCGTTCTGGCAAGGTGGTGATCGTCGATGAATCGCGGGATCGTTGCAGCGCTGCAAGCCACATAGCAGCGGTCATTGCAGATCGGGCCTTTTCTGATCTGCGCGTTCCGGTAAAGCGCGTGACAACCCCCGACTGCTCGCTACCCTATGCCCCTGCGAGCGAAAAGTATCTGCTTCCCAATGCAGAAAAAATTGTCGCGACTGCGACGCAACTGGCACGCGCCTGAGGCCCATCATGAAGGTAACACTCAAACTCAATCGCGTCGGCATGACCATGGAAGAGGCGACGCTCTTAGCCTGGAGCGTGAAGCCTGGCGATGAGTTTGCCAAGGATGATGTGCTGTATGAAATAGAGACTGAAAAGGTCGCACAGGAAGTCACGGCACCGGTATCCGGCAAAATGTTGCAAATACTGGTGGAGGAAGAAGCGGAGCTTGCCGTTGGTGATGATGTTTGCGTCATCGAGACAGATGAGGCTCTGGACGAACCGGCATCGGACGCATAGCTTGCGACAGTACCGTGCTCACGCATCGGTAGCTTAATACCAAGGCGGGCGTGAAAGCGTTCTGTCATTGCGATTAATGTAAAATTGACTCGTCACAACCTGGGCCTGCCGCCATGAAACTAACCGCACACGCCAAAGCGATGCTAGCTGGAGAGCTCGGGCCTGCGCGTCGTTGGGCGGTGGAACATCAGATGCAGATCGGTCGCATGTTCGATGCGGCAGATATGGTTGAAGTCAGTCAGGCGCACATGATGGCGGATCCTGAATCTGTCGGTGTAGCCGGTGTAGAACTTGTTGAAGGATTTGCTGCGTTGCCCTACGAGCAGCGCCGCGTTGCTATTCCCATGATCACGGACCCGCGTGGCGTTGACCTCAACTATTATGACCCGCTAGGCCAGACTGAGGAGATGGCCGAGCTTGAACGCCGATTTATCAGCGCCTGTCGCGCGATGGGCATCGTCATGACGAACACCTGCATCAACTACCAGACCGTGATGCCACCGGTGCGTGGCGATCACGTCGCCTACGGTGATACCGGTGTGGTGATTTACTCCAACAGCTTTTGCGGTGCGCGCTCAAACTTTGAAGGCGGACCCTCGGCGCTTGCCGCTGGACTCACCGGCTACACCCCTCGCTATGGACTGCATCTGGATGAAAACCGGGTCGCCACGCGTCGGTTTGTCGTTGAATCACAACCTCGCGAGTTGACGGAATGGGGTGTGCTGGGGGCGGTCATTGGTCGCCGTGCAGGCTCCTATTGGGAGGTGCCAGTAGTGGAGGGTATCGAGCAGGTGCCAAGCTCCGACGCGGCCAAACATATGGGCGCTGCGATGGCAAGCTATGGTTCGACGCCCCTTTTTCATCTTGTGGGTGTCACGCCTGAGTGCGACAGTCTGGCCGATGTGGGTGCCGAGCACCTGTCGGTTGAAAAAATAACCCAAAGCGACATCGACGAACTGCGCGGGACCTTCGGCGCAACCGGTGAAAAGGTCGATGTCGTCGTGTTCGCAGCCCCTCAGTTGTCACTGGTTGAAATGCAGAGTGTCGCAGAGCTTTGTCGCGGCAGAAAACTGCATCCCGAGACGGACATGCTCGTTTGCACGCCCGCCAGTGTCTATGTGGATGCGCAGCAGGCCGGCTTCATTGCGGACATCGAAAACTTCGGCGCGCGCGTGTTGCAGGGAACCTGTTTCTATCAACAGTATGCGCGCGAGATTGGCGAGGCCAACAACTGGACGCGGTTGTTGAGCAACTCGACAAAGATCGTCAACATACTCGGTGGCTATGGCTACAAGCCGGCGCTCGCGTCCATGGCTGCGTGCATTGATTCAGCTGTGGCCGGGGAGATTGTCTAATGGCGACGATGCTGAAATGCCACGTGGGTATAGGGTCGAAAGTGCAGGGCGAGGCACTGGTGGCACAGGATAATTTTTCCGCGCGCTACGATCTGGATCGAATTAAAGGGGTGTTCTCAAGACCGGAACACGCGCTGGCTGGCCGGAGCTATGTCGATAAAGTTATCGTACTGAATACAGCCAAGGGTGGTGTAGCCACTGCATGGATGTTGTACGAAATGGTCTCGCGCGGGCTGGCGCCGAAAGCGCTGTTGTTGAATACAGCGAACACAATACTGGCTCAGGGGGCAGCGCTTGCCAATATGCCGCTGTGCGATCGATTCGACGACGGCGACATCACGACACTGATTCAAACAGGGGATTTACTGTCGGTAGATCCGGCGCGCGGGTTGGTGGAAATAAGCAATCGCTGATCACCCGCAATGCCCGAATTCTACGAACAACGCCAAAAGCTAGTTTGCGTACCTTTCGGGATTCGCTTCAAGGATATCTCTTCACTGACGAGGTCGCGTGTTGAGATGATTGCCTGGCAATTTATTCGTTTATACATATTGCCGTTGCATCGGAAAGCGATGAGGTCAGGTGGAATTTTCGTTCCTGTCACAGGTATATTGTACCCGACGGTACCAATGCTATAGGCGATTGCTTGAGTTGGATCCCAGACCTGATAGACTGCAATGCTCAGCTTGCCGGCTAAGCAAAAAAATCACTATGCAGGTTCAGTGAACGCCGGCCGGCAACACCGCAAATTCAAGACCCAGGCGATGATGCCTGACGTACAACTGCGTGGATCCTGACACGATGCATCTATCGACCAAGTCTGCGTATGCGCAGACTCTGCTTACACCACAGGCCAGAACGAGCGACGATGCCCCGTTCGACCGCATCAGTTACTCGCTTTGCTCACGCCGCAGTGACGTGATTATGATGAGCGCCGATCTCAGCAAGTATACCCAGCTGCACAGGGTCAAACGTGAGTTGCCCGACCAGCATCTGGAAGTCGGCATGGCGGAGCAAAATCTGTTGTCGGTTGCGGCCGGTGTCTCTAAAGCCGGGTTTACGCCGGTGGCGACGACGTTTGCCTGCTATGCCACTCGTCGCGCCTACGATCAAATGCTGGTCTGCATGGGGACCAGTCCGCTGACTAATGTTGTGGTCGGGTTTACCCCGGGTATTGCCAACCCGGCCCGTATTCATCACCAGGCGGCCGAGGATCTTGGCATGATCAGAGCCATTCCCAATGCTACCGTCATCGACCCGATGGATGTGACCGACTTCGAACAGGCTCTCAATGTTGCAGTGGACAGACCTGGCCTGGTGTACATGCGGGGGCATCGCGGCCTGACACCCCGATTGCTCGATCCCGATGACTATCAATTTGAAATCGGCAATGTCTATCCACTGCGAACAGCAAACCATGCGGCCAGCGGCGTTGGTGTCATTGCCACCGGGCACGCGACTCAGTGGGCGCTGGAGGCATCCGTGATTCTCGATCAGAAGAACGTCGATCATTCAGTGCTGCATGTGCCGACGATCAAACCGGTTAACGAAGAAGCGCTGGCGGATTTTTGTTTTGCGCACGATCAGATCGTGACGATCGAAAATCATAATATCGTCACCGGCCTCGGTGGTCTGGTCGCCGAGGTGGTAGGCGATCGCGGTCGTGGCCCGCGTATCACTCGGTTGGGCATTCCCGATCAGTGGGCACCTGGCGGGACTCTGGGTTACATTCGTGAGCAGCTTGAACTCGACGCCGATCAACTGGCGCAGCGCATTGCGGGGGTGCTGGGTGAATAGTGCGATAAGCCGCGGTTCGAATCGTCGGCGCGTGCAGGAGCTTGAGCTTTTGGCCGCGAAAATCAGGCGTAACGTGCTGGACATATGCATGCAGCGAGGCGGTTATGCCGGGCAGGGTGTGGCACTTGCAGACCTTGCCGCCTGTCTTTACTTCGATGAACTGCGTCCCGATGATAACAACTGGTTTCACGATCGCTTTGTGCTGTCTAACGGGCACGACGCCATCATGTGTTACGGCGCTTTCGCAGAGCACGGCTCGTATACGATGGAAGAACTGCGCACTTACAATGCCGATGGTACCGTGGTCGATCAAAGCCCGATCGAAGGTCAGCTCGGATTCGAAATTACGGCAGGCTCACTGGGGCAGGGGCCGTCTCAGTCGGCGGGAATTGCCTATGGGGAACGATTAAAAGGCTCAGACAAGCGCGTCTATTGCCTGTTCTCAGATGGCGAGCTGCAGGAGGGCAATGTCTGGGAGGCAGCAATGTTCGCCGGTCACCACAAGCTGTCCAATCTTGTCTACATCATCGATAACAACGATCTCGGTGCAACCGGCTCAACGCAGAGCAATCTCTGTGTTGAGCCCGTGCCGGAGAAATTTGAAGCGTTCGGCTTTGCCGCGAGGCGAATAAACGGCAACAGTGTGGAGGAAATACTTGGCGCATTTGAAGAGGCCAGACGTATCGATGATAAACCCTGCGCCATGATCTGCGATACCCGACTGTTTGCTGGAATCGATTGTCTGCAGTCAGCGTTGCCAATGGCCCACTACGTTGCGGTAAAGGATGCTGACTGGACGGCGGGGCTTGCGGAAATAAACGCAACAATCGAAGCCCGCCAGCGGCTAATCGAGGGTTGAGCGCACGGCATCACCGGCTGGTGTGGAAGGCAACTGGGT
>CAZNIS010000097.1:12858-25798 GCA_964573105.1 uncultured Granulosicoccaceae bacterium
GTTTGAAGTGTTCGCCCGATGCATCCGGTGGCACCAGCCACCGGATCCGGACAAGCATGCGTTATCAAACTACTGGGCAGCTTCCATCAGTGTTTTCGATCCATCAAAGTCAGCTTTCAGCAAGGCGTCGAGCTCGTCACCTTTGATGATTTCAGCACCGCCGAACGCGCGTTTAATCAGCGCACCGGCTTTGCTTTCCGGGTTGGCGGCAACGGCTGACAGCGCATCGGCCAGAGCGGTTCTCGCGTCTTCTGCCATGCCGCCCGGAGCGAGAAACATAAATCGCGCACCGGCATCAAAATCGACACCGAGATCTTTCAGCAGCGGCGCATCCGGTGACACATCTAGCGGTCTGGAGATGCCGCTGACCAGATTGATCATATCGCCGGCAACCACTGCCTTGGTTTGAATACCCGCACCCCAGCCGACATCAATATCGCCGGCGTTGAGCGCGTTCATCACCGCTTTGCCACCTTTTAGCGATACCAGATTGAACTCGACGCCGTGTGCATCACCCAGCAGGTAGGTGATGTCTGCCAGGCGGGGGCTCATCACGCCAAAGCGAACCTGGCCATCTTTGGCCGCTGTGATCAGATCGTCGAAAGTTTTAAACGCCGAGTCAGACTTGGCCACTATGCCCATCTGCGTGCCGGCGGTGGTGGTGAGTGCGGTGAAGTCTGATTGCTGCAAACCAGAGCCCTTGGCGGCGACCAGGTTGTAGCCCAGTGATTCGGTGACCGCCATGCCGATGACCGTGCCATCGTTGGGCTGACCCTTCATCGCCTGCAGCAGGTTGACGCCACCCTTGCCGGTGACGTTCTCCGGAATAAACTTCCAGCCGGTGGTGGATTCGAGTTCTTCTGCGATCAGGCGTGCCTGTGTGTCGGCACCGCCGCCAGCGGCGAATGCCACCATCAGTTTGATCGGGCCGGGCGGTTGCCAGTCTGCGGCATTGGCGGTGTTGGCAGTCAGCACCATGGCCGATGCGGCGATCAGGCTTGTCAGTAGTTTGCGCATAGTGATCCTTGAGTAGTCAGCGGGTGGTGGATGAATCGTTCACTGGGCATTCTGTCTGTAGCTGGTGGAAAAAACAACAATTTTTGTTGAGTTTTCCATCTGTTTGTCTCATCCTGATCAGGGTTGAATCATCGGATCGGGCATGGGCAAGAACAATGCGGTAAGCGCGATTGACCTGGAATTGTCTCTACCGTTCCAGATTGCGCAGCTAAACAGTGCATTGAATGTTCAGGTAAAAAGCATCATCTCGCGGCATTGCGATCTCAATATCGCGCAATGGCGAATTTTGCATCTGGTCGGGTGGGGCGTTGCCAACACGAGCTCCACTGTCCGCAAGGCAGCGGGGATCGACAAAAGCCAGTTCAGCAAGTGTCTGCAGCATCTGATCAACCAGGGCTTGATTGAACTGCAGGATCACCCGACTGACGGGCGACAACACTTGCTACGTCACACCGCGCGCGGTGCGCAGCTTTACGCTGGTATCGTTCCGGAAATCAATGCGCGCAAGGCTCACCTAATGGCATCGCTCGACGACGATCAACAAGCGGCACTTTTTGCGGCGATTAAAGCGCTTGCCCATGCAGCAGAAAAAACCGATTTTTCCGACGCGCTGCAAGCGCTGGTAGATCACTCGTGAGTCAGCGCGCGCAAAACCTGCTGGTTATTATGTCTGACCAGCATCAGTGGAATGCGATGTCAGGCGTTGATCACCCGGTCGTGCAGACGCCGAATCTCGATCAGTTGGCAGCCTCCGGTGTTCGCTTTAATAACGCCTACACGCCTTGCCCGATTTGTGTGCCGGCGCGCGCCGCTTTTGCCACCGGTCGCTATGTGCACGACATCAGGCGCTGGGACAACGCAATGCCCTACACCGGTGAGCCACGCGGCTGGGGTCATGCGTTGGCGGCCCATGGGGTGCGTGTCGAGTCGATCGGCAAATTGCATTATCGCTCGGTAGAAGACGATGTTGGATTCGATGTGCAGCACATACCGATGCACGTGTACGAGAACGTCGGCATGGTGTGGGCGTCGATCCGGCGCGAATCCGATCGTGTGTACTACAAGCAGGTGCGGATGATGGGCGACTACGTCGGCCCGGGTGAGAGTGACTACACCCACTACGATCAGGCGGTCACCGATAGAACCTGTCAGTGGCTCGAAGACCAGACCGACGCGAAACAGCCCTGGTGTCTGTATGTTGGTCTGGTCGCACCGCATCATCCGCTGGTCGCGCCGCAGAGATTTTTTGATCTGTACCCACTGGATCAATTGCCGCCAAACAAGCTGCATCCGATGGACGGCTATCGACAGCACCCGTGGATTGTAAAAACAGCGAATGCGATGGTGGGTGAAGAGGGTTGGCAGGACGAGGCTGAACGCGCAACGGCGATTGCCGCCTACTACGGGCTCGTCAGCTGGATGGATGACAACGTCGGCCGAATGGTCTCAACGCTGACTGATCTGGGGCTGCGAGATGATACGACGGTGATCTATACGAGCGATCATGGTGAGAACCTCGGCGTTCGCGGGTTGTGGGGCAAAATGAACATGTATCAGGAGTCCGCGGCGATTCCGCTGATTATCGCACCACCGCCACAGTTGGATACGACCGCTGCGTCTGGCGCCGGCGAGGTGTCCCGCAGCTGTGATACGCCGGTCAGCCTTCTGGACCTGTCTGAGACAATTCTGGATCACTTCGGTGCCGAGCTGCCGGGTCAGCGACCGGGTGAGTCGCTGTATCGAATCGCGAGCAATCCAGAATGTGCCGAGCGCGTGGTGTTCAGCGAATACCACGCGGTCGGTGCGGTGTCGGCTGCGTTTATGGTCCGCCGTGGCCGATGGAAACTCATCGAATACGTGGGCTTTGAGCCGGAGCTGTTCGATCTACAAAACGACCCGCAGGAGACGCGCGATCTGGCGCAGGATCCGGCTCACGCGACCATGCTGCAGGCGATGCGCGCAGCCCTTGCGGAAATTTGCGATCCACAGGCGATAAACGCTCTGGCGTTCGCGGATCAGGATGCCATGATCGACGGCTATGGCGGCAGAGATGTAGCTGCCACGCTCGGCGCGCCCTCCGCCACGCCGCCACCAAAAGTCTGAACGATGCGAGCGGCAGGAAACGTGGCGTCGATTCGCACAATCCTGAACCGCGCGGCCGGCAAGCTTGAAAAATTCAATTGCGGCGCAATCAGCGCCATCACATTTGTTTTTGGGCAAAAAGTTTAAATGAGCAAACCAAACTTTCTAATCATCTCTGCCGATCAGCAGCGTGCTGACTGTCTGGGGGTCGCCGGGCGCAATATTAAAACGCCCAATCTCGACAAACTGGCGGGGCAGGGCACGCGCTTTGAAGCCGCCATCACGCCCTGTGTGGTGTGCCAACCGGCGCGTGCATCCATCCTGACCGGGCAGCTGTGCCGCACCCACGGCGTGCATGACAACGGCATCGACTTAAAGCCTGAAATTGGTGATAAGGGATTTGCCGGCACACTGGGCAAACACGGTTATGACACAGGCTTTTTCGGCAAAGCACATTTCTCGACCTATCACACCTACGAGCCGACCGGGTCACCCGAATGTCTCAAATCATCGGCGAACTATGCCGAAGACTGGTATGGCCCCTATATGGGTTTTGCGCATGTTGAGATGATGCTGGTGGGCCATAACTGGTTCCTGCCAGAGAAGCCACCGGCAGGACAGCACTATGAGCGCTGGTTCTACGCCGATGGCCGAGGCGATGAAAAAAACCGCCTGTATCGTGAAAATGCAGACGACACGAAAGAAGCCGCGCAGACCTGGCACTCGAAATTACCGGTCGAGTGGCACAACAGTACCTGGACGGCCGATCGTGCCATCGAGTGGCTGAAGAATCGAAACGACAGTGATCCGTTTTGCTCGTGGGTGTCGTTTCCCGATCCGCATCACCCGTTTGACTGTCCGGTGCCATGGTCACAATTGCACGACCCGGCCGATGTTGATTTGCCCAAGCACAGAACGCGGGATTTCGACAATCGTCCGTGGTGGCACGAAGCGGTGCTGACCAGTGAACCGGCCGGGCACAAGGATCACGCAGAGATTCGCAAACAATACAGCCGTATCCAGCCGCAGTCGGATGATCAGCTGCGCGAGATCATTGCCAACACGTACGGCCAGATCGCGTTGATCGATCATAACGTCGGTAGAATTTTACAGACGCTTGAAGAAACCGGCCTGGCGGACAACACGATTGTCATCTACCTGTCTGATCACGGGGACTGGCTTGGTGACCACGGATTGATACTAAAGGGGCCAATGCACTACGACGGACTGCTGCGCGTGCCTTTGATCGTGCGCGGGCCTGGTGTCGCAGCCGATGCCGTTGTTACAGAGCCGGTCTCAACGATTGACATTGGCCCGACACTTTTTGAATACGCCGGTTGTGACGCCCAGTTGGATCAGCACGGGGCGAGTCTAAAAACCCTGCTGGAAGGTGGTGAGCAGGTGCGGGACTGTGCCATGGCCGAGTGGGAATTATTGCCCACTCGCACAGGGGTTGCGCTTAGCCTGCGTGTGGTGCGGACCGCTACCCACAAGCTCACGCTGGATCTCGCCTCGGGCGCTGGTGAGCTGTACGATCTGGCTGAAGACCCGCACGAGATGGTTAATCGCTTCGATGACCCGGCCTACCAAACAATTCAGGCAGAGCTGACAGCCATGCTGCACGCGCGGCCGAATGATCAGGTCGATCGGCAGGTGCAGGTGGGGCTTGCGTAGTGCCGGCCTGGCCCCTTTAATGTGGCCATTTTAAAGCGGCCCTTTTTTAGTATGGCGAGTGATCCAGATCTTCGCCGGCATCACCGCGAATTGTCAGTCCGCCGTCGACACACAGAGTTGTGCCGGTAATGTAGGCGGACATTGGGTCGGCCAAAAACACGGCCATGTGGGCTATTTCCTCTGGCGTGCCCCAGCGCCCAGCCGGTGTTCGCGCAGCGATCGCGTCGTGATCCAGTATTCCGGATTCGGCACGACTGCGCAGCGTTTCAGTGAGAATATAGCCGGGTGCAATTGCGTTGACGGTGATGCCGGCGCGTGCGCTGTCCAGCGCCAGTGCCTCGGTCAGACCACGCAGTGCTTTCTTTGCCGTCACGTAGGTGTAGCGGTGCGGTACCGGCTGGATCGCATTGACCGAGGACAAATTTATTATTCTGCCAAAGCCGGCCTCGCGCATGGCGGGCATAACCAGTCGACACCAATTGACAGCCCCGCCGACGTGGACATTCATCATCTGTTCAAAATCATCGTGCGGTAATTCTTCGACCCAGCCCTTTCGCGGTGGCATCATACCGGCGTTGTTAACGAGAATACCGGCGGATCCAAGTTGCGAAACGATCTCGCGATGGGCTGCCGCACAGGCTTGCTGGCAAGCTACATCAGCGGTAAAACCCAATACCTCGATTCCACATTGCGCGCTGATTTTTTCTGCGGCGGCCCGACTGGCAGCTTCGTTCAGATCGACAATGGCAACGCGGTGGCCCCGGCGGGCAAATGCTTCGGCAATCGCATAGCCAATGCCAGCTGCACCACCGGTCACGATGACAGGCAGATGTTTCTTCGTCACAGGCATCGCCTTTCCCAACCCTTGCGATTAACTATTCACAAGCCCGCCATCGATGTTGATCAATTGCCCGGTGATGTATGAAGCATCATCGGATAGCAGGAACGCGATGACGGCGGCAACCTCGCTGGCGCGGCCCAGTCGGCCCAGGGGGACACTGTCGGTTAGTGCCTGTTCATCGCGGCCTTCCATAACAGTCCGGAGCATTGGGGTTTCGATTAAACCGGGGGCTACTGCATTGACCAATACACCGCGCCTGGCCAGTTTTTTTGACAGTGCTCGTGCAAGCCCCACCAGCGCGCCCTTGGCCATCGAATAAGAGATGTTGTCCGAGGCGCCACGATTAAACGCGAGTGACGACGCGTAAACGATTCTGCCGTGATCCGAAATGCGCGATAAAACAGCCGCGCTGAGGTCATAGGCGTTGGTTTGATTGTGCTGAATCGTCCGTTCGTAGACCTGTCTGCCATCGCCATCCATCTGGTGGAATTCGAAAATACCGGCTAGATGAACTAGCGCGTCGATGCGACCGGCCGGCAATGCGGTCGCACAGGCCTCCGGAGAGTCGAGCAGGCTTGCGCAAACGGTGGTATCGGCAGGCAAGTCGCGTTGCATGGCCTCTACTTTGGTCTCGTCCACATCGCACAGATGCAGCCGCCAGCCGCTATCTGCCAGACGTTTGGCCAATTCGATACCGATACCGCCAGCAGCCCCTGTGATGACCGCGCACTTTGCCTGATCTGCCATGGTGAATCCCCCGCGAATTGGCTAAAAAATATAGTGCAGCGTATCAAATTGCCGGCGCAGTGCGCGGGTTTTATCGGCAATCGAAGCAGCGTCGTCTGTGTTAATCGCTGACGCCACCAGTTGCGCGATTTCGGTGACGTTGTCAGCGGTCACGCCCCAGCGCACGAGCTCCGGTGTGCCGATGCGCAAACCGTTCATGTCGCCCTCAACGGGATCGCCCGGCAGGCCGATGCCGCAGGCTAGAAATCCGGCCTTGCGCAGTTTTTTCGATAGCGTCTGGCCACCGCCGTAACGATTCGCAATCACGGCGAACTGGTGCGATCGGGTAAATGCACGTTCGGCGGCAAAGACCGGGATCTTTTCGTCGTGCAGGGTCTGGGCAAATTTTGCGGCGACATCGATCATCTGTTGCGCATAGGCGGCACCATGGGTGCGCCAATCGAGCATGGTCACCGCAAGTGCGGCTGACTTGGCGGCATCGAAGTTGGCTGTCATACCGGGAAAGGCGATGGCGTCGAGTCGCTCGACGATCGCCGCCTCGTTACTGACAATCAGCCCACCCGCCGGACCACCCAGACTCTTGTAGGTGCTCATGGTCATCAGATGGGCGCCCTCATGCAGCGGGTTTTTCCAGGCGCCGCCGGCGATGATGCCGCACTGGTGGGCGGCATCGAACAGTACTTTCGCACCGACGCTGTCAGCGATCTCGCGAACCTCGGCAACCGGGTGTTCAAACAGATTCAGGCTGCCGCCGACGGTGATCAGTTTCGGTTTGTGTTCCCTGGCAAGCTGGTTTAATGCCGACACGTCGAGTGTGTAGCCATCGCTATCGATCGGGGCGTGCAGGATGTTCAGGCCATACAAACCAGCACAGCCGGCGTTGTCGTGCGTGACGTGGCCGCCGATCGTGGCGGGAGGCACGATGATCGTGTCGCCTGGCTGGCAATTGGCCATGAAGCCGTAGAGGTTTGCGAGTGCGCCCGACGGTACACGAATTTCCGCATATTTCGCATCGAATATCTCAGCGCACAGCTGTGCGGTGATCACTTCGATTTCCTCGATCGCCTCCAGCCCCATCTCGTATTTGTCGCCGGGGTAACCCAGCGACGGGCGTGAACCGATGCGCGACGATAACATCGCCTCGGCGCGAGGGTTCATCACGTTGGTGGCCGGGTTCAGGTTGAAACACTCGCGTTCGTGAATCTCGCGGTTGTCGTCAACCAGTTGATTCAGGGTGTCGAGAATATCCTGTGGCGACTGTGTTGATGTGCGCGCTGCGATACGCTGTACCAGCGTCTCGCTAGCGGCTGGTACCCATTGTCGTTCTGCCAGTGTCATGGTCGGTCCTCGCTGATTTGCGGCGAGTATGTCAATCGACTATTGCGTTTGCAAAGCAGTTTTGCTGTAGTTAGGCGTAGAAAAACTAAGCCTGACTATGCCTGTCTCTCCGCCACGCCCCAAGGGGCCGCCCCTTAACTCACTGCGCGCATTCGAGGCGTCTGCGCGTCTGGGTGGATTTGCCGCCGCAGCGCAGGAACTGTTCGTCACACCCGGCGCAATATCGCAGCAGGTTAAGATTCTTGAACAATGGGCGGGTGCGGATCTGTTTGAGCGACGCAGCCAGGGTGTCGTGTTAACGCCACTGGGTGCAGCGGTTGGCGATCAGTTCGTGCACGCGTTCGACAGTCTGTCAGCGGCTGTGCGCAGCTTGCGATCAAACGCCAATCTATCGACCATTAATATCGCAACCCTGCCTGGTATCGGGCACTTGTGGCTGTCACCGAGGATGCCAGCCATTCGGGCAGCATTGCCGGGTCACACGATTTCGGTAACCGCACTGGAATCGCCGCCCAATTTGCAGCGTGAATGGTTTGATATCTGCGTGTTTCTGGCGCCAGCGACCAGTGATGGATCGGACGTCTTATTGGGCGAGGATGTGATTGTTCCGGTATGCAGTCCGGTTGTTGCCGCGAGGCTCAAATCACCTGGTGATCTGTTCAACGAGACCTGGCTGTACGACAGCAGTTGGGAACACGACTGGCAGCATTGGATCGACGCCGCCCTGCCGGCGCTCGGCAAAGCCAAACCCGGCCCGCTGTTTTCCCTGTATAGCATCGCGGTACAAGAGGCGATCAATAGCGCCGGCGTGCTGATGGGGCACCAGGCGCTGGTAGCGTCTGCGATTGAACGCGGTGATCTCGTCGCACCCTTTTCTGCCCCGGTGAAAACCGGGATGTCGCTGGTGTTGACCGCGGCGGCCGAGCAGCCGTTCAACGAGGCTCTTCGCATCGTAATAGATATGTTAAGCGCTGAGCAATAGACAAGACCTCGACCTGCTGGTTGTACCGACCTGGCCCAAACGACTTACCACACCACACTGATGCCATAACCCTTCCTGTGGGCGGGCGGTCATGCACCTCAGCACTATGTATGTTTGCAGTTCACAGTGAAGTCAAAAATATTTGACACAAGGTAAAATATATCTTACTTTTATTCTAAGGCAACGGATACAGGAGATCAGCGTGTCAGCGTTCACCAAAGCAACCTATGTTTCTCTGTTCACTACGGTCGTGGTGTTTCTGGTATACGCCGTGTGGATATTTCAGGTTTTAGGCGTAGGGTATTTCACGGGCCCGAATGAGTTGGTGCGGATTGGTCAGTCTATCGGCATATTGATACTCGCGGGTTGGGCATTTCATATTGTGGTGGTGATAGGGGTGATGATCCTCGATGCAAAAAGAACAGGCAAAAAACTCCATGAGATAATCGTCGATGAACGCGACCGGCAAATAAACTACCGGTCGATGTTTATTTCGATGCATGTGCTCTGTGCCGGATTGTTCCTGGCTATCGGTGCACTGGCCATGGGATGGGCGCCGTTTTGGGTTTTCAATATCATTGTGCTTTTTTATGCCTGCGCGAACCTGACAGAATTGAGTGCGAAAATATTCTTTATTCATCGCGGGATTAACGCTTGACAGAATTACCCATCAAAAATGCGATCAGGCGCTACCGATTCGACGCAGGTGAAATGACCCAAAAAGAGTTGGCCGCGCTCGTGGGAGTGACACGTCAGACCATTGTGGCGATTGAAAACGCCAGGTATTCGCCCACCCTGGAACTGGCTTTCAAAATCGCTGAAGTTTTTAACGTGCGTGTCGAAGATGTTTTTCAATACACTGCAGCGCGTGACGAGAAGGCATCTGAATAGCAGGCTGCCGTTGCTCCTTTGGTCACACACCGATAGCCACCAATGGATGTGCCTACAGTCCCGGCCGTGCCGCCCATCGCGGCACGGCCGGTGTGATTCAACCGGCAAGCGGCAGCACGATGTCGGTCAGCAGTTCTGATTCCGCCGTATCGGCGGGGCTGTTGAGATAGATCTCATACGGTGGCGCGTCCGCGGGTTCTGATGTCGACTTTGGCAGCCAGTCGCCATACAAGTAATCGTAGGCAACCTTGATCGCGGTATATGGCCCCTTATAGTGGAGTATGGCGCAGGGAGTTGCCGGCAGCAGCACAGTCTCCAGTGACTCGGGCACGACGGCGTTATCTGCCAGCCACAAGCCGGCGTGGGCTCGCAAGTCGGTTTCGGCGACGACATTCGGGTCATCGTAGTGGACGCCAATCATGCCGCGCACCTGCGGCCACAGGTTCTGCGACGTTGCCAGCGCGGCCAGTTTTTCGAAACACGGACCGATGCCGGTATAGGGGCCAGTATTGAGAATGGCGCCCAGTTGTCGCTGGGGTGCCTGATCTAATTCGACTGTAAACATGGTGAATTCTCCTCGTAGTTTTTGCGATTGCAGCGGGCCCGGCAGGCCCGCCTTTCTGAACGCAGCCGGAGGAACACCAAATCGATCATTGAAGGCGCGGGTAAAGCTCTGGATGTTGGGGTAACCCACCCGCGCTGCAATATCGGTGACTGGCGCATCGCCACTAATCAGCCACTTTGCGGCCAGTGACAGTCTGATCCGCCGCACGGCCTGAGCACAAGTCTCACCGGTTAATGCAACAAACACGCGATGCCAGTGAAATCGTGAAGTAGTGCCGACCTCTGCCAGTGCATCCAGTGACAAATCGCCAGCCGGATTGTCGTGTATATATTGCAAAACGCGAAGGACTCGTTGCTCGTAGCTCAATGGCACGATGTTGCTCCGTTTGGTTCGGCAATCATCGTGTCACAGGCGGATTTCACAAATCTTGCTAACCTGCGCTTGAATTTGCGCTGGGCCGATCACGGCAGTAATTGTCGCGAGCGCAGCGACGTAATCCACTTCACCATCATGGCCTCGGTATCCATCACTTCGGTAAAGCCTGCGGTATGCAGTTTGACCGTAGACACGATGGTCGCAGCACCCGGATTGGGTTCACCGACGCGAAGCATATGGTCGCAATACTGGAGCGATTGACCCACAAAGCTTGCGAGATCACCGGACTGGAGCTGGTGGCGTTTGCGGATATCGTCCCATAGTGCCGAGTGGGGTGTGTAGTATTCGTGTAGTGAGCGTGACACGGGTGGTCCTGCCGCCACACCCAGTGCATCTGCACGGCTGAGCCAACCAGCCCGGACGCGCCGACGACGAGAACTTTTTTAGCTGGCGTCATGCTGTGGTGTCAGCCAGTTGCGAAAAGGCAGGGAGCCAGTCGATTCAGGCCTCAGCACTTGAGAGCGGGCGACTGGGCACGAAGCAGTAGCCGTCCGGCCCGAGTACATAGGCTTCGCGCAGTCCGTGGGGTTTGTTGGTGCTGCCGTCCAGAACGTCGTAGTCGTTTGCCTGCGCCGCTGCCTCAGCCGCATCTGGATCGACGTCGTACAGCCTGATTTCAAGTCCCGCACCGCGCGCGTCTGCATCGGCTACTGAAGCGACAAACGGGTGGTCGTTGTAGGTGTGATCAGCGTGCAGGATGAGGCTGCCGCTGCTGACGTTTGCCACTGCAAAATCTGCGTCTTCGTAGACGATGCTCGCTTGCATTACGCGCTGTAGAAAGGCGGTCATCGCAGCGATATCGCTAACCAGCATATTGTGGCCGATACCGCTCAGGCTGCGGCCATAGTCGGCTGCAGGCATCCACGGTGTGCCGGTTCGTTTCATCATCGCTCAGGCCTCAATATCAAGCTGGTAGGTATTCCATTGCGTCTTTTTTGACAATCGATCGTAGACCGCTCTGGCACGATAGTTATCATCGGCGGTGATCCAGCGCACCGACGGCCAGCCGCGTGCGCGAGCGTGGTCGGCCAGATCATCGAACAGCGCATTGACTGCGCCGTGGCCACGCGCTGCCAGGTCGACGAAAAGATCGTCGAGAAAACCCATCAGACAACCGCGCAGCGGCGATGGCATCTCGCGAAAGTGCATCAGCCCGATCGGGCTGCCGTCGGCCTGTCGGGCCAGCCGACACCAGAATGGATTGGCGTCATCGTGGATCCAGGCCCACACTGTATCCAGTGTCTGTTGGTTCATCGGCATTTTGTAAAAGGTGGCGTAGCCCTTATACAGGGTTTCCCACGCAGGTCTGTCTGCTATGTCTGCCGGGCTGACCAGAATGGTCATCTGAATCCTCCAGTGTTTATGGTTTGAGGCGAGCGGTTCGGTGGCTCGCCTTCATGCTTGAGCCGGAGTGGTTTTTTCGCTCTTGCGTTCACGATGGATGAAGTATAGGCCGGCAATTATGACGATAGTACCACCCAGCAGGGTCCGCTCATTGGGTGCATGCTGCCACAGCATCCAGTCATAGAATATGGCCCAGAACAGCGTGGTGTAGTCGATCGGTGATAGCAGCGACGCCTCTGCGCGGGCGAACGCTGCGGTAATACAGAAGTGCCCGGTTACAGCAAAGATGGCCACCAGCAGTAGTACAGCCCATTGTTGCCCGTCCATCGGCACCCAAAACCAGGGCAGAAGCGCCAGCCCGATAATGCCAACGCCCACATTGTATGACATCACCAGTGACGGCGTGCTCTCGGTTTTCGACAGATACCGCCCGGCAAGAAAGAAGGCCGCATAGGCGACGCTACCGATGCCGGCGAGCGTATAGCCTCGCCAATCGTGACCACCCTGTGGATTGATGGCGATGAAGACACCGATGAACCCGATGGCAACAGCCACCCATCGATGCGTGCCAAATCGCTCACCGAGCAGCCACACGGAGCACACAGTGATAATCAGCGGGGCGGAAAAAAACATCACCGTGGCGTCTGCCTGTGGCAGAAATACCAGCGACATAAAAAAGGTACAGGGTGCGATAAATCCGATGACGGCGCGCACAACCTGCCACTTCCATCGGCCGGGTCGCAGCTGCTCTGCCTGTCCGCGCGCCCGAAACACGCAGTAAATTGCCAGCGTGATGATCACACTGCGCAGCGCGAGTATCTGCACCGCGTGGACTTGCTCCGTCACCAGTTCCTTGACCGCTGCGTCCATCGCTACCAGAGATGCGATTCCCGCCGCCATGAGAAACATGGCAGTGACGTCGTTGCGAGATAGCATGAGTGATCCGAAGCGTCGATTAGATGGGATTGCTGGGGAGCGCAATGCGGGATACCGGCGTGTGAGCCACGAGTGTTCTCGTGTACCT
>CAZNIS010000098.1:0-25461 GCA_964573105.1 uncultured Granulosicoccaceae bacterium
TCGCGTTGGTCGCTATTGTTTAGGTCGATCAGGAGAAGGGGCGATGATGTCGTTCTACTCTCTGCGATTTCCGTAGGTTGCGCGTGGCAGATTGGAGCTGTAATAGGCAACCTGCTGTGTGATCAAGGTGGGTCGTACATCTCGTTGGCGCAGTCGCCGCTGCACGTTCGAACGCTGCGCGCGCTTGCTGCCGGAGCACGGTAAAAGCTTTGCGTGCCTCGCTTACGCGTCGGGTTACCTGAAGTGTAAAGGGCAAGGTGGTCTGTAATTCGGGGCGTGAGTAAGGTAAGCCTCACTTGCCTCGCTTACGCGTCGGGTTTCCTGTTGGGTTCGGTGGGGTGGGCCACAAACAAAAAAACCACCTTTCGGTGGTTTGATTGCTTTTCAGATTTGGTGGAGGCGGGGGGAATCGAACCCCCGTCCGCAAGCACTCCGCCCTTGGCCCTACATGCTTAGTTTCACCTTTAATTTAGCCGCTTCGTCCCGGTGAACGGGGACTGAGTTGGCGATCCTTTGAATATTTAGTGGTTTGGGTCAAGGCGCCCCTCCCTCACGATCCTGCGGCAGATGCCCCTGGGCCGAGTCACAGGCAAAACGGACTCCAGGGTAGAACTACTTAACTAGAGTTTAAAGTCTAATTAGGCAGCCAGTGCGAAGTTGTCGTCGTTGGCAACTATATGGTTTGCAGCTGGATTTACGAGGTTTTCTGCTCCTCGGCATGCTCCTCAGGTTTTGCCACCCACGTCGAAGCCAGTGCGCCCCCAGTGGTACAGCGGTAAAACAGTGAATCAGCAGGCGCCACGACCGCGCCCTGACCTATAACATGGCGGCATTCGCCGGGAAATCAATAACCTTCAGATGCTGCCATCCGTGGCATAATAGCGGGTTTTCAGCCCTCCGGCCAGTTTGTCTTGCCCCGGCGCTCGCTTTGCGTGTCGGGTATGCGGCCATCCCCCTCAATACGGATTTTCACCATGCTGGTGCTGTCTGGCGGTAGTGCGCTCTCGGCGTTTCGTCTGTCTTCACTGTCTTCCCGCTTGACTGATGCCGGATTCGATTGCCGGGTCGTTGCGGCCCATGTCGTGTATCTGGCGGATTCTCAGCCGCTGTCGCCCGAGGCTCACGAGCGGCTGCAAGCGCTGCTTGGAGTCGATGAAGGGGTGCATCCGGAGGGGCTCAACGAGCTCTACGTGGTGCCGCGACCGGGCACGCTGTCGCCGTGGTCGTCGAAGGCGACGGACATTGCACACAATTGCGGGCTGTCTCAGATTCGAAGACTGGAGCGGGCGACGGCACTTAAGTTTGACCGGCTCGATCAGGCCCAGGCAGCGGACCCCGCATTTCGGGCGATGTTGCACGATCGCATGACCGAGGCGGTGCTCGACTCGATCGATAACGCGCGGGTGCTGTTCCAGCGGCAGACGCCGGCACCGCTGCAAACGGTCGATGTGCTGGGCGGTGGGGTGGCGCAGCTTGAAGCTGATAATCAGCGGTTCGGGTTCGCGTTGTCGGCGGACGAGATTGAGTATCTGGTTGAGAACTTCACACGCCTGGGGCGCAATCCGACCGACGCTGAACTGATGATGTTCGCACAGGCCAACTCCGAGCATTGCCGGCACAAGATCTTCAATGCCGACTGGACGGTCGATGGCGTGGATGCGGACAGCTCGCTTTTCGGCATGATCCGCGAGACGCATCGAGCCCAGCCGCAGGGCACGCTGGTGGCCTACGACGACAACGCCGCGGTGATTGCCGGCAATAAGGCCAGTCGACTATTGATCGACCCACAGACCCGGCAGTATCAGGTTACGCCCGAGGCGGCGAACATTCAGATCAAGGTCGAGACACACAATCACCCGACGGCGATCAGTCCGTTTCCGGGGGCGGCGACCGGCTCGGGTGGTGAGATCCGCGATGAGGGGGCCACCGGGCGTGGGTCTAAGCCAAAGGCCGGTTTGTGTGGATTCAGTGTGTCCAATCTGCGCATTCCCGACTATCAGCACGATTGGGAACAACACGGCGGCAAGCCGGGACATATCGCCTCTGCCTTGCAGATCATGCTGGAGGGGCCGATTGGTGCGGCGGCGTTCAACAATGAATTCGGTCGGCCGAATCTGGCCGGTTACTTTCGCACGCTGGAGATGCCTGGCACCCAAAGCGACGGCTGGTATGGCTATCACAAGCCGATCATGATTGCCGGCGGGCTGGGTAATATTCGCCCGTGCAATACTCACAAACAAGCGGTCGAGCCCGGTAGCTGGATTGTCGTGCTGGGCGGGCCCGCAATGCTGATCGGGCTTGGCGGTGGTGCGGCCTCGTCGATGGCCAGTGGTGTCAGCGACGAATCACTCGACTTTGCCTCGGTGCAACGCGGCAACCCGGAGATGCAGCGTCGCTGTCAGGAAGTGATCGATCAGTGCGCAACACTCGGCGATGAATCGCCGGTGCTGTCGATTCACGATGTCGGTGCCGGTGGCTTGTCGAACGCACTGCCGGAGCTGGTGAACGATGCCGGTCGCGGCGCGCAGTTTGATATTCGCAGTGTGCTGTCGGATGAGCCGGGTATGTCGCCGATGGAGATCTGGTGCAACGAATCGCAGGAGCGCTACGTGCTGGCGATAGCGCGCGATCGACTCGACGCATTCAAGGCCATGTGTCAGCGTGAGCGCTGTCCCTATGCAATCGTTGGCGAGGCCACTGCCGAGGCACACTTGCGCGTCGATGATTCGTTATTGAACGCACCGGCGGTGGATATGTCGCTCGATTTGTTGTTGGGCAAGCCGCCGAAAATGCAGCGCGATGTAAAACGTGCCAGTGTGAATTTACCTGCTTTGAGTTTGCCATCGTTCGATGTCGACGCGGCACTGGATCGTGTGCTGGCGCTGCCGGCGGTGGCGGCCAAACAATTTCTGATCACCATTGGCGATCGCTCGGTGGGTGGTTTGACGCACCGCGATCAAATGGTCGGGCCGCACCAGATGCCGGTAGCTGACGCCGCGGTGACGCTGGCGGATTTTACCGGTTTCAGTGGTGAGGCGATGGCGATTGGCGAGCGCACGCCGCTGGCAATGATCGATGCGGCGGCATCCGGGCGCATGGCGATTGGCGAGGCGCTGACCAATATTCTCTGTGCCGCCAGTGGTGACATTAGTCGGATTAAACTCTCGGCCAACTGGATGTCGGCAGCCGGAGCGACAGGGCAGGACGCCGCCCTGTTTGATACGGTGAGGGCGGTGGCGCGCGATTTGTGTCCGGCGCTGGGTCTGTCGATTCCGGTCGGCAAGGATTCGCTGTCGATGAAAACCGTCTGGCAGCAAAACGAAGATAGTCAATCGGTAACGGCACCCTTGTCTCTGATTATCAGCGCGTTTGCACCCGTCGATGATGTGCGGCGCGCGCGCACGCCAATGCTGCGTACCGACAAGGGTGACAACAGCTTGTTCCTGCTTGACTTCGGCGCCGGGCGCAACCGCCTTGGGGGTTCGGCACTGGCGCAAGTCTATGAGCAGATTGGCGATCGTTGTCCCGATCTCGATAGTGCCGCCGAAATGCGGGCAGGCTTTGCTGCCATGCAACAGTTACTGGCAGAAGAACGGGTGTTTGCATTGCACGATCGATCTGACGGCGGATTATTGATCGCTCTGGCAGAAATGTGTTTTGCCGGTCACTGTGGTGCGGCGATTACGCTTGACACTGCCAGTGATCTTGCTGGTGCGTTGTTCAGCGAGGAGCTGGGCCTGGTGTTTCAGGTAGGCGACTTGGCAACTGACCGGGTAGTTGAAGTGTTCACGCAGCACAAAGTGGATCATCTGCTCACGCGCATCGGCTCCGCAACCACCGCGCGTGATTTAAATGTTTCAGTGAATGGTGACACAGTGCTTGTGCGCTCGGTCGCCGATCTTCGCGCACGCTGGTGGCAGACCAGTTATCAGATGCAGAAGTTGCGCGACAATCCCGATTCCGCCGATCAGGAAATGGCGCTGGTGGCGGCCGATGATGATCCGGGGATCGTGCCAGTGCTGACGTTCGTTCCTTATGAGACGCCGATGCTTCAGGGCACACGCCCGCGCGTGGCGATTTTGCGAGAGCAGGGCGTCAACGGTCATATGGAAATGGCTGCGGCATTTATGCGGGCGGGATTTGATGCGATTGATGTGCACATGAGCGACATCATCGCAGGCCGTGTAACGCTGGATGAATTTCAGGGGCTGGCCGCCTGTGGCGGTTTCTCCTATGGCGATGTGCTTGGCGCGGGCGGCGGCTGGGCCGGATCGATACGCTATAACGCGGCGGCCGCCGATCAGTTTGCGGCATTTTTCGCGCGCGATGAAGTATTCGCAATGGGTGTGTGCAACGGCTGCCAGATGATGTCGCAGTTGCGCGACCTGATACCCGGCGCATCACACTGGCCCGTTTTTGAGCGCAATCAGTCCGAGCAATTCGAAGCGCGATTGTCGACGGTGCAAATCGTGCGTTCGCCGTCAATTCTGTTCTCGGGTATGGAGGGATCGAGAATACCCGTGGTGGTCTCACACGGTGAGGGCAGGGCGCAGTCAGTCGGCGATAACCTGGCGCCTGTCACCCTGCGCTATGTCGATAATCATGGCGCGCCAACCGAACGCTATCCGCTGAACCCGAATGGATCGGCGGGTGGGCTGACCGGCGTATGCAACGACGATGGACGCTTCAACATTATGATGCCGCACCCTGAGCGCGTGTATCGAGCAGCGCAGTTTTCGTGGTGTCCGGATAGCTGGCCAGAGGCCGGGCCCTGGTTGCGATTGTTTCAGAACGCCCGCGCGTGGTTGAAATAGCCCGGTAGCGATGCCGATTTGGGCGCGTGCCAACCGCCCATATATGACAGGCTGTTATGTGATCCAGTGCCCGGTTGGCCGGGCATTTGCAATAGATTTGTGATGAGTGTCCTACTCTCCCTGGTTCTCGCAGCCGGGGGTTCGCCAGATCAGGATGTGTGATCACCCATGGATATGCTGGAGCTTGAGGATCCCAGACTTGCCGTATTGAAGGACATGCAGATCCCGGTGTGGATATTTGACGTCGATGACAGTCGAATACGCTGGGCCAACAGTCCCGCGCTCGCCCATTGGCGAGCCAACAGTCCGGAGGAGCTGTACCGGCGCGACTTTGCGACTGATATGTCGGTTTCTGTGCGCGAGCGGCTGCGTCAGATTCGTGCAGAGTGCGTGGCCCAGGGCAACACTTTTTCTGAAAACTGGACACTCTACCCAGACAACGAACCGCATACGGTCGAGGCGGTGATGTCCGCGTTTGAGTTGTCGAGCGATCGCGCAGGTCTGATGATTCAGATCATTGAGGAAGTCCGGCACGCGAGCTCTGAGACGCTGCGCAGTGCGCAGGCCCTGCTGCATACGTCGGCGATGATCAGTCTCTATGATGATGAGCTTAATCTGTTGTACTCGAATCCTGCGGCGCGCGCGATCGCCTGCTGCGACGGGCAATCACTGCCTGAGCTACTGGTTGAACCTTCTGATCTGCTGACCCTGCTCGGCCAGATAGACAAGCACGGCAGCTGTGATCTGGAAGCGCAGGTCTGTACCAGAACAGGCACCGCCTGGCACTCGTTGAATGTGCGTACAAGCCCCGACAGTGTCACCGGGCAGCGTTCGCTGCTGGTCAGCAGCTATGACATCACCGATCGACGCAACGCGCAGCGCGAAGTCTATTTGCTGGCATCCACTGATTCCCTTACCGGTCTGCCTAATCGGCTCGCACTGATGGAGCACTTGCAACAGCTGTGTGATTCTGACAGCGGGCGGTTTGCCGTGCTGTTTCTCGATCTGGATCGCTTTAAACTAGTCAATGATTCACTCGGCCATGCAGTGGGTGATCGCTTGCTGCAGGCAGTCGCAAGCCGGCTCAATCGTTGCGCCGATGAGTATCGCGGGTTTGTCAGCCGGCTGGGTGGCGATGAGTTTGTTATTGTGCTTAACGGTTTTGAAAGTAGTGCCGCCACAGCGCTGGTTGCGCAGTGCGTGCTCGACAGCCTGGACTGCAACTTTGATGTCGATGGTCATCAGATGGGGATTCAGCCCAGTATCGGCATCTGTCTCTATCCGGCGCACGGTGACTGTGGCACCACACTGATGCAGCACGCCGATGTGGCGATGTATGCCGCCAAGCAGGCGCGCACGGGTTATCGTTTCTTCAATAGCCGCATGAACGACAATCTGCAATCCCGGCTTGAGCTTGAGCGCGACTTGACAGAAGCCATCCGTCGTCAGGAATTTGAGCTCTACTACCAGCCAAAGATCAGTGCTCAGGATGGCCGCATATCCGGTATGGAGGCGTTGGTTCGGTGGTTTCACCCGGACAAGGGCATGATCAGTCCGTTGCAGTTCATCTCCATTGCCGAAGAGACCGGCAAGATTATCAGTATTGGCCACTGGGTCATGCGCGAGGCGATGATTCAGCAGCGCGAGTGGGCGCGACAGGGTTACGACATCTGTATTTCGGTCAATGTATCCGCTGTACAGATCAACTCGCACGGGTTTGTACAATCGGTGGTGGAGTGCCTGCGCGAAGTTGGTTGTGATGCGGGGAAAATTGAATTTGAAATCACCGAGTCGTTACTGCTGGCTGACTCCGGCTATGTCTTGCAGATTCTGCACGATCTGAGTGCACTCGGCGTGCGTCTGGCAATCGATGACTTTGGCACCGGCTACTCCAATCTCGCCTACTTGCAAAAGTACCCGTTGCACTGCCTGAAGATCGATCGCACCTTTCTGGTCGATATGGAACAGACCGCGATTCTCGAAATGATACTGACCATGGGCAAGATGCTGGGCCTGAGCGTCGTCGCCGAGGGCGTGGAGACCGATCAGCAGATCAGCTGGCTGCGCGATCACCACTGCGATGAGTTGCAAGGCTTCTATTTCAGCAAGCCGGTATCTGTCGGCGAGGCGACGCGTTACATCGAGCTCCATTCTCCCGCTGTGGCGAGCCTGCAGGTCGCATAGCATTTTCCGCTACTGACTTTTCCTGCCAGGCAGCACTGTCGACTTAACGCGGCTTGCGCGCTGTGTTTACGTTTTCCAGACGGAATCCCCCCGCATCGTTGGCTAGAATAATCGACGCCCGCGCGGTTGTGTTGAATGAGTCGGGTCTGACGATGTTCAACTTTCTCCCTGTGCGCCCGATTGCACGCTCCCGTTGGGGTTCTGATGACGCGCGGCCTGATGAAGCGGTTTTCCCACTCCCGAGACGTTGCGCTCTGCCGTGCCTTTACGACATTGGTGGTGATGGTGTGTCTGTTGTTGGCGAACACCGCCACGATTGCACAGGTTGGACTTACCGGTGAGTCACCGGCGCAGGACACCGTGCCGGAATTACCCAGACCTCTGACGCCCGAGGCGATTAGCGAACTGGTGTCGAGGCTGGATGACAGTCAGGTTCGCGCGCTGTTGCTGGAACAGTTGCATTACGTTGCGAGCCAGCAGGTGCAGGCTGACGACAGTGATAAACCAGGACTGGTGACGCTGGTGACGGGAATGGTCAGTGGCGTAGCCAACAATGTGGTGGTGTCTGTCGAGCGCGTGCCGCAGTTATTGCGTGGCGTGCAGCAAGGGATTGATAACTGGGTCGCCGGTCGCAGTGCGGCAGAACTGGGCAAGGTGTTTGGCCAACTGGCGTTGATCATACTGGTCGCGCTGCTTGCCGAGATCGTCACCCGCAGGCTGACCAGGCGCTTTCGTGGTGACATTGAAGAGCGTCGCAGCCGAAGCCTGTTCGAGACCGTGCGCGTGCTTGGCATGCGGCTGTTTCTCGAGGTCATCGGAGTGATCGTTTTTGTCTGTACCTCGGTAATCCTGATTCGACACCTGATCGAGGCGCCGGGAGATCAGCGGCTTTTCATCTCATTCATTATCAAGGTCGTGTTTTTTGTACGGCTTATCGTGGCCTCCACGCGATTTTCGGCGGCGCCTAAGCGGCCGATGCTAAGGCTGTTGGCGCTGGATGACTACTGGGCCGGATGGATGATGCGCCACACCGCCGGTATCGCGTTGCTGATGGGGGTACTGTCATTCATCATTCCGGCACTGACCGATAACGGCGTACCGATGGGCCAGCTGCGGCTGGGCTTCTGGCTCAACCTCGCCGTGTACGTCTATCTGGTCTGGGCATTCTGGACCGCTCGCGAGGCGATAACCGGCATTATTCTGGGCGGGCAGGATGATCTGAGTGACGGAGAGCGTCGCTTTGCGCGATGGTGGCCGTTCATTGCCATTGGCCTGATTGTGTGCAACTGGCTGCTGATCGAGGTCATCGTCTCGATGAAGTTATTCCAGATGCTGAAGGGGCAGCAAAACCTGACCGTTATTCTGATTGCCTTTGCGCCGGTTTTCGACACCGCGATTCGCGGTCTCGTCAATCATCTGATGCCATCGATGAGTGGTCAGGGTGTCGTTGCTGAGCGCGCCTGGCGCGAGACCAAACGCAGCTATGTGAGGATAGGCAGAGTAGTGTTGGTGTCCGGCTTTGTGTTGCTGATCACCGGCTTGTGGGGTATCGATCTGCGTAATCTTGCCTCGGCCGGGCTCGGTGCCCAGGTGGCCGGGCGCGTGGTCGAGGCTTTGCTGCTGCTCGCCGTTGGCTACCTGGTGTGGGAGTTTGTCAGTACCCGCGTCAACCGGCGTCTCGCGCGCGAGCACACCGCAGCTGGCATTGATCCGGATTCTGATGAACCGGGTGGTGGCGAGGGAGGTGGTGCCGGATTGTCGCGTCTGGCCACCGTGTTGCCGCTGGTTTTGCGTGTGCTGCAGGCGGCGGTGATCGTCATTACCACGCTGCTGGTGCTCGGACAGCTTGGTATTGATACCACACCATTGTTGGCGGGGGCGGGCATCGTCGGTCTCGCGATCGGATTTGGCGCACAGACATTTGTTCGCGATGTGGTGTCAGGTTTGTTCTTTTTGTTTGACGATGCGTTTCGCGTGGGCGAGTTTGTCAACATTGAAGAGACGCAGGGCACGGTAGAAAAGATATCGATTCGATCGCTGCAACTCCGGCATCACCTGGGCTCGATTCACACTATCCCTTACGGAGAGATCCCCAAGATCACTAACAACAGTCGTGACTGGACGATCACCAAACTCAAATTTACCGTGCCGTTCGACACCGACACCAACAAAATAAAAAAGATATTCAAGAAAATCGGGCAGGAAATGATGGAGCAGCCTGAGTACGCCGCGATCATGATGCAGCCGTTCAAGTCACAGGGAGTCTATGACGTCGATGATGTTGGCATCGTGGTGCGTGGCAAGTTCATGGCTCGCCCCGGTACCCAATACACGTTGCGCAAGGAGATATATAACCGCGTGCAAAAGGCATTCGCCGATGCCGGTATCGAGTTTGCGCGCAAGGAAGTCCGTGTGAATATTCCCGGGCTGGATCAGGCAGACGGTGTCAGTGCGGAACAAAAATCGGCGATCGGCGCCGCCGCTGCAGAAGTGGCGCAACGTGGTGAGGATAACACCGCCAGGCGCGACGACGGACTGTAGCGGACAGGCGCCGCAAATCTATCGTGGTATTCAGGCCAATGCAGTAGTTGTTGCGCGGTATCTGCTTCACACGGGCAGAATAGTAGTGATCGTCGCAGCAGCTAACTCAGGCGACGGTGGGCATGTCGCCTGCGACTGTGGTGCGTCGCATATCGCGCTTGCGAGATTCATCAAACGCGCGCACGCGGTGCAGCATTTGTCGGTTATCCCATACCAGCACATCGTTTTCGCGCCATTCGTGTACGTAGACGAACTCGGGCCGGGTGGCGTGTTCCATCAGATCGTTAACAAAACACAGCGCCTCGGCGGCAATCCAGCCGGTGATATTGCCGATGTGCGAGGCCAGATACAGCGATTTGCGACCGGTGGTTGGGTGCGTGCGCACCATGCGTTGCTGCACTGGTTGCATCATCGCGCGCTCGTCGTCGGTGAATTCAAAAAAACCGAGTTTGGCGCGCGAATTCATTAGCGAGTGCTCGCAGATCAGATCCTCTATTTTGGCCTTCGTGGCATCGTCCAGCGCGTCGTAGGCGGCGCGCATGTCGGCAAACTCGGTATTGCCGCCTGTGGTTTCGATGCTACGTGCCGACAATATCGAATACTTGGCCGGAATCGCGCGAAATGAACTGTCGGTGTGCCAGAGGCGATTGCCCAGATTGAACAGGCGCCTGCGATCGTCGGCGGCATAGGGCTGATTGTTCTGATCCAGATTCGACACATCGGCCATGCCGGCACCCAGGCGTTTTTGGCCCGGTGTTGAGACGTGACCGCCTTTGGTTTCTTCCAGTGGGCCAAAGTACTCGCTGAAGGCCTTTTGCTGCTCGTCAGTGATGACCTGATCGTGAAATACGGCCACGCCGTGCTGATCGATCAATGCCTCCAGTGCTGTAGCCTGCGATGGCGACAGCGGCTGAGAGAGATCGACGCCATCGATCTCTGCGACGAAAAGTGGATGCAGTTGGCGCGAGGTGAGGCTCATGGTGGGCTCCAGCGTCGATGAGCTACAACGTTACCGGATCAGTCTTGTCTGGGTCTATGGCAAATTTATCTATCGCTCTTTGTACCACATCGGTGCCGATAACGCCTTCGGCCGCCAGGCAGTGCAAGGCTGCCACGGTGATGTGTCGCGGGTCGATCTCGAAGTGGCGGCGCAGTGCCTCGCGCGATTCGGACAGGCCGAAGCCGTCGGTGCCCAGTACGCTGAAGCGCCCCGGAATCCAGCGCGAGATGCTGTTTGGCAGTGCCTTCATGTAGTCGCTGGCCGCCACATAGACCCCTTTTTCATCTTTCAGCATTTCGGTGATGTAGGGCACCTTTTGTGGTTCAGTCGGGTGCAGTCGATTCCAGCGATTGCAGGCCAGCGCGTCGCGATTGAGTTCGTTGTAACTGGTGATGCTCCAGATGTGGGTGGGGTAACCCATCGATTCGAGTTGCTCGCCGGCTTCGATCACCTGCTGCATGATGGTGCCGCTGCCAAACAGGTGAATCGGAGTCACGTCGTCGGCCGACAGGCTGGCGCGCCGGTAGCAGTACATACCGCGCAATACGCCGTCTTCGATGTCGCCCGGTGGCTCGGCGGGCATCGGATAGACCTCGTTGTACACAGTGATGTAGTAAAAGATATTTTCCTGCAACGTGTACATGCGATGAATGCCTTCGCGCACGATTAACGCAAGCTCGTAGGCGAACGCAGGATCGTAGCTTTTAAGGTTGGGCACCGTATTGGCAACCACCAGCGAATGGCCGTCCTGGTGTTGCAGGCCCTCGCCATTGAGCGTGGTGCGACCTGCGGTGCCGCCCAGTAAAAAGCCGCGACACATCATGTCTGCGCAGCTCCAGATCATGTCGCCGACGCGCTGAAAGCCAAAGATCGAGTAGAACATATAGAACGGAATAGTCGGCACGCCGTGCACCGCATAGGCGGTGCCGGCGGCCAGAAACGAGGCCATCGCACCCGTTTCACAAATGCCTTCCTGCAGCACCTGTCCGTCGGTCTCTTCGCGGTAGGGCAATAAACTGTTGCCATCGACCGGGGTATAGGCCTGACCCTGCGGCGAGTAGATACCGGCGGTTCTGAATAAACTTTCAAGCCCAAAGGTGCGCGCCTCGTCCGGCACAATCGGCACAATGTACTTGCCGATATCCTCGTGGCGCAGCAGCTTTTGCAGCATTCTGACCATCGAGGCGGTGGTGCTGGTCGCGCGCTCGCCTGTACCGGACAGTTGTTCTGCGAAGATGTCGCGCTCGAGCTTTGGCAGTGGTGCGCAAGTGACCTCGCGGCGCGGCAGGCTGCCACCGAGGCTTGCGCGGTGTTCGCGCAAGTAGCTGATCTCCGGGCTGTCCGCTGGTGGCAGATAGTAGTCGGCGCGATCGATCGCCTCTTGCGGCAACGGGATCTCACAATCGGCCGCCAATTGCCGGCGCTCTTCGACACTGAGCTGCTTTTTCTGGTGTGCGGTGTTTTGCCCCTGGCCACTGCCAAGGCCATAGCCCTTGACCGATTTAACCAGAATAACCGTTGGGCGTTTGGATTCCAGCGCGCGGCTGTAGGCGGCATAGACTTTTTTCGGATCCTGTCCGCCGCGTTTGATGTTGGCCACTTCCTGATCAGTCAGGGTGTTCATCAGCGCTTGCAGTTCGGCGTTATTCTCCACCCAGATTTCGCGCTGTGTCTCGCCACTGGAGACCGACAAATACTGGTAGTCGCCGTCGACCGCGTCCTCCATTCGCTTTTGCAAAAGCCCCTTGTCATCACGCGCCAGCAGGCCATCCCAACCGCTGCCCCAGACCACTTTGATCACGTTCCAGTCGGCGCCGCGAAAGCTGCGCTCCAGTTCCTGAATGATTTTACCGTTGCCGCGCACCGGGCCGTCTAGTCGCTGCAGATTGCAGTTGACTACCAGTACCAGGTTGTCGAGTTTTTCGCGTGCGGCGATATTAATGGTGCCGAGTACTTCGGGCTCGTCGGATTCGCCATCGCCGATAAAACACCAGACCTTGCCCCCGTTGCGCGCTTTCAGGCCACGGTTTTCCAGGTATTTAATAAACCGCGCCTGATAGATCGCCGATGGTGTCGACAGGCCCATTGAGGCGCACGGTATCTGCCAGAAATCCTGCATCGCGCGCGGGTGCGGGTATGAAGGCAAGCCGCCACCGGGGGCGAGCTGGCGGCGAAAGTTGTCGAGCTGAGTGGCGCTCAGTCGGCCTTCCAGAAACGCGCGTGAGTAGACGCCCGGTGCGGCGTGTGGCTGCACGATCACCAGATCGCCGCCGTAGTCGTTCGAGCGCGCGCGAAAGATATGGTGAAAGCCGGTCTCGATCATGGTCGCGGCCGAGCTGTAGGTGGCGATGTGGCCGCCTACGCCGCTGCCGCTGTCAGCGGCGCGTACGACCATCGCCGCCGCATTCCAGCGCAGCAATTTTTCTATTCGTTCTTCGAGTTCCAGATCGCCGGGGTAGGCGGGCTGGCGGCCGGGTGGAATGGTGTTGCGATAGGGCGTGTTGAGGGTGGCCTCATTGAGGCGAATGTCGCGGCCGAGCACGTGATCGTGCAACTGGCGCAGCATCTCGCGCACCGCCGACGGCCCGTGGCGTTCGTAGATCGAGTCGATCGAATCGAGCCACTCGCGCTTCTCGTGGTCCCAGTCGTCCGGGTCCTGGATGTCTGCTGCCATCTAATTGCCTTTCACGTTGCCGTCGAGCGTACGCACTCAGGGCAAATTGTAGACAATTTGGCCGCCGCGAGGGCGCAGACGGTGCCGTTTGTGTGCGACCACGCGGAAATCACCGCGCGGCCGGCAGCTTGTCTGGCTACAGCGCGATCTGTACGGCGCTGGTGGTATCCAGACGCGACTCGGCATCGAGATGGCGGCGCACCGTGGCCAGATCGATATCCAGATGATCCATGGTGTCGAGCAGCCAGTTGGCGGTGATGTCGAGCGTCGAGAAGTCCACACCGTTCGATGCGATGTGCGCGATGATGCGTTGATCGTGCTCGCGCGATGGCAGGCGACAATCGGCGATATCCTCGGGGGTGATGTCTGCCAGTGCCAGCAAGCGATTCGGCGTCAGCGTCTGATCCGGCGAGTGACGATGCAGATACTTCGACCACAGGGTGATCTTGTCCTGAAACTTTTCCGCGGTTCGAATCATAGATGGCATCGGTGTGCTCGGGCCAATCAGGTTGGGCAGCAGTGCGGCCAGTTCCCAACCCGCGTGCGCTGCTTGATGCAGTTCGCCACGGATACTGTTGTGATCGCGGGTGTACGATGGCCAGCAGTCAAGCAGGCGGCCGGCGATCGATTCTGAACCGAGCTGCTGGGCCAGCCAGCGCGCGTAGTCGATTAGCGTATCCAGGCGCTGCCAGTTGCTGTGCACACCCTTGTACAGCGTGCCAAAACAGCGTTTGTTGTAGATATGCGTGGTAAACGATTCGATGCGCGCCAGTGTTTGCGCCAGTGAGCGCAGTCGCACCAGGTCGGCGTCGGTCAGCAGGCCGTTGTGGGTTTGTAGAATATCCGACAGTCTGCGCCGGGCCTTGAAATACAGCGGATTGGTGAGCTGTGGCTCCTTTTCACGTTCGGCGATGGTGTCGATCAATCGCGACAGCACTTCGCTGTCTGGCACTTCGGTGATTTTGAACGTTTGATGCAACGCCGACATCTCTGATTCGAGAACCGCGGATTCCACTTTTGCACTTTGCAGCAATACCCGGGTCTGTGGGTCCGCATGCAGGCCAATGGAATGTTGCTGCAGATCGGCCGGCGAGTTGACGATGGCCTCGTCACAGCGGTACAGCGCCGCAAGCAGACCGGCGGTTTGTTCTTCGCTGCGGTAGTAGCGTGAGAATTCGTCGCGCCCGGCCAGAGAGGTCAACGCCATGCGCATGTTGCTGACGCGGCCAGGCAGCTGATTGAGGGCGTCGATACTCCAGTTGCCCAGACCCAGCTCGCTGATCCAGCGCGCACAGTTAATTACTTTTTCCTGTCTTTCATTATCCAGTCGGGCCAAACTGGCATCGCGCCAGCCGGCGGTCTGCGGTTCGCTGTGACGACGGCTGCTGAAATCAAACAACGCATCGAGCAGGTCATCGGCCTGAATATAGCGCGTGAGCTTGGCCGCCAGCAGCGCATCAAAACCCGCCGGTGCGGGTGGCAGTGGTCTGAAGCTTGCGCCGGGCACAGTGCGCGCAAGCTCAAGCTCGAATTTGTCATCCTCGCTGATGTTTTGCAGCACGTCGGCCTGCAGAGTGAAAAGGCCGGTGTTGGCACTGACGCGGCACTGCAGTCGCTCGTGAAGCTGGCGGTTCATCGAACGCAGGTAGTCGCGCAGTTCGGTCGCTTTGGTAAACGCCGGGAACTGCTCGTCCAGCTTGCCGTCGCAGACGTCGACAATATACGGATTCAGCCGCAGCGCTGCGCCTTCGTAGCGGATCTTGTGATCGTCAGGCGCATCGCTGTGCAGCGTCACGGGGATCAGCAACAGCGGAATGCGGTGGATCTGGTTGGCCTGTGCGGTCATGGCGAAACCTGCCACCAGATAAAGCTTGTAGCGCTCGACCGGGCTGTTCGGGCCGGTTTCGATGTCAATTTTTCGGGTCCGCAGTGCCAGTTTTTCGGCGCTGTGCTGCGTGCTCAGGGTACCCTGTGGCAGGGGGCGCAACTGTGCGGCAGAAGCTGAAACAGTCGGGTCCAGTGCCTGCAGTGACAGGGTCGCACGGTTTATTACCAGCTCGCGGTAGACGTCCACGCAGGAGATCGGCGCGAGCGCGATATCGGCGAGTTCGTTGCTCCAGGCCTTGAGCAGATCGGTGCGCAACTGGCGGTCGGGCCTGTTGTCATCGACCTCATCCAATGTTTCGTCCAAGTATGAAAGCTGGTTTTGATTCACGAAACTGTTTTCCAATCAGGTTGTCTCACCACTGGTGCGGGACGAGCCAGTGGCCTTGTTTTTCCTGCAGGCGATTACACATCGTTGGGTAATGCAGCGATCCCCCGATGGCTGTGTAAAAATTCCGCCACGCACAGAAAGTGTGTGCCGGTGTTAACAAGAATCGTGCGCACCTCGCATTTTTTGTTGCCCGCCTGTGGCTTTCGCGCCGTCGGGCGGCACGGGCTCGTGCCAATTGGCGCGGCAATATGAATCGTCAGCAATGGCGGAAATTTCCATCAGAGGACTGATCAATGGCAGCATACAAGCCCGTTCGGCCGATTAAATCGAGCGAAATCACTGACCCGGAACTGTTTGCCAACCGCCGCAAACTGCTGCGCATGGCGGGCTACGGGGTCGGGATATCGGCGACCGGCATGTTGCCGCATCTGCCCGCCGCGGCAGCGGTGCCCGAACTGGGCGATATTGCGTCCTGGCCCGGCGACACCGATGAAAAACAGACGCCGTGGGATATCGCCACCAGTTACAACAACTTCTACGAGTTGGGCACTGGCAAAGAGGATCCCAAACGCTACGCTGATCGGCTAAAGACCGACCCGTGGTCAATTGAAATCAATGGCCACTGCGAGAGACCCGGCACTTATACGCTTGAAGATATCTTAAAGCCGCACGCGCTCGAGGAACGCGTCTATCGCCTGCGTTGCGTCGAGGCCTGGTCGATGGTGATTCCGTGGGTCGGGTTTCCGCTGGGCGATTTGCTGAAGCGATTCGAGCCCACCAGTTCCGCCAAGTATGTGCAGTTCCAAACCATCATGGATCCACAGAATCTGCCCGGGCAGGGCTCGCCGGTGCTGCAATGGCCCTACGTGGAAGGGCTGCGCATGGATGAGGCGATGCATCCGCTTTCGCTGATGTCGGTGGGCATCTACGGCAAGGTGCTGCCGAATCAGTGCGGTGCGCCGATTCGTCTGGTGGTGCCATGGAAGTATGGTTTTAAAAGCATCAAATCGATCGTACGCATCAGCTTTGTCGAAGAACAGCCTGACACCAGCTGGAACCTCTCCGGCCCCCGAGAGTACGGCTTTTACTCGAACGTGAATCCAACCGTCGCCCATCCGCGCTGGAGTCAGGCCAAAGAGCGGCGTCTGGATGGCAGTTCCAGTGGCCTGTCGTCACTGTTTGCCAGCAAACAGGATACGCTGATGTTCAATGGCTACGAAGAAGAAGTGGCCGGTCTCTATACCGGCATGGACTTGCGCAAAAACTACTGATCGCCCGTCAAGGCAAATGTCGCCGCGATTCGCCACTGTGAGACTGGTGCAGCGACGTCGACCACTGCCAGCCGATCCAGCGTGATGTGTTCAAGCGCTGCGATCGGCTGGTCTGCAACGTACTTGCGAATGCTGGATTGAAGATTCGCGTCTGCGCGGTGGTACATTAAACTCAGGTGGGGTGAAAACGGTGCCGCGGGCTGTTTGCCGCGCCGGTGCGCCTGTTTACGCAATGTGGCGAGGGCAGCGCTTTGATCGAGTCTTAAGCTCAAACATTGAAAGTATCGATCGCTCGTATCGATCGCGGTGACCGCCGCTGATACCACGGCGGTATCGCTCGCGAGGTCACGGGCCAGCGCGATTGCGCTGGCAGTAGAGGTGTCGTGCAGAACCAGCAGCGTGACGTGAGACTGAAATTTCTCGCTCGAGTATTGATCGGCCAGTTCTGCAATCGTGTGGTCAGCCCAACGCTGTGTGCGCTGATCTGGCAATAGCCAGAGAGTGGGTAGTGCTTGCTGGTTTGCCATACGCCGGAAAACTAGGGCGCCGGTGCCTGCGGGAAGTCTTCGTAGTTGTATCGTTCCATGACCATCTCGGGGTTTTTCACCTCGTTAAAGCCATACTGGCGATAGAGCTCCTGTGCATCGGCGGTGGCGAGCATCAGTTTCTTCAGGCCCTTGATGTCAGGGTGATCCAGCACGCATTGCATCAGCCACTTGCCAATGCCCTGACCACGCAGGGTGTCATCGATAAACACATCTTCAAGGTATCCAAACACGGCGTAGTCGGTTATCACGCGGGCAAAACCGATCATGGTCGTGCCATCCAGTACACTGAAACACAGCGAGTTGGTCAGCGAGCGTTCGATCGTCGGTGTCGTGATATCCTGGCCCCAGTACGACTCCCGCTGCAGAAAACGCACGACTCTGGCGCTGTCGATCAGGTTGGGATCGGTGCTGATTCGGTAGGGCGGTTGATACCATTCCATTGTGTTCACTCGGTTCGACACACGATAAGTGTATCCGTAATAAGGAGGCAATGCGGTGAATGTCGTGATAGTCGGCGGTGGGCCGGCGGGTCTTTTGGCGGCGATTCTGATCAAGCGCCATTTTCAACAGGCTGTCGTGAATCTGTATGAACAGAATCAGGCTGATGCGACGTTCGGTTTTGGCGTGGTGTTGTCGGATCAGGCGCTCGATTTTCTGCAACGCGATGAACCTGAAACCGTCTCGCTGATCGCGCCCCATCTATTGCGTTGGTCCGATATCACGGTGGTGCATCGCGCAGAGCGTATCGTCATCGACGGCATTGGTTTTTGTTCGATTGAACGCCTTGCGTTGCTAAAACTGCTGCAATCTCGCGCGCAAGGTTGCGGTGTGAATTTGCACTATGGCACTCGAATAGACAATCTGCCCAAGGCCGATCTGATCATTGGTGCCGATGGGTTTAACTCGCGCGTGCGTGGCGAGAATCCGGGTGCATTCGGGCAAACGCTTTCACACTTTGGCAATCGCTTCGCCTGGTATGGGGTCGAACGCAACTATGACACCCTGACACAAACCTTCATCGATACGCCAGTCGGGCCGATGAACGCACACCACTATAGTTATGCACCGGGTAAATCGACGTTTATTATCGAAACCAGTGATGCAACCTGGCGCAACAATGATTGGTCTGCGCTGCCTGAGCCGCAACTGATACAACGTCTGTCCGGCTACTTTGCCGATACACTGCAAGGCATGACGCTTAAGCCCAATCATTCGCACTGGCGTCAGTTTCCCCAACTGTGGTGTAAGCGCTGGCATGCAGGCAATCGTGTGTTAGTGGGAGATGCGCTGCACACCGCGCACTTTTCTATCGGTTCCGGTACGCGGCTGGCGATGGAAGATGTGATTGCACTGGTGCAGGCGCTGCGCGATTGTGGCGGCGACGTTGCAGCGGCGCTGCCCGCCTATCAGACCGCGCGTCAGCCAGCGCTCGAAAAAATCGTTGCCGCAGCGAATCGTTCTGCCCAGTGGTATCAGAATTTTGGCCAGCATATGGCGATGTCGCCCTGGCCGTTCGCGCTGTCGTACATTCAGCGCGCCGGGCGCATCAGTGCCGACAAGCTTGAAAAGATTGCCCCGCAGTTCAGTGCAGCGCTCGCAGCCCGCGGACTGAACCCGTGACTGGAACACACATTTTTATTCGTCGAACAAATGGCCTTTGATGGTGCGCGAATGGCCGCGAAACAGTGCGATGGTGACGTTGTCCTGATTGACGACGGTGGCGTCGTAGATGCCACTTCTGCCGCTACGTTGAACCTCGACGGCGGTCGCGGTGAGTGTGTCGCCGAGTTTGCCGGGGCTGACAAAGGTGATTGAGTTCTGGTGCGCGACGGTCACCTGGTTGTAGCTGTTGCAGGCAAACGCAAATGCGGTGTCGGCCAGGGTGAAAATAAATCCGCCATGGCAGATGTCGTGGCCATTGGTATGGCGTTTCTCAACCGGCAGGCTGAGTGTTGCCACGCCGGGCGCGACGCTGTCAATGCGGATACCTAACTCCTGGCTCGCATCGTCGTTGGCCCACAGCGCCTCGGCACTGCGTTGCGCACGCTCCTGATCGGTGATTGGCATGGCTCTCTGGCGGGTTGCAAATGCGCTCAGGGTAGAGCGCATTCGAATCGCGATCAAGCTGTTGCGTGCAATTGTATGGTGGCGGCCATCGAATGAAATTGCGCGGGTCAGAACCCGGCACACTTGGGTGCCGGGTTTGTCCTGGTGGGTTGGGGGTGGGGTTACACCAGGGCCGCGTTGCGATCGGCGTTGCTGTAGGCGTGGTGAAACTGCAGTGCCTGCAATACTGCCGCAGACGGGGTGGGCGAAGGCGCGCCTTGTCGGCAGCTATCGGCGACCGCGCCGGACTGACTGCGGGCGACCGCGCGTTCGGCTCTGACGATGCGAGCGTCGTGATCGACCAGTGGCTGGTTGGCGAGGCGCTGTGCCTGTTTATCGTCTATCGCAAGTTTTAGTGTCTGTGCCGGCATGCCGAGCAATGATTCCACGCTGTCAAACAACTCGCAGGTGCGCTCGATGGCCTCGCGGCTGTCGGCCTGGGCTGCGATGATATAAACACTGCCGTTGCGGCTGTTGGCGTTGGCGCGTTGTTGCAGATCGAGTGCGCCAATCATCGCCGTCAGCACCGCATCGAGTATGCCCTCGGCCGCAAGCTTTCCGCTGTGATCCTCGACCGCCGCAGTGGGGGCGTGCATGGCGGCGTTGCGCACCATCAACAGGCTGCGACCGCGCAGGCGATAGTCCTCCCCATCGCGACCGGTCATCAGCCGATCCGGCTGACTGCGACGAGTGATGGTTTGACCCGATTTGGCGAACGTGGTCGAAAGATCGCCGCGCATCAGACCAAGCCAGTTGCGATAGACCTCGATCTTGCCAGCCGGATCCTCGCCGTGGTTCTGGCAATCGAGCACGGTGGTGATCGCCGCCTCAATCTGAATATCCTGCAATCCGGCCAGATCGCGGCTGCCGACGTTGCCATTGCGGTCGAACTGCAGTTCCACATGTAGATCGTGGTTTTTCAATACGATCGAGCAGGGGTTATCGCGCGGGCCCGCCAGTGCGACGAATTGCTTCGGGTTGGCAAGGCCTGTGGTGGTGCCGTCTGCCAGCACCGCCATCAGATTCTGGAAATAGACCATGTAGCCGGTCACATCGTGATGCGAGCCTTCATCCAGTGCAAACGTAGCATCCAGAAAGTCGCGTGCATAGCTGATGACGCGGCTGCCGCGCGCCGGGTTGTAGCGTGCGCTGGTGCGCAGGCCCTTGTGGTGCGGAATCATTTGCGAACTGTAGAGCGCATCGTACAGGCTGCCCCAGCGCGCGTTGGTTGCGTTCAGTGCAATTCTTGCATCGTTCAGCGGCGCTTCCAGGTGCGGGCCAAACAGACTGTCGGCATCGGCCTGATCAGTGGCGCACGAAGGTTGCTGATCGCGTTGGCTGCGGGGCGCGCCGGGCACTTGCGGGGAGGCGAAATCGTCCAGCAACTGGCCCAGCCCGCGCCAGAACGTCTCGGCGCTGTGGTTGCCCAGGGGCAGTACCTCGGTTTCGATGAACTCGCCAAATTGTGGGTTGATTCGATAGTCGGCGTGTCGTCCGGCAATGGCTCGCATGGTCGTTCCTCGCAACAGGGGCATTTGAATGCCCTCAACTGGTTTTTGGGTTTTGTGGAATATCGCGTCGCGTTATTCCGGGACGAGTTGAAGTCTACGGCGAATAACAATAAAATTTCACAGTAAAAATTGCACAGTGTGAATTTCACAGATGGCCAAGTCGAATAACGTACTGCGAAATGCTCATTTTCTGGGCACCAAAATCCGCAACCTGCGCAAGCGCAATCGCCTGACGATGGAGGATTTGTCGGCCCGCTGCATCAAGATCAACGCTGAGTCGGCGCCGTCGGTGTCTTATCTGTCGATGATTGAGCGCGGCAAGCGCTATCCCAGCGAAACGATGC
Organism: uncultured Granulosicoccaceae bacterium; assembly: GCA_964573105.1. Taxonomy (GTDB): domain Bacteria; phylum Pseudomonadota; class Gammaproteobacteria; order Granulosicoccales; family Granulosicoccaceae; genus CAKZSB01. Next base: position 21,209 of record CAZNIS010000098.1, read on the forward strand.
TGAAGGTCATCGCCTCAGTGTTCCAGAAGGAAGTCGAGTGGTTTCTCGATGATGTACCGGAAGAGCAGGGCATTGTGCCGATCAAGGGTAATCGCGGTGGCATCAGCGGTATGGCGCTGGAGCCGGGCTTTCTGTTCTCGCCCGAGATTCTGCAGATTGCGATACCGGAGATGCTGGCGCAGACCGGTGTGTCGGGGCGTCAGTTTGCGCACCTGTTAATCCGCGCGCATCAGGAGCATCACCAGAATCACTTCCCCGATCTGGAACGCGCGGCTGATGAGGTTGGCGACAAGCAAATGCCGATCAGTCTCGATCAGGTGCTGGATATTTGTAAGCAGGTCGGGCTCAAGATCAAGTGGATCGACAAACCGGCCGAGGTCTCTGACCCTGATGCCGACGGCGGCGTGTTGCGACTGGTGCGGTCCTGGTTCGAACCGCCCGGCACGATTTACGTCAACAAGGTTTTAAAGGAACAACCGGCGCGATTGAAATACGATCTGGCGGTGTATATCGGCCATGCGGTGTTGCACAACCGCGATGGCATGAAGACGGTGATCGTGGCTGGTGGCGATCGACGCGGCGAGGTGCGCGAAGATGGATTGGGGGTCGCTGAGTCCAGCGCTGTGGATGCGCAGGATATTCTCCACGCCTGGCGCGATTTTGAGTGCAGCTTTTTTGCAGGCGCCTTGCTGTGCCCGAAAGTCCCCTTTCGACGGCTGCTCGACCAGCACGCCTATGAAGTTAATCTGGGTGGCATGCTGGACGTGACGCCGTCAGTGGTGATGCGGCGGATGACGTCGGTATCTCCCTACCGACACTGGCACTATTTTGATGCCTACCCGCCGGGCAAGTTACACGCGGTTTATCGCGGCAACGGTATACCACTGCCCTGGGGCAATATGCGTATGGTGCAGGATCCCTGTCAGCACTGGGCGGTGTTTCGCATGATCAATCAGGACTCGCGAGAATCCTCGGCGCAGATCTCTCTGCTGGAGGCCAATGGCGAAACCCGCCTGTATTGCTGCGAGAGCGTGAAGGTTGACGATCTGGCTGGCAACCCGCACGTGTTGTGTGCCGGTGTCGATATTAATCCCGCGATCGATGCGCAGGGCGGCGATGCAACGGCGCTGGTGCAGGATATCAAACAGGCCTGTATAGACAACGGTGGCTCTGCCCCCATTTCTTCGTCGATCAAAAAGGATCTCAAAGCGGTGGCGCGAATTCTCAACATTGGCTGGATCGAGCGTGGCATCGAAAACGACGCCAGGTTGATCTGCCCGCGCAGCGGCGCCTGCCCGCGAACACCGGCCTGTCATGCAGAGGCGCAGGTGAAAATGCCGGAAAGGCGCAAACGCTAGCGATTGCTTTCAGGCAGATTCGGCCAACAGTGAGGCGTTGCCGCCGGCTGCGGTGGTATCGATACACAGGGTTTTCTCGCTGATCAGCGGGCTGACGTCGAACAGATCCATCGCCAGCGGTATTAGCGGGCCATCGCGATTGGCCAGTGACTGGCGGATGTCGCGCAGCGGATTGTGATGATCGCCTGGCTGAGCCGCTACTACATCTATTGAGGCATCACGCAACAAGCCGGCCTCGGGGTTGGCTGGAATCGATGCAACGCAGGCATCACCGATTTGTGTCCTGATGGCATTGACCAGAGGGGCAGCACGGGGGCCGCAGGCCAACACCGAGCAACCAAGGGCCAACGCTTGCAGCACTTGCGCCTGCCAGACATCAACGCTGCCGGTGTGCAGGCACACCACAACGCCCGCACCCTGCATGCCCAGGCGGTTACTCTCACCGGTCGGACCCGGCAGGTCGATCGTCTCGTGATAGTGGTGGCGGGCAAAGGTGAGCGCTTGCATGGTAGCGTCTGACGGTATGCCGGTTTGATTTGCTATCGCGACGGCGATGGCATCGTCAGTTAATAATTTTGTGCCAGAGTCGTTGGTGGCCAAAGCGCCGAGCGCGTCGTCCAGTTGTTCTGCATCGGTGACGGTATCCGATGGCGGTTCGTCTGTCGCGTTGCTGACAGCTGCCTGCAGAAAGCGCAAAAGATAATGCGGACCACCTGCCTTGGGCCCGGTGCCAGACAGATTTTTTCCACCAAAGGGTTGCGAGCCGACAATCGCGCCGATCTGGTTGCGGTTGATATAGATGTTGCCTGCCTCAACGCGTTCGACCACATCCTGCACGCGCTCATCAACACGCGTGTGCATACCGAAAGTCAGGCCATAGCCACTGGCATTGATCTCTTCAATCACGTGGTAGAAGTCTTCTGCCTCGTACTGTGCCAAATGCAATACCGGACCAAACACCTCGTGTTGCAGTGACGCGATGCCATCTATCTCCAGTAGTACCGGTGCGACACAGTGACCGTGACTGTTATCGATTGCCGGTTTGAGGCGATGCAACAATCGCCCGGCGCGCACATGGCGCTCGATGCCGTCGCGGGCGTCGGCATCGATCACCGGGCCGACGTCGCAATCGAGCTGCCAGGGATCGCCAAGCTGCAGCAGATCCATCGCACCGCGCAACATATTCTCTATTTTCTCGCGCACATCGCGCTGTACATAGAGTACGCGCAGTGCCGAGCAGCGTTGTCCGGCGCTGCGAAAAGCTGACTCGACAATATCCGTGACCGCCTGTTCCGGCAGCGCGGTGGAGTCGACGATCATCGCGTTGATGCCGCCGGTCTCGGCGATCAGTGGCGCGGTGACAGCGCCCTGCTTTGCCATCGCGCGATTGATCCGCTGCGCGGTGGCGGTAGAGCCGGTAAAACAAACGCCCGCCAATCGAGGATCAGACACCAGCGCGGCACCGACCGTGGAACCGCTGCCGGGCATCAACTGCAGAACGGATTCGGGTACGCCCGCCTGATGAAACCAGCCCACAGCCTTTGCAGCGATCAGTGGTGTTTGCTCGGCGGGCTTGGCGATCACTGCATTGCCGGTGGCAAGGGCAGCGGCTATTTGGCCGGTGAAAATCGCCAGTGGAAAATTCCATGGTGAGATGCAGACAAAGATACCGCGTGGTTTGACGCCGTCCAGCGCTAACAGGCCCTCGGCCTGAATGGCGTAGTAGCGCAGAAAATCGACGGCTTCGCGAATTTCGGCCACACCGTCCGTCAGGGATTTTCCAGCCTCACGGCACAACAAGGCCAGAATCTCGGTGGTGTGATGCTCGAAGAGATCGGCCACCTGATTCAATATCTCGCCGCGCTTTGACACTGGCACATTTTTCCATTCGCCAAAGCCGCTTTCGGCTGCGCGCCAGGCGGCTTCGATGTCTGTTTCACTGCTGTCGGTACAGTGCCCGACCACATCGTCCGGGCGGGCAGGATTGCAGATGGTGCGGACAGTCGCGTCGCTTGAGGCCGAGATCTGTATGGTTGGCGCGGCCTGCCAGTGACAATCGGCAAACGCGGTGCGATCGGTGACCAGTTGCTGTATCGCCAGCGGGTCGCTGATATCAAATCCCGCCGAGTTGCGTCGTTCGGGTTGATAGAGTTCGGTACCACCCTTGATCGGTGAGGCTTTGCCGGCATCGCTGTGTTCAAATGGATCGGCCGCAATGGTGGCAGGACTGACGCTTTCATCAACGATCTGATTGACAAACGAACTGTTGGCGCCATTTTCAAGCAGGCGCCGGACGAGATAGGCCAGTAAATCTTCATGCGGCCCGACCGGCGCATAGATGCGGCAGCGGTTGCCAAACTGCTCGAGCACCTGTTGGTGCAATGCCTCGCCCATACCGTGCAGGCGCTGGAATTCGTAGTGTGTGAAGTCGGTCGACATCTTCAGTATCGACGCGACAGTATGCGCATTGTGGGTGGCGAACTGCGGATAGATCCGATCGGTCATGCCCAGCAGTTTTTTCGCGCAGGCGATGTAGGAAATATCTGTGTGCGCTTTGCGGGTAAACACCGGAAAGCCCGCCAGCCCCTCGACCTGGGCGCGCTTGATCTCGGTATCCCAGTAGGCACCCTTGACCAGTCTGATCATGATTTTTCGATTGCAGCTGCCCGCCAGTTCATACAGCCAGTCGATAAGGTGCCAGGCTCGTGGTGAGTAGGCCTGCACCACAATGCCAAAGCCGTCCCAGTCGGCCAGCGATGGTTCGCGCAGCACCTGTTCGATCACATCCAGTGACAGATCCAGCCGGTCGGCCTCTTCGGCATCGATGTTAAAACCCATGTTGGCCGATTTGGCGAGCATGGCGAGCGAGCGCGTTCGCGCGACAAGCTCCACCAT
>CAZNIS010000099.1:0-24967 GCA_964573105.1 uncultured Granulosicoccaceae bacterium
CTGGATGGTCCGGGTGGTGTGCCAGCAATTCACGCAGATCGTCGTAGCGATTCTGCTCAAGCTCCATGCGCGCCTGTTCGTGATCGGTACCGCGGTCGATCAGCAGGTGCAGATTGACGAAGCGCTTTTGCAGCGGCTCGCGGTCGCGCGCCCAGCAGGCGTAGCGGTACAGGCGATAGGCCTCGACCGTTGCGGGTGGTTCACTGTAGACCTGATCGAGTAGATCGCCGTCGGGGTCTTCTGCGTTTTGCAGTTGTTGTTTGAGTGTTTGTGCTGCAGGGCTGAGCGGCTCGTTTCGTTTGGCAGCCTTGGGTAGTGACGGTTTGTGATTTCCGCTCAGCACACGCTCCAAAAAAGATCGTAGATCCTTCTCAAAGCGCGTGGCAAATTCATCAGGCGTTTTATACGGATTGACCCCATCTGCAATCGAGCCATCGGTGTTTTTCATTGAATCGAAAAACTGCTCAACCCGATCCCACTGTTCGATCTTTTCCTCGCGTTGCGGGTCCTTTAAGCCGATTTGCGGTTCTTCGTCGCGGCGATAGACCCAGACCTCGGGGCAGCCCGTTTTTTTGAATGCCTGCAGCGCATCTTCGTATTCCCACTCGGTGCCGGATAGAAATCGACCGCCATCGTGCTTGCGCTGCGTCTCGGGCAGCGGTGTGCCCATACGCGACCACAGAATCACCACCGCGACGTCGCATTCGCTCGGCAGCGGCAACTGATCGGCAACGGAATCCTGCGGGGTTTCCCCAGCGCGCATTGTAATCTGCATGCCAGGCTGATCCCAGCCGACTACCTGCAGCTGAATGGCATCGCGATAGCGCGCCTCGCCGGCGAGATTGTCCGCGACCCGTTTGGCCAATTCGCGCTCCTCCCCGACATCACTCGGTGATGCGAGAAAGACCCGCACACGCTTTGCTGCTGTACTGCCCTCTTCGTTACTCATGGGGGTATTTTATCGGCTCTCGGGGGAGTTGTCGCCGACAGAAATTGCTGTTGCGCTGACGGGTTCTGACGGCTTCGCAGGTTGGTGCAGAGCCCCAGGGGTGCCCAACAGAGGGAGTTATGCCGTAACGTCGGGCACGCAAGCTGCGCAAGCTTTGCGCCGACCTACGTGATTGGTATCAACCACCGGCGCATCTTCGCGCATCCACCGGCCTGCTGAAGCGTAGGGCAGTTGCAGGTATCATTCTGCGCCTCTTGGTAGGTGGCGCTTAGGCGTACCTCCTCTACTATTTCTCGCCCTCCATTTTTTCTGTTCGCTTTTCTCTGCGATCTCTGCGCCCTCTGCGTTTTACCGCTTTTTAAATCACGACTTGAACGGCGCTCGGACAGGCTGGCGGATAAGGGGGCCATCAATCTTTGGTGGATGCGCCTGGGGCTTAACCACCCTACCACGCGGTTGGCTACGCAATTTCGACGAGAGAGGTGATATGTGGCAGGTGCTGTTATCGTTTTTCCGTCTCTTGGTAGGTGCGCTTAGGCTTACCTCCCCTACGGTTCCTAGCCTGCTATCCTCCGCAGTCCGCTTTTCTCTGCGATCTCTGCGACCTCTGCGTTTATTGCTTTTTTAATTACGAAATCTCAGACCGGCGTGATCTTCCCGGTAAACGGATTCACGTACAACTCATCGTGCGACTCCACGCCCTCGTCAACCACACAATCACTTTTCGGCTGCGCAACGCATAGCAACACGTAACCCGCCCGTGATTGGCGTTTGTTCAACGCCGTCGCACCGGGCTGACGCACGCTGCCGGATATCAGTTTTGCCGCACAGGTGATACAGCCGCCGTAGTCACAACCAATGGGCAGCTGTACACCTGCTTTCAGCGCTGCCTGATAGATATTTTCGTCATCAGCTACCTTCAGCACCACGCCGCTGTTGCGAAGCTCTACGTTATAGACTTCTGCCACAGATGCTCAGGCCGAGATGCGATCGGCGATGGCGAGTATCCGGTACATATCTCGCAGCACCGGTTTTTCGATCAGTTTGCCATCGATGACAACGAGGCCGGTATCGGCCTCTTCGAAGGTTTGCGTGATTTTGCGGGCGCGGGCGATTTCATCGGCGGTTGGGGTGAAGACTTCATTCAGCGCTGCAATCTGCTTGGGATGCACTGATCCCTTGCCGGAAAAACCCAGCGCCTTGGCTTGCTGTGCGGCGACTTTCATACCGTCGGGATCGTCGAGATCGAGATACGGTACGTCGATGACGTCAAGCCCAGCACTGGCGGCGGCGTGCACAACTCGCGAGCGCGCATACAACAACGGCTCCCAGGCGTTTTCGCAACGAAGTTCCGCCGCCATGTCCACACCGCCGAAAAACAAGGCATCGATGCGGTCGCTGCTGTGGGCGATTTCGAAGGCGGCTTCAAGGCCACGGTTGGTCTCGATAATGATATGCAGCCGAGTGTCGTGGCCGCGTTCGGTCAACAGATCATCGAGCCAGACGACTTCATCCGGTGTGCGCACCTTGGGCAGCATCAGTGCGGGCGGCGGTGTGTCGGTGGCGAGTACGGCCTGTACGTCGGCAAGGCCAAACGCCTCGCGCAGACAGTTAATGCGCACGATACGTTCGACGCCATCATCGGCCTGCGGTTGTTGAAAAAGTGCCAGAGCTGATGCGCGCGCTTGATCTTTGTCTTTTGGTGCGATGCCGTCTTCGAGCTCGACACAGACGATGTCGGTGCCCGAGGCCAGCGCCTTGGGAAACATATCGGGCCGCAAACCGGGGGAAAAGATGAAGCTGCGACGGGGTCTGGGTGCGGTGACGGTAGTTGGGTTCATAAGTAAAGTCACGGTTAGTTGGAGCGACCGGGAAACGAGGCCAGCACCTGGGCGCTGCGTGCGCCGGTGGGTGTCTGAACCATCAGCTCGGTGCCGGCATCCCAGTGCGCTTGATCGATCAGGCCGATGCCGATATTACAGTTAAAACTGTAGGCGCGTGCGGCGGATGAGACCCGACCCACTGGCATGCCTTCGACATCGGTCACTGGCCAGAAGGTCGTCATCGGCGGCAGTTGATCACCGTCGATCTGCAGCGGGCGCAACTGGCGCGCGGGGTTGCGTTTGGCACGCAGCGCTTGCAGTGCCAGGCAATCGGTATCGCGATCGATATGGCAGAACCTGCCGAGCCCCGCCTCGAATGGGGTCATATCAGGAGTGATGTCACTTAGATACGATAACAGCCCGCCCTCTACGCGATCGGCCTGCACCGGCGAGCCGGCGCGCACATCCAGATCGGCACCCGCCTCCATCAATTGGCCCCAAAGTACATCGCCGCCTTTCGCACCCTCGAAGTACAGCTCGAAGCCGCCCTGCATCGAATACCCCGAGCGGGCGAGAATCATTGGCACACCATTGACATCGACGCGCTTGTGGCGGAAAAAACCGATATCGCGGGCGGCAGTGCCGAATACGCGCTGAACCAGTTCGTCGGCCTTTGGCCCCTGAATGCCCAGTGGTGCGACATCGGGCTCGTGGATGGTGACATTGAGCCCCAGCGCTGCCGCAAGCCCCTTGTAATAGAGCATCAGATCGCTGTCGGCGATAGAGACCCAGTAGCGATCTTCATCGACGCGCAGCAGCACCGGATCGTTGGTCATACAGCCGTCGCGATCGACGGTTGGGATGTAATAACACTGATCGTCCTGCATCGCCGATAGATCGCGAGGGGTGCTCATCTGTACCAGTCGAGCGGCGTCCGGGCCGCGCAGTTCGATCTGTCGCTCGCAACCAACATCCCACAGCTGTACCGCACTTTTCAAATGATGATAGTCGGCCTCGGCCGAGTCGAAATCGACGGCCAGTAACATGTGGTTGTAAACCAGATAACTTTGCGGCGCGCTTGCGTGTGAAGAATCGAAAAACGGCGAACGGCGCATGCGCACCGTCATCGGCATGGTGGTGGAACTGTCGTTCATGGCGATACGGGTCAGGTTGTTTGAGGCTGCTGAAAGGTACTACATCATGCCACCGCTGGTTCGTTTGTCCTCACCCGACTGCGCCGCATAAATCGATGTATAACCCCTTGACCAGTCCGGCGGGATCTGGCACGGACGCGGGTCGTGCTCGGCCCAGTGGACTGCCTCGCCACGCACGATCTTGTAGGTATTGCAGGTGGGTTGCGGATGCGCTGTGTAGGGCTTGGCATCCGCCGAGGTATAGCAGTTGAGCAGCAGTGGCCTTGGCTGCGGTGATTTTGATGCCGGTGAATAGTGCAGCGTGCGCGCGTTGTGAATGGTGATGGAGCCTGCCTTGCCGGTCAGGTATTCAACGCGATTCCAGTCGACGCCGGCGGCGTCTTCATCAGACAACATGCCAGTCCAGTTGCCGTTGCCGTCGTATTGGTCATAGAGATCGTCTTCGTGCGATTTGCTGACCGCCGCCAGTGGACCGTTTTCCATGGTGGTGTCAGCCAGATAACAGCCGATCGTCAGCACGTTGTAGTTGGTGTGCGGAAAGAACTGAATGTCCTGATGCCATTTGACGGTATCGGTTTTGTCGAACCACTTGAAATTGAGCTTTGAGTGATGGAACACCACATTCGGGCCGAGCAGATCGGCGGCGACATCGGCCATCAGGCCGGTGGCAAACTGCCAGTAGGTGTCGCTGTTTTCATCCGGGCTCTTCAAGCGCCGCAGGACTGGCTTGTCGGCACTGTGACCCGGGCCTATATCAAACTTGCCGTCTGATTCCGGCACCTGGCGGCTCTGATCGACAAAGCCTGCCGTGACCGACTGCAACTCTGCCAACAGGTCGGCGGGCAGCAGTTCCTGTACGCCGACAAAGCCATGCTCGAAGTAGTACTCTCGCTGCGCCTGTGTGAGTACGCGGGCTGGTTGCTGCAGAATCTCTTCTGGTCTCATGGAGGTTCCCCGGTTGTGCCACGTGAATGATTGCTGGCATCGCAATCTTGTTCCATTTGGAACATTATAGGCAGCCTTTCAGTGAGACCGCAAGCGGCCCTACTTGCCTTGACGCCATCTGCGATTGCGCACGCGAGCACTGACGCTACGCGGTATAGTACTGAGCTTTCCAATCAGCCAGGAGCTGGTTCTTGACCTCAAAGGCAGGCGACCCACCGCCGGATGCTGAACGCGCACTGACATCGATATTTGAAACGGTCGAGTTCAGTGACGCCTACCGAATATCCTATCTTGCCAATGCGATCGTGGTGCCCGGCTACGAGGACATCAAAAGGGAATTCGGCATCATCAGAGCGGAGTACCTGCTGCTGCTGTGCCTGGCTCACCACACGGCGTTGACCGCGCAGGAGGTCTCGACTATGACGCGGCGGCCACGCAATTCCATATCGCGTGCGGTGCATCGGATGCTGGCGGTTGGATATCTTAACCGGGTGCCCGACCCGACAGATGGCAGACAATCGAAGCTCAGCATCACGCCGACCGGACGCAAACTCCACGAGCAGATCGCGCAGACACTGGTGGCGCGTGAAGCCGAGGTGCTGGACGTGCTCAGTGATACCGAGCGCAGCACGCTGCGTGATTTGTTGCAAAAACTCGCGCTACACGCCACGACCCTTGATCGATGAAAACAGGTTGATATCAACATGAGCAAACCATCTATCGGATTCATCGGCCTTGGCCTGATGGGCAGCGCGTTCTGCCAGCGCCTGCTGGAGTTGGGCTACGCGGTACACGGCTACGACATCGTTGCCGATAAATGTGCCGCAGTGGCAGATCATGGGGTGACGACTCACCAAAACGCTACAGCAGTTACGGCGCACGCAGACATCATTCACATCTGTGTGATGACGGCCAGCGACCTGCAGGCGGCGGTGTTTGGTGAATCGGGTCTCGTCAACGGCGACGTCGCCGGCAAGATCCTGATCGATCACTCCACCACCGCCACACAACTGACCCGCTCACTTGCCGCAAAATTAAAAAACGACTTCGATATGGAGTGGATCGATGCACCGGTTTCCGGTGGACCACCGGCGGCGCGCGACGGCACGCTGGCGATCATGGCGGGGGGAGCCGACGACGCCATCACGCGCGCTATGCCGGTGCTGTCACAACTGGGCCAGTGCACCCACATGGGGCCGTCCGGTGCCGGCCAGGTGACGAAAATGGTCAACCAGATTCTGGTGCTGAACAATTACTGCATTCTGGCAGAGGCACTGTCACTGGCCGAGGCCGGTGGTGTCGATGCGAGCAAGATTCCGTCAGCGCTGGCACAGGGTCACGCCGGTTCAAATTTGCTGGAACGCCTCTACCCGCGCATGCTGGCACGAGACTTTGAACCGGCGGGCTATGCGTTTCAGGCGTTAAAAGATCTGGACATGGTGCACGATATCGCAGCCGATCTTAAACTGCCGACGCCGATGTCGAGCCAGGCGGCGTCACTATTCAGATTGCTTAACAGCAAGGGCTACGGAGATCTGGATGGTATCTCGGTGTTAAAACTCTATGACCACAACGAGAAGCTTTAGCGTCCCGACTATGCTCTGGCACTTTTATAATCTGCCAGTGCCCGCCCGAACGCCTCGATCACTACCCGGTTGACGGCAACTTCTGCACTTTTGTATTCGGCGTGCCACTGTACGCCCAGTGCAAAGCCATCGGCCTCGGCGACGCGGATCGCCTCGATAGTGCTGTCCTCGGCGACGCCCTCCACCACGATTCGCTCGCCACATTCAAGGATGGCCTGCCCGTGCAATGAATTGACGCGAATCTGATCGCGCCCGTAGAGTGACTCGAACAGGCCACCGGGTGTCAGATCGACGTTATGGCGCTCGCCAAACACGACTTCAGGATCCGGGTGAATATCGCCGTTTTCCAGTCGCGGCATGCGGTGGTTCATGCGCCCGGGGACATCGCGAATTTCGGGGTGCAACGTGCCGCCAAACGCGACGTTCATCTCCTGAAAGCCGCGGCAGATACCCAGCAACGGCACACCGCGCGCAACGCACTCGCGAATCAGCGGCAAGGCGATATCGTCGCGATCGCGGTCGTAGGGCTCGTAGCTTTCGGACGGTGCTGTAGCGAAGCACTCGGGGTGCACATTGGCGCGCGCGCCGGTCAGCAACACGCCATCCACCACTTGCAGCAGTGAGTCGATGTCGGTTGCCTGAGGATCGCCGGCAAACATCATCGGCAGCGCCCCGGCCACTTGACTGAGGGCCTGGAAGTTGTTCGAGCCTGTCATCTGCACGTCAAATCGGTCATCCAGCAGGCGGGCGTTACCGATTACTCCTACGACTGGTTTGCTCATGGGCTCGTTACGTTGAGGTATATCTGCGAGAGGTTCTGGATTACCAATTTGCGGGCCAGACGGATTCAGAATGGCCGGTTGCGCGTCCAGTCGAATAGACCCTGATCACGCTCATGCACGCTCTGCTTCCAACCTTCGGACTCCGACCGCGCCTTGAAGTTTAACCCCTCCGGGCTGTGGCGCGAAATGCCGTCAAACACGGTGGCCAGACGCTGAGTCTGCAACAGGCCGCTGGCTTCGATGGCCTGATTGATCACAAGCTTTTGCATCGCGAGCTGGTTGATCGGCACTGTTGACATGCGTTGCGCCATTTCCTCGACGGCGGCATCCAGATCGCCGGCCGGCACGGATTTTAGTACCAGGCCCATTTGCTCGGCCTCACGGCCTGTGATCTTGTCGCCGGTGAACATCATCCGTTTGGCTTTTTCTGCGCCGAGCCGATACACCCACATGGCAGTGGTGGGCGTACCCCAGACGCGCGCTGGCATATAGCCGATTTTAGCGTCATCGGCCATGAAGGTCAGATCGGCGCAAAGCGCGATATCGCTGCCACCGGCCACTGCAAAACCGTGAATTTTGCAGATAACCGGCTTCATCGCATGCCAGATCGACATGAAGTGCCGGGTGTTGGCCCACATGAAACGGTAGTCGAGCATCGGATCCCAGGGCATATCCTGGGTGACCTGATTACCGCTGCCGGTGGTCTGCTCGGCGTAATAGGTCATGTCGTAGCCTGCACAAAAGGCTGGTCCGTTGCCCGAGAGGACCATAACGTGCACACCGGGATCGGCGTCTGCCCGTGCCACCGCCTCAGCCAACTGCACTGGCAGATCATCGTCGATGGCATTCATGACGTCCGGCCGATTCAGTGTGATGCGAGCAATACGATCATCCTTTTCGTACAGGACTTTTGCCATGCCAGGTTCCCGGTGGTGACTGGAATCGAACAGTCTACGCAAGCAGTACACGAGTCACTATCGCATTTGTGGCAAGGTCGGCAAGCTGCCTCCGATGTCCCGGCCCAACATCTGCACAGGCTAACAAGGGGACCTGCTTCAGCGTGTGCGGCAGACGAGCCCATTGCCTGTCTCACCCGCCAGGCCAAGCGATATGATTGTCATGTCATCTAAACTCACGCCGGAAGAAATTCCGCTGCCATCACAAACGTGGGCACTTCTGCCGTAAAGAAACAATAAATGAAGTTTTACCCGTCTCTGCCAGCTGTTCAACCCGGTACCATTTGGCACGATCTGCAGGCTTACAGCGCAACCACACAAGAATGACTACACGCGACGTTAATATAATGGCCGGCTCCTCGAGCGATGCCCTCCAAGGCGTGCCGGTTGATGTCGCGTCGAGGCCCGCACGACCCTATCGATGGCTCAAGCTGTCGCTGGTGGTGATGGCGATCATCGCCGGCCTCTTCGGTGCAGTCGCCAGATTGCCGATGCTGGACCAAACTGCCAGCGCAGCCTTCTATTTTTGCCTTTACCTGCTGTTAACTGTCACGTTTGTGGCCGCCGCCTACTGCCGCCCCTTGTGGCTGCGTTTGTTCTATGCGGTGCTGTTCGCCGCGTCGGTCCAGTTCTATGAAAGCTTCCGACTGACCGCCCAGTTCTGGCCCAGCTACGACACATTCGTGATCATGCTGGAATCCATCGGCTTTGCCGGTGATGCCTGGCAGCACCACCAGTCCTCGATCCTGCTGGCACTTGCGCACGCGCTGCTGGTGTTTTTTGCGGTGGCGGTCGGCCCGGTCGCGGCCTCATCCTGGCGAACCCGGCTCTGGGGGGTAATTCCGCTGGCGGCGATCGGCCTGTTGAGCTCAATTTTCTACGCCCGAGGTGGAGACGGCGGCAACGGCCTGCCACCTTCTTTTCCATCAGTCGCCTATGTTGTTATCCACACCGTCGACAACATCCTGTCACCCACGCCGGCAAGGCAGCAGGTTACGCTTGAGCCGACACAGAAACCCGCCGCCCGCGACCTGGTATACATCATCGACGAAAGCGTGCTGGCCACCTATCTGGATATCAACCATAACAATGGTGTCTATTCCGGTCTAAAGCGGGACGAGCCGGGAATCACGATATCCAATTTCGGTATAGCTGCATCAGTGGCTCTGTGCAGCTCCAGCGTCAACTACACGCTTCGACACGGCGGCACACGTGACAACTATGCTCACATGAATGCCTCGCTGCCGTCGATCTTCGCCTACGCCAGAACTGCCGGTATGCACACGGTTTATCTGGATGCACAGGCGGTACCCGGCATGTACAGCAACCTGATGTACGCAGATGAATACAGTTTGATCGACGAGCATCTGGATCTGAACTTCACACCAGTCCTTAAGCGCGATCAGGTGCTGGCAGAGAAGATTGTTGAGCTTAGTCGCGATGATCAATCTTCGTTTATTCTGGTCAATAAAGTCGGTGCCCACTTTCCGGTACAGGACAAATACCCGGATAGTCATATGCGCTACAAACCGGTCAGCTCGCGCGGCAATTACGTCAATATCTCGGATACCGGCGAACGAATTGGATTCTCGGGCGACGTCGAGGCCTGGCGGCTGTACCGCAACGCCTATCGCAACACGCTGCTGTGGAATACCGGCGAGTTTTTTGATCAGATTTTTGCCGCCGCCGACCTGCAGAACACGATTATTCTCTACACCGCCGACCACGGACAACGGCTGCACGAGGATGGTTCACCCGGCACCAATACCCATTGCTCACCGGTGCCGCGCGACGAGGAAGGCGCCGTTCCGCTGGTGTTCGTAACGCCTGAGAAACTGGCTGGTGATCTGCCGCAGGCGGCACAGACCCATCACGATAAGACCAGTCACTACCGTTTATTTTCCACAATGCTGCAATTGATGGGATACGACAAACAGCAAGTGCAGGCTATCTACGGCCCGGACATCACGACAGATGATGTGGACCCCTATACGTTTAATGCGTACGTCAACGCCAGAATGGGCAGAAAACCCGACTGGCGAAAGATCAACGTAGACAGAATCGCCACGCCCCCGGTTTCTGATTTCGCCCCTAACTGATCAGGTTACGATTGATCAATAGGCGCGTTGTCGTTCGGCACCGTGGTACAAAATATCCGCCCAGTTGTCGTTGGCAAGCTGCCGTTGTTTGTGCATTACCGGATCCATTAAACGGGTGGGCCTGCCCGGCTCAAGATCATTGTCGGGCGCCTGCCGCCCGCAGACCGGCTGCCAGATGTTTTTGCCCACCGTTTGCCGAACATCACTTGGCATATAGGCCTGCAAAGCGAAGCCCACTCGACGCTGATCGCTGTGGTTGGGCTGCGAGCCGTGAATGGTTTGCGCGTGATGCAGCGACATCTGCCCGGCACGCAACTCAAGATCGACGGCGCGGGCAGTCTCCGATACGGCAACCGATTGGCCGCGAGTCAGGATATTGTCTTCGGCGAAGGTGTCGTCGTGACGCTGTATATCATCGCGGTGACTGCCGGCGATCATCGTCATGCAACCATTGCTGCGGTTGCTGGGCGTCAACGCGATCCATGGTGTGACAAATTCATTGTGCGTCATACCCATATAGGTGGCGTCCTGGTGCCAGCTGACGAAGGCGTTTGTCTCTGGCTCCTTAAGAAACATCACACTGCCCCAGAAGGCGACATCATCGCCGATCAGATCGCGTACCGCACCGACCACAGTTGGATGGTGAACCAACTCATCCAGAAACGGGCAAACCATGTGAATATTATTGCGGTTTTGCCCGTTGACCTGATCCGGGTGCGATTGCTCGACAGATTCAAACAACGCCAGAATTTCAGCCGCCTGGGATTCAGTCAGCAGATCGACGGGTGAGACATATCCGTCGCGATGGTACTGCTGAATTTGTTGGTCGCTTAAAACACGGGACATGGAGTGACGCTCTAACAGGACGGGTAATCAGCTCAGGGTGGCCAACAGGGCAGCCATTAGTTTGCCGCGCTCAGCCAGACTGTCGATTTCGATATGTTCATTGAGCGTGTGCAAACCGGCGCCGCGCACGCCAAGTGAATCGAGCGTGGGTATGCCCATCGCACCGGTGAAGTTGCCATCAGACCCGCCCCCGGACATCTGCACGGAGATTTCAAAACCGAGCGATTTGGCAAGATCCGCCGCATGTTGATACAACGCCTTGCAGGCGTTGTCCGGCTCCCACACCGGCCGTGTGACGCCGCGGGTTACCGAGAATTTCACGTCGGCACTGTCGTTGTTGAGGGCGAGCATTTTCTCAATGCCGGCATCCAGATCGCTTTGCCGTTTGGCCATGCTAAGCGCCTGTGCGGTGCAACTGGAGGCGACGCAGTTGACCCACTGCCCGCCGTTCAATACACCCACTGAAAAAGTGCAATCGTCAGTGGTCATCGCCTCAATTTCACCAATTCGACGCGCCATCTCCGCGATCGCTGAACGCCCAAGCCTTGGATCGACACCGGCGTGAATTGGTACACCGGTTGTCTCGAGGTTATAGCGCGCAATTGCATAGCGCCCCCAAACCACGCCGCCGTCCGGTCGCGCGGGCTCTGGCACCAAAACGTATTTCTGTTCGGCTGCGGTTGACTCGATCAGTTCACGCGTGGCGGGCGTGCCGATTTCCTCATCGGGGGTGAACAGTACGGTGATCGGCAGCGGCGTCTGCACACTGGCGTTCTTCAACTGTCGAATCGCCTCGAGCGATAGAAAGTTGCCGCCTTTCATGTCCTGAATGCCTGGACCGTAGCACTTGTTGCCCTCTCGCTTGCAAGGTAGTTTTGCAAGCGTGCCGACAGGATGCACAGTATCCATGTGACCGGCGATCAGTATGCCAGGCTTGCCTTGATCGGGGTGTGGAAAGCGTGCCCGCACACAACCACCCAGGCCCATGCGGCCGGGAATGCGTTCAATGGTGGCGCCGGCGGCAACCAGATCGTAGGTAGCCAGGTCGATCATGCGATCGACAGCGGCAGCGTCGTAAGTGGGGCTCTCGCATTCTATCCAGGGCACCAGGCCCGCGAGCATATCGTCAGCGTTAAACGGCAGTTGATTGAAATCCATATCTAAATCTCGGCGCGGGTTCTTTGCTCAATCAGTCGCGCGTAAATCGAAGCGCCGACCGGCAGAATTTCCTCGCCAAGGACAAAACCATCGTTGTGCAGCGGCAATGTGCCCTCGTGGCCGACTGTGCAGTAGGCACCGGGTACAACGCGCAGCATATCGGCAAAGTCTTCAGAGCCTGTGCGCACCTGTTTGGTCACCGATACATTGTCGTCACCGACCACATCGGCGGCGATATCCAGCATCGCTTGCGATAGCGTGGAATCATTGACCAGTACATCGAAAATCTCGCGGTTTTTCAGCTCAATCTCGACTTCATAGGCTGCCGCCATGCCGCTGCACAAATCGCGCATGCGCTGGCGCACGGTGTTGGCCAGATCGGTATCGAAGTAGCGCATGGTGCCGGATATGGTGCAATCGGACGGGATGACGTTGTAGGCCGAGCCTGCGTGTATCTGCGTAACTGACAAGACCAGCGGGTCGGTTGGCGGCACGTTGCGACTGACGATACTTTGCAGTTGCTGCACCAGCGAGGTGCCGATCACGATCGGGTCACGCGACTGATGCGGCATCGCCGCGTGTGAACCAGAGGCGCGTATCTCTATATCGAAAAAGTCGGCGCCAGCCATCGCCTCACCGGGTTTTACCCCAACCTTGCCTGGCTGGCCCGTCGGGTTGTTGTGCATGCCGTAGATTTCATCACACGGGAAGCGCTCGAAAAGGCCATCGGCGAGCATCGCTCTGGCGCCACCGAGCCCCTCTTCTGCGGGCTGAAAAATGAAGATGGCGGTGCCGTCGAAGTCGCGGGTCTCGGCGAGATAACGGGCGGCACCGAGCAGCATGGTGGTGTGCGCATCGTGACCACAGGCGTGCATCACGCCGGGGGTTTTGGAGGCGAACGGCAGATTGGTTCGCTCATCGATCGGCAGCGCGTCCATATCGGCGCGCAAGCCAATGGTGCGGCCGGGGTTGTTGCCCTGCAACACGCCGACTACGCCGGTCACACCAATGCCAGTATGCACCTCGATGCCCCACTCGCGCAGGTAGTCGGCGACGATGCCCGAGGTGCGCACTTCCTGCAGGCCGATCTCCGGGTGTTCGTGAAAATCGCGCCGGATCTCGGTCAGTTGATCGGCAAAACCTGCAATACGGTCGATGACGGGCATGGGCTTTCCTCGCGGATTGAACTTCGCACAACATACACGAATATCACACGCCGTCCAGCCTCAAATCGCAGTGAGTCACTGCCGCCGGCGATCCATCATCAAAGCTAATCAGGCGCGCTTTAATTCCCCTGCGGATGATGCCGGTTCCTGCAACTGCAAGCTCATAAGTCGAGCCCGGTATTCATCGATCGAGGCCTGCTTTACGTGCCCGTAGCCGCGAACATCTTCAGCCAGCGCCGCCTGTTCGATCGCTTGGTCCAGCCCTTCAGGCGACAAATTCTGCGCAAGTGTTTGCGCCATCGCCTGGTACTCGCGAATCAGTGCCCGCTCCTGTTTGCGCTCCTGCGTATAGCCGAAAGGATCCAGTGGCGTGCCGCGCAGAAATCGCAAACGGGCCAGCGTTTTGAAAGCGCCGAGCATCCAGCCGCCATACTGCTTTTTTTGCAACTGACCGGTGATCGGATCGCGCTGCGACAACAGCGGTGGCGCCAGGTGAAATTTAAGTTTGAAGTCGCCTTCAAATCGCTGTTCAAGGTCTTTGATGAAATGTCCGTTGCTGTAGAGCCTCGCCACTTCATATTCATCTTTGTAGGCCATCAGTTTGTACAGGCCACGTGCGACCACCATACTAAATTGCTCGCTATCGCCAATCGCGGCACGCTCCTGCGCCGAAATGTCTTCCACGACACGTCGGTATCGACGCGCCAACCCACGTCCCTGATAATTCGTCAGTTCACGGCCATAAAAATCGAGAGCGCTGGCGAGGTCTTGAGGTACAGTGACCGAATCGCCCTGCACTGTGCTGCGGGCCAGTGCCTCAATCGCCGGCAGATCTCTGGCGGCGCGCCGGCCCCAGACAAACGCCTGTTTGTTCAGTTCGATCGCGACATTGTTCAATTCGATGGCCGCCTCGATCGCCGTTGCCGACACCGGTATCAAGCCCTTCTGATAGGCATAACCCAACATGAACAGATTGCTTGCGATGGAATCGCCGAGCAGGCGAGTGGCGATGTCACTGGCGTTGAACGAATCGATTCGCTGTGAATTGACCGCTCCCGCCAGACGTGAGTCGAGTTCGACAACCGGGAATCGCATGGTTGGGTCGCGATTAAAATGCCCGGTGATTTGCTGATGGGTATTCTGAATGACATAAGTGCGATCTGGAGACATCGCGCTTAGTGCGACGTCACTCGCCGTCACCAGACTGTCGCAGCCGAGCACCAGATCGGCACTGCCGGCGTTCAGTCGCACAGCATGTACCGCCTCGTCACTTGCGGCCAGTCGGATGTGACTGGTGACCGCACCGCCCTTTTGCGCCATGCCGAATTGATCGACCGTCGAGAAGTGCCTGCCCTCCATATGGACCGCCATACTCAACAATGCGCCAATCGTCACAACCCCGGTGCCACCGACGCCAGTGACCAGAATGCTATAGACAAAATCCCCTTCAAGGGTGGGCCTGTCCGGCTCTGGCAACATGCGCAAATGTGCCGGCACTTCAACATTTGCAACTGTCTTTTTCGGCTCTGCCCCTAATACGCTGACGAAACTGGGGCAAAAACCTTTCACACAGGAATAGTCCTTGTTGCAGGCCGATTGATCGATCGATCGCTTGCGCCCAAAAGCAGTGTCGAGCGGCGTGACCGACATACAGTTGGATTTAACACCGCAATCGCCGCAGCCCTCGCACACTCGATGGTTTATGAAAATGCGCCTTTTCGGATCTTCCATCCTGCCGCTCTTTCGGCGGCGACGCTTTTCAGCTGCACAGGTCTGATCGTAGATCAACACACTGGTGCCCGGGAGTTCGCGACATTCACGCTGCGTCTGATCCAGTTCATCGCGATGACGAATTATGGCACCCGGTGCAAAGGGGTCAGTGTCACTGTATTGCTCTGGTTTGTCCGACACCACGTAGATGTTCTGCACTCCCTCGGCACGGACCTGCCGTGAAATAATCGCCGGACTGATCTGGCCGTCAACCGGCTGGCCACCGGTCATCGCCACCGCGTCGTTGAACAGGATCTTAAACGTAATGTTAACCTGCGCCGCAATACAGGCTCTGATCGCCAGAAGGCCCGAGTGATAATAGGTGCCATCCCCCATGTTCTGGAATACATGATCGGTTTTGACGAACGCCGACTGCCCGACCCAGGTCAACCCCTCACCGCCCATGTGCGAATGCGTGAGGTTGTCACGCTCCATATAGGTCGCCATATAGTGGCAGCCAACGCCACCGTGAGCGCGGCTGCCCTCGGGTACCTTCGTCGAGCTGTTGTGCGGACAGCCGGAACAAAAGTACGGCTGGCGCACAATGCTGAGCGCCGAGCGCGACTGGTGTCGCTTCTCGAGGTCATCTATACGCTGCAGGCAGGCGCGGCTTTGCTCCGATTCGTGGAAATAGCGGATTCTTCTGGCAATGGCACGGGCGACATCTTCGGGCGCCAACTCCGGGGCGATTGGCAGCAGACGCTGGCCCGTCTCATCACACTGACCAACAACGCGTGGCCGGCGTGCGTCTGGCAAGTGATACAGCGCACTGCGCAAGCCGTTTTCGATGAGCTGGTGTTTTTCCTCGACGATCAACACTTCTTCCAGACCATCGGCGAACTGCACCAGGGTCTCGTCGTCGAACGGGTACAGCATCGCAAGCTTCATCACCGCTATGCCAAGCTCACCAGCCCGAGTTTCGCTGATACCCAGTTCGTGCAACGCCTGGCGTACATCGTTGTAAGCCTTGCCGGCGGCGACGATGCCAAAGCGTGGCCGCTCGGCGCCATACGTTGTGCGGTTGACCTTGTTGGCGCGGGCGAATGCCAGTGCCGCGTCGAGCTTATAGCGGCGATGTCGCGGCTCCTGCTGATGCCAGGAATCCGGTATGCGCAGATTGAGCCCATCGGCCGGCATGTCGAAATCATCCGGCAGCACAATCGATGCGCGCTCGGGGCTGGCATCGAGTGAGGTGGAAGCATCGACGGTATCGGGAATGACTTTAAAACCCGTCCAGCAGCCGCTGTAGCGGGACATGGCGTAACCGAGCAGGCCGTAATCGATGATGTCCTGCACACCGGCCGGATAGAGCAGCGGCATCATCATCTCGACGAATGCATACTCGTGCGCCGCCGGCGCGTCGGTGGACGTCAGTGCGTGATCATCGCCCACCACCACCAGCACCCCACCGTACTGTGATGAGCCCGCGATGTGCGCATGGCGAATCGCGTCCATGCTGCGATCGAGCCCCGGCCCCTTGCCGTACCACATGCCGAATACGCCATCGACCGTCGCATCGCCAAAAGCTTGAATTTGCTGCGTGCCCCAGATCGCAGTGGCTGCCAGGTCCTCGTTAATGGCCGGCCAGAAGTGAATGTTTTGCGTGTCCAGAACCGAGCCCGCACGCCACAGTTCCTTGTCGATATTGTGCATGGGCGAGCCACGGTAGCCCGCAATGTACGCGGCTGTGTTCAGCCCGGCTGCGCGATCGCGCATGGACTGGAGAATTGCCAGTCGCACCAGCGCCTGGCTGCCGGTAATATGAACACGCCCCTGCATGCGCGCATACTTGTCTGCGAGATTGACGGTCTGCAACGCCGGTGTCATAACAGTGTGCCTCGAGTTATCGATTCTGGCGCCGCACGCATGATCCAGCAGCGACGACCAGTCTATCATTGCGTCTCTGCACGGCGGCAAGCGCTTGTCGGTTGCCGCCCCTGCAACAGGTGAACCCCCGGACATTGGCTATGGGACTGGTATTTCGCATCAATCTCGTGATCACCGTGCTGCTGATTGTGTTGCTGGGTGGCGCGCTGTATCAGGTGGTGCAGCGCGTACGCAGCGCCGTGCTCGATGAAGTCAGCACCGCCACCGAAGAGAGCCTTGAGCTGATCAGCTCGGTGGTGACGGACGATACCATCAGCGATGCGACCAAGCGCAAGCTGATCGTTGGCCTGAGCAGCATCGCCGATACCGAGCAGGTGATCGTGGAGCACCGCATGCCGGACAATCAGTTCGTGTTTCGCGCATTGGCCGTCGACGCGCCAAAGCAGTACGCCGCGCCCGACTGGTTTATGCGCCTGATGACACCGAATAACTCTCCTCAGTACGCACATGAGATCCCGCGGTCCAGGCAAGGCCGAGTGCAGGTGCTGATCAACCCAGCCGACCGTATCGATACGTTCTGGCGCGAGGTCAGCCCGCTGCTGTACTTTCTGGCAGGCTTTGCGCTGCTGAGCTACGCGTTAGTTTACCTGTGTGTGCGCGTCGCTCTGCGACCGGTGACGTCGATCCTGACCGGGCTGGATCGGCTGGCCGACGGCGAGTTCTCGACGCGCCTGCCGATCGCCGGCCTGCCGGAGTTGCGCTCGGTAGCGCACCGGGTTAATTCGCTTGCCGACAAACTGCAGCGTGCCGACGCCAACGAAAACCATCTGCGCTTATCCGCCATCAATGCGCAGGAACTGGAGCGACGGCACCTGGCGGCCGAGTTGCACGACGAATTTGGCCAGTCGCTGACCGCGATCAAAGCGCTGACAATCAGCGGCTGGGGCGCCGCCGGTGACAGTGGTTCGAGCATACTGAAGCTGTGTGATCACCTGCACGATGTGCTGCGCGGCATGATGCGTCGCTTGCGCCCGGCGGTGCTCGATGAATTTGGTCTGACCAGCGCGCTGCAGCACATGGTCGACGACTGGAACGAAATCGACGATGCCGTATTCTGCAGCCTGTCTGTACAGGGCAATTTCAGCGCCTGCGACGAAGCCGTCACACTGGCCCTGTACCGCATGATTCAGGAGTGCCTGACCAACACCCGCAAGTACGCAACGGCGAGCCAGGTCGAGGTGAGGGTGAGTCATGTCGCTGCAAATCAACAGATTTCCCTGCAGTACCGGGACGACGGCGCTGGCTTCGACCTGAGCGCGACAACCGGCGGCTATGGGCTGCGCGGGCTTCGCGACCGCGTGCGTGCACTGAATGGCACACTGCATATCGCATCAGCACCCGGTCGCGGCTTCTCGCTCGACGGTATACTGCCCGCCCATGCACCGTAACTGCTCAAGACTCATTTGCCGATTTTCTGGCAGCCGGTTGACAGGCCCCTGTGCGTGCCCGGATACATCCGGGAGCCCATGCCGCATCAACCGCAGTCACGGGCGGCAACGGCGCAGCTCCGACAGCACGGTGCACTAGGCCGATGCGACGCGCCATCAGGTTGTTGCTGGTAGACGACCACGCGGTTGTGCTCGCCGGCTATCGCTCGTTACTGGAACAAGTTGCGGGCGTCGAGATTGTTGGCGAGGCGTCCAGTGGCGAAGCCGCCTATCAGCTTTTCTGCGAAATCGCACCGGACGCCGTTGTCATGGACATCGCGCTGCCGGGTTTGAGTGGACTGGAGATCACTCGACGCATCATCGCCAGATCACCGGATGCGCGCATCCTGATCTTCTCAATGCACGAGGAAGGGGTATTCGTCGATCAGGCCCTGCAGGCCGGCGCGCTGGGGTACATCCCAAAGAGCAGCGATCCGGCCATTCTGATCGATGCGATCGAGGCGGTGGCGGCCGGCAGCGAGTTTCTGCCCGCCTGTGTCGCCGCTCGCCGCACTCGACACCTGGAAACCCCAGGCGCTGCTGCGCTGGATGACTTTTCTACCCGTGAGTTTGAAATATTTTATTTGCTCGCAGAGGGCCTGACGACAGCCACTATCGCACAGCGGCTCTGCCTCAGCTCCAAGACCGTGGCCAATTACAGCACGCAGATCAAGGCAAAACTGCAGATCAGGAATCAGGCGGAACTGGTTCATTTTGCGATCAAAAAGGGCCTGATCGTGCCACCTGGTCCGCAATGACGCGCATCTCAGGCGGCAATGCGACACACCTCGGGAAATTTTCCCATACTCTCGATCGCCGAAGACAGGTAGTCTATGAGTAGCGAAATAGCGCGTTTCAGGTGGCTGTTCCACACCGCTTAAATCGCACCAGATTCAGCTCAACCCGGCCTGCTGCGCGCGATTTGGGCCTGCAGCGTTGAGGGTTTGCGGCCACGGAAATCGCGCGGCGACAGGCTCCGGGCGCGAATCGGCAAACGGCGAGAACCGCAGGCACGGCTGCGCCGTTGCCGCTCACCAGCCTGACTCCGATTCGCTGCAAGTATCTGGAGGCTTGCGTTGAAAACTGATCGTTCGTTAACTTGTCGGGGAAACTACCACCCGTGATCAACACCAGATTCATCGCTTTAAAGTGCCTCGTCGCACTTTCCCTGTGTCCCGGCTGGTCACTGTTCGCGAGCGAATTGAACGTAGACATCGTCTATCTTGAACAACAGATCGAGCGCCCACCCGTGTTGTCAAATCTGGTCGAACGTCCTGAGGACACTGGACTTCAAGGAGCGACGCTTGGCATTGCCGACAACAACACTACCGGCAAGTTTTTAAAACAAAACTACACGCTTGAAACCGTGATTGCAGCACCAGATCAGGATCTGGCGTCGATGGCGGATGAGATTCTGTCTGCTGGAGAAAAACTCGTCGTCATCAACGCCGACGCTGCAACCTTGCTGAAAATCGCCGACAGCGAGGCCGCCAGCGATGACCTGATATTCAACGCCGGCAGCGCTGACATCGAGCTGCGCAACACAGAATGCCGACCCAACGTCTTTCATACCTTGCCATCGCGCGCGATGTTGACCGACGCGCTGATGCAGTTTTTCAAATACCGACGCTGGGAATCTATTTTTCTACTGCAGGGCAACCGTCCAGGCGATGCACTGTTCGCCGATAGCATCAGGCGTTCGGCAAACAAGTTTCGCATCGACATCGACCATGAAAAGCAGTGGCTCGACGACGCCGATATGCGTCGCAACGCAGCAGCGGAGATTCCCGGCTTCACCCAGGCTCGCCGTTACGATGTGGTGGTGGTCGCAGACGAAGACGACGATTTTGGCCAGTATGTGCTCTACAACACTTGGCTGCCAAGACCGGTGGCGGGCACCGCCGGCGTCGAACCAGTCGCATGGCATCGCGTCGTGGAGCAATGGGGGGCGGCACAGTTGCAATCGCGTTTTTCTGAACAGGCTGAGCGCGTTATGAACAGCGTCGACTATGCAGCCTGGGCCGCCGTGCGCACGATTGGCGAAGCGGTCACCCGAACAAAATCGGCGGTACCGTCTGACTTGAAGGCGTTTGTTCTATCAGATGGTTTTAATCTCGCCGGATTCAAAGGGGTCAGTATGAACTATCGCCCATGGAACCAGCAGTTGCGCCAGCCGATTCCGCTGGTACACCCGGAATCCCTGGTGGCGCTGGCGCCGCTGGAGGGCTTTTTACACCAGCACAACGAACTCGATACACTGGGTCTGGATCAACCCGAAACCAACTGCTCAATCGAAGGCTCATGAAACTACTCCCCGTTCTGCCGCTGGCCATTGCGTCATTGGCCGCCTCCAACACTGCCAGCGCCTACTGGATCTATGTGTCGAACGAAAAGGACGACACCATATCGGTGATCGATTCCGAGACTCAGGAGGTCATCAACACCATCGATGTGGGTGAGCGTCCGCGCGGCATCACGCTATCCAAAGACTACAAGTACCTGTACATCTGTGCATCGGATTCAGACACCGTACAAAAAATGGATCTTGCCACTAATACCATCATCCATGAACTTCCCTCTGGAGAAGACCCGGAACAATTTGCACTTCACCCGGACAACCGCCATCTGTATATCGCCAACGAAGACGATGCGATCGCAACCGTTGTCGATACCGAGACGCGCACTGTCGTGGCACAGATCGATGTTGGCGTCGAGCCCGAGGGCATGGCCGTCAGCTATAACGGTAAATGGGCAATCGTCACTTCAGAAACCACGAACATGGCGCACTGGATCGACACCGAAAAACAAGAGATCTTTGAGAATTCTCTGGTCGATCAACGCCCGCGCGATGCCGAGTTTACGCTGGATGATAAAGAGCTTTGGGTCTCGTCTGAAATTGGCGGAACGGTGTCTGTATTCGATACCGAAACGCTGCAACTTAAAACCAAGATCAGCTTTGAAATACCGGGTGTTAAATCTCACCGAATACAGCCTGTCGGTATGGAACTGACGCGCGATGGAAAATACGCCTTTGTCGCACTTGGCCCGGCCAACCACATGGCCGTTGTCGACCGAAAAACCTATAAGCCGATTGACTACATTCTGGTTGGCAAGCGGGTATGGCACTCAGCGCTGTCACCTGATCAAACCAAGCTCTACACCACCAACGGTGTGTCTGGTGACGTGACAATTATCGATGTCAACAGCCTGAAAGCGGAGAAAACAGTCAAGGTGGGCCGTTTTCCCTGGGGCGCCGCCATTCTGCCCGACGAACATATCCCGCAGGGTTAAAGTCTCACTGCACAGACGACCCTCTAATTCGCAGACTTACTACAGGAAAAATAATGAAATACAGCCTGGTACTCGCCGCAGTGCTGACCGCCGCGAACCTGAACACCGCCATCGCGGATGATGACAAAGGCTTCGGTGCCGCGGGTGTGCTGTCAAAAGGCAACTCGGAAGATCTGCCCGAATTAACCCTGTCATCTGGCGAACCACTGCTGGAACCTGCCGTGCTGGAACTCAAGAGCGGCACCTACTACGAAATCGAAATAACGTCCGATGGCAGCCAGGAACTGGCGCTGGCGGGCGCAGGTTTCCTGAGGGCGATCTGGATTGACGAGATCGTGATCAACGGTATTGAGATTCGGCCACTCGGCGTCGACAGCCTTGAGTTCGACGAAGCCGGCACGGTCGAGCTGAGCTTTCTCGCGATCAAGCCAGGCACCTACAAGTTTGGCGTACCGGGACGGGATTTCCAGAGCGTCGAAATCACGATCAAATAAACCGATTGGCGTGCCTGATCGACGTTGCTCAAGTCGAGTATGTAACCTGAATCACTGGACATCCTCGCCCGAACCCATATCATGGTACCTGTCGGAGATGGATCGAGTGGACTAAAGCGACTTCGCATCTTGTTCACGCTATCAGTAACTGACACAGGCTCGTCTGGATCAGGCGAATCAATACACTACCGGAGGCTAGCCCATGTGGACTAAACCTACTGTTCAGGACATTCGTCTCGGCTTTGAGATCACAATGTACTGCTACAACCGATAGGAAGCTGTACCGGGGCCGCCGGCAACGGTGGCCCCGTCCTATCCTTCCCCCTTCAACACTGCCCCCTGGCGCAACCGAGATGGCCGTTTGCTAGAGATACTCGTACTCGGCTCCGCTGCCGGCGGCGGCTACCCTCAGTGGAACTGCAACTGCCAGACCTGCGACGGCGTGCGCCGCGGCAGCATCCAGGCCACCCCCAGAACCCAGTCATCAATCGCCGTCAGTGGCGATGGCGTGCAGTGGCTGTTAATCAACGCATCACCCGACATTGGCCAGCAACTGCGCGAGCGCCGTGAGTTGCAGCCGGCGCGCAGCATACGCGATACCGGCATCACCGCCGTGATGTTGATGGACAGCCAGATTGATCACACAACCGGGCTGCTGAGCCTGCGCGAACACCACCAGCGCCTGCCGTTGTACTGCACGCAGATGGTCTACAACGATCTGACGACCGGCTTTCCGCTGATCAACATGCTGGAACACTATTGTGGTGTGGACTGGCACGAAGTGTCGGTAGCTAAGGACTGGATCACGATCCCGGGCGTCGACGGTATCGAAGTGCGGCCAATCTATATCGACAGCAAGGCGCCGCCCTACTCCCCACACCGGCACGACCCGCACCCCGGCGACAACATGGCGGTGACGATCCGCTGCTGCGAGAGCGGCAAAACCGTTTTCTATTCGCCCGGTCTCGGTGGCATGCAGGATTCCACGCGCGAGGCGTTGCGCAACGCCGATTGTCTGCTGGTCGATGGCACAACCTGGACCAACGAGGAAATGCACGCGCGCGGTGTCGGTACGAAGCTCGCCTCCGACATGGGCCACCTGCCTCAGTCTGGCAGCGGTGGCATGATCGAGGAACTGCAGGATCTTTCGTGTCGAAAAATCCTGATCCATATCAACAACACCAACCCGATACTCGATGAGCAGTCTGCACAACGTGCGCAGCTAATGCAGCATGGTATTGAAGTCGCGTACGACGGAATGCGAATCACACTATGAGCGCCAATCCTGTAAACGAGCAGCCGTGGAGTCGCGATCAATTCGAACAGCAACTGCGCTCGCTCGGCAATCGCTACCACATACATCATCCGTTTCAGGTGATGATGAACAATGGTGAACTCAACCGCGAACAAATTCAGGGCTGGGTCGCCAACCGGTTTTATTATCAGATCAGCATTCCGCGCAAAGATGCGAATTTTCTCGCCAACTGTCCGGACCGCCTGACGCGACAACTATGGGTTCAGCGAATCATCGATCACGACGGCACCGACGGTGGCGAAGGCGGTATAGAGGTGTGGCTGCGGCTTGCCGAGGCCACGGGACTCGACAGAGACACCGTATTGCGTCAGCAGATGGTGCTGCCAGGCGTGCGGTTTGCAGTGGATGCGTACATTAACTTTGTTCGCAATCACAACTGGCAGGAAGCGGCCTGTTCATCGTTGACCGAGATGTTCGCCCCCACCATTCACAAGCAAAGAATCTCCAGTTGGCCTGATAAATACCCGTGGATCGAAAGTCAGGGGCTCGATTACTTTAAAAACCGGATTAAAGAGGCGCACCGCGACGTCGAACACGGCCTGTCGATCACACTGGATTATTTCCAGACCCGCGAACAGCAGCGCCGGGCGATGCAGATTTTGCAGTTTAAGCTGGATGTGCTGTGGTCGATGCTGGACGCCATGTACATGGCCTACATCAACGAGATGCCACCGTATTTTAATGTCGCAGACGCGAATCAACACGAGCCGTCGGCCCTATGACTGACATCACCGACAACAGTATCCCGACGCTTGCGAACGGCTTTCGATTTCAATGGGAACCGGCTCAGAACAGCCACGTATTGCTGTACCCTGAGGGTATGAAAGTACTCAGCGGCAGCGCCGCGGAAATCGTGCAATTGTGTGATGGCGAGCGCGCAACCGCAGACATCGTCGCAGCACTGGAAGAAAAATTTCCGGACGTTGAGTTGCGCGGCGATGTCATCGAGTTTCTGCAACAGGCTGTTACCGAGGGCTGGATGCATGTCTGATGCGGCTGGACAATCCGCCATCCAGCCCGGGACCCCCATGTGGCTGCTGGCTGAACTCACTTACAAGTGTCCGTTGCAATGTCCGTATTGCAGTAACCCGGTGGATTTTGCCAGCACCACGGGCGTAGAACTGGACACCGACCAATGGATTAAAGTATTGCGTGAAGCGCGTGAATTGGGCGCTGCTCAACTGGGGCTGTCCGGTGGTGAGCCGATCGTTCGCAAAGATCTGGAAATCATCGTCGCCGAGGCGCGCCGGCTGGGTTTCTACACCAACCTGATTACCTCTGGCATCGGCATGTCGGCCGATAAAGTCGCGGCGCTGAAA
>CAZNIS010000100.1:0-24622 GCA_964573105.1 uncultured Granulosicoccaceae bacterium
TTTCGGTTGAGCACGGCTCGTATAACTTGTTCGCGGGCCGGGGGCCTTCTCCCACAAAAAAGCGAGGAGCCCGTTTCCACGGCGCACCTACCTCAGCCCAAAATGGTACGTGCGCTTTGGCTTACGGACCCTACGGTTGCTTGTACCGTCGTTGTCAGACATCAAGCGAGGCCGCGGCATTTTCAATCAAACGACTGACCGCTGCCACATCACCATTCTCATGCGCCAATAGCAACACCAGCTTGGCCAGAAACAACTCGCTCCTGCCCTCGCCTACCTCGTCGATCTTGCGCGCCAGCGCCTCGTAGGTTTGCTCAAGGTCTGCGTGGTTCATGCCGGTGCTCCGAAGGTGACCCTACGATAGCCTTGCATCACATCGGCAGCCGTGGCGTTGAACCAGCGACCGGCGATGTGCAGGTCCGGTCGCACCAGCCAGGCGCTGTTGGGCCCGGCGGCGAACGAGGGTTTTAGGTGATCAGGTAACAGGATGACGCCTAGCGCCGCCTCCTGTAGTGCCGCCGCTTCGATGGCCGCCTCGATTGCCTGGCCCAGCTCGGCGGCAAAGCACAACACCGCAAAGCCCTGCCCCAGCTGGTCGCTGAGAAAACCATCCCCCAGTCGGACGTCCGACACCACCGCGCCGGTCTCGGGGCCGGCGGTAAATTCGGGGTCATCGGCGATCACCGCCGGACTGTCGCGATAGCTGAATGCGGTCATCTGGCGCGGGTTGGCAAGCTCTCCTGCAAACGGATGATCCAGCGCCAGAGACAGCGCGGCGTCGCGCATCAGTTTCCAGCCGTGTGTATTGGGGGTCATGAAGCGGGCACTTTTCGAGGCGTTGGCGAATACGTCCAGCGTGGCGCCACGACGCTCTGGTGTGTAGCTGTCGAGCAGCGCCTCGCCCGCCCTGCCGTTCAACACCCAGCCGAGCTTCCAGCCAATGTTGGCCGCATCGGCCAGACCATTGTTCAATCCGCGCACGCCGAATATCGGCACGATATGCGCGCTGTCACCGGCAAAGAACACGCGCTTGTCGCGATAGTCATCCAGCGCCAGCGTGTTGGCCGTGTAAATGCTCCACCACTCCAGTTGCCACTCGCCGTGATAACCGATCTCATCCAGCACCGCGGCGACACTGGCGCGAACCGTCTCTTCACGCAGCGCGTATTCGGAAGATTCGCCGTCGTGCAGTTGATAGTCGATGCGCCAGATGTTGTCCGGCTGTTTGTGGATCAGCACCGTGCCACCGCGGCGACAATCCGGATCGAACAGCGCGCGGCGGATGGTCGGGTAGTCGTGGTCCATTTGAATGTCGGCGATCACATAGCGGCCCTCGAAGTTTTCACCCTGCAGCCGATGCCCGAGCATCTTGCGCACCGGGCTGTGGGCGCCGTCGCAGGCGAGCAGCCAGTCTGCTGCAAACGGGTATTCGCCAGCCGAATCGCGCACTGTGATCATGGTGCCGTTGTCGTTGTTGCTAACCGCCACCACTTCACTCTGCCAGCGCGTCTCTATCGTTTCACTCGCCTCGACTGCCTGCCACAGAAACTGTTCAATGTACTGCTGCTGCAGGTTGTACATCGGCCGGTACTTTTCGTCCGCGCTGTCCGGCATTTGAAATTCCAGTATCTTTTGCCCGCGATAGAACGTCCGACCGGTTGTCCAGCCCAGGGATTTTTCGAGAAACGGTGCGATCGCTCCCAGTTGTTCGAGTATGTAGTAACTCGGCCGCGCCACACAGATCGCTCGACTGCCGTCGTTGAAGGTGGCCTTGTTGTCGAACAGCACGCAGCGGATGCCCTCTTTCGCCAAGGCCAGTGCCGCCGTCATACCGATTGGACCGGCACCGACGATCGCTACCGGCGCGCTGTCGCATCGATCGGCGGCCAGCGGCGCTTCAAAATGCGGATAGTTGAAATACAGCGAGTCCAGATCGCTTCTTCCTGCAGGTCGTGGCAAGGCTGGCTCCGTGAGGTGATGCCTGGTGAGCAAATCATACGCGAGGCATTGGGTGACTGGCACTTCGCAACGACGGTGCTGTGTCAGGTGAGTGCGCAATGTCTGGCTGACTGCGTCAGTAGGTTTATTATGTAAAAACACTGATTGTCGATTTACCGCGATATCGGGTCACCCGTTCATGATAAGGTCTGGCGACTTTGTCGTTATGCCCGCCATCCAGGCCCACCGGCCCTTCCCTGTGTTTAATCCATTGTTCAGCCAGTGACATCAAAAAGCCGCGCCCTCGGGCAACTGGAGTTTGTCTGTCTGGCCGCGACGATCACCTCGTTGACGGCCTTCAGCATCGACGCGCTTTTACCCGCGCTGCGTGTGATGGGTGAATCGCTCGGCGTGCAGGACATGCGCAACACGCAGTTTCTGGTTTCGATCTTCATCGTCGGCATGGTGTTCGGCGAACTGGTGTTTGGTCCGGTGGCCGACGCGATCGGCCGCAAACCGACGATACTGATCGGCCTTGCGATCTACTGCATCGGATCAGTCATAGCGGTGGCCAGCCAGTCTTTTGAACTGGTGCTGCTTGGGCGGTGCATTCAGGGCTTTGGCGTGTCTGGTCCCAAGATCGCCACGCGCGCGCTGATCCGCGATGTGTATGAGGGCGATGCGATGGCGAGGATCATGTCGCTGGTGTTTACCGTTTTCATCCTGGTGCCGATGATCGCCCCCGCAGTCGGGCAACTCACGCTGGAACTGGGAGACTGGCGAACCATCTTTGCCGTCTACATCGCGTTCGCCCTGCTCTGCGGCATCTGGCTCAGCGTTCGCCAGCCGGAAACACTTGCGACCAGCGCGCGCATACCGCTGAAACTGTCGGCACTGATGAAGAACGCCGGCACGATTGTGCGGCACCCGCGTGTGATGGCCTGTACGCTCGCAGCCGGCGCCCTGTTTGGCGGACAACTGTTGTTTCTGAGCGTCGCACAATCGGTATTTTTGGACGTGTACGGCATCGCCGAGACCTTCCCGGCATACTTTGCCGTACTTGCCTTCGCGCTGGGTGCTGCGGCGCTGACCAACAGCGCCATCGTCACGCGCTTTGGCATGATGGCCGTAGCCCTGACCGCACTGAGTTGCATGTGCACGCTCAGTGTTGTGTATCTCGGCACCGCCCTGTTCTATTCCGGCTCGCCACCACTGTGGCTCTTTATGACAGCCTGCTTCCTGGTGTTCGCCTGCGTCGGCATGCTGCTGGGCAACATCAGTGCACTGGCGATGCAGTCACTGGGAGAACTGGCCGGTCTCGGCGCCTCACTGATGGCAGCCATATCCAGTGGCACCGCATTCCTGATGGCAAGTGCGATCGGTCGCTTCTACCAATCCACCGTGACCGTCATCGGCATCGGTTTTCTGGTTGCGAGCGTGTCGTCCTTGACGTTGATGCTGAAAGCCAGACGGATGGAGATTGTGCCTGTGCGCGCTGATGGCATGGCCACGCCGGCTGGTGTTTAACGGGGGGTGTGAGATTGGTTGCTTGGGTGTTGCCTTGCTTAGACTGCGAGTATTCCGTTTGATGCAGTGCTGACCTGATGGTCTGCGGTGGGAGTGTGGCGCTTCAGTTGCCTTGCTTACGCTGCGGGTTGCCTGTTGTAGCAGTGTTGGCCTGAGGGCTTGTGGTGGAGTGTGGCGCTTGAGTTGCCTTGCTTACGCTGCGGGTTGCCTGTTAGAGCAGTGCCAGCCTGGTGGCCTGTGGTGGGGGTGTGACGCTTCGGTTGCCTTGCTTACGCTGCGGGTTGCCTGTTGGAGCAAGCGCTGGCCTGAGGGCTTGTGGTGGGAGTGTGGCGCTTCGGTTGCCTTGCTTACGCGGCGGGTTTCCTGCTGGAGCAGTGCTGGCTTGGTGGCCTGTGGTGGGAGTGTGGTAATTCGGTTGCCTTGCTTACGCTGCGGGTTTCCTGTTGTAGCAGTGCCAGTCTGGTAACCCGACGCGTCAGCGAGGCATCGTATACACTCGACGCAAGCCGCGGCATACCCGTTGACCCCGCGCCAACCAGGTAACCCGACGCGTCAGCGAGGCAACGCAACCACCCGACCCACGCTGCAGGCTACCCGTAGACCCCGTGCCAACAGGGAAACCCGACGCGTAAGCGAGGCAACGCAATCACCAGACCCACGCTACAGGCTACCCATAAACACCGCGCCAACCTTGTAACCCGACATCCGGCACCTTTGCTATGCTCGCGAGATCAGCCAGCCACAACAGGTATCACGATGCCCCGCGTTCCCGAAATCACTGACTCCGGTGGTGATCCGGCACTCGACGCCCTTTTTGCCAAGGAGCGCGAGCTGTTCGGTGATCTGCTGAACCCCACTCGCGTGATGGCACACTGCCCGCCCATTTTGGCGGCGGCGAAGCAGTTTTATGCGAGCATTGCGCAATCCGGGCTGTTGCCGGCGTCGCTGCATGCGTTGGTGCATGTCAGAGTCGCCTCGATCAACGGCTGCCCGTTCTGAGTCGACATCAATTCGGTCCGTGCGATCGAAACAGATGGCGATGAAGAGAAGGTAGCGGCACTGGCTGACTGGCGCGCGAGTTCCGTCTACACGGATCGTGAGCGTGTTGCACTGGAGTATGGTGAGCGCATGACGATCACAGGGCAGACTGTCGATGATGAATTTTACGCGCAACTTGCCCAACACTTTGACGATGCACAGATCGTGGAGTTGACGGCAAGCATCGCGATGGAGAACTTTCGCAGCAAGTTCAACGTGCCGTTGCAGGTAGAGTCGCAGGGGTTTTGTCCGCTTGTGCCGCGAGGATAGGTGGTTGAATCGGGTAAACTCTCCTGCACTCGCACAACCGTTACGACGATGAAAAAGTCGATATGAGCGCCAATGTGCAGATGACTGCCGGCATTGAATTTATGCAACGCGGCTCAGGTGATAGTGGTTGCATCGTGCTGTTGCACGGCATTGGCAGCAATCGGCATTCTTTCGACCGGTTGTGCGAATTCCTGCCCGTCGATGTGAAGGCGATCGCCTGGAACGCACCCGGTTACGGACGCTCAGCGCCGCTGACTCACCGCACGCCGTGCCCTGAACACTACGCGCAGAAGTTGCACGAATGGATACGTACTCTGGATGTCAAGCGGTTTGTATTGTTGGGGCATTCGCTTGGCAGCCTGATAGCCAGCGCCTACGCACGGCTCTATCCGGATGATATCTCGAAGCTTGTGTTAATGGCCTGCGCACAGGGACATGGCATGCAGCCAGGTGGCGTATTGCCAGCAGCGGCACAGCAGCGCCTTATTGATCTGAAAAAGCTTGGCCCAAAGGGGTTTGCCCGGGCGCGGGCGCCTGGATTGCTGTACCAGCCCGACAGCCACCCGGTGCTGGTTAAGAGCGCAGTAGATGCGATGGCGGCAATTAGTCCAGCGGGCTACGCACAGGCAGTTCACATGCTGGCGACAGGCAACCTCACAGACGTTGCAAATGAACTACAGGTAGATTCGCTGGCTATTGTTGGCACCGAGGATCAAATCACGCCGCCGCAGGATACCCTGCGCTGCCATCAGGCACTGAAGAACCATGCTGCACCAGGCGCTGTGCATCGCTACGTTGAACTGCCAGACGCCGGGCATCTGGTGCATCAGCATTACCCTAAGGTAGTGGCAAAACACATCGTGGAATTCGCCGGCTGGCATTGGACCGGTGTGGAGCACCCCCGTTAGCGGATTGCGCGGGCAGACCTTGCAGACATTATCAGCCGCACATGCGCACCTATACACCCGCGGTAGTTTTCCCACCCATCCAAAGGCATACTGGAATTAATCCTCGCGTACTGAATCGTGCGCGATCACATCTATTATTAGGGGCATCAATATGCGGCTGGCAGGAAAGACAGCTCTGATCACTGGGGCGGCTTCGGGCATAGGCGCTGCCTGCGCGACAATATTCAGGGCCGAAGGCGCTCGTCTGGCCGGTGTCGATCTGAATGCCGAGGCGATGGAATCACTCGGCGACGCGCTGGAGATTCGCCAGGCACTGGATGTTACCGACAAAGCGGCGGTTGACGCGATGATCGACTCCATTGCCAGCACATTTGGCCAGATCGATATTCTGATCAACAGCGCCGGCATCACGGCGCGCAACGTACCAAAGGAATGGAGCTGGGATCAGATCTGGCAAAAGGTCATGGATGTGAACGTGAAAGGCACGTTGCTCGCGAGTGCGGCTGTGATGGACTTGCAACGCAAACAACAAAGGGGGGGCTCGATCGTCAACTTCAGTTCAATCTACGGCCAGGTCGCGCGCCCCGCGCTGCTGTCCACCGGCGGTATTCCCGATCCCTACACGCACTCCAAAGGCGCTGTGTTGCAGATGACGCGAGACCTTGCGATGTCGGGCGCTGCAGACAATATTCGCGTCAACGCACTGTGTCCCGGTTTTATCGAAACACCAATGACCAGCGGCCTGCGACAGGACAACGAAATGAATCAGGGTCTGGTCGAGCTGCACCCGATGGGCCGATTGGGCACGGCCGACGAAGTCGCGCGCTGTGCGCTGTTTTTGGCAAGTGACGAATCATCGTTTGTGACGGGTACGACGCTCGCGGTGGATGGTGGTTATCTGGCGGTGTGAAGGTTGCGCGTCGACAGCGCTATACACGCATCTGGCATCGGCCCCGATTGGGATGCAGTGGCAGGTGCGCTTTGGCTTACCTCCCCTACTATCGGCACCGGCACTATGAGCCGTAAGGGCGTAGGGGCCGTAAGTGCCAGACGCACGTACCTCGAAACGCAAGCGGAAAAGCAATGATTCCAGGTTTTGCTGCCAAACCTCAAGCAAACCTGAAAGGCACTGGCGCGCAACAATGCCTTTGGTAGGTGCGCTTTGGCTCACCTCCCCTGCTTCAAACAATCCCCTTGTCACGCAACCGTTCTCGCTCGTCGCCACTAACCCCGAGCATCTCTAGAATCTCGTCATTGTGCTGTCCTATATCCGGAGCCTGCGAGCGAATCGTACCGGGTGTTTCGGACAACCGTGGAAACGGCGTATGCAGCGGCAGCGAGCCGTGTTCGTCATCCGGGTAATGCTCAACGACCGCACGCCCGTGAATAAATTCATGGTCTTTGAGATCAATCGGATTGCAGATCGGCCCGACGGTCACGCCGGCTGCACCAAAGTGGGCAAGGTTTTCATCCAGTGTGTGCTGGCGCATATAGTCGGCGACGATTTCGTCTAGTTCGAGCATGTGGTCTATTCGATCGTTGCCGGTCAAAAAGCGCGGGTCGTGGATCAGTTCCTCGCGGCCAATATTAATTGCGACCTTCTCCCACATCGACTGCATCGATGCCGACAGCGCGAGGTACTTGCCGTCGGCGCACTGATAGGTATTTCGTGGCGCGGCGATCTTGCTGCAATTGCCCTCTCGTTCGGGGATCTTGCCGTTGGCGGTATAGTGCGCCTGCCAGGGGCCGATCACGCTGAACAGCGGCTCAAACAACGACAAATCCACTACCTGCCCTTGCGCTCTGCCCTTTTCGCGGGCGAACAGCGCGGCCAGCGCACCGCCAAAGCCTGCGATACCGGCAATCATATCGGCCAGTGCCATCGGTGGCAGAAGCGGTGGCTTGTCCGGAAAGCCGGTCATTTCGGCAAAGCCCGTCATTGCCTCGACCAGTGTGCCGAAGCCCGGTTTGTGCGAATACGGTCCAGTCTGGCCGTAGCCGGACACCCGCACGATGATCAGACCCGGATTGATCTTCCATAGGTCATCCGGGCCCAGCCCCCATTTCTCCAGCGTGCCGGGGACAAAGTTCTCGACCAGCATGTCTGCCTTCTCGATCAGCGCCAGCAATAGCTTTGCGCCCTCGTCGGTGCGAAAGTTCAGCGAGAAGCTCTTTTTCGACCGGCCGTATTCCTTCCACCACACGTGCCCCTCGCCAAAGTCGCGCAGATCGTCGCCAGTTTCCGGGCGCTCGATCTTGATCACCTCTGCGCCGAAATCGACCAGCATTCGCGTGACCATATTGCCGGCGGCAAGGCGCGTCATATCGACTATTCGCACGCCTGTCAGCGCGCCCTCTGAATCGGGCT
Source organism: uncultured Granulosicoccaceae bacterium (assembly GCA_964573105.1). Classification (GTDB taxonomy): domain Bacteria; phylum Pseudomonadota; class Gammaproteobacteria; order Granulosicoccales; family Granulosicoccaceae; genus CAKZSB01. The sequence goes on from CAZNIS010000100.1 coordinate 8,050, forward strand.
GGTACTGGCCGTTCTGCATGGTGTTTCCGTTATGGCGTGCCGCGTGTGGCACAAATCGGGAGTTTATTGAGTGGTGAAAATCTTATCACGAGCGATTGCGTGGCAAGGCAACCAACAGGATTTCTGTCACGTCTTGCCGCAGTTGAGAATCCGTCCACACGAGCCTTTGCAATTTCGCTTCTGTCTTAGTGATCGGCACGCTGCCAGGTATGGATAATGCAGCCAGCGAGGTTCTCGTACCGCTCGCATTACCCAGGTAGTTCCCATGAAGCGCACCATAGTTTTGCTGTTACTGCTGCTCCCCGCCATTGCGGCCGCAGAGAGACTCGCCGACGTGATGGATAACCTCGATGGCAGTCGCACCGAGCAGACACAGGCGATCGACTGGATGCTCGAACATGCCGACACGCTGCCACCGATGGCCCTGGTGGCGGCGGCGAACTCCGCGTTCAAGATTGAAAGGACGACAGACGGACTGTTCCTGTACTGTGCCTTCACCATTCGATCGCTGTACGAGCTGGAGCGGTTTCCCATCGACGAGACGAAACGGGAGCAATTGCAGGCCTTGTTTGTATCTCGAATGATGCTTGAAGGGTCGGTCAAACAGGCACTACAGTACTATCGTTCCTGGAATCAGGAAACGGTAGACCGGCTGACCAGCTGGACCATTGTGGTGCCGGACAACTACGAGCCCGGCTGGGAGCACATTGGCGAACAATTCACCGATGATGACCTGTCGATCTTCAACGAAATTAAAAACCGCAACATCAGCAAGATACAGGCGATGTAGCCACTGCTGACGATAGTGGCTACTGCCGCGTAATCGCCGCCTTGTTTTGTCGCAGCACAAACTTTTGCACCTTGCCAGTCGCAGTCTTGGGTAACTCCTCAACAAAACTCACCCACTGCGGCGTTTTAAAATGCGCAAGGTGATCGCGCACGTGTTGTTTCAGATCGTCTTCGCTGGCGCTGGTGCCCGCTTGTACCACCACAAACGCATGCGGCGACTCGCCCCACTTTTCGTGCGCCATACCGACGACCGCCACTTCCTGTACAGCCGGGTGGCGCAACAGACAGCCTTCTACTTCTACAGATGAAATGTTCTCGCCACCGCTGATGATCACATCCTTGAAGCGATCGCGAATTTCCAGAAAGCCGTCCGGGTGTACGACCGCGGCATCGCCCGAGTGAAACCAGCCGTTTTTGATCGCCGCATCGGTGGCGGCCTGATCGTTGTAGTAGCCCTTCATCACCACGTTGCCGCGCACGGTGATCTCGCCGAGTGTCTCGCCATCGTGAGGGACTTCATCGCCATTGTCATCGACGACGCGAAGCTCACCTGAGCCCACCAGTTCAACCCCTTGCCGGGCTTTCACCACGGCCAGATCCTCGGCCGACAGCGCTGCGTGTTCGGGGCGCGATTCGCAGATAGAGATCAGCGGTGCGGTTTCGGTCAGGCCATAGACGTGCGTCAGGTGCCAGCCGAACCCTTTTTCCAGTGCCTCGATGGTGGCGGCGGCCGGTGGCGCGCCGGCTGTAAACAAACGCACACCGGATGGAATCCGTGCGCGCGCCGCTTCCGGTGCATTGATGATGCTGATCAATACCGTGGGGGCAGCACACAGCATGGTGATTTTTTCATCGGCCAGTACCTGGCAGACGACTTCCGGTTCTACTTTGGGCAGGCAGACGTGGGTCATGCCGCGCGCGGTATTGAGCCAGGTGAAGGTCCAGCCGTTGGCGTGAAACATCGGCAGCGTCCACAGGTAGCGATCGGCCGGTGTCAGATGCTGGTGCGCCAGCGTGTTCATGATGTTCAGGTAGGCGTTGCGATGCGTGATCATCACGCCTTTGGGTCGCGCGGTGGTGCCGCTGGTGTAGTTGATGGTCAGCAGATCGCTTTCGTCGATATCAACCGGGGTATAGTCTGGCTGCGCATCGGCCAGGAGTTGCTCGTAGTCGAGCCAGTTTGCCTTGTGATCGCTCAGCGCGATGAAGTGCTCGACGTTGGGCAACTGCGAGCGTATGCCGTCAATCGCATCGATATAGTCCGGGTGCACGCAAACGGCCGTGGCGCCACAGTGATTGATGATGTACTCGAAGTCTTCCGGCAGCAAGCGGTAGTTGATCGGTACCAGCACAGCCCCGATTTGCGGCACCGCATAGTAGCCTTCCAGGTGCGTGTGCGTGTTGGGCGCAATGTAGGCGACGCGATCGCCCTGCCCGACGCCCAGTCGCTGAAGCGCGCACGACCAGCGATCACAGCGATCCAGAAATTGTGCATAGGTGAACCGCTTGTCACCATCGACCACCGCCTCTTTGCGAGCGTAGAGACGGCGTGCGCGATGCGCGAATTCGATGGGTGACAGTGCGATTTCCACGGGCATGCTCCGGATAAAAACCACAGACTAATGCGTAAAAACAGCCTGTGCAAGCATGCCGGTGAAAAGCGAATGAAGCGTATTTGGATACCGCCGGGCCCAACGTTCGTCGGGCCCGGGCGATGGCAATCAGCGTGTGCGAATCTGCAGGTTATCCAGCTCAACCCAGATACTGTTGCCCGTTGACGAGTCGCCGCCACCGCGCAATTCAATATGGTTGCTGCCGCCGTCCCAGTTAAAGGGTATCTCCGGTACGAAACTGCCGTTACTGTTCACATACACACGCAGCGTTGCGGGCGATCCGGCAGCAAAGGAATCGGTTTGTACATCAACCCGAACGTGTTCCAGCTCGCTTGCAGCAATGGTCGTTGGGTGAGTGCCGCCACCTTGCAAAATTCCGGATTCGTACACGCGCACTTCAATTTCGTTTTCTCGGAAGCTAACGGTGACATCTGCGGTAGCCGATGGTAAAAAGTGCACTGGATCATTGCCCAGCTCCTCGCCAATCCCAACCGTGATCTCGCTGCTTTCAATATCAGACCAGATAACATCGAAGGCGACAGTGAATCCGCCGGCATCGCGAACCTCGGTTCCGTCAAAGCTGTGCATGGTGAGCGCGCTGCTGGCATTGCAATAGTTGCTCACCGGATCAAACTGGTGGGACCAGAGCCCCATTGTTTGATTTGAACTCGGGCCCGCCTGCTGTTCGCCTGAACCGATGCAACCGTACCAGTAGTCAAGAGGGGCGAATAAACCACTTTGCGCACCGCCGAAATCGTCTTGCAGCAGTAAGGTGCCAGCGTTCTCGATCTGCCCGAGTACGACCTCGATATTGTCCACGGCAAGCGGGGTTGATTCGTAGCTCAGTTGTCCCAGTTGCCCGCCAAACTCTGCGCTGACAGTGTGCACACCCGGGCTGACAAACATTCTGCTATAGCCGGCCGCGCCAAAAAACGAATCACCGGTAATGGCGGCTGGTTCGCCATCGATACTGACCACTGCACCGGGAATCGGCAGACCTGCTTCATCAAACACGTTGACCGCCAGCGTCGACAACAGATTGCCGCTGATAGAGGTTGTGGCGTGCAGCAGCAGCGGGCAGCTTGCCGTCAGCCCGTACTGTGTACTGGCAGCAGAGCCGATGCAGTTGCCGATCAGCTTGCCGGTGGAAATCTGCGCAAAGGTGAGTTCAAAGGTCAGATCTTCATAACTCATGTGGGGCAGAATGCTGCTCGCCTCGTACTGATCTGCATTTTGCGTAAGCGTGACGATGTCTTCGAAAATCGGGTAGTGATCGCCAACCACTCGCAGATGTGAATGCAGATCTGCGAGTCCACCGGCAGCCTCCACAATGACAGCCGGCACCTGCACGATGACATTGGCATCCTCACCCACCGGGGCTGGATCAATAGACACGACGCCATAAAGCGGCGCAATATCCATACTGATATCAAGCCCTGGAGAAACCGTGACAGCTGTTTGCGAGGTGATCGTCTTGCCGACCAGAAAACCCTGATCGAACAGTTCTATCTCTATGTCGTAGTTGCCGGCCGGCAAGCCAAAGTACAGCCCGTCAGCCAAACCGGTAGCCGGATTAACCAGAAAATGCTGTTCGGCATAGCCGCCAACCGAGATCGCAACCGACGGATCCTGAAGTCCTGCTGCGGCAATCTGGTCAGGTGAGTACTCGATGCCAAGTTCCACCAGACTGTCCACGACAGTGACATCGATGAACGAGTCGCCGAGGACAGGTTTCACAATCATCGGTACGTTACTGACAGAATCATCGTCTACATAGTGCAATGCCGTACCAATATACTGGTGGTCACCATTGACCACGGAAAGGGTCAGCGAGTAGTTGCCCGGGTTGAGATTCAGTGAAGTCAGTGACTCGGTATCCTGAAAGTAATCCTCGCCCACCCGAATACGCCAGGGATGCGACTCGGTTTCGCCGCTGTCGAGATTTTCAACCAGCATGAAGCCGGTCAGTACTTCTGGTGAGAGCGCAAGGATCTGATTGTTTCGTGGCGCACTCGCCGGATCGTTCGATAGACCGGAATCGACAATGCGCTGTAACTGCGCGCTAAATGTCAGCTCGAATGCGAGCTCGCTTTGTGTGGCCGAGCTTGCCGAACCAACGGCAGGCGGCCCGCCGTCAGGGGTCGGCACGGGCTCAACACCCACGCCAGCACCACATCCCGCCAGTCCAACGAAAAACAACGGAGTTATCCAGTTGCGCAATACCCTGCTCATCGGCAAATCCTTTGAAATTACTGATTAATTCGGATTGACAGTACCGACCGAACCTCAGCCGGTACTACTACTTGATTCGGCAATCGGCGCGGGGTTTACGGTTTGTAGTGCACCTGCCGCAAACCGTGCAACGGACGGCGCTGGTGAGGGTGGTAATCGGTGGGAGTGACGACTGGTTGGCAGGCAATAACTGCGGCCGGCGTTTCCGACTACGGCGTGTCGGCAGCGTTTGACGACTAACCGATCACGTTATTCGCGCGGAATATCAACCTTTGATGTCTTTGGTGGTAATCGTTGTTCGCACACAGCTGCGCGCGCGGTGTGCTCAGAGCACCAGTGACTGTAAAGTCGGTGTGCCGAACTGATTGGCGTAGGCGTGTATAGCGGGCGAGCCGCCCAGATGCATCAGCAAAATGTTTGCACCAGTCGAAAAATATCCCTGCTGCGCGAGCGTAAGCAAGCCCCGTACAGCTTTCGCCTCATACACGGGATCGGCGATTAGTCCCTCGGTCGATGCCAGTAGACGAATCGCCTCGCGCGTCTGTTCATCGGCCACACCGTAGTGACTGTGATCGAATGACATCACGGTCACATCTTCCGCTTTAACCATGCTATCCAGCTGCATGGTGCGCAGCGTATCGTTGGCGAGCGTTTGCACACGGGCAGTCTTGATCGTGGTCTCTTCATCGTCGGCAATTCCGATGACTCTGGTCTTCGCACCCAGCGCGGCAAAGCCAGCCAGCAGCCCCGACTGAGTACTGCTGCTGCCGGTACAGTGCACCAGGTAGTCAAAGTAAACCCCGGCCTGCTCAGCCTGCTGCAGAATTTCACCGGCACATGTCATATACCCGAGACTGCCGAGTGGGTGCTCCGATGCGCCGCCGGGTATCAGATACGGTTTGTGACCCAGCTGTCGCAAGTGCTCGCAGAATTCTTCCAGCGGCCCCTGATCCTCGATCGGCCTTGGCGTATCATCGACATAGAGCTGTGCGCCCATGGTATGGCTTAGCAGAATGTTGCCCACGGCCCGATAGTGCGGCCCGGCATCTTCGGTCCAGGCGTAGTGCAACAGCGCGCACTGCAAGCCGGCTTTTGCCGCAGCAGCAGCGGTTTGGCGAGTATGATTGGACTGAATGGCGCCAATGGTGACAAGCATATCAAAGCCTCGCGCGAGCGCATCACCCACCAGATACTCAAGCTTGCGCGTCTTGTTACCACCGCCCTCAAGCCCGGTCATGTCATCGCGCTTGATCCAGACATTCAGATCATTCAAGCGGCTGCTGAAATTGGCCAGCCGATGCAGCGGTGTTGGCAGCAGTGCGAGATCGGCTCTGGGAAATTGCGCCAGGCGATCACTCAGTTGATTTTTGGCAAGTTGGTCTGACACAGCGTATCCACCAAGGTTTCGGGCTTTATTGATTGGCTCAGGCTTTGCCGCGTACTTCAACGTGTTGCACCTGCCCGGCTTGAACGATCACGTACTCAATGCCGTCACGGTGAATCCCGGTGCCATCCGCTGCAAGACCGGTGAGGGTAAAATCAAATTTCACGACACCTGGCCGTATTTCCTCGCACGAGTTGACTGCCCAGTGCAGGGTGTCGTGTCGGGCAAAGAAATCTCTTTGCATTTGCATGATGTCAGTCGCGCCTAGATACACGCCTGTGGCCGCCGAACTGTAGGTGCTGGACTCGCTAAACATTTTTTCGATCGCATCCAGGTCAGCGCGATTAGACAATGCAAAGTAATGCAGCGCGGTTTTCACAGCAGCGCTGTCTTCAGGCGTTCCTGCAACCGGTTCCGGTTCCGGTTCCGGCTCACCACCATTGCTGGTGGAATAGTGTTTAGCCATAAACTGTGCGGAAAATTTGCCACTGTCGCGATCGCGCGCGAGCAAGGTTGCGTCGCGCAGCAATGGATCGCCGTAGCCACCGGCACCGGGCGTCTCCACTATCACCTGGCAATCGGGGTTGATGGCGATCTCGCCGGGTTTGTCGTCCAGCCGCCGGGTGCCCTGTGCATCACTTAGCAGAAATTGTCCAGAGCTCCCCGCCTTGCCGCCAAAGAGTCCCCAGGGTGGATTGCGAAATCGCTCGCCCGCACCGTTAAACACACAGTCATGCCCCACCGGCCGCACCACCCGGCGCATGCCCATGCCGCCGCGCCAGGTGCCGGCACCGCCTGAGTCCTGCACCAGGCTGTACTCTTCCACCCGCAGTGGGTACTCCTGCTCAATCGATTCGACTGGCAGATTGGAGGTATTAGTGATGTGCACCTGCACCGCGTCCTTGCCGTCCTTGCTGGCCCGCGCGCCCATGCCACCGCCCAGGGTTTCAAGGTATAGATAAGGTTCATCAGTGCGCGGGTCTACGCCCGAGAATACCGCCGTGGTGTTGGCGCCGTTGGCCGCGGCGATGACTTTCTCTGGCAGCGCCTGCGACAATGCACCGAGTACAATATCGACAATGCGCTGACAGGTATGCGCGCGCGCCGCGACCGGTGCAGGAAACACGCAGTTGATCAGGGTGCCGGGCTCGGCGCTGATATCCACCACATCCAGCACGCCCTGATTGCTGGGCACTTCAGAATCGAGCGCTGCGATCAGCGCGTAGCAAACGCTTGCCTGGACCGCGTTCATCGTGGTGTTGATATTGCCGGCGACCTGAGCGCTTGTGCCGGCAAAATCGCAGTGAATGCGATCACCATCGACGGTCATAGACAGCTGGATCGGGATGTCGACGCTGCCGATGCCGTCACCGTCCATGGTGTCGGTAAACTGATAGGTGCCATCGGGCACTTCTGCCAGCGCGCTGCGCATGCGGCTGGCGGTGCGATCGATGATTTCATCGAATGCAGCAAGCACTGGCCTCGCGCCATGCGTCTGTACCACTTCGGCAAAACGTCTGGCGCCGAGTTTGCACGAGGCGATCTGCGCGTTGTGATCGCCGCGACGCTCATCCGGCACACGCACGTTCAACAGTAACAGCTCCATGATGTCTGTCTGTAGTTCGCCTGCCCGAAACAGCTTGATCACCGGTACTCGCAAGCCCTCCTGATAGATCTCTGACATGCCGCCTGCCATCGAGCCTGGCACCATTCCGCCAATATCGGCGTGATGCGCAATATTGCAGATAAACGCCACCAGCTCACCGTCGATAAAAATCGGCATCGCGTAGTTGATATCCGGTAAGTGAGTGCCGCCGGCTGTATGTGGATCATTGGCAACGAAGATGTCGCCTTCATGGATGTTGCCGTCGAATTTATCCAGCATGCATTCCATCAACCCCGCCATCGAGGCGATGTGGATCGGCAGCGTGGAGGCGGCCTGCACCACCAGCCGGCCGCTGCTGTCGACCAGCGCGATCGAGTGGTCTTTGCGCTCCTTGATGTTGGTGGAATAGGACGAACGCATCAGTGCGACAAAGCACTCATCGGCAATCGAGCGCAGTCCGTTGGCGATGATTTCAAGCGTAATGGGATCGAGTGAAGCAGAGTTGTTTGCAGTCATGCCAGTGCTGCCCTACGCGTTGATCGCGATGATCAGGTGACCATCGGCGGTGACTTTCGCAACATCACCCGGATAGACCGGCGTGGTGGTATCCAGTTGCTCGATAATCGCTGGGCCTTCGATGCGATGGCCGGGTTGTAGATCGCCGCGATCATAGATCTTTGCCTCAACCGCTTCGTCGGCCGCAAAATGTACAGATCTGACCCCATTACTTCGGGGCGCAGCATCTGTGTTTTGAGTGCTGTGCGGTTCAGCGTCCTGATGCAGGCGCGTGGCGGCCGACAATCGAATATTGACGATCTCTATCGGGTCGCTGTCACTCGCGTAGCCGTAGGCCGTCTCGTGCGCCTGATTGAAGGCGTCCGCCAGTTGATCAAGTGTGGGCAAATGCTCGATCGATAATTCAGGCCCCTGTGCGACAGGCACAGTCAGCTCGAAGTTCTGCCCCACGTAGCGCGCATCGACGCGTAGCGCGAGATGACGACTTTGCGAGGGTGCCGATTCGCTCTTCAGCCAGGTTTGCGCCCGCGCCGACAACTCGCCGAACGATGCGGCCAGATGGTGCATGCCGTCAGTGTCGAGCGCGAATCGTCTGCTGACGACAAAATCCTCTTTCAGATCCGATACCAGCAAACCGTGTGCGCAAACGATGCCGGGAGCGGCCGGCACGATCATCTCGCCGATGCCGAGACTGACGGCTACCTCGCGCGCGTGCAGCGGGCCGGCACCACCAAATGGCATCAGCACAAAGTCTCTGGGGTCGTGGCCGCGTTCGACGGATATGGTGCGAATGGTTCGCACCATGTTGGCAACCACAATGCCGAGCACACCGTGTGCGGTGCGCTCGACTGAAAATCCAAGTTGCTCGGCGAGTGGCTGCATCGCCGATGCCGAGAGCGCGGGATCGAGCCCCATATCGCCATCGAGCAGACCTTTGGCACTCAGGCGGCCGAGCAGCAGATTGGCGTCGGTCACCGTGGGTCGGTCGCCACCGCGCCCGTAACAGGCCGGGCCCGGGTCGGCACCGGCGCTGATCGGTCCAACTTTTAGCAGGCCATCGCGATCAAACCAGGCGATCGAGCCACCACCGGCACCGACCGTCTCGACGTCGACACTCGGCAGCCGGATCGGGAAACCGGCCACGTCGCGATCAAAGGCAAGATCGATTTTGTAATCACGAATCAGTGCCACGTCGGCGCTGGTGCCACCCATATCCAGCGTGATGACGTGACGACGCCCGGTCTGGCGCGCCACGTACGCAGCGCCGACAACGCCGGCCGCCGGCCCCGACAACGCGGTGCGCACCGGCAGCTCGCGCGCGCGTTGTGGCGACATCAGGCCGCCACTGGAGTGATTGATACCGATGCTGGCGGCCGGTGCGAGCGCACTGACACCATCTTCAAGCGTTTGCAGATAGTGCCCCATCAGCGGCTGCAGATAGGCATTCAGCACCGTGGTCGATAGCCGCTCGTACTCGCGAAACTCGGGCTGCACGCTGGATGACAGCGACAGCGATAATGCCGGTGCGCGGCTGGCCAGCACGTCTGCCACGCGGCGTTCGTGCTCGGGGTTTAAAAACGCAAACAGAAATCCGATTGCAATGGCTTCGGCACCCGCGTTGATCGCCTCATCGACCACATGCTCGATCTGCGCCTGCGTCGGTGCGAGCACTACCTCGCCCGCCGCATCGATGCGCTCAGCCAGTTCCAGCCGATGTTCGCGCTCGACCAGCGCCGGTGGATGATCCTCTTGCAGGCTGTACATGTGCGGGCGCGTCTGGCGGCCGATCTCAAGCAAGTCGCGAAAGCCTGCGGTGGTAATCAGGGCGACCTTGCTGCCCCGGCGCTGAATCAGCGCGTTGGTGCCAACGGTAGTGCCGTGCGACAGACGCTCGATACGATCCAGTGGTATCGCATGGCGCTCGCAGAGCGTGGTCAGCCCATCGATGATCGCCTGCGCCGGATTGGCCGGTGTGGACGGCGTTTTGCCGACATGGAAAGCGCCGCTGTCGCTATCGCTTGCAAAAAAATCGGTGAAGGTACCGCCCACATCGACGCCGATCGTCCAGGCCATTCGATATCCTCTGGAAACTTGTAGTCTTGTCGCACTCGGCTGATGAGCGCGGCAAGTGGCTGAGTCGCGATTGTACTACGCTCGGCCGATCAACGATTCCGTGTGCTCAGGCGTGCTGCTGCTAGTGACTGGCTATCTGCATCGCGGGCGGCGACCGACGAACAGAACGCGTCGTTTGGCGGGGGTGGATATCCGAATCGCCGATCAATCGATTCTACTGACCCTTCAACATCGCCGCATCGATGTCAACGTAGGACAGGCTCGCTTTCAGCCTGGAAAAGTCGCCGCGGGCAAACATATCTTCACAAATTTTATACAGCGTGGAGTGAGCGGCTGTGGCCAGTGCCTGCCCCATGGAAATACGTGCCACCCCGGCCATTGCCAGCGCCGACAATGGCTCTGATTGCACATTGCTGATGCTCACATTGACCGGAATGGAAACACTGGAACAGACCCGTGCGACCGACTCGAGATCACTTAAATAAGGCACGTACACGCAATCGGCACCGGCAGCTTCGAAGGCCTGAATGCGCTTGATTGCCTCGTCGAGATCGTACTGTTCATTCATCGGCCCGTCCGCCCGCGCCACCAGAACAAAGTCATCCGGCAGGCTGCGCGCTTTGGCGCTGGCGGCCTTTATGCGTTCAACCGCCAGAGCAAAATCGTAAGCGCGTACCTGCGGTAGCTGCATATCTTCAATCGATATACCGGCCAGACCAATTTCGGCCGCCAGCGCGACCGTCTCTGCGACGCAATCCGGACTGTCGCCAAAGCCGTTTTCAAAGTCCCCGGAGACCGGCAGTGACGTTGCCGAAACAATCTCCTGCGCATGGGCCAGCGCCTCGTCTCTCGTCACATTGCCCATGTCGGTCCGACCCAGCGAAAAAGACAGCGCGCCGGATGACGTCGCCAGTGCCTGCGCGCCCAGTCCGGCAAACAGACGGGCCGTGCCCTTGTCCCATGCGTTGGCGAGAATGAACGGATTGCCGGGTACGTGCAGATCTCGAAATGATTGGCCCATTGGATTTGCCTCTGTTGTCATCGAGTTCAGCGACTCTAGCAAGCCGCTACTGACAACAGTCTGTCAGCAGTGAATCGCTGCAAAACATTAGTGACCGCATCGCATCAGTTCTGATGTCTACAACAGCACACTAAAATCGACCTGCGGCGAGTCAGGCGTCATTGCATCTGTGCCTATTGCGTAGGCGTTTCGAGGATACGCGCGATTAAGCCGTGTTTTTTCCAATCAGCGATTCCAGCGCGGTCTGGCGCAGGCTGGTGTCCTGCTGGTGAATGGCCATGTGCAGCGCGCGGCGGCTGCCGACGAATACGGCGAGACTTTTTGCCCGCGTGAGCCCGGTATAGATCAGGTTGCGATATAGCATTTTAAAATGCTGCGTCAGTACCGGGATGATCACCGCGGGAAATTCGCTGCCCTGTGATTTGTGAATCGTGATCGCATAGGCCAGATCGAGTTCCATGATGTCTTCCTTGCGATATTCCACTTCCCGCCCGTCTGGCAGAAACGAGACCACGCAAGTCAGGTTCTCGTTGTCGATCGAGAGGATTTTACCGATATCGCCGTTGAAGACGTTCAGGTCGTAGTTGTTTCTGCGGTGAATAACCCGGTCGCCCTCGCGAAAGATGCGCTCGCCCACTTTGAGCTGACAGCGCTCGCGGCTCGGCGGGTTGGCGTGCTGTTGAATCACCTGATTGAGATTGACGCTGCCGAGCGTGCCGCGCGTCATCGGGGTGAGAATCTGAATCTCTGTGTCGCGGCCACGATACGTCGGTATCCACTCCATATACAGTTTCACCACGCTGTCGACCGCGGTCAGCCCGTAGTGCAGTGACGACCACGGATGGATCTGCCGGATCACCGCCTTGAAGGCATCGATCTCGTTGCGGGTCTGTTGCAGTTGTTCAAGGTCGACATGCTCAAACTTTTCCGGCACCGAAAACTCTGCCTGATACGGCGAGGTGATCGCCTCGCGCACGCGAAACTCATACGGCGTGTCGTCGCTCAGGCTTTCCAGTTCAGCGGTTTTCCATTGATAGTGGCGCTTGACCCGGGTGATGAAGCCGAGCTGTTCGCGGGTCGCCTCGTCGGAGTCGATAAAAAGGCAATCGGTGTCGTCCTTCCACACCGCGGGCGACTTGAACGGCGACTCGATCATGGGTGTGTGCCCGTGATTGATCGCGTGCGCGTACTGGATGATCTGCGATTGTGCGGCCTGGCGAAATACGGTCGTCAGTCGAAAACACGGGATCGAACCGGAGGCGATGATATCTTTCAACACATTGCCGGCACCGACCGATGGCAGTTGATCGGCATCGCCAATAAACAGGACCTGGCAAGTTGCCGGTACCGCGCTTAACAATGCCGCCGACAAACTGATATCGAGCATCGAACATTCATCGACGATCAGAAAGTCTGCCTCCAGTGGCGATTGCGCATTCATCTGGAATTCGCCGTTTTTCCACACCAGCAGCCGATGAATGGTCTTTGCCTCGCGACCGATCACCTCGCTCATGCGCTGCGTGGCGCGCCCGGTGGGGGCAGCCAGTAACACGCGTTTTTGCATCGCTTCCAGCAGACGCACAATGACAAGTGTCGTGGTGGTTTTACCGCAACCCGGCCCACCGGTCAGCACTGAAAATTCGTGTTTAACGACATTGTGCACCGCATGTGTCTGCTCCTCGCTCAGTTGAATATCACTTTGCGTGCAGTATCGATCGACCCAGCTTGCCACTCTGGCGTCATCCTGCTCGACGGCCCGACGCTTGGCGACTAACGCTTGCGCCACACTCTCTTCATCGTGGTACAGGGATTTTGAATAGAAGCACTCACAGATTTCGTCTGCGATCATCAAATGCCGGGTGCGCAGCTTGTCATCGCTCTTCATCTGGCCAAGCTCTCGTGGCAATCGATCGCCCAGATCCAGGTCGATCAGATCCAGCACGCTCTTGCCGATTTGCGCAAGCGTTAAATAACAGTGGCCGTGCTCGCGGCTGGCCGCCAGTACGTGTCTGATCGCGGCGACGATGCGCTGCTGGCTGTCCGTGGCAAAGCCCAGACTCAATGCAATTCTGTCGGCCGAGAAAAAGCCGATGCCGTAGAAATCATTCGCCAGTCGGTAGGGATCTTCGCTGACCATGGCAATCGCCTTGTCGCCGTAGCTTTTGTAAATGCGCACCGCGAACAGGGTGCTGATGCCGTGGCCCTGCAAAAACATCATCACTTCACTGATGGCGCGATGTTCGATCCAGGCCTTTTTGATCGTCACGAGCTTGCGCTGCGCAATGCCGGCGACATCAGTTAACTGCTCGATGTCATTTTCGAAGACATCAAGTGTTCTGGAGCCAAAGTGGCGAACGATTTTCTTTGCGGTTTTCGGCCCCACGCCCTTGATCAGCCCAGAGCCGAGATACTTTTCGATCGCGGCGGTGGTGGCGGGCTTGCGCTCGGTGGCTTGCGTTGCGCGAAACTGCCGGCCGTATTTTTGATTGGTGGTCCAGCTGCCAGTGAAGGTCATGGTGGCACCGGCAAAGACCTGCGTCTGATGAACCGTGACTGTCTCTTGCTGATTGGGGGCATTCATCGGCTGAACCCGTAGCACAGACCAGCCGTTGACCGGGTTGTGATAGGTCACCCGGTTGACGACGGCAGTCAGGGTTTCATCGATGCTTTTCATAGGGGAAAACGGTGCCGCTGACGATGAGCGGCCAGCTGTGCTGCCGATCACATGATCGGCCTATTATCCCCAATATCAGTGCAAATGACAGCGTGCCGCCGCCAGCCTGCCCCGTTATGCCGTTTGTTCGGTCCTGCCGCCGAGCGCCAGATACAACAGCGGCCCGAAGGAACCCGCCAGCAGTGTGAGCGCAACGTACGGCCACGGATTGCGACCGGTCCGTTTTGCATCCGGAATGATCCAGCTCAGCAGCAGCAGACAAGCGATCGCCAGATCTGCGAATATCTGCCAGCCGGCTGCACCGCTCAACAGATGACTGAAGATACCAGTGTACCCCACCTTGTAGAGGGCATACAGCGTTAACAGGGTGAATGGAATCAACATCGCGATGGCCAGGTTTTTTCGCGTCATGGCGAGCTCCTTTGTGGTTTGTGATCAAATCCGAGGTCAATTGTGCCCTCGTCTCGCGGCGAATCAATGACCTCAGAGGTTATTGCAGGCAAGCAGGTTTCGGGTTTGAATAGCAGCAGGATCGCAATTACCGGATGACAGCAGTGGCATTGCAAGCTGGTGAATTTACCGAGGGGCTGCGCCATTGGCGGCGCGTTCGAAAGATGACGCAGCTTGAACTGGCGCTGGCTGCGGAAGTTTCACAGCGCCACATCAGCTGGCTTGAGACCGGCCGCAGCCAGCCCAGCAGAGAGATGGTCTTGCGCTTGTCAGAGGCCATGGATGTCCCACTGCGCGAGCGCAACCGGATTCTCAATTCGGCAGGCTATGCCAGTCTCTATCAGGAGAGTCGGCTGGATGAGCCATCGATGGCCGTCGTCACCGAAGCGTTGACCGGGATACTGGATCACCACAATCCGTACCCCGCTATCGTGCTCGATCGGTGCTGGAATATACAGATGATGAACGACGCCGCCGGCTGGCTGTTCAGCCAGGCCGGTGATCCGGCACAAATGTGGGACAACGTCGGCGATACGGGTGAGAGAAACATGGCGCTGCTAACGGTACACCCGAATGGTCTGCGGCACTTTATCGTCAACTGGGATGTCGTGATCGGGCCTTTCATGCAGCGTCTGAAACGCGAGGCAATTGATTCAGCAGACAGTGAGCTGCTGGAACGCTATCGACAACTGGAACAGTATGTCGATGCGTCGGAGCAGCCATCGACGGAAACACTGCTGCCGATCCTGCCATTGCAACTGGTGCTGGGCGAAGTGCGGTTATCCGTTTGCTCGGTGATATCGGCCTTTGGCACCACCCAGGACATCACAGCAACGGAACTGCGGATTGAAACGTTCTACCCGACAGACGCGGCGAGCAAGGCGTTTTTTAGCGGCGTTTCAAAATGCGAGTAACTAAACAGTAGTGACAATAGCCCTACACCTGGGCCTGT
The DNA here is from genome assembly GCA_964573105.1 of uncultured Granulosicoccaceae bacterium. Lineage (GTDB taxonomy): Bacteria > Pseudomonadota > Gammaproteobacteria > Granulosicoccales > Granulosicoccaceae > CAKZSB01. The sequence continues at coordinate 23,360 of CAZNIS010000100.1, forward strand.
TTGACAAGCTGCATTTGCTCATCGACGCTGATCAGTAACTGGCTGGTCACCTCCAGATCGCGATCTTCGAAGACATCGACTTCGGGATTGCTGCGCTGCCATTTACTGATTGCGTTATCGCGTTCGATGAGCAGGTGTTCAATTTGTGGTCTGAACAACCGCATCATCGCACTGATCCAGATATTCACCGGCCACGATGGATACAGCAAATCCATATCGAAGTGATCGAGCATGGCCAGCACATCGCGCGCGTCGTACCAGGTTTCACCGGTGACCCAGCGGTTGGTGGTGAAAAGGCCGATCGGATAGCCGCGCTTGTCCATTGAAATGGCGATCAGGTGACTCAGCGCCTCGGTGCCCATCGGCCACTCGGCCTCGCCCGAGTACTCGACAGGCGATACGTCGGCTGGCATACCACCGGCGCGTAGAAAAGTATGAAAGTGACCGTTTTCGTCGTTGATGCCCCGGTGTGCGTGATAGAAGTACTGGCCAAAGGTTTCTGTGTCCTGCACATCACCGGACGGATAGTGCTCAAACTCATAAAAGGTACCCTGGTCCTTTAATACCTCGCGTACGACATTGCCATATTGCTCGTGTTTTTGCAGCAGTCGATAGCAATTGTAGATCTGCTCGCCAGCAGTGTGCATGTTGTCGAGCTGTGACCGGGAACACTGCGCGATTGATTGAGCAAGGTCAAAACCCTCGCTGGTTGGTGTGGCTGGATTCAAGGCGCGCAAATCTCTTTATCGGTTATTGCCTGGCAGTTGGGCCAATCAACGGGCAGAAAAGTTCAATAGTCAAGTATCGCGAAACTCAGGTCGTGACGCAATCAGCTAACTTTGCGTTGGTACACGCGCGAACTTCAAATCTGTTTGATGGTCAACGGTTGAACGAGCACACCTGCAGAATTGTCAGGTTCACACCACAGCCGGAGGATAGCGCGCGATGCGAATAGACAAAAACCGACAAATTTTTTCCAAAAGCCCGCTGAGTGCCGCGATTGTATCCGGCACCATGCTGATGGGAGCCGCCGCCCTGCCGGTCGCCGTGCCACTGGCTTTAATGCCATCGGCCGTTCAGGCAGCCTGCAACCCGTGCGCGGCAAAAGCCTGCAACCCGTGTGCAGCGAAAGCCTGTAATCCTTGTGCGGCAAAAGCCTGTAATCCCTGTGCAGCGAAAGCCTGCAATCCGTGTGCAGCGAAAGCCTGCAACCCGTGTGCAGCGAAAGCCTGTAATCCTTGTGCAGCGAAGGCCTGCAATCCT
>CAZNIS010000101.1:0-24301 GCA_964573105.1 uncultured Granulosicoccaceae bacterium
GTCATCGGCTCCTGAAAAATCATCGAGATATCGTTGCCGCGAATCTCGCGCAGGCGCTGATCGTGTGCCTGTGACAGATCCTCACCGTCAAACAGAATTTTTCCACCGGCGATGCGACCGGCTGGTTGTGGCAACAGGCCCATCAGTGCCAATGCGGTCATCGATTTACCGCAACCACTCTCGCCGACGAAACTGATGTTGCCGCCCTCGGCCAGATCGAACGATAGATCATCGATCACCGGCACAACACCATCGCGGGTTTTAATTTCCACGCGCAGGTTCTGCACGGAAAGTAGCGCTGCTGACTTTTCGGTTGCGCCGCTCATCGTTGTCGCAGCCGTGGGTTCAGCGCATCGTTAAGGCCATCGCCCACCAGTGATATCGCAAGCACGGTAATGAAAATCGCCAACCCGGGAATCGTCACGGTAAAACTTGCATCCAGAATATACTGACGGTTCGAGCCGATGATTTGACCCCAGCTGACGACGTTCGGATCACTTAAACCCAGAAAACTCAAGCCCGCTTCAAACAAAATGGCCGATCCAACCATCAGTGCCGCCTGCACGATAATCGGAGGCAGCGCGTTGGGCAGGATGACGGAAAATATCAGTTTGGCGTTACTCGCGCCGGTCGAGCGCGAGGCGGTGACATACTCCAGCTCGCGAATGCGAAGAAATTCAGCGCGGGTTATACGGGCCACAGCCGTCCAGCTGACAATGCCAATCGCAAAGGTGACGATAGGCAACGATGCACCAAACAGCGCAACAATCACCATCGAGAACAACAGTGTGGGCAGCACCTGAAAAAATTCGGTGATACGCATCAGCACTTCTTCCACCCAGCCGCGGTAGAAACCGGCCAGTGCGCCGATGGTGATGCCGATGAACACACTCATGAACGCGGCGGCCAGTCCAATCGCAAGCGATACGCGCGCGCCGTTTAAAAGGCCGGCTAACATATCGCGACCGAGGTAGTCGGTGCCGAGCAAAAAGCCTTCTGCACCCGGTGGCGAGAACGGCGCCCAGACCATCTCGAATGGATCGGTCGGGTAGAGCATGGGGCCAAAAATCGCGGCCAGGATGATCAGCAACAACACGATCAGTGCCGCGACGGCGGCGTAGTTGCGCATGAACATTTCAAACGCTTCGGCCATTGGGTGGCGAGCCTTGACGGCCTCACTGCCCGTGACCGGATTGGCGGTTGCGTCACTCATGCCTGATTGCGAATGCGAGGGTCGATCAGCCGCAGGGCCAGATCGGTCAGCAGATTGCCGACGATCACCACCAGTGCCGAGAAAAACAAAATGCCGAGAATGGTGGGCGTATCGCGTGCGAGTATGGACTGCAGCGCCAGCGAGCCAAGACCCGGCCAGCTGAAAACAGTTTCTACCAGTACCGCACCGGAGACTACCGCAGAGAACTGCAGACCGGCCAGTGTCACCACCGGGCTCAAGGAATTTTTCAGCGCGTGCTTCAAAACGATCTGTGATTCAGACAAACCCTTGGCACGCGCGGTGCGAATGTAATCTGAGCCGAGCACCTCCATCATGCTGGCGCGACACAGCCGGCTGTAGAGGGCGAGGAAAATCGATGCGAGTGTCACCATCGGCAGCACCAGGTGATGCGCGATATCCCAAAAACGCGTCCAGAAGCCGCCCTCAAGTGTCACGTCGACCATGCCGGCGACCGGAAAAATCGGGATCAACAGCGAGAACGTAATCAGCAGCATAATGCCGGTCCAGAAAACCGGGGCAGAGTAACCAAACAATGCCAGCAGTGAGACAAAATGGCTGGTCAAACCGTTCGGCTTGCGTGCTGAGATGACACCCAGCAAGGTGCCGATAATCAGTGCCAGCAGCTGCGCGCTGATCACGAGAAGCAAGGTGGCAGGCAGTCTTTCGGCGATGAGTTTGGTCACCGGCTGATTAAAAAAATATGAGTGGCCAAGGTTGCCCTGCAGCACGCCACCGACATAACTGCCCAGTTGCACCAACATCGGCTGATCGAGGCCGTAGTCTTCACGAATTTGTGCCATCACCTCTTCGGTGGCACCTCCCATGTCACCGGCGATGGTGTCGGCGATATCGCCGGGTGCCAGATGCACCATGATGAAATTCAGCACGATGACAGCCAGCAGCAATATTGCTGCATAGCCGACACGGCGAATCAGTATGCGAAGAAATTCCATAGATCAGCGGGGATTGTGCGCAGGGAGGTAAGCGAGTCAGCGGGCCACCGTGGCCCGCTTTTGGTCGGTGGGTGGTTCATGGCGGGCAAATCGACCGCCATGAAACCTTTTCCACAAGCCGTTTATTACTTCAGGTAGACGCGATCCAGAGGCGATACAGTCGCCCAGATGCCGCCCGGCGGATTGCCGACCTTGTCGCTATAGATGGTGTGGTAGGGCAGCGTGTAGGCCCAGTACACCGGCAGTTCCTCGGCAACGAGTTTCTGGAACTCTGAATACAGAGCCTTGCGCTTTTCAGGATCGGTCTCTTTACCGGCTTCTTCCATCAGTGCGTCGACTTTCTCGTTAGAGTAGCTTTGCGTGTTCGACCAGATCACACCCTTTTTGATATTGCTGCTCTGGTAGGTACGATGGACACCAATCACCGGATCACCCCAGTTGAAAACCACATCCCAGGTCAGATCGAAATCGTGGTTGCTGATGCGCTTTGACCAGGTGGGAAAATCGGGTGCGGCCCGAATTTCCACATCGATGCCGATTTTCTTCAGCTGTGGCTTGATGTACTCGGCGGGTGCCTTGATTCCGGCCCAGCCATAATCGAGTGTGAGCTTGAAGCGCATACCGTCATCGCCTTTGGCATAGCCCGCGTCATCGAGAATCTGATTGGCCTTGTCCAGATCGACGTCATAGGCCTCGACATCGGGCTCGTACAGCCAGCTACCCGGGTGAATGCCGGTTTTGGCAGCACTCGCGGTACCGAGCATGATTGCCTTGGTGATGAAATTTCGATCCACGGCATAGGCAATGGCCTTGCGCACATTCACATCGCTGGTCGGCTCGCGAACCGTGTTGAACGCCAGCCAGGCAATCGGGCCAATCGCGGCATAACCCTCGGGTTGTGCGGTGACGCCATCAGCCTTTTTCAGGCGGTTGATGTTCTGCGGCGATTGCTCGAAGCCGGACATATGCACTTCGCCGTTTTCCAGGGCAATCGTGCGCGCCGAGCCATCCTTGATGATGCGCATGACGATTTTGTCCAGATACGGACGACCATCGATGAAAAAATCGTCGTTGCGCTCGAGGATGATGTGCTGATCGCGAGTGAATTCCACAAGCTTAAACGGCCCGGAACCCACCACGCCCTCAGAGTTGGCCGGATGGCTTTTCGGATCCTGACCGTCGCCGTAGACGTGCTCTGGAATGATTGGCAAAAGCTGCGAGGACATCGCCAGCAACAGCGCCGGGTGCGGGGTGCTGAGGTTCAGAACCGCAGTGGTGTCGTCAGGCGTGTCGACCGATTGCACCGGTGCGAACATGGTCTTGAAAGGGTGGTTTTCCTGCACCGTCTTGATCGAGAACGCCACGTCTTTCGAGGTAATTGGCTTGCCGTCGTGGAAGGTCGCGCCCTCGACCAGATTCAGTGTCACGGTCAGGCCATCATCGGAGACATCCCACGATTTGGCCAGATACGGCTGCGGGTCCCAGTTTTCGTCGTAGCGCAAGGGTGCGGCAAACAGTTGAGTGCCGGGCTCGCCGGTGGCGATACCCGACTGCACGGCCGGATTCAGGTGGCGTGGCGTATTCTGGATCGACATTACCAGCGTGCCGCCGCGCTTTGGCTCGTCGGCAGTCGCAAGCCCGGTGCTCAACAGCACGGCCGCAAGCGCGGTCGTGGCGAACTTGATGGTCTTATGCATGTATTTCCCCCTCGGGATTGTTATGGGTATGGCGCGTATTCCGCGCGCGTGCCGCCTGCGGTGCGAGCGCGGCGGCCGATGGCAATCCCGGTCAGCCCGGGCCATGCGGATCATTAGTATCATTTCCCTGTCGCGATGTCGATTCGCGTGGCAGGTCGATGACTCAGACGGGCAAATCGGCCATTCGCAGGTGATTGCCGCTTTAGCCAGTGGCGTGGCGCGCGAGCTGCCAGATGTTGGTGGTCGCTGGGGTCTTGCCTTTCAGTCCACCCTTCAATGGCGCACTGGTCAACAGCGTCATCTGGTAGAGATCGGCGTAGTGCGCTTCGATCTCCGCGTTGGGCACGCAGAACGGTGGGCCTTTCATCTGCGCCTGGTCGTACTCGAAAGCGATCAGCAATTGCGCCGCACCCGCGGTGATTGTGTACAGGTGTGTGGCGTAGGTTTTTCGCATCGGCGGCGGCAGCGCGACCATCGCGGCTCGATCATAGATACCGTGCACCTCGCCCAGCAGATCGGCGGTCAAATCGAAGATATCACCGACAAAGATATCGATGCCGGTCGCGTGATAGTGGCTGAGCTTGCCGGTCGCGGCGATTTCGGGTTCAACGCCAAGTTCGGCGAAGAGCTGCTGCACTGCAATCTCGCTGAGCTCGGCGCCGGCGACGCGATAGCCCTGGTCGAGCAGCCAGCCGATATCCAGTGTCTTGCCACACAGTGGTACAAATACACGATCTCCCGGCTGCAAACCGAGCGCGTCGATGTTTCTCGTCAGCGCCGGATTGACGTCGTCCTCGTGAAAGCCAATCTGGTTTTGTTGCCAGCGCTGGTGCCAGAAGTCCGGTTCCATCAGATTCTTTCTATTGCGGGGATAGGGTGATGTTACTACCAATCGGCGTCGGATTGATCGGATAGCGTTCCCGGCTATTTGCTATCATCGATCTGGCCTCTTCGACCACTGAGCGGGAAAGCACCATGACTCCGGAACGGCTGCGGGAAATCTACGGCAATCCTTCACCACGTGCGGCGGCGAAAAACATCACCACCTTCGATAAACACTGTCGCCAGTTTATCGAGCACGCGACTTTTCTGGTACTGGCAACCGCCGATGGCGACAATCTCGATGTATCCCCCAAAGGTGACCCGGCAGGCTTTGTCGAGGTGGAGTCTGATCACACCTTGTTGATTCCGGATCGTCAGGGCAACAACCGCATCGATGGACTGTTGAATATTCTCACCCATCCGAAAGTGGCGCTGCTGTTTATGATCCCGTCAGTGTCCGAGACATTGCGGGTCAACGGTACGGCAGAGATTCTCGATGATCCTGCCATCTGTCAGCGCTTTGAAATGAAAAACCGCGCGCCAAAAACCGTGTTGCGAGTAACCGCCGAAGAGATTTTCACCCACTGCGGCAAGGCGCCACTGCGATCCGGCTTGTGGAAGCCCGAGACATGGCCGGCAAGTCGGCCAGTGGCAACATTAAATGAAATGGTGCGCGATCATGCACAGATGCCGGTTGACTCAATAGAGCAGGCGGCCGTCGATAAACTCTATCGAGATACGCTGTACTGATAATCAACAAACTGCCGTCATTGTGTTCGGAATCGGGGTATCGAATGACAACTGCATGCCGATTACGACCGTTGTAGTGATCTTTGGTGCGAGCGCGCACGCACCTGACTGATAGAGTTCGTAAAGCAGTTCTTCAGTTTGAGGCAGCGATTAAGCTGATCCATTGCCAGCCGATCTGTAGTAAAGGATCGGTGGCCGCGCCGGTTCACGCGCAGTAGTGGCCTGTGCACTAGACTGCAGCAGCCAGGGCACAGTCGTGCAGGCCGATATCAGTATGCTGGCAAAGCATGGTTTAGCTGCCAACAAGCTGACCTGCTTGCACAGGGGAAGCAATTTTGAATTCCGTCACAGTGTCTACCAAAGTTCCTCCCACCGGCTTGTTGGTCTGCGTTTTGGTGGGGTTCTGCTGCCTGTTCGCCACCCTGTTCGCCAATCTGGCATTTAGCACAACACAATGCGAAGCGTCGCCCGAAACCACCTGCTCTGACCAAGCCTACTTTGGAAAAATTCCTCTCGCGCCGCACTCAGTTGAGTTCTATTCCAACGGCAGTGTGAAAAGCGGTCGACTCGGCCAGGACGCGCAGGTGGGTGACTACTTGCTATCCCGCTGGACACTACTGCACTTCCACGAAGATGGGCTACTTGCGCGTGCGCACTCCCCCGTGCAGCAGCAATCGGGTGACGTCAGTGTTCCGCAAGGCGCAAGGATGGAGTTTTATCGCAGTGGCAGACTCAAACAACTATCCATCGAAAGGATTGGTGGATGGTATCGAGATCGATACTACCCGGGCGGCACCGTACTGAGTTTTTCTGCCGATGGAACGGTGGTGTCTGACACGTTTTACCCAAACGCCAAACGCATTCAGGATCCGTTAAATCATTCGAGAGGGATGGTTGTTCTCGCGCGCGACTGGTCGACGCCACATGTATCGCTGCCGGCAGGTACACTGGTTGTGTCAAGCTCTGCGCGCAAGCTGCTTCAGGTGATCATGCCGAGTAACTGGCACTGGGGCGGTTTTGAATTTGCCCGCGGTGAGGCGTGGCTTCGTCGCGACGGCCGCGTCCAACGTGCGACGCTGGCGCGTGAACAGACAATTAACGGCATCGTGTGGCGTGCGAATGACGCGCCGCTAGAATTTCATGATAACGATCAACTGGCCAGTGGTTCTCTGGCGTTTGATCAACAGATCAATGGTGCCGTCTTTCGCGCCCCACGCGATGGCTATACCCTGGACTCCACTCGTGTTCACTTTCTGAAAGACGGCACGCTGGTTAAAGGAACCGTGTCAGGCGATATCGATCAAACCATCCAGGGCTACCCGGTTTTGAGGTATTCCGAAGTCCACTTTCACCGCAACGGCTCGATTGCACAATTTCGGCTCGCGGCAGACACTGCGCTTGGTTCCTGGTCAATGAAGGCAGGCACGCTGCTCGAACTGGATGCGAAGGGTCGGCCGGTCAGCGGCGTGGTGGCGGCCATAAGCCAGCCCGATGGACTCAGCCTTCCCGATGGGGCTCGTCTGAAGTGGTACCCGAATGGTGGCATTCACACCATCGATGCGCCGATTGACATGGTTGTTGACAGGATCTTGCTCGCCAGATATCGCAGCGAGGAGGACACTATTGCGTTGTATAAAAATGGTCGATTGAGGACGGGAAGAGTCGCCGAAGATATGGTGCTCGAAGGGGTGAGTCTTGAGCGTGGGAGTATTGTCTTTATGAAAGAGGACGGGCGACTTGATCGTTTTACGCCACCGGATCAGCTCTGGATCGACTGGAGTACACCGCCAGTAGTGCTGTCTGGTCCGAAGCCGATAGCGCCTGTGCAAGGCTGGCCGAACAATATTTGCGAACAGTATGAAAAAAATGGTGGAAAGCCCCTGATCGGATTCAGCATGGGTTCGGGCGTTCCAGATTGTGCTAGCCCGGACTAGGCACCACGATAATTGATTTTATTAGAACCGGCGACTAAACCCGGGTTAATCGCCGGCCGAGCGTTCGGTGTCGCTCAGGGAATGCCACCAGTCAACGTAGGGCGTCTGATCCGGTGGCTGATCACTGTAGTCCGCCGCGCCATCGCTCCACCACACTGGCCCGGTTTCACCGAGCGCGGTTTTAGCCGCTGTCACCGCCTCGCGATCTTTTGCCATGCGCGCCTGCATCAGTGCTTTTACCGCCCTGCGTCGGGTGCCGTCATCGAGTGCGGGATTGGTGCAGCGTTTCAATACACCGCGAGAGACGAGATAGCGGCCATCCGGTGTGTGCGGGCGATCTTTGCGTGGCATGGTGTGAATGATTCAATAGGCTTTTGGTAAAAGTGCCAGGGTCATGTTGACTGGCGGGTGCTCAGGCCTGCCAGTTGTGCAGAGTACCAGAGTGCTTGATTAGCCAGGCGCGCGTTGCACCGCCAGCCTGCAGCATCACTGGCGCCTGGTGCAATGGCGCCGCCGCGATGGCCGTGGACAAGGCATCGGCGCGCCAGGCCTCACGTGCCTGCACCGTCACCGAAGCCCACCGCTCACCGGGGCGTGCCAGCGGGTCGAATATGTGCGAATGTCCGGCGATAAGCGTGGCCGCGGGTTCTGAGGTTGCCACTGCACCCACCGGTTCGATGTGGGCACTGATGCGTTGAGTCAGCGGGTCGCGGATGCCAAGTCGCCAAGGCGTACCGGATCGAGCACCGCTGATCGCAAACTCACCCAGATTGACGAGCGTGTTGTCAAAGCCATACGCATTCAGGATCGACGAGACGCGATCCGCGGCAAAACCCTGCGCTATGCCATTGAGACTGGCGGCCATGCCGGTGCGGGTAAAGCGCGCGGTGTTTTGTGTCATTTGTAGTGCACGCCAGTTGACCAGCCGCTGTGCGAGTTGGCGATCGCCACCGCGCGCCAGTGCAGTCCAAAGTGGCTGGATTGTCGGGTCGAACGCGCCGGCGGTGATGTCTGCCATCTCCAGTGCATGATCCAGCAGCGTGCGGAATCGTTCATCGGCTATCACCTGACCATGCCGGTTCAGTTGTGACAAAGTCGAGTTGGGCTGATAGAGGCTGAAGGCGGATTCGATTGCGGTGACTTCACGCTGGCACGCCAGCAGTACTTTTTTTGACTGGACGGATTCGCCGATCAATTGAATTTCTGCCTCGGCACCCAGCGCGTGAAAGCGATGCCGAATCATCGGTTGCGCAAGCGCGTGACGGTTTATTGTTGAGACCGCGGCGATCGCGAGGAAGTGGCGGCGCGAGAGATTCATATCCTGGCCTCGCGACGGGTTTCCAGTATCAACGGGACGCAGCGTTTAGGATTGTCGTGAATCGATACGCAGTCCAGGCACTGAAAGCATTCGCTGTAGCTGATTTGTCCGTTCGCTTCTATCGCTTCATACTGGCATTGTACTTTGCACAGTTGACACGGGCTGCCGCAGGCTTCGCGGCGCGGTATCCATCGACGCATCCGCAGCAAACCGCCCAGTGCCATGAAAGCTCCCAATGGACAGATGTAGCGACAAAACGGCTTAAACCACAGCATACCCAGCGCGAGCCAGCCGAGCGCATAGGCGCTGAACCACCACTCGCGCATAAATCCGGTGGTGATGGCGGTTTTGAAGGGTTCTATCTCGACCAGCAGATCGTTCAGTACCGGTGCAGTAAAACCGGTGACGATCAGCAATGCGAGCAATGCGTATTTGAGTTTTTTTAACCAGCGATCGGCGCGCAGCGGCACGCGCCGCCGCTTGATACCGAAAAGGCGCCCGAGTCGATCGGCAAATTCCTGCAGCGCGCCATAGGGACAAAGCCAGCCGCAGAACAGGCCCCGACCCCACAACACAAATCCGGCAATGGCACCAACCCAGACGAGCAGCGAGAACGGATCGTAGAGCAGGAACAAAAAACCACTGCCATCGACGGCCGCACGCAGCGTGCCGATCACGGTGACGATAGATAGCTGACCCTGACCCCACCAACCGATGAATATCAGGGTAAATGCCAGCACCGCCAGGCGATAGGGACGCAGGCGGCGGGCTAATGCAATCCAGCTTTGGCGAAAAAAAAGTACAGCGGACAGCGCCAGCAGAAATCCACCCAGCAAGGCGAGATCGACGCGACGAGCCAGCGCACTCTCAACCCATATCGGGCGCGGCGTCACCACCGTTGGAACATCAAAAAAGCTCGCTGGCGTGGATTGCGTGGCGCGAAATTCCCGCACGCCCACTTGCGGCATAAACGAGCCGTGCTCGCGGCTTGCGCGAATGATCAGATCCCATTCGCGCGTCGGGTCGAAACCCAGGCGTCGGTCGGTGCGCAGCATCATGCGATGTTCGAACGGTGGTACACCGCTGGCCGTCCAGACTTCGATGTCGGCGTCGCGCAACGCGACGGGCAATCCGCCTTGTTCGGCCAGTAAAAGATCTGGTGCCGTGTTGCGAACGAATGTATCAGAGACTAATCCGTGACGACCATTGGCGAGCAGTAACAACGGCTCGTCATGGTCGGCGATGGTCATCAGTGCATCGCGCTCGGCAAGAGTGTCGGCGTCCAGCACGGCCCGGGCGATTGCATCGGGTCCGACGTCTATGACCCAGAGCTCAAGATAGTCGCCATCCGGTTCGGCCAGTGCGTCAGCGTCGTCATCCTCCCACAAGGTATCGGCAAAGGCTGCCTGTAATTCGGCGTTGGAGATGATGCGCGGCTGCGCGATTCCCTGATCCACCAGGTCCTGCCAGCTCAGCGTCGGTGCTTCTTTGCTGGCCGGGCCGCGTTTCGGGCGCGGCGAAGGGCCGCTGGATATGCCCTGCATTCGCTCGCGCGCGACGGCCAGGCTGGCGGCCAGAATCGATTCGTGTGCGATGCGCACCGATGCCGTCGCCTTGGTGACACCGTCCAGATAGATTTGCCCGGAGTTGTCCTGATCACTGGTGCCGTAGGGCACGCCCACCGAGATCGTATCGAAAATGGATAAGCCTCGATACTGGCGCATAAAGTCGTGAAACGGTCCTTGTCCGAGGCCCGAGACAAAAATGGGTTCGTTGTGTTCCAGCAGCTCGGCGCGCAGAAATTTACCATCGCGATCCAGCGTGACCAGTACATTGATAACCGCACCTGAAAAACCGGGCAGGGGTGCCAGCGGTCCGGTCTCGAACACGTAGCCCGCCTCGCTGCCCGTACGATCGCGAATTGACCAGACCCCCTTATCATTCAAGCGCTCACCGAGTTCAAACGGCGGCTCGATTTTGGTCGCAAGCACTGGCGGTTCAAGTGTATCGGCGCGCACGCGCTCTGCCAGTGTCGCGACCCATACGAGTACAACGAGGATCAGAGTAGACGTAGAAATTCTCGCGACGCTTTCACTGCGCATGGTGAATTGGTGTTTTTTAATTCGGTTCAATGGCTGGTGGGTCGAATCTCAATCGCTGGGTACAGGCGTCGCTCCGGGTCCGCTTCAACAAATTCGAACAGGTCAATCGGTCGTGCGTATTGTTCTGCCGGCGGACTCTGCAGCACATTGAGATCGCCTTCCAGTAGCGACCCGCCGATTGAACCATCGTCGCGCAGCTCGAGTTGGTAGTAGAGCCCGTTCCAGGCGTCGATACCAAACTCCGACGGTATTTTGCGGATAAACAGCAGCTGGTACTCCAGGTCAGTTAAGTCGTCTGCGCTGATTTGATTTCTAATTGAATACAGATACGGTTGATGGCAGAACCACTCGTCTTCACCCTCGATGCAGCGAAATGGCCGCATCGATAAAAAGTGATCGGTCAATCGCTCTGACTCGATTTCCACGTCGATTAACGCGCTATCGTCAGCCTGCGGTATAAATGTCACCTGTCCGACCGGCAGCTCGCTTTTGTCGGCGGCGATCAGCACAATCTGCGCTTTGCCCGGGAAGGGTTGAGCCGCCGCGGTTTCAACCAGGCAGAGCCACAGCAGCGCAAAGCCTGCCCAGATTCTGGCAATGGCAAGGGAATGAGTTTTCATGTTGTGTCCCAGTTGTCGCCCAAGCGGCGCGCCGTTCAGGCTTGTCGGCGTCAACACGCGCGCGAGCCCTGGCGTGTGTTCTGTCAGTATGGCGCGCCATTCACCGTACGAACCACTAACGCACCACACGGTCGATTAGCTGCAACGACCGGATTGACAGAGGGCAACGTCCTATCCACGCCAGGGTTGTTTTTGCACGACGGTGCGATGGCGCGAAAAGGATAGCGTATTGCCAGATGGGATTGCACTGTATTTGATCGCGACGGATTCTGCTCCGCGTCGTGCACCAGCCGACAGGCGCTGTGGTGCTGCACAGTGGTGCAATGGTCCGTTCGAGCGTGCGTATCGGTGTTGGTGCGTCGCCGGCTGTGAACAATCGCGGTGTGGGGCGTTCTGTGCATGGCATGATAAGCACCGATTTCTGTAGTATCCCTGAACGATGACGCAGCGAGAACCCTCTGGATGGCCGGGATAGAGCCACTGATTGCGAATAACCTCCACTTCGACGAGACGCGTCGTGTGGATGGTTCGCCGCTGCCCGACTGGCAATCGGTGTTGGCTCATATTGTCGGCCTGACACCGGAGCAGCGCGCCAGACGCCAACAGGAGATCGTTCGCCAGCTGCGCGCGAACGGGCTCGCCTACCAGCCTGAGGACGGTGAGCAACATCGCGAGCATCGAGCGCTGGATCTGATACCGCTGTTGTACGACACCGCCGCCTGGCAGCAGCTGTGCAATGGTCTGCAACAGCGCGTGCGGTTGCAGCAGGCCCTGTATCGCGATATCTACGGCGAGCAGCGGCTGTTGAAAGACAACATTCTGCCCGCCGCCATGCTCTACGCCCATCGTGGCTATCTGCGCGATCTCGTCAACCCTGACTTTCACGGCGAGGCGGAGGCCAGTCTAGCGATGGCCGCCTGCGATGTCGGTCGCGATTCGACAGGTGCCTGGCGCGTGCTCGATGATCATTGTCAGTATCCCGCCGGGGTAGGTTATGCGTTGGAAAACCGAATTGTGCTGTCGCGGGTGTTGCCGCGCAGCTTCAAGCAGTATCGCGTCAGTCGCGTCGCCAGTTACTTCCGGCAGTTGCACCGAAATCTGCTGACCGGCGCTGGTAAGGCGGGGCACTGTGTGATTCTGAGCTATGCATCGAGCCACCCCCACTATTTTGAATTTGCCTGGCTCGCGAAGTATCTCGGCTATCCGCTGGTCGAGCCGGCCGACCTCTCAGTGCGGGACAACACCGTCTATCTGAAAACCATCACCGGTCTGCAGCCCGTCGATGTCATTTTGCGACTGATCGACGACACCGAACTGGATCCACTGGTGATCGGCAGCGCAAACAACCACGGTGTGCCCGGTCTGGTCGAGGCGGCGCGGCGCGGCGGCGTCAGGGTGCTCAACCCGATGGGCACCGGTGTGCTTGAGAACCCGGCGTTTAATTCCATCATGTCGCAGTTGTGTCAGGCGCTGTTGAATGAACCGCTGCAGCTGCCGTCGCAGCAGACCTGGTGGCTGGGAGATAGCGAACAGCGCGAGGCGGCGATGGGCAGACTGGACGAGCTGCAGGTTCGGCATATCGACGCGCCGGGTGATGTATGCACGCCGGCGCAGATGAGTGAGCCAGAGCGCCTGCAGCTGCTGCAATCGATCGAGCTGACGCCGGCGTCGTTTGTTGCCCAGCAACCGTGTGTGCTCTCCGCGGCGCCGAGCCTGCTCGGTAACGAACTGCGTGAGCGGCCATTTGCTTTGCGGCTGTTTCAGGTGGCGGCCGAATCTGATTTTTACACCATGCCTGGCGGGCTTTGTCTGCTCGACGCCGAGCGCGCCGACCAGCGTCACACGTTACAGGACATACCGGGCAGCAAGGATGTCTGGGTGCTGTCTGATCAGCCGGTACAGGAGGATACGCTGCTCAGATCCCGAAGCGATGATGTCGCGTACGGGATGGCCAATGGCGAGCTGCCCAGTCGTATCGCCGAGAGCGAGTTCTGGCGCGGCAGACATTCAGAACGTGTGGAGTCGGCCGTGCGTCTGTTGCGCCGGGTGCTGCAAAATCTGCTCGATGAAGATCGCGCCGCCGCCGAGGTGCTGGCCACTCCGGCGATGCAGGGCCTGCTTCGGGCGCTGACTGCCGCCACCGGCACTTATCCGGGATTCGCTGGCCGCGGTGGTAAAAAGAAACTGGCGCACCCGGATCGCGAGCTTACGTCACTGCTGCAGGATACGCGCAGAGCGGGAACGCTGGCCAATGCATTGCAGCAGTGGCAGCTCAGCGCCAGCTCGGTCGGCGATCGGCTCTCCAGCGAGCAGCTTCGGGTGCTGAACCGCCTAAACGATCTGCAGGCCGGGCTCGCCAGTCTCGCGTTGCCAAAGGATTTATGTGAAGACGCGGTCGCCCTCGGTCAAACGCTTGAGCTGCTCGACGAATTGCTGCTGGTGATGTCGGCCAACACTGGGCTTGAGCATGAAAACGTCACCCACGGTGATGTCTGGATGTTCACCATGCTCGGCAGGCGCATCGAGCGCGCGCACCAGATCAGTGTGACGGTATCTGCGGTTATGTCGGTACACCGCGAGAATCCGCGCCTGCTCGAATATCTGCTGCGATTGTTCGACAGCGTGATGACTTACCGCGCGCGCTATCAGAGCGGGCTGGATAACCGGCTGGTGCTGCAATTGCTGTTGCTGGACGAAATCAATCCACGCTCGCTTGCCTATCAGTTCAAGTGTATACAAGAGTTGATCGCCGATTTGCCCGGGCGGCGTGTGGTATCGAACGGCGATCCGCTGAATCGACTGGCGGTGGCCGGACTGAGTCGGGTGCGCCTGGCGGATCCCGAGCAGTTGCTGAACACCGACAAAGACGTGCGCCAGAGCCTGCAAAAATTCCTGCGCGTATTGCAGGATCTTTCCGCATCCATGACCAATGCGATCACGGCGCAGTATTTCACGCATACGGAAACGCGACAGCAGATCGGGCCGGCTAATGTCGTGTCTGTCGACAGCATACGGGCTGAAGACATGGCGGATTCGCGTTGAAGCTCGCCGTTCGGCATCGTACGCACTACGGCTACGCGGCGCCTGCCAGTCAATCGTTGAATCAGGTTTGTCTGACGCCGCGCGACACTGCGTTCCAGCGATGCCTGCAATCTTCAATCGACGTGACGCCTCGACCCAACCGTATCGAACATCGGCGCGATCAATACGGCAACCAGGTGACATCGTTCAATCTCAATGCTGAACACCGGCATTGCGACATTATCGTCTCATCCCTGGTGCAAACCAGTGACCACAATCCTGAACTGCCTGACGGCTTGTCAGTGCCACGCAATCGGCAGCTCGCTGCGGGCCTGAGTGATCAGGATGCATTGATGGCCAAAGATTGCCTGCTGCCGTCGCCTTCAGTGCCGATCGATCATACGGTCGATCCGGTGATTGAGGAATTGCCGATTGGCGACACGCCCGTGATTAAATACGGGCAACAGTTGATGGCGCATATCTATTCAAGTTTTACTTACGAATCCGGATTTTCAAATCTGGTTACACCATTGAGTGACATCGTGCAGGCGCGCAAAGGCGTTTGTCAGGACTTTGCCCATCTGGCTATTGCAATACTGCGACGCCAGGGCGTGCCGGCGCGTTATGTCAGTGGTTATCTTGAGACACTGCCGCCGCCGGGGCAGGTTAAATTGCAGGGCGCCGATGCGTCGCACGCCTGGTATTCGGTTTATTCGGCAGACTCGGGCTGGTGGGATTTTGATCCGACGAACAACAAGCGCCCCGACGCGCAGTACATCACGACGGCGTGGGGACGCGACTACGATGATGTGGTGCCGATCAAAGGGGTAGTGTATGGTGGAGGCTCACACGTGCTTACCGTTGAGGTTGATGTGAATCGAACAGAGACAGCTCCCGTGCTGATAACGCAGGACTAGGCCTATGACAAAGAGTCGATGGCATGATTACCACCAACCATTCTGTCACGACGCAATTTACGACGAACTACTTCAATCGAATGGTCAGCCGCGAGCCGCTGGCAAAGCACTGAAAAACTGGCTCGACAATCTCGATGACCCGTCGCTGCTGCAGCGCCGCCAGGCGGCGGAACTGGCGATACGCCAAATGGGCATCACCTTTACGGTCTATGCCGACAAAGGCAATATCGATCGCGAATGGCCGTTCGATATCATCCCTCGCATCATTGATGCAGACGAATGGCGCCGCATAGAGCGCGGCCTCAAGCAGCGCGTCAAAGCACTCAACTGTTTTATCCACGATCTCTACAACGATCAGTCGATACTCGACGCAGGCGTTGTGCCGCGCGAACTGATCGCCTCGTCTGTCAACTTTCGCCCCGAGTGTGTGGGTCTGCAGCCGCCGCATGATGTGTGGGCGCATATCTGCGGCAGCGATCTGGTGCGAGACAACGACGGTACCATGTACGTGCTGGAAGACAATCTGCGCGTGCCCTCGGGTGTCTCCTACATGATTGAAAATCGCGAGATCATGAAACGCACCGTGCCGGAGCTGTTTAATACCTGCCGTGTGCTGCCGGTCGACAGCTACACCAGTGATCTGCGACGCATGCTGGCGTCACTGTCTGATCGCAGCAACCCGATGATCTGCGTGCTGACGCCGGGCGTCTACAACTCTGCTTATTTTGAACATGCATTTCTGGCACAGGAAATTGGTGCCGAACTGGTGGAGGGGCGTGATCTCGTCGTTGAGGACGATCAGGTATTCATGCGCGATGTTGATGGTTTGATCCGCGTCGATGTTATCTATCGCCGTGTCGACGACGCCTTCATCGATCCCGAGTGTTTCAACCCGGATTCGACACTCGGTGTTCGCGGACTGATGCGAGCGTGGCGAAAGGGCAACGTCGCAATCGCCAATGCACCTGGTGCCGGTGTCGCCGATGACAAAGTCGTCTATTCGTATGTGCCAGACATCATCCGGTTTTATCTGGGTGAGGAACCACTGATTGCCAATGTGCCAACGCACCGCTGCGATGAGCCCGAATCGCGACAATACGTGTTGGACAATCTCGATAAGCTGGTGGTGAAGCCTGCCAACGAATCGGGTGGCTACGGCATGTTGATCGGTCCGCACAGCACGCGCGAGCAACAGGCCGACATGGCCGCGCAGCTCAAGGCCGATCCACGCAACTACATCGCACAGCCGACACTCTCATTGTCGACCGCGCCGACGATCAGCAGTGAAAGCGATACGCTGTCGCTCGCCGCACGCCACGTCGATCTACGCCCTTTTATTTTGCAGGGTCGAGAAATGACGGTCACCACCGGTGGCCTGACTCGCGTTGCATTGGTGCCAGGCTCACTGGTGGTCAATTCTTCTCAGGGGGGTGGCAGCAAAGACACCTGGGTGGTTGAGCGCCCATCCGCGGCGACGACGGATCCATTGCGCGACGACAAAACTGAAACCGCGGTGCAACAGACTCAAAGTCAGGAGTAGCTGCCAATGCTATCGCGCGTTGCCGAAAACGTCTACTGGCTCAGTCGCTATCTTGAACGGATCGAAAACACGGCGCGTTTGATCAACGTGTACGGCCAATCTTTGATGGATATGCCGGATGTTGACGAGCACGATGGCTGGATGCCGTTGATTTCAATTTCCGGTCTCGACGATCTGTACCAGCAATATTTCACTGACGCCAACGAACAGCGGGTGACGGCGTTTCTCTTGTCTGATGAACGCAATCCCGGTTCGATCCGCAATGCCGCCGTCGCGATACGCAACAACCTGCGCAGCTCGCGCGATGTTTTCCCCAGACAGATGTATGAAAAGATCAGCACGCTGTATCGCTATATCAATCAGCAGTTGGCCAGTGGTGTCGATCTGGCCAATCGGCGACGTTTTCTCGATGCGATCAGCCGGCAGGCGCTGGAGATTTCAGGTGCGGTTCACGGCAGTCTGCGACACGATCAGGCCTACAAGTTTATGCGCATGGCCTGTTACCTGGAGCGTGCCGACATGACGACCCGAGTGCTCGATGTACCCTCGTCGCTGCTCGCCGCCGACAAATCCGCCGGTGAGTTCAGTGCATTTGAAAACCGCCACTGGAGCGGTGCGCTGCAGTCTTTGTCGGCAACGCAAATGTATCGTCGTCACGTTCGCCAGCCGGTCAGTGCCGAGGGTTGTCTGAACTTTCTATTGAACGACGAGCAACTGCCCGGGGCCTGTCGTTTTTGTCTGGTACGGCTCATTCGTTGTCTCGAATCATTCAGAAACTACGAGTCGGTGCGCGCGACAGTATTACAACAACTGGAGAAACTCGACCAGGCCGATATATCACTGCTGGCGGCAGATGCAAACGCGCGCCATCAGTTTCTCGACGATCTCCAGCTGGGCCTGATCGAGACCGATTGTGCGATCGCTGCAGCCTATTTTCCGCCGGCACTGGAGCCTGCATGAGTATTAAGGTCGCCATCGATCACACCACCACTTACACCTACGACCAACCGGTCACACTCGGGCCACACGTCATACGGCTCAAACCGGCGGCCCACTGTCGCACGCCGATATTAGGTTACAGCCTGAGCGTCACGCCCGAGACGCACTTTATTAACTGGCAACAGGACCCGTTTGGCAACTATCTCGCGCGGCTGGTGTTTCCCGAACCGTGCAAGGAATTGACCGTCAAAGTGGATTTGATCGCGCAGCTCGATGTGATCAATCCGTTCGATTTTTTTGTTGAGGAAAGCGCCGAGGAATTTCCGTTTCAATATGACCAGGTCACGCGTGCGGAACTGCAGCCCTATCTGGAGGTGGAGCCACCCGGGCCCCTTTTACAGCAGTGGCTGGAGCGCCACCGGCCGCCGAGACAAAAAATAATTGATGCGCTGGTGGGTATCAATCAGGCGCTGGAACGCGACATCGAGTACCAGGTGCGCATGGAACCCGGTGTGCAAACCAGTGAACAGACGCTGGGGCGCGGGATCGGTTCCTGCCGCGATTCCGGCTGGACGCTGGTCGAGGTGTTGCGCCACTATGGCCTGGCGGCGCGATTTGTCTCCGGTTACCTGATTCAGCTAAAGCCCGATATCAAATCGCTCGACGGGCCAGCAGGTGCGGCCGAGGATTTTACCGATCTGCACGCCTGGGCAGAGGTCTATCTACCGGGTGCGGGCTGGGTCGG
The DNA here is from genome assembly GCA_964573105.1 of uncultured Granulosicoccaceae bacterium. Taxonomy (GTDB): domain Bacteria; phylum Pseudomonadota; class Gammaproteobacteria; order Granulosicoccales; family Granulosicoccaceae; genus CAKZSB01. Next base: position 18,593 of record CAZNIS010000101.1, read on the forward strand.
CATGGACCCGACCTCTGGCCTTTTTGCCGGTGAAGGTCACATTCCGCTGGCGTGCACACCACAACCGATCAGCGCGGCCCCCATAACCGGTGCTGCCAGTGCCGCTGCCAGTAATTTCTACTTCCACAATCGCATCAGTCGCTTTGATGAGCGATCACGGGTGACACTGCCGTACTCAGATGCGGTCTGGAATCGGGTGTTGTCGCTGGGCGAGCAGGTCGATCAAAAACTGCTCGCCGATGATGTGCGCCTTAGCATGGGCGGTGAGCCGACTTTTGTCTCCGTTGATAATCTCGATGCGCCCGAGTGGAACGATGCGGCGCTGGGCGAGCAGAAACTGCAACGCTCGCACGAGTTGCTGTTGAAACTGCGCGAGCGTTTTGCGCCACAGGGTATCGTCTCGTTTACACAGGGTAAATGGTACCCGGGTGAACCGACGCCGCGCTGGTCGCTCAATTGTCACTGGCGCGTCGATGGCGAGTCGATCTGGCGTAGCACAGAGCGCATCGCACAAGCCGGTGAAGGTGAGTCGACAATTGATGATGCCAGGCGTTTGATGACATGCCTGTGCACGGAGTTAAATCTCGATCATGCGCCACTGCGCGCGCTGTACGAAGACCCGCTCTACCATCTGCACCTGGAGAGCTTGTTGCCACCATCCATTGCACTTGAATCACTCGATCTTGACGACGGCGAAAGCCGTGCACAGCTTGTTAAAAAACTTTCTGCCGGGCTCGATAAACCGGTTGGTTATATGTTGCCGCTGGAGTGCGATGGCTCACAGTGGCAAAGCTCGGTTTGGCCCACACGCCGCGATGAGATTTTCCTCGTGCCGGGAGATTCGCCCGCCGGGTTGCGCTTGCCGCTGGATACGCTGCCAGAGGATGACAGCGTTGATCGCGATGCGCGACAAACGCCACAGGATCCATTCGATGCGCCGGCGTCGCTACCCGGATACGATCAATTGCAGCAATGGCTCGGCAGCGGCGGCGCTAGTGAGCCACCCCCATCGACACGGCGCGACGCGGACGATCATCTGGTTCGCACATCACTGTGTGCCGAGGTTCGCGACGGGACGATCTATCTGTTTATGCCGCCTGTCACCCGCACCAGTCATTGGCTCTGGTTGCTTGCCGCTCTGGAGCGGGCTTCTGTCTCTGCAGACGTGACCCTGGTGCTTGAGGGCTACGAACCGCCGCACGATGCCCGCCTGCAATCGTTTCGCATCACACCCGACCCGGGTGTGGTGGAAGTGAATATTCATCCGTCGGGCAACTTTACCGATCTGGTGCATCGCACCGAGGCGCTCTACGAGGCGGCGCGCGAGTGTGGGCTCAGCGCTGAAAAATTCATGGTGGATGGTCGCCACACCGGTACCGGTGGTGGCAATCACGTCACACTGGGTGGTCTCACCGCAGCGGACAGTCCGTTTTTACGTCGACCTGAACTGCTCGGCAGCCTGATCCGATATTGGCAGCACCACCCATGTCTGTCGTATTTATTCTCCGGTTTGTTTGTTGGTCCAACCAGTCAGGCGCCACGTGCTGACGAGGCGCGCACCGAGACCATCTACGAGCTGGAAATGGCTCTGTCCCGATTACCGCAGGGCGAGTCAGACAGGCCCTGGTTTGTCGATCGCCTGTTGCGCAATATTCTGATCGATATCACCGGCAACACCCATCGCGCCGAAATCTGTATCGACAAACTCTATTCGCCCAGTGGTCCGGCGGGGCGGTTGGGTATCGTCGAGCTGCGTGCGTTTGAGATGCCGCCGCACGCCAGAATGAGTGTGGTGCAGGCGCTGTTGATTCGCTGTTTGATCAGCCGGTTCTGGAACGAACCCTACCAGGGTAAGCTGGTTGCCTGGGGTACCCAGCTGCACGATCGTTTTATGTTGCCGCATTACCTGTGGCGGGATTTGCAGGATGTGATCGATGATCTGAACCGGCACGGATATGCATTCGAGCCGGATTGGCTGGATGCCTTTTTCGAATTTCGATTTCCCGTTTATGGCGAGCGCCGGATTGGCGATGTGTCACTGGAGCTGCGCGCGGCTATAGAACCCTGGCACGTACTGGGTGAAGAGGCCACCGCATCGGGCATGGCGCGATACGTTGATTCTTCGGTAGAGCGCTTGCAGCTGAAAGTCAGTGGCATGACCGGTTCGCGTCACGCCGTGACTTGCAACGGTCATGAACTGCCGTTGATCGAGACTGGTACGCCCGGTGAGTTTGTCGTCGGTGTTCGCTACCGTGCGTGGCAGCCGCCGTTTTGTCTGCATCCGGATCTACCGGTCGATGTACCGCTGGTTTTCGATTTAATTGATCGCTGGAACGGTCGCAGCCTGGGCGGTTGTGCCTATCATGTCAGCGATCCGGGTGGACGAAGCTACGAAGACAAACCCGTTAATGCCAATGTGGCCGAGGCGCGCAGGCTCACTCGCTTTGACGCCGATCACCACACCCCGGCGGCCGCGGCGATTCGCACGACTGCAGCGCCGACCGGTGCCAGGTACGAATCCTTGCCGCCAAGCGATACACCGCCAGTGTCAAAACCACTGGCGGCGAATCAAAACTATCCGTGCACAGCTGATTTGCGCCATGCGGCAAGTTTACAGCGCGAATAACCGGCACATCTGTAAATGCGATCTATACAGCGGATCGTAACTGGCTGGCGGCGTCGAGCAAAGCGTCTTTCGCGGTTTCGATAAACGCTGAGTCAAACCGCCTCAGCATGCCAAACGTAGACAAGGTAATGTTGGTTGCGCCGGACTTTCCGGGGACGGGCACCGACACCGCTGCGATGTCCGGTTCATTGTCGCCAAGATTGATGGCATAGCCCTGCTCGCGAATAGTCGCCAGTTCTCGTTGCAGCTTTGTTACCGACAGATCTTTCGGTGCCGCTTCAGCCACTCGCAATGAATCGATTCTGGCCTTGCATTGCGCAGGGGGCAGTTGTGACAACCAGAGTTTGCCCTGCGCGGTCGTCAGTGCCGGTAGCAGTGTGCCAACCCCGATATTGACGGTGATCGTGCGACTGGCGTTGGAGACTGCCACGCAGGCGGGGCCGTGTCGCGTGAAGCTGCAGGCCATCGTCGATTCACCGAGCATCAGACTCAGTTGCTCAACGACTGGCCCGACCACCAGGGCCAGCGGATTCGTCTCTTCGACGAGCATCGCCAGTTCGTCGATCTTTGGCCCAAGCGCATAGTGGCCACGCCGCGTGGAGCGGATTGCACCCGTGTGTTCCAGCGTGGTCAGGAATCGGTGTGCCGTGGCGCTGTTCATGCCCAGGCGTTCACTGATCAGTGCCGTCGATATCTCCCGCGTGTTAACAGAAAACAGAGCCAGTATCTCGAAGGCTTTGACCAGCGAATTGTTAAGCGGGGTGCTCAAGTGGATAACGGTTCCTGGCAATGGATGGCCATTTGATCTGACCGGGGTGCTGCTTTAATATTATTTCATAAAGATCAATGAATATCTCACATATTGAGATATAACCGTTCGGCAAGAGGATCGGCTATGGAAGTTTCCTTCGCCGAGGAAATCAAAAAGCTAAAGCTGGGCGACGGCGAGACCTTCTACGGCGAGGGGATTCTGGCTGTCACCAAGGCCTTGCTGCAGTCGGGCGTGTCGTATGTGGGTGGCTATCAGGGCGCGCCGGTATCCCATCTGATCGATGTCATGGTGCAGGCGGCGCCTGAACTCGAGGAGCTTGGCGTCTTCGTACAGCCGTGCACCAATGAAGCGTCGGCGGCGGCGATGCTCGGCGCATCGATTATGTATCCGGTGCGTGGCGCGGTGACCTGGAAGTCCATTGTCGGCACTAACGTGGCCGCTGATGCGCTGTCGAATCTCGCCTCACCCGGTGTCACGGGCGGGGCGTTAATTATTGTTGGCGAAGACTACGGCGAGGGATCGTCGGTGATTCAGGAGCGCACCCACGCCTACGCGATGAAATCGACGCTGTGGTTGATGGACCCGCGACCGAATCTGCCGAGTATCGTCAAAGCGGTCGAGGCGAGCTTTGAACTATCGGAAGCCTCAAACACGCCGGTGATCATGGAGCTGCGGATTCGAGCCTGCCATGTGCAGGGTTCGTTTGTAGCAAAAGACAATGTGGCACCGGCTATATCGATGGCACAAACGTTGGAGGAGCCGGCCGCTCATAAATACGAACAACTCGCACATCCGCCGGTGACGTTCGGGCACGAAAAGAAAAAATCCGCCGAGCGGCTGAACGCAGCGCGTGAATACATAGCCGCCAAAAAATTAAATGAAACGTTCGATGGTGCTCACCACGACGTTGGATTAATCGTGCAGGGTGGCTTGTACAATGCAACCCTTCGCGCGCTCGGCGAGTTGGGGCAGGTGGATGCCGCTGGTCAGTCGGATATTCCGCTACTGGTGTTGAACGTGGTCTATCCACTGGTGCCCGAAGAAATTCTAGGCTTTGCTCGCGGCAAGCGTGCGGTACTGGTACTGGAAGAGGGGCAGCCGGAATATATTGAGAATGAAATCGGCACGATATTGCGCCGTGCAAAAGCTGATACGCAACTGGCCGGCAAAGATGTAATGCCAATGGCTGGGGAATACAGCTCGCAAGTGCTGGTGGAAGGGCTGGGTGTGTTTTTAAAGCAGCAGCTGCCGCAGCTGGATAATCGTGTACAGGCGCAAGCCTATGCCGATGAAGTCGATGAGCTAAAGCAGCGCGCGGCACGCTTGCTGAAAAAACCGGTGCCACCACGGCCGCCAACCTTCTGCACCGGATGCCCCGAACGGCCTTTTTTTGCCGCGTTAAAACTGGCGCAAAAAGAAACCGGGCCGGTGCATTATTCGGCCGATATCGGCTGCCACGCATTTGCGACATTCGCACCGTTTAATTTTGGCAACTCGATACTGGGCTACGGTATGAGCCTGGCGTCGAATGCGTCGGTCGCCAGTTTTCAGCAAAAGCGCCCGATCGCGATCATGGGGGACGGTGGCTTCTGGCACAACGGTTTACTCTCTGGCGTGGCGTCGCGCCTGCTGAACGGCGGTGACGGCGTGCTGGTGATCATGAAAAATGGCTACACCTCTGCCACCGGCACACAGGAAGTCATCTCATCGCCCGACAGCGCATTAAAACTCGCCAGCGCCGAAAAAAGTGCCACCCACGGTGAAACGACGATAGAAGACGCGCTGCAAGGCGTTGGCGTCAAGTGGCTTCGAACCGTACACACCTACCGTGTATCGAAAATGCGAGATACGCTGCGCGAGGCGTTTGCCAGCAAGTTTGACGGCCTCAAGGTCATTGTCGCAGAAGGGGAGTGTCAGCTCGAACGACAGCGGCGCATCAAACCTATCCGTAAGAAAGCGCTGCAAAATGGCGAGAGAGTTGTTCGCCAGCGCTTTGGCGTCGATGAAGACACCTGTACCGGCGATCACTCCTGTATTCGATTGTCGGGTTGCCCCACGTTGACCGTAAAAACCTCGTCCGACCCGTTGAAAACCGATCCGGTTGCGCATGTTGACAATGGCTGTGTCGGCTGTGGTCTGTGCGGTGAACTGGCGGATGCCGCGACGCTGTGTCCCTCTTTCTGGCGCGCAGATATCGTCACTAATCCCAACTGGTGGGATAAGCTGCGTGCCCGGGTGCGCTCCGCATTGACTGGACTGCCGGCGTGACACAACCATTGCGACTATTGATTACCGCGCTTGGCGGCGAGGG
>CAZNIS010000102.1:0-11345 GCA_964573105.1 uncultured Granulosicoccaceae bacterium
CCCTTTGCATCATCTTGATACTGTAATTGCAGAAATACAAGTGCAGATTGCGCATCACTTCCGGTCAATTCCGGTGCTGTTCGTTCTATTACTCCAGCGCTCTGTAGAAAAGGATCTACGACCTCCTTGGCTAAATCTTCTGATATCAGTTCCAGATGAACATCTCCTCGGTATCTATCAAGAAACCAATGACTATCGTGAATATCTAGGACCAATCCAAATTTTTCTAAAAGTTTGGTTTTTAGTTGATCGCCTTGGGCACCTATTGTTTTATTAGTCACATAAACGAGCAATCGGGTATCTGGATATGTTTTACTTAACCTCCGCGCGGTTGCAAGAATTTTCCCGTTCCAATCCATTGTGACGGAATACTGAAATGCCACATCTTCACTACTCTTTTTTGAAAATATCGTAGCATCTCTACCGCCGTCACCCTTGGGGCTCGCCAGCGTCCTCAATTCACCATATTTCTGCGTGAGAAAGGCGGACGCGTATTGTTCAAAGATCGACCACTGCTCTGACTTCAGTTGTTAGAACGCTAGCTCTAGCCTCGCTCTGTGCATGAACTCTTAACTCCCATTTTCTCTTTAAAACTAATGCCTTGAATTTCAAACCAGCTACAGATACCTTATTATCTGTTACGGTACATCACCCTCAATCGTCACACGCAACATCACCCGCCGATGCCCGTGGTAATCATTCATCGCGTTATGTTGCGTGCAGCGATTGTCCCAAAACGCAACCGATCCTCGCTGCCACTGAAAGCGATAGATAAATTCCTCACGCTGTTGTTCGGCGTATAGCTGATTGAGTATGTCTGCACTCTCTGACTCATCCATTCCTTCAATCGCCACAGTATGCGCATCAGAACAATACAGTGATTTTTTTCCGGTCTCGGGATGGGTGCGCACGATCGGGTGTCGGGAGTGAAAAACCTCGTCTTTCTTTTCACCCGGGCTGTCGTCGATGCGCGCGGTTCGGGTGACGGCGGCGGCAGCCTTGCGTGAGCTGTTGATGCCGAATTTGCCATCAAGTTTATTTTTCAGATCATCAGGCAATGCGTCAAACGCTCGATACATACACGAAAACAAGGTATCGCCACCCTGCGGTGGCACTTCGACGGCATAGAGTATCGAGCCCAGCGGCGGCTTTTCCATATAGCTGGTGTCGGTGTGCCACAGGCCGCCAAAGTTCACTTTCTCGTCCGGCTCTTTGCGTACCTCTACGACTTCGGGAAATTCGGTGCCGGCGACAAACGGATACGGCGCAGGTGTGCCGAATCTTCGGGCCAGTGCCAGCAGGCTGGCCGGGTCAAGGTGTTGGTTGCGAAAGAAGATCACGCCGTGATCGAGCAGCGCCTGGCGGATATCGGCGATGGTGGCATCATCAAGTGTCTCAGCCAGATCCACACCGCCGACCTCGGCACCGAGCGCCTCACTAAGTTTGCTTACGGTTAGGTTTTGCGCTGCCATCATTCAGTCGCCACTTGTGAGTTATCGCGAAACCCTAACACGAGGTTAAGCGCAGATCGACTGGTTACAGATCATTTTTGATGTTCAACGGCCCCCAGCGCAAGCCCCAAAATGCTGAATACCGGGACAAGCCCGGCATGACGATGGTTGATCGCGCTCTGGCTTTTTTAACCTGTTCCGCCACCGTGTGCAGGCCATAGCCGCGCGCGGGTCAGGACGTCGAAGTAGACTGCATCACGCCTTTCTCGGCACGTTCGCGCAGCAGTTGATCGAGCCAGTCGGGATCCATCTCGGGCACCGATGACAGCAGCAGCTCGGTGTATTCATGATGCGGCGGAGTGAATATCTCGGTCTTGGGGCCCTGCTCTGCAATCTCACCCTGCAGCATCACGATCACGTGATCGGCAATTGCGCGCACGGTGGCGAGATCGTGGGTGATGAACATATACGCAAGATTAAACTCACGCTGCAGACGATCGAGCAGCCGCAAAATGCCTTCAGCGACAAGCTGATCGAGTGCGGAGGTCACTTCATCACAAATGATAAATTCGGGCTCGGCTGCCAATGCGCGCGCAATGCTGATACGCTGCTTTTGCCCACCGGACAATTCGCTCGGGTAGCGATCGATGAACTGATCGGGTTCAAGTTCGATTAGCGACAAAAGCTCGCGGATGCGATCCTCTTTGGCCTGTCCGTCGAGATCGAGATAGAAACTCAATGGCCGGCCGAGGATGTCGCGAATCCGATGACGCGGATTGAGTGCAGTATCCGCACTCTGATAGATCATCTGTGCGTGGCGCAACTGATCGCGATTGCGGTTGCGATAGTCCGCTGGCAGGGATTCACCGTTGAACACTACCTCGCCAGACCACGGCGGCAACAGCCCGGTAATCACGCGTGCGGCCGTACTTTTACCACTACCGGATTCACCGACTACGGCGACGGTCTGGCCGCGATGAATATCGAAAGAGATGTTCTTCAGTACTTCGAGCTTGCCATAACCGGCCGTGACATTGGCCACCCGAACCAGCGGCACTTCTTCCTCAATCGGTGGCGCCACGTCTTTTTTGAACGCACGCACTGCCCACAAGGATTTGGTGTATTGCTCTTTCGGGTTTGCGAGCATCTCGCGCGTTTCGGCTTCCTCGACCAACTCGCCATAGCGCAACACCATGATGCGATCGGCCATTTGAGCGACGACAGCGAGATCGTGGGTGATATAAATCGCGGCGGTATTAAACTCGCGCACGATGTCGCGAATGGTGGCCAGCACCTCGATTTGTGTGGTCACATCGAGTGCCGTGGTCGGTTCGTCAAAGATGATCAGATCCGGCCGGCACGACAGCGCCATTGCCGTCATCGCGCGCTGCAACTGACCACCGGATACCTGGTGCGGATAGCGATAGCCGATACCATCGGGGTCGGGCAACAGAATCTTGCGAAAGAGTTCTTTGGCGTCGGCCTCGGCCTCACTGCGCGAGCTGACACCATGCACCACGGGAATTTCCGAAAACTGATCGATCAGGCGGTGCGCGGGGTTAAATGATGCCGCAGCACTTTGCGCCACATAGGCAATGCGTCGACCGCGCAGCTGACGCCGTTCGGTGGAGGAGATTTCGGTCAGCTCAGTGTTGTCAAACCGAACACTGCCGCCGGTGATGCGGCAACCGTCGCGAGCAAAGCCCATCGATGCCAGACCCAGCGTCGACTTGCCGGCACCGGATTCACCGATCAGGCCCAGCACCTCACCGCGATGCAGTGTCAGATCAATGCCTTTGATGATCTCGTGCCACTCGTCATCGCTCTCGCCCTCAATGTGAAGGTCTTTGATTTCCAGCAGCAATTCACGGCCGTTTGCATCAGTCATCAGTCTCTCAATCCGCTGGAAATATGCAGGAACCAGTCGACGACAAAATTGACGGCGACAGTCAGCAACGCAATCGCGGCGGCTGGCAGCAACGGCGTGATGTCGCCATAGGTGATCAGTTCGGAGTTATCACGAACCATCGAGCCCCAGTCGGCGGTGGGCGGTTGCACACCAAGGCCGAGAAAACTCAATGCAGCGATGGTCAGAAACACGAAGCAGAAACGCAGACCGAACTCGGCCACCAGCGGAGCGGTGATGTTCGGCAGAATCTCGCGCAGCGACAGCCAGGCAACGCCCTCACCGCGCAGGCGGGCCGCTTCAATGAAGTCGAGCACCACCACATTTAAACTGACCGCGCGCGATAATCGAAACACCCGCGTCGAGTCGAGCACCGCGATAATCACGATCAGTACCGGGATAGAGGTACCGAAAATGGTCAGCAGCAGCAGCGCGAAAATCAGTTGCGGGATCGCCATCAGTACGTCGACGATGCGGCTTAAGATCTGATCGGTCCAGCCACCAAAAATTGCGGCCATAATGCCGGCCACACCACCAATTAAAAACGCAAGGCAGGTCGTGATAAACGCGATACCAACGGTATTACGCGCCCCGTACAACAACCGGGTCAGCATATCGCGACCAAGATTATCCGTACCCACCGGATGTTTCTCCGACCACAACTCAAACTCGCCGCCGACAATTTCAGACTCGCCGTAGGGCGTCAGAAATGGCGCGAACAGCGCCACAAAGACGTAACAGAAAATCACGATCAAGCCAAACTTGGCCGAGATTGGCGCCTTTTTTAGCGCCTTCCAGGCCGACGCCATCTTGCGACTGGGCGGAGGCGGTGGCCGCGAGTCTGCGGTCTCGGCCACGGTGCTGATATTGTTATCGTCTGTCATGGCTTGAGTCTATTTCGGGTGCAACAGGCGCGGATTGGAGACAATCGAGATGATGTCAGCGGCGAGGTTGAGCAGAATGTAGGTGGCGGCGAAAATCATGCTGCAAGCCTGCACCACCGGAATATCCCGCTTCGAGACTGAATCGACCATCAACTGACCGAGCCCCGGGTAGACAAACACCACCTCGACCACCACCACGCCCACCACCAGATAGGCCAGGCTGATCGCGATAATATTGGCAATCGGCGCCCAGGCATTCGGCAGCGCGTGTTTCAGAATCACTCTTGATCGAGGCATGCCCTTGAGGTTGGCCATCTCGATGTAGGGGCTTGCCAGCAGATTGATAATCGAGGCCCGCACCATGCGCATCATGTACGCCAGTACCACGCCGGTTAAGGTGATGGCCGGCAGCGCCACCCGGTGCAGGCGCTCAAAAAACGGTGTGCTCGGGTCAACATTCGACAAACTCGGAAACCAGCCCAGCTTGACCGAAAAGAACAAAATCAGAATGTAGGCGACGAAGAATTCCGGCGCCGAAATCGCAGTGAGCGTGGTGACGTTGACAGTGCGATCGTAGTAGCTGTTGCGGTACAACGCGGCCAGTACACCAAAGACCAGCGCCAGCGGCACCGAGATGCAGGCTGCGACCAGCGCCAGAAACAGCGTATTGGAAAAGCGCACGCCGATCAGCTCGGAGATCTCCCGCCCGTTGGCGAGCGAGGTGCCGAAATCCCCCTGCAGTATATTTTTCAGCCACTCGATGTAGCGCGTATGCGGCGGCAGATCGAGCCCGAGTTCGGCACGAAATGCGGCGACACTTTCCGGCGTTGCCATCTGGCCGAGAATCTCCTGCGCCAGATCGCCAGGCAACAACTCGACGCCGAGAAAAATGATCAAAGACACCACGAACAGCACCATGAGCCCGAGGCCCAGACGCTGGATAATCATTAACAGGATTCTATTCATGCTGTTGGTCGTCTGACCTCTCTAGCGCGCCGAAATCGGCAACCGTTTCTCACCGCGCTGACGCGCAGTTCCAATTCCGATACAGTTCATTCCCTCGGATAACCATAGCAGAACTGTCCATGCGGTGCCTGTCCGACAGCACGCAGACAACAGTCACCGTCGCCCCGGGCGCGCCAGCCTCTCCAAGCCACTGAACACACAATCCATATGAAGATTTGCAAGATCTCCTACTGGCAAATTGACCTGCCGATGCGCGAGGGCGCCTACAGTTGGGCCGGCCACTCGTACGCCGCGTTCGATTCCACCGTGGTCGCGATCGAGACCGATGCCGGCATCACCGGTTACGGCGAGGTCTGCCCGCTGGGCCCTGCCTACCTGCCCGCCTATGCGCAGGGTGTTCGCACCGGCATCAGCACGCTGGCACCGGGTCTGATCGGCGCCGACCCGCGCGACATAGACGCCATCTATGCGCGCATGGATCAGCTGCTCAAGGGCCACCCCTATGTGAAGTCCGCCATCGACATGGCCTGCTGGGACCTGCTTGGCAAGGTCGCCGGATTGCCGGTCTACACGCTGCTTGGCGGTCGCATCCGCGATCAGATCAAGCTCTTCAAAGTAATCAGTAAGGCAAGCCCCGCACAGATGGCGGACAAACTGCGCGAGTACCGCGACCTGGGCTTTGATCAGTACCAGATGAAAGTTGGCGGCGAACCGGCGCTGGATATCGAGCGCATTCTGTCGGTGGCGGGCGGCATGCAATCGGGTGAGGCCATGGCAGCCGATGCCAATACCGGCTGGCGTCAGCACGAGGCGATGCGGGTTGCCAACGCCGTCAACGATACCGGCATCTATCTGGAACAACCGTGCTTAAGCTACGAAGAGTGCCTGGCGATCCGCCGCAACTGCACGCTGCCGATGATCCTCGATGAGTGCATGGATGATCTGAACGCGATCATTCGCGCCGCCGGTGATACGGCAGCCGATGTCATCAATCTGAAAATCTCGCGCCTCGGCGGGCTGACACCGGCACGCCAGGCGCGCGATCTGTGTACGCATCTTGGGATTGCACTGACGATCGAGGACGCCTGGGGCGGTGAGATCGCAACGGCTGCCATTGCGCACTTGTCGCACTCGGCGGCAGCCGGCATGCACTTTCAGTCCTCAGCCTTTACCGAGTACAACAGTGTTTGTATCGCCAACGGCGGACCGGTGCTGGCCGATGGTTATATGTCAGTGGACGACACACCTGGCCTTGGCGTCGAGCCTGATTTCAGCGTGCTGGGAGAACCGGCCTTCCTGTGCGATCAGGGCGATAACTGAACATAAAAAAGGGCGCCGAGTGGCGCCCTTTTTCACAACAGTTGGCCAAAAGCCGGGGTATAGACTAGCTATTCATCCACCAGCGCTTGACGAAGTGACCACCGTCCATTTCCCAACCGCCGCCGATATTTTCACCGATGCCGATTTTGTCGTTGGCCGCTGCCACATCGCTACCAAAGGCAGGGATCAATGTGCCACCGTCGGAGCTCAGCAGTGACTGAACTTCGCCGTACATTTCCTTACGCTTGGCCTGATCCAGTTCGCCGCGCGCGGCGACAACCAGCTCATCGACGCGAGGAATATTGATAACTGTATCGTTCCACGGAGAATCAGACAGGTAGGCGATCGACAGGATCATGTCCTCGACCGGACGCGCGCCCCAGTAGCAGCAGCAGAACGGCTTCTTGTTCCACACGTTGCTCCAGTAACCGTCCTGCGGCTCGCGAACCACGTTGCACTTGACGCCGATCTTCTCCCAGTTGGAAGCGAACAGCTGCGCCGCATCGACTGCACCGCCATAGGCTGTGTTGGAAGAGCTGAGCTCGAAAGTCACGCCTTCCAGGCCAGCGTTCTTGATCAGGCTCTTGGCCTTGTCCAGATCGTATTCGACTTCGAGGCTGTCGTCGTAGTTGGCAAAGCCCGGGCCGAGCGGCTGGTCGTTGCCGATTGAACCGTAACCGAACAGGATCTTGTCGATGAACTCCTGACGCGGCGTGGCAAGCTTCAGCGCGGTGCGGAAGTCTTTGTTGTCAAACGGTGCAACGTTGGTGCGCATCGGATGCGTGAAAGCGAGGTTACTGGCCACATCGATGATGTTGATGCCGCGAACTCGCTTGAGACGTGAAATAGTCTTCAGCGCCGGGCGGTTGATCACGTCGACCGAACCCGAGATCAGCGCGCTCTGGCGAGCCGTGTCATCGAGAATCGCAAGGATTTCCGCCGAATCGAAGAATCCAAACTCGCCGCCTTGCCAGGCGTTCGGGTTGCGCTCGAGGATGGTCTTCACACCCGGCTCGTATTCTTTCAACAAATAGGTGCCCGTGCCGTGCGGCGACATCAGATCAGCCTTGCCGTCAACGGTGGGCACGACAGTCATGTGATAGTCGGTAAACAGGAACGGGAAGTCGGCGTTCGCATCTGCCAGCGATACCACCACCGTGTTGCCATCGGCTTTCACATCGGAGATACCGGCGAATACACCCTTGGCTGCCGATTTTGAATCTTCGCCGCGGTGGACGTTGATCGAGTTGATCACGTCTTCGACGGTCAGCGATTTGCCGTTGGAGAACTCCACACCCTGGCGAATGTTAAAGCGCCACTCTTTGGCGTCTGCTGAGGCTTCCCAGCTCTCGGCCAGACCCGGCTGGGCGGTGTTGTCCTGCCCAACTTCCACCAGGCTGTCGCGGAAGGCGCGACTGATGACGATCATGGTGGTCGCGTTGTATTGAGTTGAATCCAGCGAGTCGACGGTGTTCGCGTCATTCAGGCCGGCGCGCAGGTGACCACCGCGTTGCGGCGTGTTGGCCAGTGCGCGGTTAGACCACAGCGAGCTGCCGACTGCTGCCGACATGCCCATGGCACCCGTCCACGCCATAAAGTCACGACGGCTGAGTTTGCCGTTGCGCAAAACCGAACCGATGTCGCGATCAGCGGCGATCAGGTTTTTGAGATCATTCTTGTCTGTCATGCATATCCTCCGGCCCCAGGCCGTATTGATGAGCGTTGGTCTACGAGTCAGTTCTGCGGGATTCCTCGACTGACAAAACTTCTTCGCATGCCGCAGCAGCCTACTGTTTTTGCCCGATCAATTCAAACGAAGCGCTGTCAACACACGTGAAATTCAAGCACTTACGACGCTTTGTTCGCCAAATGGCAATTGCGTCGGAGGCTATGAAAGGGAAAAACGTGTCGTGTGGTACAAAGCCACAGGCGCGGCCTGAGGCTAAGACCGCGAAAGCGACCTGGAGTTTGTCAAAAACGGTAAATTCCGGCTCCAGGTCGCCAATGGGCAGTTTTGGGGATCGAGTGGCGCCTGGTCTGGCTAACCCATCTGCTCTTTCAAAGCATCGCCAATGTGTACCGGCGTTGCCAGCACATTCACCCCGGCGTCGCCCAGAGCACGGGCTTTGGAGTCCCAGGTGCCGCGATCGCCCATCACAATGGCACCGGCGTGGCCCATCTTCTTGCCCTTGGGCGCGGAGCCACCAGCGATGAAGGCGAACACCGGCTTGCTCATCGTGCGCGCATACTCAGCGGCCTCCTCTTCCATCACGCCGCCAATCTCGCCCACCATCACAACCGCCTCGGTGCCGGGAAACTCATCCAGTGCCTGCAGTGCATCGCGCGTAGTGGTGCCGATCACCGGATCACCGCCGATTCCAACGAACGCGGTCTGGCCAAAACCGGCCGACACGATGTTCTGGCACATCAGCGTGCCGAGACTGCCCGAACGCGACAACACGCCTATACTGCCCTGCCGGAAAATGCGCTGATTGAACGCTGGCATGAAGCCCATGAAGGTCTCGCCAACCGTCACGCCACCGGCGGTATTGGGCCCCAATACGCGGGTGCCGGCCTCTTTGGCAGCAGCCATGAAATACATGACGTCCTGCACCGGCACATGCTCGGTCAGGCATAAAATCATCTTCGCGCCGGCGTTGATCGCATCGAGCGCAGCAGCTTTAACACCCAGCGGCGGGATAAACAGCAGGGATGCGTCAAAGCCATCGCTGGCCGCATCGACCGCGCTGCCGTAGACCGGCACCCCGCAGTGTTCAGTACCCGCTTTCTTCGGATTCACCCCGCCGACGACGCTAGCGCCATATTCCTGCATGCGCTCGGTCCAGAAAGTGCCCTGCTTGCCGGTAATGCCCTGCACCAGGATCCGGGTTTCCTTGCGTGGAATGATCATGCAGATGCTCCGTTGGCGGCATCGACCGCCGCTTTACAGGCCGCGCTCATATCGGGCAGCGGATCCATACCGAGGGTGTCTTTCAGCATCCGAATCGCCTCTTCATCGCCGGTGCCGGCGATTGAAAAGAACACAGGAATGTCGGGCCGCAGTTCTGTCCAGGCGTTCAGCAGCCCTTCCATCATCACGTCGCAACGCGCAAACGCACCGCAAAAGTTAACCACCAGCGAGCTGATTCCGGGTTTATCGAGCACCATCTCGAGCGCGGTCTTGGCTTTGGTGTAGGCCTCGCCACCGATCTCGCAAAAGTTGGCCGGCGCACCGCCGTGGTGTCGCACCACGTCCATGGTGGTCATGGTCAGGCCCGCACCGTTGGCCAGCACGCCGACGTTGCCGTCGAGCTCGATATATTTGATACCGGCATCGTGGCCGCGCTGCTCCAGTGCTGTCATCTGTTCCGGCGCGCCTTTGGCCGCCAGTTCGTCGCGGCGCTTGATCGCCGAGTCATCGAGTACAAATTTGCAGTCCAGCGCCATCACTTCATTGTTGGCGGTGACGATCAGCGGGTTGATTTCCAGCATCTCGGCATCGTTATCGAGATAAGCCTGATACAGATTCACCAGCACCCCGGCAACCTTGTCGGATATATCGCCCAGTGCCGCGGGAGCGAGCAGTGCTTTCGCCGCCGACAGATCAAAACCACTGCGTATGTCGACCGTACAGGTCTGGATCTTATCCGGTGTGGCGGCGGCTACTTCTTCGATATCCATGCCGCCTTCGGTGGAGAACATCACCATCGGACCTTTGCTGGCAGAGTCGTTCAGAACCGATGCGTAG
This sequence comes from uncultured Granulosicoccaceae bacterium, assembly GCA_964573105.1. Classification (GTDB taxonomy): domain Bacteria; phylum Pseudomonadota; class Gammaproteobacteria; order Granulosicoccales; family Granulosicoccaceae; genus CAKZSB01. The sequence goes on from CAZNIS010000102.1 coordinate 10,276, forward strand.
AATTCGCGCTCAATCGCCGACTGTGCCTCAACCATCACCTGGTCGACGCGAAAACCGCTGATCGACATCCCTAGAATCGCCTGCGCGTGTTCGCGCGCCTCGTCGGGATTGGCCGCGAGCTTGATGCCGCCGGCCTTCCCGCGCTTGCCGATCGGCACCTGCGCCTTGATCACACACGGGCCGATGCGCCCGGCACTGGCCGCCGCGTCATCAGCACTGGATACAAGTTCACTGGCGGGTATGGCAATACCGGCCGCAGCCAGCAGCGGCTTGGCCGCATGTTCTTCGAAGTTCATCGATTATTGTCCGTACTTCGCCCAGTGCGCACCAAACAATGCCTCTTCGGACGGCTTGTCTTCTTCGATAGTGCGGACCAGATGGGTGATGTTGATGAAGTGGCTGTAGTTGAGGTTGTCAGAAAAGCTGTTGCCACCCCAGGTGCCACAGCCCATGCTGAGCGTGAAGTTCAGCGCGTTGTCGAAACTGCCACCGTTGCCAAACGTGTGCGCTTGATTAACAAGCACCCGCACCACATCCATGCGCTCGGCAAGCTGCTGCGCGTGATCGGCGTTTTGCGTGTGCACGCCACAGGAGTGGCCACGGCCCTGGACATTCAAAATGCCTTCAACCAGCTCCATCGCATGGTCGAAATCACGCGCCTTGTAGACAGTCAGCACCAGCGCGAGCTTTTCATCGGCAAACGGTGACTCGGGATCGAGCGTCGGTTCCTCAACCAGAAAGTAACGCGACTTTTTCGCATCGTCCGGGAAGCCAAGCCGCTCGGCGAAGATGTCTGCATCCTGTGCGATCAGCTTGCGGTTCAACTTGCCATCCAGCCACAGCTGATTCTGGATGTGATCCTTCTGGTCGTTGTCGCAGCGATAGGCACCCGCTTCCTGCAGTGCGGCAATAGCCTCTTCGTAGACATCGCCCACAATCACCAGCGAATTCTCTGAAGAACAGGATGTGGCATTGTCAAAGCACTTGGAGGCACAGATTTTCTGGGCCGCATCGGCCAGATCGGCACTGCTGTCGATAATGACCGGCACATTGCCCGCCCCCACACCCAG
>CAZNIS010000102.1:11445-23399 GCA_964573105.1 uncultured Granulosicoccaceae bacterium
GTCTTGCGCTGATTCTTGATGATCTTGTCTTTGTAGTTGCCGATGCCGGTGTCTTCCACCGCGAGCTTTGCCAGCCGCTCGGCGACATCGGGCTTGTACAGCGACCAGGCCAGCGCCGTCACACATTCATCGATGCGCGCCTGATCGGCATCGGCGATCTGCGCCATCGCGTCGCGTCCACGCTGAATCAGGCCATCGACGATCGATGCCTCCTGATCGTTCTCTACGGCTGCTGCGGGTTTGGCCATGGTGTTTCCTCGTTTGTGTTCGCCTGCACGGTGACGGGATGCTATGCTCGTCACTCCAGTACGTCAAGTAACTCATATACATGAGTTAGCTGATTCGCGGGATTCGGTGCGCTTTAGCGGCCGGATTGGAGCAAACTCCTGCAATTTCACCGGCACGTCCATGCACACGCCCCTTTACAAGAGTGTAGAAGAGCACATACGCCAACAAATCGAAGCCGGCGAGCTGCGCGCTGGCGATCTGCTGCCCTCAGAGCCACAACTCGCCAAACAGCTCGATGTCAGCCAGGGCACGGTGAAAAAGGCGCTGGATAATCTGGTCGCAGAAAAGCTGCTGTATCGCCACCAGGGCAAAGGCACCTACGTCTCGCGGATCGACTTCAACAACAGCCTGTTTCGCTTTTTCAGCTACGGCGATCAACGCGGCGACGACACCCGCATCCACAAAGAGACAGCGATTCGCCGCATCAGCCGAGGGCCTGCAGACATCTGTAAACGGCTGGGTCTTGCCACCGGATCGCGACTGATCTATCTCGAGCGCACCGGCTTCGTCGACGACGGCCCCGTGCTGCTGGAAAAGAGCTGGTGGGACGGCACACTGCTGGCGGGCCTTGAAGACGAGACCGTCCACATCCCCGATCTGCTCTACGCTGTGATCGTCGATCAGTTTGGCGTGCCCGTCATCCGCGCCGAGGAAACCCTCACAGCCGAATCCGCCGACAACGACACCGCCACCGCCCTGTCGATAGAAACCGGCGCCGCCGTCGTCGTATTGCACCGCCTGACCTACACCAGCAACAACCGCCCCATCGAGTTTCGCGTCACCCGCGGCCGCGCCGACCGATTCAGCTACCGATCAGAGATCCGCTAGCCACCAAAGCAACACCGGGAAACCCGAAGCGAAAGCGAGGCAAGGAAACCCGAAGCGTAGGCGAGGCAAGGAAACCCGACGCGTAAGCGAGGAAACCCCCACAATCAAAAAGGAACCCCAACACACCAGCAAGACAACCCACCTATCACCAGGGAAACCCGACGCGTAAGCGAGGCAACTCCGCCATCAACAAGGAACCCGAACACACCTGCAAGGCACCCCACCCTTCACCAGGGAGACCCGCCGCGTAAGCGAGGCGAGGCAAGACAACCCAACCCCTCACCCACCCAGCGGACAATCAGGATCAAACCGATCAACCGCCACCACCACACTATCACTGCCCGCGATCACCCCGTCACTGACATACTCCTGCAACGTGATCGGCCACTGCGATTCAATCACAGGCCACTTGGGAAACGGTGCGTGCGCAACCCCGTTTTCATTGAGCATGTGAGAGCGATCTGAACTGAATCGTGCGAGATACTCCTGTGCCGGCACGCAGCGCACTGTGGTCCGATATTGCGCGTGCAGACTGTCCTGCTGCGGAAACGTCTTATCCAGATAGACCCTGGCGGGTGAAGGCATCGAAAGGCGCGTATCAAAATCGTGAATCAAGCCACGAACCCTATCCAGCAACACAACATGGTAATCCCACAATCCCACGCCCTGTTCCCCGAACGGCTTCTGTTCCCGCAACGCAATTGTGCCGGATTGGTTAAAGAAAAAAAGCACAAAGCAATGATCGACGCTCTCCTGACGACGGGCCAATCGCCAGATATTCTCCTCGCAAAAAAATGCGGTGTAGTCATTCATGGATGAGCCCCATCAGTTGTTAATCCTGTCACCGCAAGTCATGACTCCGGGATCAAAGATATAAGCGTTCGTCATTTTACCCGTGAATATTATTCGCACCCTGAGTCACCAGGCAAAACGCGACGATGGATAAAACGGGAACGCTCAATCGCCTGCCGCCGCGGCAATTCCAGTCAGTTCCATTTGACTCGAGAAATCGTTATCCTTTATTGCATCCCTGCAGCGTTGACGGGCGGAAGCAATGATTGCCGAGTTCTTACTACCCGTGGTGATACTGAGCCGCGTCTTCATCTTCGATACCTATCGCGCACCCAGCAGCTCCATGCTGCCAACGATTGAACCCGGTGATATCTTCGTCGCCAACAAGATCCACAGCGGTCACTATGGTTTTCCCGGTTTCGATATCCTGACCCTGCAGCTGGGCGGCAGCTACCAGCCGGGCGACATAATCGTGTTCCAGTATCCACCTGATCCGAAAATCGCCTACTTCAAGAGAGTTATTGCCACCGGCGGCGACACCATTGAATACTCCGCGCGCACGCTCTCCATCAACAATGAAGCGATCGAGAGCACTGTTGTCGGCGACAATCTGAATGTTCGCCGCGAATGTCTGGGTAACACCTGTTATTGCATTCAATGGGAATCGCGCAAGCCGCGCGGGCAGACACGCACGTTCTCGGTACCCCGGACAGCTACTTCGTGATGGGAGACAATCGCGACAACTCCAACGACAGCCGCTACTGGGGCGTCGTGCCAAAATCACATGTGCTCGGCAAACTGCAATTCAATTTGGGCCAGATTGTGCTTTTTCAACCCAACTGATCAGCTGTGTTTTGCCGGTCCAATGATACACTGCCCGAATGGAAATCGAATACGCAATCATCGGCGGTGGTGTGGTTGGACTGTCTGTCGCACATGGCCTGCTGTCGCTCGGCAAACGCGTTGCAGTATTCGATGAAGGCGACAACGGCATTCGCGCCTCGCGTGGCAACTTTGGCCTGATCTGGGTTCAGGGCAAGGGTCTGAATCTACCCGCCTATTCACTGTGGACACGCCGTTCCGCCAGCGCCTGGCGATCGTTTGCCAATGAGCTTGAAGAACAATGCAACACCGATCTTAAACTGCAGCAAAATGGTGGTTTTCGCTATTGTCTGGACGAGGATGAACTGGCGCAACTGGCCGAGCGATACCGCGGGCTGGCTGCACAGACCGGCGATGACTATCCGTTTGAAGTACTTGGCCACAACGCACTGCGTCGCGAAGAACCCAATATCGGTCCGGACGTCGCCGGTGCGACGCTGCACCACGAGGACGGTCACGTCAACTCGCTGTCATTGCTGCGCAGCCTGGCCATCTCGGTCAGGCAACAGGGTGGCCAGATAATCAACCCGGTTACCATCGACAGCATTACCCGCCACAACTCGCAATTCGATATTCAAAGCGGCCAACAGCATCTTGCCCACGCTGCAAACGTAGTGCTGTGCTCAGGCATCGGCAATCGGACGCTCGGCCCGTCACTGGGATTTAAAGCCCCGGTTCGTCCACAGCGTGGACAGGTGTTGATCACGGAAAAAACTGCCCCGCTCATGCATCGCCCCTCGGATGTCATTCGGCAGGTAGATGAAGGTGGCGTACAAATAGGTGCCTCAGCCGAAGAAGTGGGGACAGATGATCGCGACAGCCTCGCCATCACCGCGCAACTGGCTGCAGAAGCCAGACAGCTCTTTCCGGCGCTGGGCAGTGTTAATATCGTTCGAAGCTGGGGCGCGCTTCGCATCATGTCGCCGGATGGACTGCCGATTTATCAACAGTCGAAAACGCACCCTGGCGCCTTTTTCGTCACTTGCCACAGCGGCATCACACTGGCTGCCGCACATGCGAAGTTTTTACCACTCTGGATCACCGGCCAGGTCAACGCCCCCAATCTTGACTGCTTCAGCGAGGAGCGCTTTGAAACTCAACCGCATTGAGACCGAAACAGGCGCCACCGTCGAATTCACATTCGATGGCAGGATGGTGACAGCGCGAGATGGCGACACCATTGCCGCAGCACTGCTGGCATCGGGCCAAACCTCAATACGCAACACACAGGTCAGCGGTGCTGCGCGCGCGCCCTATTGCATGATGGGTGCATGCTACGACTGTCTGGTGGACATAGATGGCACGATTGTTCAGGCCTGCATGACACCGGTCCAGCACGGCCTGCAGGTGCAAACCTGTCATCAATCGGATAGCGGGGAATGAGCACACCCGAGAACGCCGAGCTGGCGGTGATTGGTGCGGGGCCCGCCGGCATGGCCGCGGCCATCACCGCAGCTGAACACGGTGGCAACGTTGTTTTACTCGATGAACAACCATCGCCCGGTGGTCAAATCTATCGTGCCGTCGACAACTCACCCGCGTCCCGTGACCCGATACTGGGCGACGACTATCTCTACGGCCGGCAACTGACAAGCCGGATTCATCATCCACAGATCAGCTACCGACCCAACGCCAAAGTATGGCGCGTCGACGACGATGGACAACTCTGTTATTCGATCGGCAGCCAGGCACACCGTCTGAGCGGCAGCCAGATCATTATCGCGACCGGCGCACTGGAACGTCCGATGCCGCTACCAGGCTGGACACTGCCCGGTGTCATCACCGCAGGTGCCGGGCAAATCATGCTAAAGACAAGCGGCCTGGTTCCGGATAACGCAGTGCTGGCAGGATCCGGCCCGCTGCTCTACCTGCTCGCCGTGCAAATGATACGGGCGGGCTCACCACCCGCAGCCATCGTCGAGACGCGGCGTCAATCAAGCTACTTCAATGCCGCACGCCACCTGCCTGCCGCCATGGCAAACTGGAGGATTCTCGGCAAGGGCATCGGCCTGCTGGCACAAATTCGCAAAGCCGGCATCCGTCGCTATCAGGCGGCCGATGATCTGCGCATCGTTGGCAGCTATGCCGTCAGCGCCATCCAGTTCAAAACGCGCGGCAGACAGCAACAGATCGAATGCGATTGCGTGATGTTGCATCAGGGCGTGGTACCCAATACCCAGATCAGCCGAGTGCTCAGACTCACCCATCAATGGCATCCGCTGCAACGTTGCTTTGTCCCCAATACCGATGCCAGCGGTAAAACCGACAATCCTCTTTTTCACATCGCCGGCGATGGCGCAGGTATCAATGGTGCGCTGGCTGCACAACAGCAGGGCACTATCTGCGCCTTAAACGCATTGCACAAACTTGGCAAAATCGATGAGTCCGCAGCCAGTCGCGCAATCACACTCGCAAGCAATGCACTTAATCGAGAGTACGCCGCGCGCCCGTTTATCGAGACACTCTATACGCCATCTGAACAAGTGTTAGCCCCGGCGGATGACACCATCATCTGCCGTTGCGAAGAAGTGACCGCCGGCACGATACGACGACAAGTCAGCAGAGGCTGCACTGGCCCCAATCAAACCAAGGCATTTAGCCGATGCGGCATGGGGCCGTGCCAGGGCCGCTATTGCGGACTGACTGTCACCGAAATACTCGCACGTGAAAACGCCTTGACGCACGACGAGGTTGGCGCCTATCGAATACGCGCACCGATCAAACCTGTCACGCTGGCGGAACTCGCCAGTTTGCACGATTAACCGGCAATGGCAACACTGTCAGCCGCGGTACGCAGACAATCCCAATCCAATCGTCGTTGTTCAACGATACAAAAGCATTCGACGCAGAGGACCATTCAGTGAGTAGACACTATGCTATGTAAAATCGGCGAGGTCGAAGTTTGGCGAATTCTGGAAATTCACGCGCCGTTTCTGACACCAGAGGAACTCTTTCCCACCGCCGGGCCCGATGTTGCCCGGATCATCGAATCACACGCACCTGGCAGTATCTGCCCCCACTCCAATGGCCTGATCCTGCCGATCCAGGGATTTTTACTGAAGACGCCGTCGCATAATATTCTCGTCGACAGCTGCGTCGGCAACCACAAGAGCGTGCCGGCAGTCCCCAACTGGCACAATCGAACGGACAATCGTTTCGAGTCATCGCTGATTGCGGCAGGCGTCACCTTCGACGATATCAACTACGTGCTCTGTACCCACCTGCACACCGATCATGTGGGCTGGAATACGCAGCTCGTGGACGGACGCTGGGTGCCAACCTTTCGCAACGCCAGATACCTGATGCCCTCGGCGGATGAAGCGCATCAGCGTTCGCGTCGCGGGGATATGTACACGCAGAGTGTTCTGCCAGTGGTCGAAGCGGGTCAGGCTGAGCTCGTGCAGGCCGGGCACATGCTGGGCGATCACGTCACGCTGATTCCAACCCCCGGGCACACACCCGGGCATGTGTCGATACAGGTGAAAAGTGGCAAACACGAGGCAGTGATAACCGGCGACGCGCTGCATACAACCGCACAGTGCCGGCATCCCGAATGGCACTTTAAATTCGATGCGGACGGCGACATGGCAGTGTCCTCACGCATACTATTACTTGAGCGAGCCTGCGAGTCCAACTGTATCATGCTGGGAAGCCATTTTGCGCTGCCATCTATCGGACACGTTGTACGAACCGCAGCTTCTTTCAAGTGGGTTGAGTAATCTATACCGTCAGAAGTTAAGTACCGAGACAGGCGTAGGTCCTTCGCTACTTACTGCCATACCCAGGCTAACACTCAATGCCACGACCTGGTCACCGTGCAGAACCAACCGCCAACGTCTTGCTGAAGCTCGCGCCTTATTACACAAGATTCAATCTCCAGCTTGCAACCGCGCATGCATTCAGCAAGTTTTTCTACAGCTTTGCGCGAATGCTGATAACGCCCATGGGCGCCCAAATGATAACCCACACTATTGCTATCTTCAGAATCGGTACGCTCAAGGGAAAAGAGCAGCACTCCACCATCAGTCAGTGCACCAGCAAGAGCCGTTACAACTTCAATCAGCCTGCCGAAATAGATTAGTGAATCCATTGATACGATCAGATCGTAACTGTTCGTTTTGGTAAGAGAGTAGGCGATGATATCTGCCTGCTCCAGTTCATCGTATAATTGCCGTAATCGCGCCTGCTCCAGCATACCAGCAGATAAATCCACCCCGTCAAGTTCGGTGGCAACGGGTTTCAAAACAGGTGCGCACAGACCGGTACCACAGCAGGCATCTAGTACTTTCAGTGATTTTTCTTTAAAGCGGTATACCTGCATCCTTTCTGCCAGCAAAGCCGGGCCTGCATAGTCCAGGGCTGCCAGGTTTTTATCAAATGATGCGGCGTGTCCATCAAAAAGTTGCTGAACCGATTCGGGTGTGCAGCGATCCGGAATATTCTCCCCGGACGCTGCAGCCAGCATATGCCGTACCAGTGCGTTATCCGGTTTATGCTGAAGTGCTTTTCGGTAATGTTCTGTGGCAACATCCGGCCGCCCTGCCATATACGCCACACGAGTGATCACACTGACTGCAGGGCCAAAATTGCTATCAAGCGTTAGACACCGAATGAAAGAATCAAGCGCCTCATCATACTGTTTCAGTGCAACGTGCGAATTGCCGAGATTGTAGTGAGCTGCGGGCAGATCCGGCCGCAGCTCGACCGCCTGTTTCAATATAGTGACCGATCGCTCCAACTGCCCGTGATAACGCGAATAGACCCCCAGGTTTTCAAGCACATCAAAACGTTGCGGGGCCAGCTCGTAGGCTTTCATGCAACAAGCGTAACCCTCAGCGGCATAGCTCTGATCAAACAATATGTTGCCGAGATTGATATACGCATCAACGTATTCAGGGTTTAACTTCAACGCCTGACTGATCAGCTCAATACTTTCCATCACCAGGCCAGACTGGAATTCAAGCACACCCAGAAAGTGCAATGCCTCAACGTGGTCGGGGTTGGTTTGCAGTAGTAACTTGAATAGCTTGCGAGCCCGCTCAACCGCACCTTTACGCTGCAGCGCGATGGCTTGTTGCAGAACACTATGGTGTTCAGTCGTCATCCTTCATTAGGTTGTGCAAGCAACCATTCCATAGGTGAATGTATTCTGATAGCATGGTCTTGCTGGCGGGCGCCCCTGCGTAGTCCCGCAGCACACACTCAAGCAATTGGAGTTGACAGAGTGAACAATGAATTCAAGGATGTAAAGCCCAAAAACCATCTGCACAGCATCCTGCCCGTTGCAGTAGTCGCCATCGCCACCTCATTGCCAGCCGATTCCTTCGGGCAAACATTTGTGCTCAAGTTGGGAGATATCCAGGGGGAATCCGACCTCAAAGGTTTCAACAACCAGATAGACATTGTGTCCTGGAGCTGGGGCGTGCAGAACAATACCGATCCCGGGAATCCTCATGGCGCTCAAGCCACCATTCCGCAATTTTCGTCTGTCCAGTTCACAAAAAGCACCGACAATGCATCACCTAAAATCTTTGAAGCTATGGCAAAAAGAGAAATTTTCCCCGAGGCCACGCTCACGGCTTTAGTCCTACGTGATCCAATAAGCGGTCATGATAAAACTTTGGAGGTTACGCTGACAAATTTAGCCATTAACTCCATGTCGGTGGGAACAGTGGAAGATGGTGGCATCGTTGATCTATTTTCACTTGCCCCGGCCAAGGTACAGATGCAGTTCTACGTTCAGGATCCATCTTCCGGTTCAGTCATCAAGAGCGACTGCTTTGGCTGGGATGTGGTTAAAAACGAGGAAGTAAAATGCTAATGAGACACGCTATCACCGCATTTTGGCTCGCCAGTTTGAGCCTGGCTGTCGCCACTGCCGGCCAGGCCAACACAGAAATCTATATTGGCTTAAATGAAGCACCGGTGTACAACGATTTGGGATCACCACCGGACGAGAGCAACAACAATATCCTGAGGGCAGTTTCCTGGACTACAGGCGGAGAAAACACGTATGAACCGACTCGGGCAGGTGTCAACCCTTCCGCTACCGGAGAGACCACACTGATACCCATCACAGTCGTTCGAAATGGTGATGCCAAAGCAGCGCAACTAATCGCCAAGGCCGCTACCAGTACGTTATTTGACACCGTCTATATAACAACATTCAGCACCGCTACCGGCTCCCCGTTTAAGGAAACAGAGATCAAGCTCGACAACGTTGCGATCGGCTCGTTTACTCTTTCAGACTCCGATAGCAATGAACGACGGTTTGAATCTGCCACGTTTGCATATGAATGTATATTATTTGAGAATTTCACGCCTGGTACATCCGGTCAGCCAACTGGGATTGTTAGCTTCAAGTGGAATCGCAAATTGGGCAAAGACGAAGATTGCTCTTGACCAGGGATGGCAGCTCAATGTTTCATCAACTGAAAAGAACCCTCGCGGCCTGTTTGGTGCTATGGTTTTTTCTACTACAAAGCGCAGCAGCATTTGCCGATGAACTGATCGCCAGTGCAGAAACCATACTAGCTGAGCCGTCCGGCAGGCTCTATCTGTTACCAAATGGCACGCAAATACGCAGCGCTGATTTAAAGGCACTGCTGGTGGTTCAGTCGCCACGCAACAGCGATTTACTGGTGCTGAACCTGCAAACCGGCAGTAGTCGACTGTTGCGCGACGCACATGCCTTTGAGTACATACTGGCCCAACCGTTGTACGGCAGGTTTGATCTCACCACCAACGTGGCGGTGCGCGCTGCCGACAGCCAGATGTTTTTAATCAAACAAAGTAAAACCCTGATCAATGCCACGGGTGCAATTGTCTATGTGGGCAAGCTGAATCCGTCGTTCCACCAACTGCTTTCGCAGGGCCCACCCAGTGTTGATTTTGATGAGGACGGAATCGACAATGACGTCGAGGCAGCGCTTGGGCTGAGCAATGAACGCGATGATTCCGACAACAACGGTGTGGACGATGGCGATGAAGACTCCGACGGCGACGGCAGCTCTAACATTGATGAAATCAACGCCGGTTCCGACCCGGCTGATCCGGCCAGTTTGCCGGGTGTGAATGAGTGCACCAATGGCACGGCAAGCTGTGGCACCAACGCGTCATGTGTTGATACAGCGGAGAGCTTCCTGTGTGAATGCGATGTTGGTTTTTTTGGTGACGGTCAGAGTTGTGCCATTGATCAAGGTATCGATACCTCAACCCTTATCAGTCTGTTAAGCAGCGGCAACCAGCACGCATCAGATTCCCGATCCCCTTCAATCAGTGCAGACGGCGGCTTTACCGCCTATATGGTAGATTCAGCCGACGGGCTCAGTGACTGTTTCATGCACACGCCAGACAGCAGCCAGATCCAACTGAACGCTGCAGACCCCGGCAACAGCAGCGGCACAGACGGCGATTGCGAATACCCGTCGCTAAGCCGTGACGGGCGGTACGCCGCTTTCATCAGTGAGGCCAGCAACCTGCTACCTGCATCAGCGGGGGTGCCGGCTGGCACCAGGCAGGTTTACTTACGCAATACCGGCAGCGCGCCGGGGCGTACACCGTTGATCGCTGCAAGCACGATTCGCGTCACTGACAGTGACGCTGACAGCAACACCGATTCGATAGCGATCAGTGACAACGGCAGATACGTGGTGTACGACTCTGTGGCGACGGATCTGGTGAGCAACGATAACAACAACTTTCGTGATGTATTTATGTTTGACACCGTATCCGGGCTCACCGACCTGATCAGCGTACCCAGTGGATTTGGCACCACAGGCAATCAGGCAATTGACGGTGAAAGTCTTGCTTTCGGAGCTGACGTTTCCAGTGATGGCCGCTTTGTGACTTTTATTTCGGAAGCCGGTGGGCTGGTACCGGAGGTTCCGAACTCGGGGCGCCTCCATGTTTACCAGCGCAACACACTTCTCGATACCACGCTGCTGATCAGTAAGAACCAGGCTGGAGCTGCAGCAACTGGTGACAGCGTTTATGCTCGGCAATCTGCCGACGGGCGTTTTGTTACGTTTGCTTCCACGGCGAGAGACATTACGGCTAACGATACCGATAGCGACTCCGATATCTATCGCGCCGATACCCAACTGGACACACGCGAGCTGGTGAGTACCGCTTCTGATGGCAGCAAACTTGGCGGACATAACGACGAGCCAGACATCAACGCCGACGGCCGGTTTATCGCATTTGCGCGATACGATAGCCAAAGTGATACCCAAACCATCTGGCGCAAGGATATGCTCACCGGTGCCCTGACACAGGTGAGCTACCGCAGGCGCAGCAACGCAGAACCCGCCAGCAACGAGCTTGCACCGGGATCCTCTAGCGCGCCATCGATTGGCGGCAATGGCAATCAGGTTGCGTTCAAGAGTGACGCCACTGATGTTGTGGAAGATAGCGATACCAATAACGCTGACGACATCTTTGTTAATCGTAGTGAGAACCTGAATACATTTACCCTGCGGCACAATACATGGGAGTTGCTGAAAATACCGGTTGGCAGCCCACAGGACACCAGTGCCATTACGCCGGCATCTCCTGCCTTTGCCAATGCCGGAATGGGTACCTACGGAGCGGGTTGGTCAATTTTCTCATACGAATTCAATCAGGCAGTGCCGGGTTACAGGCTAGTGGATCCTAATGAATCTCTGGGGTTGGACGGTAAGGCATTCTGGATGATTCAGACATCTGGTAGCGATGTGGTGTTGCAACTTAATCGCGCACAGGTGGCCGGTAGTACAGGAGGTACTGTTCAAGGCTGCAAAACCGCACCCGCGACGACGCCGGCAAGTTTTAACGCATTTTGCACAGCGACCGATATTGCTGATGAGTGGAGTGGTGTTCCCACTGTCGCCTGGAGCGCTATCGGGCGAGGCGCAAGCAACTACGGTACCTTTAGCGACGTCAGGGTAAAAACAGATGCAGGCACCTGTGAATTCGGCTGCACACTGGACGAATCAAATACCGCTTTGATTGGGTCTAACCTGATGTTTGAGTACCAGTCAGATATTGGTGCCTACCGTGTAGTTGAGGACGACAAATTCATCATTCCATGGAAAGGTTTTTGGTTCTCAACCCTGACCGGCGCGGGGGAAAATCTTGGCCGCAGTGTGTTGTTTCCATCCAGCGTTCTGGAAACGCCATAGGGG